>NZ_OY781099.1:0-606651 GCF_963676325.1 uncultured Bacteroides sp.
AAGACGGAAAGGTGGCTTTGCCATGACCTATTCTACCTTGGCTTCTATTGTAAAATACCCCTTTTCATCGCTTTTAGCAGGTAAGAAATCTAAATTCGGCTTCTTCATTACCGAAGAGGAAGATTTTAAACGAATAGCGACAGAGCTTGGAATGATTTGTATGAATGAAAAGCCACTGCAATTTGCCCGCCATCCGCTGGTTTATCTCGTGGAAGCAGCTGATGACATTTGCTATCAGATGATGGACATTGAGGATGCGCATAAATTAAAAATACTAACCACCGAGGAAACAAAAGGGTTACTTATGGGGTATTTTGAAGAGAGCAGGCAAGCTCATATCAATGAAACAATGAAGATTGTGAGTGATACGAACGAACAGATTGCTTATCTGAGATCTTCGGTGATTGGTTTGCTGATTAAAGAGTGCACCCGTGTGTTTGTGGATAACGAAGAGTCTATTTTGGCCGGAGCCTTTGAAGGGAGCCTGATAAAGAATATTTCCCAGCGGCCTAAAGAAGCTTATAAGCATTGTGAAGCGATTTCACTGAAAAAGATATACCGTTCGGGAGATGTGCTTGATATTGAATTGGCCGGTTTCCGTGTAATAAGCACGCTTATTGACCTTTTCATCGATGCAGTGAGTTCTCCGGAGAAGGCTTATTCTCAACTGCTGATTAACCGCATGTCGAGCCAATATAACGTAAATGCTCCTACTCTTTACGGGAAAATACAGGCGGTGCTTGATTATGTGTCGGGCATGACAGATGTTTACGCACTGGATCTTTACCGGAAGATCAAAGGAAACAGTCTGCCTGCTGTATAATTCGTACCGGTATTAAAGAAAATGAGGATGCCTTTGCGGGCATCCTCATGAACAACTATTAAAGTTGTGATATATATATTTGAATAATATCTGCTTATTGCATAGACTTTAAAGGAACATATTCCAGTGTTACTACAGATGGATCCAAATCCAGAATCTGAGTGTCGGATGTAGAACACTTCTTTATCAGATAGTAAAGCAGCAAGATAGTTTTCCTTATTGGAGAGATATCCAGATTACGGGCTATTCTTTCAACAACAACAAACCTGAAGTCACCTTCAATATTCCTTTCTCTCAATGATGGATAGCGACTCATTAAATCCACTTGTCCGCTCTCTTCCAACTCTTTGCAGATTAGGTGAACAAACTTATCCATGTGCGCGCCCTGCTTAAACCCTGAATAGATATCAAGTCTGAACATTTTCTGTGGAACATAGGTTGTTACATCATACTTAAAATGATATGGTTCATCACTGCGGTGCAGGTAAACAAACCAATAGGTATCTGCCCGTTTAGGTTGTTTATTGACGAGTGAATAGTAAATTTTGCTTTCCATATCAGTTGGATATTTAGCACGGGTCACATAAACCAGGTGAGTGGCAAATTTAGGGATTGATTCATCCACACTGATTTTCTGAAGACACTCAAGAGTTGGTGCAATAGGTTCGTATGTAGAACAGTGGTTCTTTATGCGTCGGCCATTATACCAAACATACATTACGCCAAAAATGAAACCGGCAATAAGTATAGTAGCCCAACCTCCATGAGCAAACTTAAACATATTTGCAATAAAGAAACTAGTCTCTACTGTGATGAAGAAGGAGGTTAACGGAATACTAACAAACAGAGGCACATTTTTGAACTGAAAATACATAAACAGCAGCAAGGTGGTCATCAGCATTGTGATAGTAATGGAAAGACCATAAGCAGCTTCCATATTAGATGATGAACCAAATGCCAATACAATAAGTGCACATAAAATCATAAGTACATAGTTTACCTGAGGGATAAACATCTGACCCTTGATTTCAGTAGGATACTTAATTCTGATGTTTGGCCACAAATCCAGTGAAATAGCTTCACTGATAATGGTGAAGGAGCCACTGATTAATGCCTGGCTGGCAATAATTGCAGCCAATGTAGCCATACCAACCCCAATGAAAGAGAACCAGCTTGGCATAATTGCAAAGAAAGGATTCATATCTGTTACAACCTGAGCCGGATGGGTAATGATCCATGCACCCTGTCCCAGATAGTTTAAAATCAATGTTGCCTTTACGTATACCCAGGATACACGAATGTTATGCAATCCACAGTGACCAAGGTCCGAATAAAGTGCTTCGGCACCGGTTGTACAAAGGAAAACAGCACCTAATATAATAAAGGCATTAGGAGAAGTGACCAATACTTTAATGGCATAAACCGGATTAAATGCCTTAATAATCATTGGATAATGAACGAAGGCCAGGAATCCTAAAATACCAATCATTGTGAACCACAGGAACATGATTCGTCCAAATGGTTTTCCCAGACGTGCGGTACCCAGAGGCTGGATAAGAAAAATAGCTATAATGATGGCCAGTGAAACCGGAATGGCCGGAATGGCCGGAACCAATACATTTAATCCTTCAATAGCGGAAAGCACTGTAATGGCCGGGGTAATAACACCATCGGCCAATAACGTGGCTGCTCCGATAGTGGCAATAACGTATGTCCACCTATATTTTTTACGAATTAAAGCAAACAAAGATAAAATGCCTCCCTCACCCTTGTTATCGGCGCGGAGAGTTACAATTACATATTTTACTGTTGTCTGCAATGTCAAAGTCCAGATTATACACGAGATAGCTCCGATAATATAATCAGGCGTTGAACGTAGCCCTACGGGTGCGCCATTAATAATGGCTTTCATTACATACAGAGGAGATGTTCCGATATCTCCGTAAACAATCCCGATAGCCATAAATATGCCCATAATTCCAAAGGGCACTTTGTGTTGTTGTTTCATCCTTTTATGTCCTTAAAATAAATCGCGCAAAAGTACGTAAAAATATCATCTGATTATGCAAAGTGATTGAATATTAATGGAAAAACCTATTGATTATAAGGAAATTCTTATAAATAAGTCTTTCCGTGGCGTTGATTGAACAGAAACAGAGCTTTTATTGGGCAAATTACCAACTCTTTATAACAAAGATAAAGGGAAAACAGTTTGTTTACAAGGGCGTTTTATTGGGCAAGAACGGAGAAAAACAAGAGAAAGCTTAAGCGTTATTTGCATCTTGTACAAAACAATCTATTCTTTTGTACAGAAGAATTAATTCTTTTGTACAAAAGAATGCAATCTTCTGTACAAGGAAACAAAAAAAGGAAAGGTTTCCCTCTCCTTTTTTTTACTATATTTTAAAAAGATAATTAGTCTGCCTTAAAAATTATTTTGTTGGCACCGGATGTAATCATGCAATTCTGCGGATTCTCTTTAGCAAAAGAATCAATGTGACGGATTCGCTTATCTTCCAGAATCTCATCTACAGCAATCAGGATACCAGTCTCTTCTACATCGCCAAAGCCATAATTAATGGCTGTTCCAAACATTTTCATTGTGGGAGAAAGGCTCATATAGGCATTCACCAGCGGAGGAATGTTATATCCCAGCTTGCGAACTTCTGCATTCAGGATTTTATAGTCTTCCTTGAAAGTATCTTTATCAAAGATGTTTGCCAGATCATTTTCATCCGACTCCATTTCCAACGGTTTCATTGGAGTTATAAGGTCATCTTTATCGCCAAAGTGCTTTTTAAGAAAGTAAAGAATCATATCCCGTCCATGACGATGAAAGCTAGGATACATAGTTACCTTTCCAAAGAAGTACTTTACAGTTGGCATTATTACCGTCAACGCTCCAAGACCGTCCCACAGATTATCCAAGGCAAACAGCCCTTTTGAACCTGCTCTGGTAGACTGATACTCGAGTGTAACAAACGAGCGTCCCAGTTCTATGGTAGTAGGAAGATATTCCTTGATAAACTTTTCAGAAAAGTTAAACATGTGAGATGTTGCAAGTATAGGATGTCCCTTTTCATCGAAGTTAACATCCGTTCCAAGTATATAGCGGTAACCTCCAAGTATCTCTTCAGCCTCGGGGTTCCATACAATTAATTGTTTATATGGGTTCTCCATCGTATCATACTCATCGAGATCAGTAGACAAGCCGGAACCTCCTCCCGCTGCACGGAAAGCAATCTCCCGTAAGCGTCCTATTTCAAGCATTACATTAGGAGAATCCTGATGTGTAATGATATAAATATAATTATTACTTTTATTAGTCATCCTTAAGCGCTTATCATCAGTCAGTTCCGCTTTCAGAATCTCTTTACTAATTGGCTTTATTATATCTTCCATTATTTTGTGTTTTGTACTTTTTGCGTATTCAGCTTATAAACAATCTCTTTCACATAATCAGCCCACTCTGCCGGCGACTTTGATTTATCAAAAGTTTGCCAGGGAATTGGTTTCCCTATTGTCAGCGTAAATGTTTTATGTCTGTTTTTAAACATTTCATTTACCAGATAGAGCATTTCAATGTTTATCTTAATCCCTAAAAACTTTCTAATGTTAGCCAGATTGTAGAAGAAACCAGAATTTTGTCCTTCAAAATACATCGGAACAATATCCCGTTGCGACTGAACACTCTTAACAATAAATGTTTTTTTCCAGCTAAGGTCTCTGATCACACCGTTGTGGCGGCGGGAACACATTCCGGCAGGAAACATTAACAGGTGATTCTCTGATTTAAATCCCGCTTCAACCATAGCCGGAAAGTTCTTTGCCTGCGATCCTGTTTTATTTACCGGAATGCAAAGCGGAGCAAGATTACGAAGATTCATCAGGAGATCATTTACCAGATACTTAATCTTTCCGTTGTAATGCTTTCCAAGCACATAACCTACAGCCACTCCGTCGAGCCCACCCAGCGGGTGATTGGAGACGAAAGTGCAAAACCCTCCTTCTGGAAAGTTCTCGGCTCCCCTTACTTCTATTTTTGCATCCAGAAAATCCATCGAGGCTTCCAGAAAATCAACTCCCACCTTATCTTTGGAACTTTTCAAAAAGACATTCAGTTCTTCCTGATGAGCAATTTTCTTCAGATAAGAGATAAAAAACTTCGGAATATATTTGAATTTTCCCGGAGCTTTTGTTCGAAGCACATTGTCTATGTCTAATAGAAATAAAGAATCGTCTGCCATGTTTTAAACTAAATCAGATTGCAAAATTAACCCATCTTTTCAATTACACATAAGATTTAATAAAAAAAAGGCCAGATAAGAACAAATTCTTTTCAAAAAGTCCTAAATTTCATCAAAAGTGAAAATAAAATCCCCAAATTACGTAATCAAATAGAATGAGCTGCAAATAATTTATTGTACCTTTGTATTTCAAAAAATAATGAGTTATGGAACATAAACTAACGATTTACAACACATTAAATAGGAAGAAGGAACTTTTTGTTCCTCTGAACGAACCTCATGTAGGAATGTATGTTTGCGGACCCACAGTATATGGTGATGCACATTTAGGCCATGCACGCCCGGCCATTACTTTTGATTTATTATTCCGCTACCTCAAGCATTTAGGCTACAAAGTGCGTTACGTTCGTAATATTACCGACGTGGGCCATTTGGAACATGATGCCGACGAAGGAGAAGATAAGATTGCAAAGAAAGCCCGCCTTGAACAGCTGGAACCAATGGAAATCGTTCAGTATTATCTGACTCGTTACCATCACGCAATGGAAGCGCTGAATGTTCTTCCTCCAAGTATTGAGCCTCAGGCTTCAGGACACATCATTGAACAAATGGAATTTGTTCGCAAGATATTAGAAGCCGGCTATGCATACGAAAGCGAAGGTTCAGTGTACTTTGATATTGAAAAGTATAGCAAGGATCACCGTTATGGAAAGCTTTCGGGCAGAAATGTGGAAGAACTGCTAAGCACAACACGCGACCTTGACGGACAAAGCGAGAAACGTAACTCTGCCGATTTTGCTTTATGGAAAAAGGCATCTCCGGAACATATCATGCACTGGCACTCTGAATGGAGTGAAGGTTTCCCCGGTTGGCATCTGGAATGCTCGGCAATGGGAACAAAGTATCTGGGTGAAGAATTTGATATTCACGGTGGAGGTATGGATTTGTTATTCCCTCATCATGAATGTGAAATTGCACAGTCGGTTGCTGCTCTGGGAAAAGAGACTGTTCACTACTGGATGCACAACAATATGATTACCATCAATGGTACAAAGATGGGGAAATCTCTTGGAAACTTCATCACTCTTGAAGAGTTCTTCAATGGTTCTCACCCACTACTTACACAGCCTTTCAGCGCCATGACTATCCGTTTCTTTATCCTTCAGGCTCATTACCGCAGCACTGTGGACTTTAGCAGCGAAGCACTGGTAGCTTCAGAAAAAGGACTTCAACGTTTAATGGAAGCTGTAGCTAACCTGAGCAAGATTACTCCATCTGATGCTTCAACAGTTGATGTTAAGTCTCTTCGTGCAAAATGTTACGAGGCTATGAATGATGATTTGAACTCACCAATTGTGATCTCTCATCTGTTCGACGCAACTAAGATGATTAATAATATTCTGGCTGGTAACAATACTATTTCGGCAGAAGATCTTGAAGAACTGAAGGATGTATTCCATCTATTTATGTTTGATATTCTTGGACTGAAAGAAGAAGCCGGAGCTGCTCAAAGTAATACCGAGACCTACAACAAGGTAGTAGACATGTTACTTGAGCTACGTATTCAGGCCAAAACAAATAAGGATTGGGCTACTGCCGACAAGATCAGAAATGAGCTTACCGCTTTAGGATTCGAGATCAAGGATACTAAAGATGGCTTTGAATGGAAGCTAAATAAGTAAAAACCACAAAATAACAAAGAGTGAAAAATGCGAATGTGTTTTTCACTCTTTCTATATTAATGCCAAATGACTGCGAACGAATTCTTTAAAGACGACCGCTTTGCCGCACAAGCGGGAATAGAACTGCTGGAAATAAAACCCGGATATGGAAAGGTTATGATGACTGTTACTGAGCAACATCTGAATGCCGGAAACACAACGCAGGGAGGGGCTATCTTTACATTGGCCGATCTGGCTTTAGCTGCAGCAGCAAACTCTCATGGGAACTTGGCTTTGTCTCTTACTTCATCAATCAATTTCTTTCGCACCAGCGGTCCCGGAGATACTCTTTTTGCCGAAGCTACAGAAAGATTTATGCACAAACGCACCGGACACTATCATGTGGATATCACAAACCAAAAAGGAGAATTGATTGCCGATTTTGAAGCAACAATGTACCGCAAAGACAGCAAACTTCCTTTTAGTCTGTAACGATAGATGTCAGCGGATGTTTATTGTTCTTTACGCTTTTAAGAAAAGCCTTCGCCGAGCCAAAATTCAGGAACAAATCAAGACGTACAGGCAAATGATTCTTGTCATCAGTAATATAGAAGGTTATCACCTCCTTCTCTTTTCCTTTTTTATATTCCACTAAAGAAAAGACTAAAGTTCGGTATTTTGCATCATTTTGAACTTCAGTGATCTGCTTTCCTCTATAAATAAGCGTTTGCTCTTCAATTTTTAAGCCTGTAGCCATCTGAAACTTGATATGCTGACCAACTTTATAGTCTGCAGAATCAAAAGAACGGGCCTGAGCCAGTATACTGAGCATATCATACATGCAGCGACTGTCTTCTGCTGATGAAAGTTTAGGCTTACCATTATTCTTGATTCGCTTCTGCTTTACATAGCTAACACCATTGTGATAGGAAAAAGAGACCTCATCTACAGTATATTTGCCTCCCTCTTCAGCCCCTTTCCGAAAATAATACGGCTGCATCCGGTCACCAATAATACAGGTTAAGGTATCTCTCATCTTAAAAAAGAAGTCTGCAGTCTTGCTTCCAAAAGTCATCAAATTCATTCTGTAGGCAGGCTTAGTGCCATAGTGCATGGCATTTGTAGTGAGACTGGCAAGCCCGGCCTTAGTCCAAATAAATTTCCAGTTAAAATAAAGATCATACATTACATGTTCACCCGATTGGAAGGCGTCATTATTTGCCTCACATTGCGCATGAACAGAAGGGCTCATACTGATGAGCATTAACAAAAGTAAAACCGAAACACAACGAGACTTAATATTTTCTCCTAGTGTTTGAATTCGTTTTACTATTCTGGTTCTTCTTTTTCTTCTTATCTTCATCTGGCTTTTGTTTTTTAAGTACGTCCAGTTTTTGTTTATCTAAAGATACACCTCGAACATTCCAGTCTTGTTCAACTTCCCAAAGAGCCTTCAGATCAAGCTCCATAGGATAATAGAAAACTTCTTCGGGTGGAATTCCCTTTTCATAGTTTCCGGTATCCCAAACCCCGTTACCATTTGTGTCATTGATTATGCGAACATAATATTTTCCCGGATTCAGGAAGTAGAAGTCTATTTTACCATTGACAACCTTGACTCTTCTTACAGGTTTATCCTGTGCGTCAAGTAACTCTGCAAAAGCAGTAGAATCTGCTCCGGATACATTCATATATAAAGTAGCATATTCATCAAGCGAACGAACCTTAAACGCTGATTCTAATTTATCAGTAAAGAGTCCGTAAATTCCATGAAAAGCTGTTGAATCAACCTTAAAGGTATATTCTTTTTGAGGTTCCCACTCTGCCAGAAGTTTATAGGTAAGCGGATGAAGCGTATCTTGCCTGAATGCAAAAGGAACATCTTTCCATAACGAATCAACCTTCTGTTTCAGGTGAATAGCCGTAGTGTCATAACGGGCAATCGGTTCTTCAAATTCAAGCCTTATATCGTTGTATACATCCATTGATTGGGAAGCGGAAGACTTCATCTGCAAAAACTTCGTAGGTTCCGGTTCACCCTCTTTTTTCTTTTTGGGAGCTACTATCCCACCTTTGATTTTCTTCACAGCCAGACTAAGAGTATCTGTTTTGGGGACTAGTTTCCCCAGAGTATCTGTATAAAGATAACCCAAGGTCATATTCAAGGTATCTTTTTTATAAATCAAAGAGTCCTTTATCCAATAATTTATAGTATCATTTTTTAGCGACTTTTCTATGAAGAAAGCATTCTTTTCATCAAAATTCATCCCCTTGATCTCGGGTAATTTACTTGCCGGAGCAGCAAAATAAAAAGAGAACTTCTGGTGGGTAAGTCGTTCGGTTTTTATTAAATACTGAGACTTCACATCTTCTTTAAAAGAACGAAGAATAATATCGTCGGGCAAATAGTGAGTATATTGCCTTGTTTTGATTGTATCTATCTTTATGCTGTCTTTCCAGATAGTATCTTGCCGGCTACGAGTCTCAAAGTGTGGCGTTATGGTTGACTTTGCTGCAGCAATAACTTCACTTTTCTGATCAAAAGCAAAGTTCTGGTTGGCATCCTGTAGCCCATAAACGCGATAGGTACCAGGGGCAATACCTTTTATAATAAAGTGTCCGCGACTGTCAGTACGTGAAACTCTATCGAATGGTAATTTTACAAAAGCAGAATCGGATAAGTTGGAATGAAGTCCGACCAATATCCCTTTCACCGGTTCCAGATTAGAAGCATCGAGTACATAACCGGAAACTTCCATTGTATCAATTACTGCACCAGTAGAAAAAGTATAAGTGAAATTTCCCAATGGATTTCCTTCGTTGTTATCAACAATTGCATCAGAGAAATCAACGGTATAGGTCTTATTCGATTTCAGAGAATCGAGCAGATTCACCGTTACCTTCTTGCCGTTTTGTTTGATTTCAGGGGCCAGTACCTGAGGAGGAGAAACTATTACCTTCTCTGAAGCCTTTTCTATCTTAATGAATTCATCAAACTCAAGGACTATTTTCTGCTTATCGTTATTCAAAGCTCCAATCCGAGGTGTACTCCCAATAAATTTAGGAGGAGTTTCATCAATCGGACCACCATTGGGATTCCCCATATTTGCACACGAATACATAACCAGTGTCAATACACCAGCACCCAAAGCACTCCAAAAAGTACGTTCTAATCTATGATTTCTCAAACTTAACATGCTGCAAAAATAAATGTTATCTACTACTTAATAGCATACTTTGGCATAAAATATACAAAATACAGAGTGTTATCACTCTACTATAGCCAAAACATTACTCAAAGTATAGTTCTCCAAAAAAATCCGGACGATGAAAATCCGGTTTCTCTGTTTCAATTTTATTCCATGAAATGTAGTGAGGAGTATTCAACTGATCACCACACTTGTAAAAATTGCCTCTAATTGTAACTCCATCAAGAGATTTGATAGAATGCTTAAAAAAGGCTGTATATGGAATCACAAGTGAAAGTTGCCACGAACACTTGCCCGTACGTTCTTCAAATAGTTCTTGACCCAAACTTGCCCAGCGCTGAATTCGAGCTAACACTTCAGAAGAGGCACGTTCACGGGCATGCCTGTCTTCTCCGGTAGCCAGAAGCACAGTGCCAATACAATTAGACTCAATATTATAATAAATCTCATCATCCGCCGGGATAACAAAAAACTCCACACACGAATCAGTCCACACAGAACCATTGTCTTCTCCATAATGAGCACGAACGGAATCTTCTTCAACCTGATAATTAATCAATATAGCATTATCTGAATGAGCTATACGAAATTTTACGTCCGGTTTATAAGGGAACTTTTCCCAGTTTACACATTCAATGGCATTAAATTCAATATTTTCCTGATCCATCAAAGTAGATAGGTTAGCCACTGAAGTACACTCCGTTTTTAGTCTTTTTATATTAAGTTGTTGCATTTTTGAAATAGTTTCAGAATTTATACAAAAATACAATATAAATATTGGAAAGCAACAAATGAGAAACCAAAATCAATAAATCTTTTAAGGATGCTCATTGATAAAATCTTTGTTTTCGACCTGAACTTCAAGCACTGTTTTATTTAATTCACTGGCAAGAACATTGAAATTATACCATCCTGTATAGCAATCGGTCAGAAACCATTTGCCATTTATTAAATCAAAACAAACGCGCAGATCAATTTCGGATTCTTCATATCCGGCTTCAAACTCCATATGAGCCAGTTCTTTTACCGTGAACTTCGAAACATATACGCCTTCTCCTTCAACCTCATTACGTTCTTCAACAAAGGCTTCTTCATCCAGCAAAGGCCATTCCCTTTTTGTAAAAGGAAAACTCTTCTCATTTTCACCGTCGCCGGCAGAAAGAGTTATCTTTGATTTCAATGGAAACTGAATTCGTGAATACTGAAAAGCTGCACTGGATGTAAATTTCTTAAGAAAAGCATTAAAGTCCTCCCTTTCTGACACTGCTTTTGCAGGTAAGAAAGTTGCAAACAAAGACAGAAATAAAAGGCAGATCACCAGACTATTCTTTTTCATCTTCGTAATATGTAATGTTACGTTATATTTAAAATCTTTGCCACAAAGATATAGTAAGAATTGAAATGACAAGCGAAAAGAGAAAAATTATTTCTGCTGCTTTAAATATTCAAATCCAATGCGACAATAGAGGCATTTTTTATTATCACAATACTCCTTTTTAAGTTCCAGTAAAGCCTGAGAATCGGCAGCATTATTTACTGACAGCCCTACCCCATTCCACATTCTGGTTACATAATTATCTTCTGCCTTTAGCTCCTCCAGCAAATTACTGGCCCGCAGGCAAAGTACTTCATCGGCTTTATGGCTGCCATAAGCATAAAGAAACGGAACCACGGTATTAATAATCAGCAGATTGAAAGAAGAAGCACTCAGATTTTTAGTTCGCCGGGGAGAATTATTATAAAACTGATAATGTTCTTCCCAGTAATCAGAAGTTGATGTTTGCAGCACCTCCTTTATTGCGATCATGGATTCAGCCTCCATTAACTTTGAAAGGATGCCATATTCTCTAGAATAGAGGGAAGCCAACTGAGCAATCCGGATGTGTGGGAAATTCCCCGGACGTAAACGTAGAAAGCGCCAGAGTGAAGCATCCATTACCGGCAGTTGAAAAAGATGTTTTAGATAGGCAAACTCTTTTTGCAAGCGTAAATAGTAAGGATCATCCAAAGACTCTTCCAGTAATCCAGCCTGACCAAAGAAGATTGCTTCCACCTTAAACAAGCTATCCCGATGTTTGTCTACCGCCCTTAGAGAGAGCAAACTTGCCCATCTCTCAAAAGCATCTCCATTAAGTCCGAATCCAAAGTTACGAGCCAGGGTAATAAAAAAAGCATCTTCCCAATTGCCATTGCAACGTTTCAATCGTTCATTGATAGCTTCGGCTTTATGTTCAAACCGTTCACTTTGTAAGACAGAAAGCCAGGAATGAATGGTGAACCGGGACATTTTAGGAATAATATCATAACAGGGAGGAAGCATATCTGTGCGGTGTAACTTCTGAAAGTTCTGTTCAACAGAGCTTGGACAGCTAAGTTGCATTTGGAGTATTGGTTCTCCATTAGTTCGCGAGATATCACAGTCAACCTCTTCTGCCACATGCAGAATTACAGAGTCATAAACTTTATCTTTATCGTGTCCGTGTCTGAACCAATCAGAAGCTTTAGAGTGAATCTCAACATTGCCCACCCATAAAGTTTCGTTAATTTTTACTTTTGCATTAAAGAAGTCAGGCCCTGCATCAGAGTTTGTCAAACCTGCATCAATCACTTCAACACGCATACCGGTGGTAGTTTCGAGTTGTTTTAAGGGAAATATTTTGTGTTTCCAGATATAATGCAATAGTTGTTCCATTGTTAATGAGCTGTAAATATCTAGCAAATGTAATAACTTACCTGTAAATTAATTATATTTGCATCATTAATAATCTTCATTATCACATAAAATTAAACAAAATAGAAAGATTCAGATGAAAGTAGCGTTGATAGGATATGGAAAGATGGGCAAAGAGATAGAAAAGATTGCCATAAGTCGCGGACATGAAATTGTTAGTATCATTGACTTGAATAATCAGGAAGACTTCAACTCTGAAGCATTCAAATCTGCTGACGTAGCCATTGAATTTACTGCTCCAACTGTTGCTTATAACAACTACATCAGAGCATTTAATGCCGGTGTAAAGGTTGTTTCAGGAAGTACAGGATGGATGGATGAACATGGTGATGAAATAAAAGGATTATGCGAAAAAGGAGGTAAAACCCTTTTCTGGGCATCTAATTTTAGTCTCGGAGTAGCCGTATTCTCTGCAGTAAACAAATATCTTGCGAAAATCATGAATCAGTTTCCTTCATACGATGTTACAATGAGCGAAACACACCACATTCATAAGCTGGATGCTCCAAGCGGTACAGCAATTACACTTGCCGAAGAAATCCTGGAAAATCTGGATCGTAAAGAGAGCTGGGTAAAAGAAGAGGCAAAAAGTGCCAGCGAACTTCCTATTCATTCAATTCGTGAAGGAGAGGTTCCGGGAATTCATACTATTCGTTATGAATCTGAAGCTGATAGCATTTCTATTACTCATGATGCAAAAAACCGAAAAGGATTTGCTCTTGGCGCTGTTTTGGCTGCAGAGTTTACTTGCGGCAAACAAGGCTTATTGGGAATGAACGATTTATTTAAATTTTAAAACACAAATTATGAGACAGGCAACACGAAGACAATGGGTTAACTGCGGTATTGTTACTGTATTATACCTATTGTTTCTGATCTGGGTTAGCAGTTGGTGGGGACTTATTGTTGTTCCTTTTATTTTTGATGCATATATTACTAAACTTATCCCCTGGAATTTTTGGAGAACATCAAAGAATAGTGCCGTACGCAGCGTAATGAGTTGGGTAGATGCCATTGTATTTGCTTTGGTAGCTGTATATTTTGTAAATATCTACTTCTTTCAGAATTACCAGATTCCTTCTTCCTCACTAGAGAAGTCCTTATTGGTAGGTGATTTTCTTTTTGTAAGTAAGATGAGTTATGGCCCTCGTGTGCCTAACACTCCTTTGTCAATGCCACTTGCTCAGCACACTTTACCGGTATTTGAATGTAAGTCTTATATTGAATTCCCACAATGGGGTTATAAACGTGCACCGGGCTTTGGTAAAGTGGAGCGAAATGATATTGTTGTGTTCAACTTTCCTGCAGGAGATACTGTTGCGCTGAAAAAGCAAGACGAAGACTTCTATAAGATTTGTTATAGAGAAGGCCATAAAGTAGTTCCAAGTGTTAACATGGATAGTTTAACCCGCGAACAACAAAAAGCTCTTTACGATATGTATTACGCTGAAGGAAGAAAACTGGTCATGGAAAACCCTACTGAATTTGGAAAGATTGTAGTACGTCCTGTAGACCGTCGCGAGAATTACGTTAAACGTTGCATTGGATTGCCGGGAGATAATCTGAAAATAGTTAATGGTCAGGTTTACATAAACAATATCCCTTCGAAGAATCCTGAGAACATGCAGTTAAACTACTTTGTACAGACTACAGGATCATATATCCCCGATGATTTATTTCGTGAATTAGGAATTAGCCTGGCTGATCAAGTCTTATTTTCCAGCGACTGGGACAACACTTTATACGGTCAAGGATTTACAAGTACTAACGGACAGGGCAAACTAAATCCCATCTATCATCTTCCTTTGACTAAAAGTGCTTATCAAGCGCTTCTTGGAAATAAAAAACTGATTGCAAAAATACAAAAGGAATCCGAAGAATATACTGAACAACTTTATCCACTAAACCTTAATACCAAGTGGAACAGAAATGACTACGGACCAATCTGGATACCAAAGAAGGGAACAACAATTAAGCTGACTCTTGATAATCTGCCAATCTACGAAAGACCTATTCATGTTTACGAAGGTAATACACTTGAGGTTAAAGGCGGAAAAATATTCATTAACGGCAAACAGACCAATAGTTATACCTTTAAAATGGATTATTACTGGATGATGGGCGACAACCGTGACAATTCTGCCGATTCCCGTTACTGGGGATTTGTTCCTGAAGATCATGTAGTAGGTAAACCTATTCTTGTATGGTTATCCTTAGACAAAGACAGAGGATGGTTTAGCGGAAAGATTCGCTGGAATCGTATATTTAAGCTTGTGGACAACATTAAGTAATGAAATCAAGAACAAAGAATTTCTTTTTCTGGATAAAAGCATTAGTTATTCCGGTTGTGGGAGTTATACTCCTGCAACTGCTTGCTTTTAGTTCCTGTTACATTCCTTCCTCAGGAATGGAGAATTCTTTGTACCGTGGCGATCAAATTATTATTAATAAATGGGCTTACGGATTGCGTTTGCCATTTATGACTCTTTTGGGCTATCAACGCATTAACGACAGACCGCTTCAAAAGAATGACATCGTAGTCTTTAATAATCCTCGCTCCCGCTCTTCTCAGATTCCGGCCGACAGACGCGAAGTATTTATCAGCCGATGCATGGGATTACCGGGAGATACGTTGATGATTAGTCCCCAACACTCTCTAATTTGCCCAAGAACAGAGGTGAATCCCGACCACAAACAACTATATGTCTACCCAAAAGATAAGGAAGGCGCAATAGAAAAAACAATCAAAAAGCTGGATATTGAAGGGAACCGACTGATAGGATACAATAAAAGCGGATATGTACGCAGTTTCAGCCGCTATGAAATATATTTGTTGGGACAAGAGATTCCGGATCTGCAAATAAAATCCATACTCCCTGATACATGTGAGCAAGTGCATTCTTTAGTAGTTCCCGGAAAAGGCAGAAACATTCATGTTACTCCCTGGAACATCACTTTCCTGAGAAATGCCATCAATGAACACGAAGGCAAAAGAGCTTTCATTCTTAATGACACGCTGCTATATGTTAACGGGCAAAAAATATCCTCTTTTGTGTTTACGAAAGACTATTACTGGATGGTATCCAACAACTCTATAAACATCAATGATTCGCGTATTTTCGGGTTTGTCCCGAAAGACCATATTATCGGCAAAGCATCGTTTGTCTGGTTCTCGAAAGACAGTGAGGCCAGCTTCTTTGGCGGTTTCCGCTGGAAGCGATTCTTTCAATCTGTACAATAATGAAACAAACTATTTATCTTAGCTCGGCTTATCTGGCTCCGGTGGAGTACTATGCAAGGCTATACAGCTGCGAAAAAGCATTTATCGAGCAATATGACAACTATATAAAGCAGACTTACCGCAACCGTTGCACTATAGCTTCGGCTGATGGTCCGCTAACACTCTCCATCCCCACTGAGAAACCGGAAACATTAAAGTGCCCCATGAAGGACATCCGCATTTCCGACCACGGAAACTGGCGTCACCTGCACTGGACAGCCATTGAATCGGCTTACAGCAGCAGTCCTTTTTTTGAATACTATAAGGACGATTTTGCTCCTTTCTACGAACAGAAGCATGCATTTTTATTTGATTTCAACGAGACATTGTGTAATCTGGTATGTGGGCTGGTAGATATTCACCCCATCATGGAGCGTACTTCTGAATACAAACAGTCCTTTCTTCCGGAAGAAGCAGACTTCAGAGACTTAATACACCCTAAGAAAGAGTCGCAACCCGGATTTGCTGCTCACCCCTATTACCAGGTATTTGAAGCCCGTCATGGTTTCCTGCCCAACCTGAGCATTATTGACCTGCTGTTTAATATGGGACCGGAGAGTCTGCTCGTTTTGCGGGACGCAAACAAATAAAGTCTGCCAACTGGCTAAAAGCAATCCGGGTTACTTGTAATCCGGATTTTTTGTTTATTTGTGTATATTTTTTCTGCGAGTGGTGACAAACTTTAAAGAAAACTTCTTTTATATGTCCCGGGATAAAATTTAGCACCGCGGCTACCAAGGCGTTTCAGGAGGTAACCCCTTGTTACCCCCCTAATTTATACTAGCAATAAATCTGTTTTTGGAGAAAGAAAATAATCAAGCTAAACAATAGCTACAACTCATTGATTAGCTGCCTATTAAAAAAGAAGACACGTGATTTTGCAATTACCGGTAGCATCTATGGGATGCAAGGATAAGTATAAAAAAATTATTCGCCTATAAATTAAATCCATTCTCCAATAAAATGAATCCATTCACCAATGGTTAGTCAACTATTGGTGAATAATCCGGCAAGGAAACCTTATCGAAAAATCAAAGTTGAGAGCGTCTCTTCAGCAAACATCTCATTAGCTACCTCCAGTACCCCTTCTGCTGTTAATGCTTCAATTCTCTGAAACAAAGCTTCGGCGGTATCGTACTTATTGTAATGAAGGAACGACTTGGCCATATCCAGCGCATTGTTCTCGTTATTGTCTGAAGCTACCCCTATCTGGCCAATCAGCTGCTTTTTGGCAGCATTAAGCTGAGAAGAAGTCATCTTGACATCACGCAAGTGTTTCAGTTCCTTATAAGTCAGATTAAGGCAGGTATCAGCATCTTCGGGATCTGTGCCGAAATAGATGCAGAATACTCCGGTATCGGTATAGGAAGTGAGATTAGACTCAACGCTATAGACCAGCGCTCTTCTCTCACGAAGAGAAACATTGAGCTTGCTGTTCATTCCTGGACCGCCGAGTATGTTGTTAAGGAAGTAAAGTGCCGTGCGCTTATCATTATAAGCATCGTATCCCCTGCCGCCAATCATCACATGCGCCTGGTGAGTATCCTTGGGAACAGTGAGCTGTTCGGGCACATAAGCCGGCGGAGGAGTGCGGAGATTTTTAAACTCAGTAAAAGGAATATCGCCTACTGATTTCTCAACCCAGCGGACCACCTTCTTAAAATCGAGGTTTCCCCATACAAAAAAGACCATATTGCTGGGATAATAATACCTTGAAGTGAAATTCAAAGCATCGGCAGTGGTGAATCCCTTTAGTAATTCAGGTTTTCCCAATATGTTTCTTCCCAGCGGATGATTCTTAAAGATCAGATCCTCAAAGTCATCAAAAATAAGTTCTGAAGGAGTATCGTCGTAAGACTTAATCTCATCAATAATAACATCTACCTCTTTTTCTATTTCCTTTTGCGGAAAAGTAGAATGAAAAACTATATCGCTAAGCAATTCTACCGCACGGGGGAAATGTTCAGTCAGGAAGGCCGAGTAAATCACGGTTTCCTCCTTATTGGTATAAGCATTCATATCACCACCCACATTCTCCATCCGGTTAAGGATATGCCATGCTTTGCGTTTCTCAGTACCTTTAAAAGTGAGATGTTCCACAAAGTGAGCCATTCCCTGCTCCTGCTCTGCTTCATCTCGCGTGCCTGCATTCACAGCAAATCCGCAATAGGCTACTTTTGATAAAGATGGTTTGTGAATAATACGTAATCCGTTAGGTAAAGTATATTGATTGTAATGCATTCTTTTCTCGCTTCTTAATTTTACGACGGCACAAAAATACAATAAAACTTATTGTGGTTTATAGAAAAATGTAGATATTTGTATGTTAAACGTGATAAACTCTTTTATGGATAGAATAGGAATTTTTTGTTCTGCCTCGCAAACAATAGATGATGTGTATTTCCAGAAAACCAAAGAACTGGGAATATGGATGGGCGAACAAGGCAAAACATTAGTCTATGGCGGCGCAAACATGGGATTAATGGAATGTGTGGCACAGACAGTTAAGCAAGGAGGCGGAAACATTATAGGCGTAGTTCCTTCTAAACTGGAAGAGAATGAAAAGGTGAGCCTTTTGCCCGATAAGTTTTTGCATACCAGGAACCTAAGCGACAGGAAAGACATCATGCTTGAAGAATCAGATGTTATGATTGCTTTGCCCGGCGGTATTGGCACATTGGACGAAGTTTTTCACGTAATGGCATCTGCATCAATAGGATATCACTCGAAGAAAATTATATTTTATAACATAAATGGTTTTTATAATGAACTATTGACCATCTTGAAGATGTTTGAGGACAAACAGTTCACAAGACATAAGCTATCGCATTACTACGATGTGGCCAATAATTTCAATGAATTGAAAAACCTTATTAAATAAACAACCAGACAATCATGATTGAATCAATCAAAGCTTTGTTATACAAGGAAGCTGAAGCCGTAAGAAACATACCGGTAACGGACGCTTATGAGAAAGCCGTTAAGTTAATTGTAGAACAAGTTCATGTAAAAGGAGGAAAATTGGTAACAACCGGAATGGGAAAAGCAGGACAAATTGCAATGAATATTGCAACAACCTTTTGTTCTACAGGCATTCCCTCTGTATTCCTTCACCCAAGCGAAGCTCAGCATGGCGATTTAGGAATCTTCCAGAAAGAAGATCTGTTATTGCTAATCTCCAACTCAGGTAAAACAAGAGAGATTGTTGAGCTTACCCAACTCTCAAGGATTCTGAATCCCAACATGAAATTTATAGTTATTACAGGAAATCCGGAAAGCCCGTTGGCCGATGAATCTGATGTATGCCTTTGTACCGGAAATCCCAAAGAGGTTTGCGCACTGGGCATGACTCCTACCACTTCAACTACAATGATGACAGTGATTGGTGATATTCTGGTTGTTGAAACAATGAAGCAAACCGGCTTTACCATTGAAGAGTACTCTAAACGCCACCATGGCGGATATCTGGGCGAGAAATCAAGAAAAATATGCGAAAAGTAATTGGAATTGGCGAGACTATTCTCGACATCATCTTTCAGAATGAACAACCGTCGGCATCTGTTCCCGGAGGTTCTGTATTTAATGGCATCATTTCACTAGGAAGAATGAATGTCGAGGTTTGTTTTATCAGCGAAATAGGAAACGACAGAGTAGGAAACATTATCAAAAGATTTATGGAGGAAAATAATGTGAGTACTAAGCACATTAACATTTTTCCTGACGGTAAATCTCCTGTGTCGCTGGCTTTTCTGAACGAAAAGAATGATGCGGAGTATCTTTTTTATAAAGATTACCCACAACAGAGACTGGACATCACTTTCCCCCAAATAAACGAGGATGATATTCTTATATTTGGCTCTTATTACGCACTAAACCCGGTTCTCAGAGATAAGATGACAGAACTGCTGGATTATGCCAAGGAACGCAAAGCCATTATTTATTATGATCCCAATTTCCGCAGCACACACAAATACGAAGCCATGAAGCTTGCACCTGCTATTATTGAGAATCTTGAATATGCAGATATAGTAAGAGGGGCGGGTATTGACTTTATCAATTTGTACAATCTGAATGACGTAGACAAAATCTACAAAAATAAGATTCAGTTCTATTGTCCTAATTTCATTTATACCTCGGGAGATAATTCAATAAGCCTGCGAACAAAACAGGTGACTAAAGAATACGAGGTAGAACCAATCAATGCTGTAAGTACAATTGGAGCCGGAGATAACTTTAACGCAGGAATCATTTACGGATTATTGAAGTACAACATTAGCTATCATGAGCTTAGCAACTTAAGTGAAGTTATGTGGGATAAGATAATACAATGCGGAAAAGACTTCTCTGCTGAGGTATGCATGAGTTTCAATAATTCAGTTTCTCTGGAATTTGCAAAAAAATACCAGTAAACCACTACAAGCTGAATTTATTCTTAAAACAATAAACTTCCGATACAAATAAAAGGGTATTTATGATATTTTTATAGATGTTTAAGTGAATTATACCGCTGAAAAGCATTCTTTTACAGCAATATAACTAATTATCCATTCTTTATGCGTATCTTTGCACCCGAATTGAAATAAGAGAAAAAAATTAATGAAGACATTTGAAGAGTTAGGCGTTTCCCCGGAGATACTTAAAGCAATTGAAGAAATGGGATACGTAAGTCCCATGCCAGTACAAGAAGAAGTTATACCGTATCTACTGGGAGAAGGCAATGATGTAGTAGCTCTAGCACAAACAGGAACAGGTAAAACAGCAGCATTTGGGCTGCCAATTATACAAGGAGTTAATATCAGTAACAGAGTGCCTCAGGCGCTTATTTTATGCCCTACACGTGAGCTTTGCTTGCAAATTGCAGGAGACCTCAACGATTACTCAAAATATGTGGATGGACTAAAGGTTCTTCCGGTATATGGAGGATCATCTATTGAAAGCCAAATTAGAAGTTTAAAGAATGGAGTACACATTATCGTGGCTACTCCGGGTCGTTTGCTCGACTTGATGGAAAGAAAAACCGTAAAATTGGCTACAGTTAAAAACGTCGTAATGGACGAAGCCGATGAAATGCTTAACATGGGCTTTACAGAAAGCATCAATGCTATTCTGGCTGATATACCAAAAGACCGCAATACACTGCTGTTCTCAGCAACTATGTCACCTGAAATTACACGTATTTCCAAGAACTATCTGAACAATGCCAAGGAAATTACCATCGGCACAAAGAATGAAGGTTCAAATAACGTGAAACATATCTATTTTACGGTTCAGGCTAAAGATAAATATCTGGCGCTGAAACGTATTGCCGATTACTATCCTCAGATTTACGGTATTGTATTCTGCCGTACTCGTAAAGAGACACAGGAAATTGCCGATAAACTGATTCAGGACGGATATAGTGCAGACTCTCTGCACGGAGAACTTTCTCAGCAACAACGCGATGTTGTGATGCAGAAATTCCGTGTTCGTAACATTCAGATCCTTGTAGCGACTGACGTTGCTGCACGTGGACTTGACGTTGACGACCTGACACACGTTATCAACTACGGTTTACCTGACGAAACAGAATCATATACTCACCGAAGCGGCCGTACAGGACGTGCAGGTAAGACTGGTATTTCTATCTCTATCATCAACTTGCGTGAAAAAGGAAAGATGAGAGATATTGAAAGAAAGATTGGTAAGAAATTCACTGTCGGAGAAATGCCTACCGGAAAACAGATTTGCGAAAAGCAACTGATTAAGGTAATTGATGAAATTGAAAAGGTAAAAGTTAACGAAGAAGAGATTGCCGGCTTTATGCCTGAAATCTACCGCAAACTGGAATGGCTGGAAAAAGAAGATATTATTAAGAGAATGGTTTCACTTGAGTTTAACCGTTTCCTTGAATATTACCGTGATGCGCAAGACCTTCAGGCTCCTACCAGCGAAAGCAGCAGAGGAGAGCGCGGAGCAAAACGTGAAATGGGCGAAGGCAGAGAAAGAGGAGCGCATAGATCTGAACCTGGATTTACACGCATGTTCATCAATGCCGGAAAAGCAGACAATTTCTATCCTAATCAGTTAATTGAACTGATTAACAAAAACATGAAAAAACGTGTACAGATAGGAAAGATCGACTTGCTAAAAAGCTTCTCATTCTTTGAAATAGAAGATGCACAAGCAAAATCTGTTATGGAAACCCTAAACAATACATCACTGAATGGACGTTCAATCTCTGTTGAGATAGCAGGCGAAGACAATCGTGGTGGAGGAAGCAGAGAAAGCCGTGGAGGAAATAGAGAAAGCCGCGGAGGAGCTCCAAGAAAGTATTCTGACAGACCAGCATCGGCTGCGCCAAGAAGAAGCCGTGAGGAACGTGGATACGCTGCTAGTAGAGGTCCTAAAAGAAGAGATGATAGCAGACCTACTTATAGAGACGAAAAACCTGATTCTAACGAAGAAGGATGGGCAAGACGCAAATCAAGAAAATAAATACTTTAAGGCAGCTAAATAGCTGCCTTATTTTTTTTGTCTAAGCACTGTTTAGCTGACTTATCATATTAAGCTAAAACAAAACAACCTGAATATTGCTATAATACTCAGGTTGTTTTGTTTTTATAACCTCTGCTTTATCTGGAAAGTATAGGTTTTAATATATAACCTACACTCATAATTTGCAAAAGGTCTTAGTCCAACTAAAAAGATTTAATGACGAATCACATCAATATTACTCATAAGTTAAGATTACTAACGATGAAATGGAAGAAAACCATTAATTTGCTAATTTAAGTTCATTTATTAGCTGAGAAGCTTTGCCGTATTTCTCAATCATGAACAACACATAACGGATATCAACTCCTATACAACGTTGTAACGACTTCTCATAAGACAGATTACTACTCATCCCTTCCCAGTTACCATCAAAAGCAAGACCAATAAGCTCTCCTTTCCCGTTAAACATAGCACTTCCAGAGTTTCCACCCGTAATATCATTATTAGAAATAAAGCAGACATTCATTTCTCCCTTTTTATCGGCATATTTACCGAAGTCTTTTTTGGCAAGTAAATCCAATAGCGCTGGCTGAACCCAGAAATCTTTATCCCCATTATACTTCTTCACTTTCTCAAAGATTCCTTCTGTAGTCGTTGAAAAGGTGGAATTTGAGGAATCTTTGGCTGAATAAGGAGTTACAATTCCAAAGCTCAGACGCATTGTGGAGTTAGCATCAGGATAAAAGTTTTTATCCTCGTACATTTCACGAATCAGCTCGTTATATAATCGTTCATCGCGTGAAATAGCACTGCTCACGTCAGAAGTTTCCTGAGATAAGTCTACAAATTTAGCTACTACATCTACTGCAAAAGAGATTGCAGGGTCATCAAGCATATTAAACGTTGTATCCTTCCTACAGATACGTTCTAATCCTTTTGGGGTAATCATCTCTGAATTGGCAAATAAATAGTCGGCATAGGCCTTAAAATCACCTTTAAACTTCTTATTTATTAGTTTATAAACATCTGGCAAATAAGTTGAATCCACTTTCTCTTTGCATTCTTTCAGCATGGCAACCATTATTTCTTTATCGATGGAAAGGTCAATATTTGAATATTCCTTTACCAGATTTTCTTTATAGGCCTTTCCAGCTATAGAATCACTGAAAAAGTCTGTATTCACTGCCTGCAAGGATAAAGAAAGCACATCTGATGCATTAGTGAAGCTTTCCGATAGATAAGCCATTGCACGGGATGCCGCCCCGTATTTTTGATAATTAAGCCTTAAAGAGTCAATCAATTGGCCATATTTTGCTTTACGAGCACTGCTTGACATTATAAACTTAACCATCTCAGACTCTAAAGCCCTCTTTTTTTCGAGCACCTTCAGCTCACTAACCGCCTTATTTTCCCCAATACTAAATTTCCAATAGTTGGAACTGGTTGCGTACTTGGAAGAATACTTAATCCGAATAGAATCATTCAAATCCATCGCCTTTTTCCATATATCCTGCTTCACTCCACGAACGTCAATCATCGCCTGATTGCGTGATTGCATTTGTTCTTCAATGCCAAAAGAAGACAAGTAACGTTCCGTTGAGCCGGGATATCCCAAAGTCATGCAATAAGAACCTTTCTGATATCCTTTCAACGAAACCGGCGGTACATAAGAAGGATGAAATGGGTGATTTTTCAGAGAATAACCAGCAGGCTGATTCTTTTCGTCAGCATAAATACGGAAAACAGAGAAGTCTCCTGTATGCCTCGGCCACACCCAGTTATCTGTATCTCCACCAAACTTACCAACTGAGGAAGGTGGCGCAAAAACCAAGCGGACGTCTTTATAATCTTTATAAACAGATAGATAGAACTCATTACCTCCATAATATGCACTGACTTCGCCTCTTAACAAAGAATCCTTTTCCCGGACTTCATTTTCGATGGTATATCGAAGAGAATCGATGACGTATCCCCGCTTCATTTCAGTCATATCAGGAGTAATGTGCTTCAGAATTCTTGAGGTAACATCTTCCTGACGTATCAGGAAACTAACAAATAATTGGGGGTTAGGTAGCTCATCCTCTCTTTTCATTGCTGCAAATCCGTCTTTCAGATAGTCATGTGCTACTGAACTGTGGCTTTGTATAACATCAAAACCGCAATGATGATTCGTGAAGACCAGTCCATCATCGGAAACAACTACACCCGAGCAATATCCTCCAAAACTAATAATAGCATCTTTCAAAGATGGATGCTGATCACTGAATAACTTATCAGCAGGCATTTCGAAACCCAACTGTTGCATTAAAAGAACTGTTTTCCTGTCCAGATGATTAAGCATCCACATCCCCTCATCAGCATAGGAAGTGCAGGAAAGGAAAAGCAGGACAAAGGTTAAAAGGTTTTTCTTCATAAGTATGTTTATTCATTAGAATCATTCCGTTCCCATTTAACACACCTAAGAAATTGAAATTCAAAACCTTATACCCGGATCAAGTCGCAAGTAGTATCTTAATAACTATTTCTTTATAAAACGATTAATAATAGGTATATGTTTCAATGGAAAATCTTTCTTTATTATATACGCAATAAAGATAAAGAATAAAATGGTTTTAAAGAATAAACGTAAGAAAATATTGTCAATTTGAATAAACTTAGCAATGAAATAAATAACAGCAGTGAGCAATACATATTTTCCTATACCCTTCAAATCATAATCAATAGGATATTTCTTTTGTCCAACGAAATAAGAAACACTGGTAATTGTAGCATATCCCACAAGGCTGGCCCATGCACATGCCATATAGCCGTAAGTTGGAACTAAAACAACATTCAGGAAGATAATTAAGAAACAACCTATTCCAGAGAAATAAGCCCCCCAAATAGTCTTATCAATCAATTTGTACCAGAAAGACAGATTAAAGTATATACCATTGAGCATAGCTGCCATCATTACAATTGACACTACACCTAATCCACTCCAGTAACTTTTTGCAATAATATATCGGAAAAGATCAAGATAAAGCATAACTCCAAGGAAAGCAATCAATGAAAAGATAATAAAATACTTCATTGCATCAGCATAAAGTTTCGTACTACCTTCTTCTTTATTTTTTCCAAAAACAAAAGGTTCGTATGCGTAGCGAAAGGCCTGAGTAAACATGGTCATAACCATTGCTACTTTACTTGCAGCCCCATATATTCCTAGCTGTACGCGTGCTTCGGTATGATTAGTGAAGAGAAATGGGAAAATAATTTTATCTACAACAAGATTGAGTATTCCTGCAATCCCTAAGATCAGAATAGGGAAAGAATAAGCCATCATCTTTTTCCACAATTCTTTATCAAAGACATATTTAAATCCTGTTAGTTCGCTTAAAAGCGCCAAAAGTTGTATTGATGTACAAATCAAATTTGCAAGAAAAGCATAGCCTACACCATAACCTGGATTATAAAACCAGGAAACAGAAGCTGGGAAATGAACTAATAACCAAGGACAACAAACAAAAAAGAAAATATTAAGTGTAATATTCGGAATTATAAATAAAAACTTAATAGTGGCAAACTTTATTGGTCTTTTCTTATAGCGCAAATAGGCAAAAGGAATGCATTCAAATGCATCAAGTGCCACAACCATAGCCATCATGCCTATAAACTCAGGGTTATTTGCATATCCAAGAAAATTTGAAATCGGGTGTAATAAAAGAAAACACAGTGATATAAATAGCAAAGAACTAGTTCCAACAGAAATCAGTGTTGTAGAATAAACAACGGATGATCTCTCGGAGTATTTATTAACAAAACGAAAGAAGCCGGTTTCCATTCCATATGTTAGCAAAACAAGAAGAAGCGCTGTGATGGAATACATATTCGTTATTACCCCATATCCCCCAGAAGCTGCAGAAAGCTTTGCTGTATAAAGGGGTACTAATAAATAATTCAGGAAACTACCAATAATACTGCTCATGCCATAAATTGCAGTATCTTTTGCCAATGATTTTAATCCGGCCATATTCTTATCCGATTGTTTATATTTTCTATTCTATTTATTAAAAAACCAAGAATCCATCGAACAAAACATCCAATAAAAACTTAATCGCTTTTAATCTAAAAAAGGGTTTGCTGACTGTTGTAAACGCTTCTACCCAAATGCTTATAAGCTAATTCGGTAACTTCTCTACCACGCGGTGTTCTCTTTAAGAAACCCTCCTTTATCAGGAATGGTTCATAAACCTCCTCTATTGTTCCCGGATCTTCACCCAATGCCGTAGCTATGGTAGTTATTCCCACAGGACCACCTTTAAACTTATCAATAATGGTGCACAGTATTTTATTATCAATCTCATCGAGCCCGTATTTATCTATATTCAATGCCTCTAGAGAATAATTAGCAATCTCCGTATCAATACTTCCGGAGCCTTTTACCTGAGCAAAATCTCTTACTCTACGCAGTAATGCATTCGCTATTCGAGGAGTTCCACGGCTTCGGGAAGCAATCTCACCAGCTGCTTGAGAAGAACAAGGAACATCAAGTATCTTTGCCGAGCGCTTAATAATGCCGCTCAAGACATCGTCATCATAATATTCCAAATGAAGATTAATACCAAAACGAGCACGCAAGGGTGCGGTCAAGAGTCCACTACGGGTAGTTGCCCCAACCAATGTGAAAGGACTTAAATCGATCTGAATACTCCGTGCAGAAGGTCCCTTATCAATCATAATATCAATACGGTAATCTTCCATTGCAGAGTAAAGATACTCTTCTACAACAGGAGATAAACGATGAATTTCATCGATGAAAAGGACATCATTTGGTTCTAAACTAGTCAGAACACCCGCTAAATCACCAGGTTTATCAAGAACCGGGCCTGAGGTAATTTTAAAACCTACTCCAAGTTCATTTGCAATAATATTGGAAAGAGTTGTTTTGCCCAAACCGGGAGGTCCGTGAAGCAATACATGATCCAAAGCTTCAGCTCTTAAACGGGCTGCTTGAACAAATATACGAAGATTATCTACAACTTTATCTTGTCCACTAAAGCTCTCAAAGTCTAATGGTCGCAACGCGTTTTCGTAATCTTTTTCTTTTTTAGTAAGCTGCTGTTCTCGTATATTAAAATCCTCTTCCATACTTCACTTTAAAATGAATGGGCAAAGGTATGAAAGATTAAAGATATATCATCTAAAGGAAACATAAATTATTAATAAATTACCTTTTCATAAAATATTTTCTCTCCTCATCAGTAAACTTCTCAATTGAGTACCGAAGCATAGTTCGTGGCATTTCTTTGTGATGCTTTTCAAGGAATTGTACCAAAAGGTCCTTATCCCGCTTCCCCATTTCACGAAGCATCCAACCAATTGCTTTATGCATTAAATCGTGCGGATGGTGAAGCAGCTGTTCTGAAAGCTTTATTATATCGATAAAATCGTCATTTCTGATCAATGTAGCAGTGGCAACAACAGCTATTCTCTGCTCCCAAAGAACAGAACTTGAGGCAAGTTTATAAAGATCTTCACGTGAGCGTTTTTTAAGATATTCACCCACTATATAAGGCGCACTGAGATCCACCAGATCCCAATTATTTACTCTTGAAGTTTTAGACAGATAGAAATGATAAATCTTACCCTGTTCATCATCATTGCTTTTCTTGAAACGTTCTACTAACATCAAAAGAGCACACATGCGGCATTCATGATACTCAGAATCCAGCAATAAAGCGATTTCATCGAACGATGCACCCTTAAATTCCTTTGCTACCAGACGAACATTAGGAACTACAATGCCTAAAAAACGATCTCCTTCACCATACTGACCTTTGCCTGTTTTAAAGAAATAAGGAAGAAACTCTCGTTTTTGCTCATCAATATACTTCTCTAACTCTGCTTGTATTTCTTTTGCTTTCATAATAAGGGCAAAAATACATATTTTTTAGATTTTTCTATCAGACAAACATATCAATAAATACAATAAAAAAGGGTATTTGGAATAATCTACATCCAAATACCCTTTAAAAACTTACTCACGTAAGCTTCTTTACTTCTTTAAGATCACGCTTGATCTATCCTAACTATAAATTTCAATCTGCAACACATATAACGACTCTATTCCAGTTGTTTGTTGGATATGGTTGAACACTGTCACCCTTTCCTTCAACAACCTTTATACGATCGGCCGAAATATTATATTTTTGGGTCAATGCATCTGCTACTGCCTGTGCTCTTTTTAAAGAGATTTTCTGGTTAAATTCTTTTGATCCAGTATTTGCATCAGCATAACCTGAAATATTTACCTTAACATTCGGATTCTCTTTCAAATATTGAGCTACATTATAAACATATATATCCTGATTATTATCAAGAGTAGATTTTCCTATCGTGAACAAAATCGGAGAATTAAATACAGAAACTGTATCTTTTACATACACAGTTTCTTTTTGAATAATCGTTTTAGGATTAGCCTTTAATGATTCTATTGCTTCTCTTTGCTGGTTGATTTCATTATTTAAAGAACTAACCAGTGCTTCATCATAAGGCTTTACTAATTCAAATCCTCTGTTTTTGAATTTATATGTAAATCCAACCATAAGATTGAAATAAAAATCATTATCAGTTCCTTGTTTTGAGTTATATTTATCATCCACTCCATTCACATTGAATTCAATATTAAAATCCCAGGCCTCATTCAAACGAAAATTAGGTTGTAAACCTGCGCGAGCTACACAACTATTTGTTTTATGAGTTGCATAAGGAAGGTTCTTAAACCCATGAATATAACCGACACCAAAAATACCAATCAAATTAAAAGCACGATTCTCTTTGTAGCAACCAAAAATATTATTCAAATTAAATAATGCATCCATATAAGCTGCACCATAGTTCCACTTATAGCTGATATTGTTATAGTTCCAACCAGCCCTACTCTCCCATCCTCCTACTTGTAAACGCGCTCCCACTTGTGGTGAAAAATACTTTCCTACAGAAAGAGCGGCAGTAGGAGAAATGAGCTTATCAAAATCTGGCTCACCAACTGTATAACCAAAACCCGCCTGGCCTTGAATGAACCAGTTATCCCAAAAACCATACTGTTTTAAGGCTTTTTCTTGTGACTGCGCAAATCCAGCTAAACAGAAGGAAATTGCTAAAAGAAGGAGTCTCTTTTTCATATTAATCTAAGTTTAATTACCTAAATCTAAGAAATAAACATATAACAAAGAAATTAAAAAAATCATATAAAACAAAATAAATAAAACATTAATTAATGCAATATTTTTTATTTATGCAAAATATTTAAGTTATAGTAACAACAAGTAATTAACAAATAAATATAAATAACATTTGTAAGATAACATCATAGCACTAAAGCTTCTTAATGCCATCTGTTATATTCTATATTATCATAAATAATTAAAATAACAGAAGAGCTAAAGGTAGATTGAAAAGAAACAAATTCGCGGCCTATACTTAAAAAAAGAGAGAGGAATAAAATACCCCTCTCTCCGATCATTCTTAATTAAAAGATTGACTTTATTTTATTCTCATTTTCTCTTAATAGAGGTCACTGTTCCAAGTTTGCTAACATGAACTGTTAGTATTGTACTTATTGATCCCCACTTATGATTAACACCAACAGGTATAAACATGTCATAATCAGATGTTAATGGAGTACCATTATTTACATATTTAATCCAATATCCACCTACATCATGACCAGCTGTCAATATAACATCCGAAGGAACTAATCCATCTTGATAACCTTCAGTTGGTACAAGATTACCACCAACATCTTTCAAGTTTGTCTTAACTGCATTAGGAACACCAACTTGAATATCACCAATTCCATAGAATCCCCATAATGCACCATAATATGGAACTGTTACATCTCTCCAGTCTTTAACAAGAACAGCGATATCCGGATTCATGCTGTAATAGTAAATCTTAGAGCCACCTGTTTGAGCATCAGTAAAGTTCTTCTTAGCAGTAGCTGTTATACTCAATGGTTTAATGAACTTAACAGTAAAGCTTCCTAAGTCTTGGTTCATTCCATTCCATGTAAAGTATGGCATAACAACAGCAGAAAGAGTACCAGCATTCAAAGCTGCCTTTGCAGATACATTTGCCAAATCAATAGAGATATGGTCATCTGCACCAATTGATACACCAGTAGTACCAGAAGGACTAATGCTTACAATTCTAAACTTCAAATCTCCGCATGAAGGTGCTGCATTAAGTTTTACAATACCATTAACATCCTTATTGAATGCATTCTTCAAGTCTGCATTGAAATAGTAATTATTCGGATTATCATCCATAGAAGAAGTAGGAACAGAAGCATTTACTTTAAATGCTGTACCATCAGCAGTCCAATATGTCATTTCCTTACCAACGATTGAAATTGTAGGTTTGTTTACAGTAATCTCGAAACGGAATACAACATCCGGCAAATTACTTGCATCTTCGAATACAGAAACACATCTACATTCTGCAATAAATGTCTTACCTCCATCAGGAATTATTCCAAATTGAGCATCATTAAATGTCCAATGTACTTCATGTGAGTACATACCACCATCAACTAGATTGCTTAATAATGTCGGTTTATTAACAATAGGAGAAGTAACAGATCCACTTACAAACTTATAATTGTTCCAGAATTGTTCATGACTCATCGGAAGCTTATTGTAAACTTCTCTATTAAGATCTTCTACAGTAAATGCAAAGTCGCGATTAAGACAACCTACAGTGATTGTTTCCTTATAAGTAGGCACAACAAAATCTGCTGGTTTAGGAGCTGTAATCTTTATTTTCAGGAATGCACGTTTAACCACAAGACCGCTTGGATCAAGTAATTCAACCATTGCAATAGGAGTACGTCCAATAGCAGCATTCAAAGGATTATCCTGGTATACACGAGCTGTCATCATACCATTAGATGTTACAGATGCAAAATTCTGTTGATCAGTAACTGCACCACCGAATGCTCTTTCATACTTATCAGGAGCCATTGCAAAGCGATAAGTAAATCCATAATTAGCTTCATCGAATGCAATGTGATCACCATTAGCCAGGTAACAAGAAGCTACTAAAGTCTTAAGATCCAAAGAAGCGTCATAAGTAAAGGTTCCGTTGAAGTAATCAAGAGCCTGAGCATTTGCTTGAGTTGTTTCATAATGATGTGCAAGCGCACCCTTCTCAGCTATACTAACTTTATCACCATCCAATGGTACCAAAGAAGTTTTAACATAGTCAGAATATACTGAAACGCTTCCTTCCTGTTCTGTAGAAGTAAGAGCCTTGTTAGCCAATGTAGCCTTTAAAGATACGATGTTAAATTCAGGGCAACTTGCAAATGCTACAGATTCATTTCTTTTTAACTTAAGAGTTAAAACTCCGTTTTCAAGACTTTCAGCAGAAGCTACTGATATTGGAGCAGCAGGATCATTACCTAATGCCTTTGTTACAGCTTTTTCTCCAGTATAATCGAAAGCGCTGATATCACTAAGCATTACGCCAGATGGATTCATACGATATTTTACATAAGGATGATTATAAGCAGTCAGAGGAGTAGTCTTTCCTAACTCAGTATAATTCAGTTTAAACATGTAAATAGTTGGAATACCTTCACTATAAAGCTGAGGTACAAATGCCATGCTTGTCAATCTGTGAGAGAAGATTGCATTCATGGTATTCAACACTGTATTAATCTTAGCAGATAGATCTTCTAATTCATTGTGAATTGCTTCCATTTCTGGTTTATATGTTACATTGATAAAATTATCAAGTGTAGCATTTGTGTAAGCCACCCACATTGATTGCAAAGATGCTGCCATTTGAGTATCAGCTGCAACAGCTGCTGCAATAGCCTCAGATTTAGCAGTTGCTATTGCTGTAGTTAATGTTGCTTCCAGAGTTCCAACTTTTTTCTCAAGAGCTGAAATTCTTGCCGAATCTGCAGGAACATCACCATTGATTTTAGTAATCTCTGATTTAAGAGCAGCAAATTGATCATTTACAACTTTCTGATAAGCAGTAAAAGTTGATTGCTGGAGATTCATAGCTGCAAGTTCCGTTTTAAGTGTTTGAAGAGAAACTTCAACCTCATTCTTTGTAGCCAAAGTACTAACAATCGTATTATACTTTGAATCAACTGCATCAATTTGAGCACTTACAGTACCAATCTTAGCATCAATAGCCGACTTAGCATTAGCCAATTCAGTTAATAGACTAGTGTTTATAGCAGCTAATTCTTCCTTAGTAACTGTTGTACTCTTCAAATTTTCAAACTTAGCATCCAAAGTTGAGATTCTAGTTGCCAATTCGGTTTTAACAGTAGCTAAAGCAGCAGCAGCGTTATTAATAGCATCTAATTTTGCTTGTGCAGCAGCTAATTGAGCAGCAGCGGCAGCGGCAGCAGCAGCATCAGAACTAGTTTTAGCAGCGGTAGCTGCAGTCTGCGCAGTTGCAACAGTTGCCTGAAGAGCTGTCTGAGTCCCCTGCAATGCAGTAATCTGTGAGTTTACCGCAGCAAGTTTGTCATTCAAGACTGAAGTATAATCAGCCTTATTCGCATTAATCTGAGTTTGTAATTCAGTAATGTCGCCATCGTAATCTTTACAACCTACAAATGTAGTAGCTGTACCCAAAGCCAGAAATCCAAAGATAGCCAACTTTGTAAGGAAATACTTTTTTCTCATAGTTACAACAATTTTTATATTTATAAAACCATTAATAAAATACATTATTTGTATTTCTTCTATTATAAACCCGGTTAACAAATACTTTTTCTATAGTCGGCATCCTTACCTGATGCGCACAACTAAACAAATTATAACGCTCTTTCATAACAATTTATAATTAGGTAATAGTAAATTACAATTCTTTTTCTGGTTCTACATTTGCCTCATTTCTATAAATTATCAGCATCCGATATTGTACCGGAGAAATGCCTGTTATTTTTTTAAATGATGCATAAAACGCACTAACAGAAGAAAATCCACATTCTTTTGAGATCTCTTTTATTGAGACAGATATAGGACTAGTTCCCAACAAGTTTTTGCAGTATTCAATTCTATATCTATTAATTAGAGTTTTGAAATTGCAACCAAAATACTTATTAATAGAATTTGATAAGTAAGTGGTATTAGTTCCGACCATAGAACTAAGCTTTATTAGTGACAAAGAGGAATCTAAATAGATTTGTTTAGAATCCAAATTATAAAGTACCGTTTTATAAATATGCGCTTCTTGATTTAAATTAATCATAGAATGGCCTAGACCAGCAATAACATCGGCTTGAAGGGTACCCTTTTCTTTTAACAAACCTAACTGCGCTACAAACTGTTTAAATAGACTTTGCATATGTTTTTCTGTTTAATATGTTTAAGGTTATAAAGATTTAATTAACGGCTAATATATTAATCATTATTATATAATGTAATACTAAAAACAATGAATATAAGATTCAGGAACATATATTTATGATTTAGGAATAAGTCTTTATATAATCAATCATATATTACATTATAGTTATATTAAAATCAGAGACATTAAATTAACAACTATCAATGTATTTATGTTCTATATAACTTAATATTTTTCAATATTAACTTTTTATTATTCAAATAGTATATAGCTAAGTTTATTAAATTAACACTTTACAATCATTCTGACAAAACAAACATGCTACTTTTTAAAACAGGAAAAAATTATATTAATAACTAACTATCTTTAAAATTCAAATATGTATCTATAAAAACTATTATTAATTTTGCTACTAAACAAAATGATTAAAATCGCGCCATCTACTTATAAATACCTTACATATAACATTTTACATAAATCAAAATACTAACACCTTAATATTTGCATTCATAAATCTTAAAATCCAAGCTAAATAATTAGTAGTTTATAAATCTGTATCAATAATTAAATTCAAAGTATAGAATAGAGATATGAGTCAAATATATACTATTAATTAAATAAAAAAAAACGTAATAATTACACATACGCATTATGCGGTACATTTTGGGTTTATTCGGTTATAATTAACGTTTATTTAGCAAATCTTTATTTAAATAAGAACTAATTTAAAATTAACAAATTAAATAATACCACATATAAATACAGTTATTTTTTCAAACATATAAATAAAACATATGATTGATAGATAGCTAAGAATAAACAATTCTATTTTTGAAGGGATTAAATATCATCAGCAAAGAAATAATCAACTGTATAATGTAATTATATATAAAACATTAAAACAGAAGTAAATTATAAAAACTAATTGTAATACATTTAAACACAGACTAGATAATTAAGAACCTGATGTCTAAATGGGCAGATTAAAATTACCCAGCTAACAGATATACACACAAAAATCTATATAGATAGTTGTAACTATCTTCAATAAAAAGGCAACGCTAGACCGCATCCTTAGCCAACTAGAATTAAGTCAGATAACATTTCAAACGTCACTTTTCTATTGAGCACTTTAGCAGTTTTAACAGAGAGAGGAACAATGGAATTTGAACAGAAGTTTTTATGTACAATATCAAATCATTAAATGATTTAATTCCATTCATAACCATGAAATTGGAATAAGAAAAGAGAGATTTAGCAAGAAGAACTATTAATCAATACAAAAACTCAGAGATAGCTCAACAACAATTATAGCCTGGATTTAATATAAAAATCACTATTCCCGTATAATAGTGTCACAAAAACAACAGAAAAACGATAATAACTGAAAACATATTCCTAATTTTGCAAAATTCTATTAATAGTGCATAATATGGTATTAAATTACATCTGGATCGCTTTCTTCGTAATTGCGTTCGTCGTAGCTTTGATAAGATTAATCTTTTTAGGAGACACTCAGGTCTTTACTGAAATTATGAATTCCACTTTCAGTTCTTCAAAGACGGCATTTGATATTTCTTTAGGGTTAACGGGAATACTCTCCCTCTGGCTAGGTATAATGAAAATTGGAGAAAAAGGGGGATTAATTGCAACTCTTTCCCGTTGGCTTAGCCCAGTATTCTGCAAATTATTCCCAGACATCCCCAAAGGACATCCGGTAATGGGAGCTATTTTTATGAATATCTCGGCAAATATGCTGGGACTTGATAATGCCGCCACGCCTCTGGGGTTAAAAGCAATGAAAGAATTGCAAGAACTAAACAAGGATAAAAAGACAGCAAGCAATCCAATGATTATGTTTCTTGTGCTTAACACCTCGGGATTAACATTGATTCCTATCAGCATTATGGTTTACCGGGCACAACTAGGAGCTGCCCAGCCAACGGATATTTTCATCCCAATCATGATTGCTACTTTTTGCGCTGCTATTGCCGGTGTAATATCTGTAAGCCTTTTCCAGAGAATTAATCTGTTTAACAAAACAATCTTAGCTTTTATCGGTGCAATAAGCACATTCATTGGAGGGGTTATCTACCTTTTTAGTGCTATGTCGAAAGAAGAGATAAGTACTTATTCTACGCTTTTTGCTAATATATTTCTTTTTTCGGTAATTCTTACCTTTCTGACTTCAGGAATCAGAAAGAAAATAAATGTATATGAAACTTTCGTGGAAGGTGCAAAAGAAGGATTCTCCACGGCAGTAAGAATCATTCCTTATTTGGTGGCAATTCTTGTGGGTGTAGCCGTATTCAGAGCATCAGGCGCTATGGATCTGATTATTCAGGGAATTGAATATCTATTTAAGCTTAGCGGTTTAGACACAAGTTTTGTAGGCGGACTCCCCGTCGCTCTGATGAAACCTTTAAGCGGAAGTGGTGCACGTGGATTAATGGTAGATGCAATGAAAACATATGGAGCCGACTCTTTTGTGGGACGACTTTCATGTATATTTCAAGGTTCTACTGACACCACATTCTACATCCTTGCAGTATATTTTGGTAGTGTAGGAATCAGAAAGACAAGACATGCAGTAGCTTGCGGGTTAATTGCGGATCTTGCCGGAGTAATTGCTGCAATTTCAGTTTGTTATTTTTTCTTTTATTAAATAAATCTATGGCTATAAGTTATCAAACAGACGGAGTTAAAATGCCCGTCATAAAAAAAAGAGAAACCACTTCGTGGATCAAAGCAGTGGCCAACATGCATGAAAAGAAAATTGGTGAAATCGCCTATATTTTCTGCTCTGATGAAAAAATTCTCGAAGTAAATCGTGAATACCTTCAGCATGATTATTACACAGACATAATCACTTTCGATTATTGTGAAGACAATGTCTTATCTGGAGATATATTTATCAGTCTGGATACGGTTAAAAGCAATTCAGAGCAATTTAAAACCACTTATGATGAAGAACTTCATCGCACAATCATCCATGGAATCCTCCATCTATGTGGTATTAATGACAAAGGAGAAGGTGAGCGCGAAATAATGGAAGCCGCAGAGAATAAAGCACTGGCTTTATTGAAGGACTAAAATTTCTAAAAAGAAATAGAGTCCTCACCCTTTTCAAGCAAATTTTATTTGGTTCTTCGTCACTTTAGGTGCAAGCTATTAGGTTTTAAACGCAATGAGTTTGACATTAAGTAGTCTATAGCTTGCCCTATTAAACATCTGCCTTTTGATGGCCTTTATTTTATTGACAGTTCCTTCCAAGAGTCCGTTGTTCAAATAAATATCCATTGCATTTTGCACCGCTTGTTGGTCTGCTTTTATTCCACAAGCAAATGTCTTCATGGCTTTTGAATCACATTCCATAGCCTGTTTTATCCAATTTTCCAGAGACCATTGCTTGGGATTTCCTTTTATCATTTCCCTGAATCTCAATCCTAATGTTATGACCTGTTTTATTAATGGATTCTTCAATAAAGCAGTAAGACTTTGCACGGCGGATTCCCCTTTCAATATAAATCTCCGTATACTCCTTATTGATGCATGTTTTTTGTTTTTCCTTTCAGCTATATTTTTGTTATATTTCCTGATTTCCCGTAGCTCTTGCTTTATTTTGTTTCTGATTCCTATCGTGGCAGCCGAGATTGCAATCGTATCCATTTTGCTTTCCATTTTCTTCTTCAATTTCTTTATATCCGTACATCCATGGCTGATTTCCAAAGCCAGTTCATCGACATGTTTTAATATACTCTTTTGCTGCGCAGACATATAATCCTTGCCTGTATGGTGACGTACCAAACGCCAGATAACCTGTGAATGCACTCCTAATTGGCGGGCTGTTTCTGAAATGCTCATTCCTTTTCTGATAAGGCTATCTGCTTGCACAAACAGGTTCAGTTTATGTCGATGTCTGGCATCCCCCAGGCCATAAAGAGCTTCCATGATTTTGGTTCTGCATTCTTCCGTGGAGGGATAAGAATAAGTTTGCTTATGTACACTTAGCCGCGATAATGAGGCTATTTCTTCCGTCAGAGCATCCACCAGATTCTTTATCAAATGGAATCTGTCACAGATTTGGGTAACACCGGGTAGGATACGATTAATAGCTTCAACAAAGTTTCGCCCCCGGTCTCGGGTTATATATTGTATCTGAGGATTATTTCGCAAGAACTGCTCTAATTCATCCCCCTCCCGGCAAGGAAGTACCGCAATGGGACGATGGGTCATCTGGTCTACAATAACACTCCCATATATATGCCCTTTCTTCTGTGCAAAGTCATCTATACCTATAGCCACAGGTAGAGAATTACTACTTTTTGAGGGCAATTCCTTGTGAGCACTCCGTAGACAGGCAGATTGACTGCAGAAGATGTTCTGCCCGTGTAAAAGCTCACTGGCAGTACGGGATGTGACTTTTAGAGATACTTCACGGATACGTTCCTCTACCTCCAGAGTGTTGCGGCCATAGGGAGAAGCCAGGCAGGAATGGTCCTCACTAAAGACCTTGCGGAGACAATGCTCATTTCGGCAACGAAATTTGCGGGTTTTGACCCGTAGAGTCAGGGGATGATTAAATATTTCTGAGCCCTGAAGTTGGCGTATATAGTGCCCATGTAAGCTTTGACTCAAACAACCACAGGCCGGACAGCGGCTACTATTAGAGTTACGGGACAATTCTACAGTGTACGATTTTCCACTTATAGAGACTCTATCCTGGCGATAATGGGGAATATGAAGTTTAAAAGATATAGTTGATTTCTTTTTGTTAACATTGACGTAAATAGGCTTATTTGTAGTAACTTTGCCAACTGTAGATATGCTTTGATTCATTGGAGTCTTGATGCTTTGGTCAGCTTAAAGATACTGATTTTCAAGCATATCTACAACTTTTTAAACACTTCATTCTCTGATAATCAGATAGATACAAATCTTTAGATGGCTTAATTATAGAGGTTGTTAGAAATTTCAATAGAACTTCCCTTTATCACAACTTTTGACAATATCATGACTTTAGATAACGGGGCATAATATTCAAGATAGAAAAACATTTGAAATGCCTATGAATAAAGACTTTTATCTGAATAACTTGCACCTAAAGTGACGAAGAACCTTTATTTTTTCCAAAGCATCTGTCACCTCCCACTATTTTAAGAGAAACTCTTTCTTGATACTCGTTTCAGAGGTGGCAGATGTTTTTTCATCTGCTACAAAACATGATTATCTGCCACTAATCAGAGGTTCACACATAATTATTCCCTTTCTACAATAAACTTACATTCCAATTCTTTTCCATTCATTCACTAAACATACTAAGTATTTTTCGTAAATTTGCGGCGTAAAATAGAATAAATCAATGGATTTTAAGTACGACGTAATTGTTATCGGAGCGGGACATGCCGGTTGCGAGGCTGCAGCTGCGGCCGCAAATCTAGGATCAAAGACATGCCTTATCACGATGGACATGAATAAAATTGGCCAGATGAGCTGCAATCCTGCAGTAGGTGGTATTGCTAAAGGACAGATTGTCCGTGAAATTGATGCCTTAGGTGGCTATATGGGATTAGTAACAGACAAAACTGCTATACAATTCCGCATGCTTAACCGGTCAAAAGGGCCTGCAATGTGGAGCCCACGTGCCCAATGTGATAGAAATAAGTTCATTTGGACCTGGAGAGAGATTTTGGAAAATATACCAAACCTCAACATCTGGCAAGACACAGTTAAGGAAATCATCGTTGAAAACGGAGAAATTGTAGGTTTAAAGACTTATATGGATGTTGAATTCCGGGCCAAATGTGTTGTTCTCACAGCAGGAACTTTCCTGAACGGGTTGATGCATATTGGCAAAACACAACTTCCCGGAGGAAGAATGGCCGAACCAGCATCTTATCTTTTAACCGAATCCATCGCAAAACAGGGTGTTAAGTTCGGGAGGATGAAAACAGGAACTCCGGTTCGTATAGACGGGCGAAGTGTGAATTATGAATTAATGGGAACCCAAGATGGAGAGACTGATTTCCATAAATTCTCATATATGACTACTCCGACAAAGCATTTGAAACAATTGGAATGCTGGACATGCTATACCAATGAAGAAGTGCACCAGGTTTTAAGAGATGGATTACCAGATTCTCCCCTATTCAACGGACAGATTCAAAGTATTGGACCTAGATATTGCCCTAGTATAGAAACTAAGATTGTTACTTTCCCAGATAAACAACAACATCAGCTATTCCTTGAACCTGAAGGAGAAACTACGAAAGAGCTCTATTTGAATGGCTTTTCGTCTTCTCTTCCATTAGATATTCAGATAAAAGCTCTGAAAAAAATCCCTGCATTTAAAGATTTAGTTCTATATCGTCCGGGATACGCCATTGAATATGATTACTTCGACCCTACTCAATTAAAACATACGTTGGAATCGAAGATAATTGGAAACTTATTCTTTGCGGGACAGGTTAACGGAACAACCGGATACGAGGAAGCCGGCGGACAAGGAATCATTGCCGGAATAAATGGACACCAGAATTGTCACGGTGGCGAACCTTTCATTTTAGGAAGAGATGAAGCATATATTGGCGTTTTAATCGATGACTTGGTAACAAAAGGAGTTGATGAGCCCTACAGAATGTTTACTTCAAGAGCTGAATACCGCATTTTACTCCGTCAGGATGATGCTGATATGCGATTAACTGAAAGATCTTACAACCTTGGTCTTGCAAAGAGCGACCGCTATGCTCTATTAACTAAGAAAAGGGAAGAAATAAAACGCATTATGGATTTTGCACGCGATTATTCTGCAAAGCCTGCTTTTATAAATGACGCTCTTGAAAACCTTGGAACAACACCTTTGAGACAAGGATGCAAACTGATTGATTTGATTAATCGTCCTCAGATTACTCTTGAAAGCATCTCGAATTATATACCTGCCTTCAAAGAAGAGCTAAACAAGATTGAAGAAAGAGAAGAAGAAATAAAAGAAGCTGCAGAGATTTTGATTAAGTATGAAGGATACATCAATCGTGAGAAATTAATTGCCGACAAAATTGAAAGATTGGAAACAATCAAGATTAGAGGAAAGTTTGACTATAACTCCATCAATTCTATTTCTACAGAGGCAAGACAAAAGCTTATCAAGATTGATCCGGAGACCATTGCTCAGGCAAGCAGAATCCCCGGCATCTCTCCAAGCGATATAAACGTATTACTGGTACTTTTAAGGAAATAAGAGGCCCCGTTTCACGTGAAACAATTAAATTAATAAAGAACAACTAAAATACTGGCTATGAACAGAGAAAAGCTTATTAAGAGCATTAGAAATGTACCCAATTTCCCTATTCCCGGGATTCAGTTTAAAGATGAAACTACACTGTTTAAAGACCCTGATTGTTTAAAGGAACTTTCAGACGAATTATACGAAATGTATAAGGACAAAGGCATAACAATAGTTGCAGGTATAGAATCAAGAGGATTTATTATGGGCCCTATTCTGGCTGCGAGATTAGGCGCAGGATTTGTGCCTATCCGTAAACCGGGTAAACTGCCTGCAGAAACTTTGGAAGAAAGTTATAATAAAGAATACGGCACCGATACCATTCAGGTTCATAAGGACGCAATTTGTGAAGACGATGTAGTTTTACTGCACGATGACTTACTTGCTACAGGCGGAACAATGAAAGCAGCTATTAAATTAACCAAGAGATTTAATCCAAAAGCTGTTTATGTAAATTTCATCATTGAATTAAAAGAGTTGAACGGACGTGCAATCTTCAGCGAAGAAGATAATATTGAAGCCGTTTTAGTTCTTTAATTAGCTAAAACAAATAAATAATGGAACCTCAGGAGCTAAATACTTCAGATTATTTAAAGGGGATCGTACAGAATCTTCCTGAAGGACCTGGAATTTATCAGTATTTAAACTCTGAAGGTACCATTATCTATGTTGGAAAGGCTAAAAATCTTAAAAGAAGGGTTTATTCCTACTTCAGCAAAGAGCACGAACCAGGAAAGACAAGGATTCTGGTTAGCAAGATTGCAGATATTCGCTATATAGTAGTAAATACAGAAGAAGATGCATTATTGCTGGAAAATAATCTGATAAAGAAATACAAGCCCCGCTACAACGTACTCCTAAAAGACGATAAAACCTACCCTTCTATTTGCGTAAGCAATGAATATTTTCCCCGTGTCTTTAAAACAAGAAGAGTAATCCGCGACGGCTCCACTTATTACGGCCCTTACAGCCACGCACCGTCAATGAACGCTTTGCTAGACCTTGTAAAGCACTTATATCCCATCAGAACCTGCCATTTAAACCTTACTCCCGAGAATATTCGTGCGGGCAAATTCAAAGTCTGCCTGGAATACCATATTAAAAACTGCGCAGGCCCTTGCGTAGGATTAATGACGCACGATGAATATTTAAAGAATATTGCAGGGGTTAAAGAGATTCTGAAGGGGAATACTCAGGAAATAAGCAAATCTTTATTCCAGAAGATGCAAGATTTAGCAATGGATTTAAAGTTTGAAGAGGCGCAGAAAGTAAAGGAGAAGTATGAATTAATAGAGAATTACCGTGCAAAATCAGAAGTCGTAAACTCTATTCTTCACAATATCGACGTATTCTCTATTGCCGACGATGAGAAATCGGCCTTTATCAATTACTTGCATATTACCAACGGAAGCATTAATCAGGCTTTTACTTTCGAGTACAAAAAGCGTCTTAACGAGACTACCGAAGAACTACTATCTCTTGGTATTATAGAAATGCGCGAAAGATATAAGAGCCTTTCACGGGAAATAATTGTTCCTTTTGAGATGGACATAGAACTCAATAATGTTGTTTTCACCGTTCCACAGAGAGGGGATAAAAAGAAACTGCTTGAACTTTCGCAGATGAACGTGAAGCAATACAAGGTAGACCGGTTAAAACAAGCTGAAAAGCTGAATCCGGAACAGCGCAGCATCAGGATTATGAAGAAGATGCAGAGCGATTTCCACCTGAAAGACCTTCCAATGCATATAGAATGCTTTGATAACTCTAATATTCAGGGCGCATATCCGGTTGCTTCCTGCGTAGTATTTAAGAAAGCTAAGCCATCAAAGAAAGACTATCGCCACTTCAACATTAAGACTGTAGAAGGGCCTAATGACTTTGCATCTATGGAAGAGATTGTTTACAGGCGATATAAGCGATTATTAGAAGAAGAGCAGCCATTACCTCAGTTAGTCATCGTAGACGGTGGTAAAGGGCAGCTAAGTTCGGCTCAGAAGATATTTAATGAGCTTAATCTAACTGGTCGTGTTACGCTGATTGGTATTGCCAAAAAGCTGGAAGAGATATTCTTCCCGGGCGATCCCTACCCTCTTTATCTGGATAAAAACTCAGAAAGCCTCAAAGTAATTCAGCATTTACGCGATGAAGCGCACCGTTTTGGCATTACTTTCCACAGAAATAAACGAAGCAAAGGGCAAACTACGTCGGCTCTCGATGAAATAAAAGGCATCGGAGAAAAGACAAAAACCGCTCTTCTAAAAGAATTCAAGAGCGTAAAACGCATTCAGGAAGCTTCTATTGAAGAGCTTTCGGCCATTGTTGGCGAGGCTAAAGCTAAAAATATCCTGGATAACTTATCAAAATAAAGTTAGAATTACTAACTTTGCCTTTCGCGACAAACAAGAAATTTTATAAAATGAGAGCTGTAATACAACGCGTCAGCCATGCCTCTGTCACGATTAACGGGACATGCAAATCTGCTGTTAAAGAGGGATTGCTGGTACTGGTGGGCATTGAGGAAGCCGATGGGCAGGAAGACATAGAATGGCTATGCAAAAAGATCGTCAACCTGAGAATTTTTGACGATGAAAATGGAGTGATGAACAAATCTGTGCTTGATATTGACGGAGAAATTCTTGTTATCAGCCAGTTTACACTTCATGCATCAACTAAAAAAGGGAATCGCCCTTCCTACATCAAGGCGGCAAAACACGAGATTTCCGTGCCTCTTTACGAGACTTTCTGCAATGAATTAAGCATTTCTCTGGGAAAGGAAGTGGGCACAGGCGAGTTTGGCGCCGACATGAAAGTGGAGCTTTTAAATAACGGTCCGGTAACAATCTGGATGGACACTAAAAACAAGGAATAATGACACTGGAAGAAGCACAAAAAGAGGTCGACAAGTGGATTAAAACATACGGAGTGCGCTACTTTAGCGAGCTCACAAATATGGCAATTCTGACCGAAGAAGTGGGAGAATTAGCCCGGGTTATTGCTCGTAAATACGGAGATCAGTCCTTTAAAGAGGGCGAAGAATGCAACCTGGCCGATGAAATGACCGATGTGCTTTGGGTACTTCTTTGTCTGGCAAACCAGACAGGTGTAGACCTCACCGAGGCATTTAAAAGAAACCTGGAAAAGAAAACAAAAAGAGATAACGAAAGACATATAAACAATCCTAAACTTACAGATAATGGAAAATAATGAAGTAGAAAAAAGTAAGTATGAAATTGCTTTAGAGAAGTACAATACCGAGATAAACGACAGCGATATTAAGGCTAAAGTTGCCGCTATAATTGCGAATAAAGTACCCAAAAACAACACACCTGAAGTAAAGAAATTCCTCTTCCACTGTATTGATCTTACCACTCTTAAGACTACAGACAACGAAGACAGCGTAATGAAATTCACTGAAAAAGTGAATAAGTTTGCCGATGAATACGGAGACCTTGACAATGTTGCCGCGATCTGTGTTTATCCCAATATGGCACAAGTTGTAAGTGATACTCTGGAGGCCGACGGAGTTAAGATTGCTGCTGTAAGCGGCGGATTCCCCTCTTCGCAAACCTTTATAGAAGTGAAGATTGCTGAAACGGCAATGGCCATTATGGATGGTGCAAATGAGATAGATATTGTTATCTCTGTTGGTAAATTCCTCAGCGGAGACTACGAAACAATGTGTGATGAGATTCAGGAATTAAAGGATACCTGCAAGGAAAATCACCTGAAAGTGATCCTCGAAACAGGTGCTCTTGGCAGTGCTTCGAACATCAAGAAAGCCTCTATCCTATCCATCTATGCAGGCGCCGATTTCATTAAAACATCTACAGGAAAAGAGAACCCAGCTGCAACACCTGAGGCTGCATACGTAATGTGTGAGGCTATCAAGGAATACTACGAAGAAACTGGAAATAAGATCGGTTTTAAACCCGCTGGAGGCATTAATACTGTTAACGATGCCCTTACATACTACAGCATCGTAAAAGAGATTCTGGGACAAGAATGGCTAACCAACGAGCTTTTCCGTTTGGGTACAAGTCGCCTTGCCAACCTTTTACTTTCTGACATCAAAGGTGAGGAAATCAAATTCTTCTAAGCCAAATCAGTAAGGCGAACACCGCCTGAAAATAAGTATAAAGCCAAAAAGAAATCCCCTGAATTTCTTCTTTTAAAGAAGAGAATCAGGGGATTTTATATATAGAGTTAAATAGATACGTCTCGGGAGTTAAGGTAATTTCCGGCGGGAAATCAGATAAAAGGTCTACACCTTATATGAACTTGCTCTACGCCTTATATAAATTAAGTCTACTCCTTTTATCAAAAACTAAAGGATAAAATGGCTTAACTCCGGCGGGGTTTTACCTTACTTATTTCGATCTACCACGTAATCAAGGTAAGAAACCAGCGACTGCTTAATCTCAGAATCAGGATAACTTTCCAGTAACTGAAGAGCCTTCAAACGATACTCAAGCATCACTTTCGCTGCATACTCAATACCACCGTTTTGCTTTGAAAAATCAATCATTTCCTTTATCTCTTCATCGGTTGCAGAGCCCGATTTAATCTTGGCTGCAAGCTCTTTCCACTCAGCACTTTGAGCATTGTTTATAGCAAAAATAGCAGGAAGTGTTAGTTTGCCTTCACGCATATCGTTACCGGTTGGTTTTCCTACCTCCCGATCATCATAATAATCAAAAATATCGTCTTTAATCTGGAAGCAGATTCCGGTATATTCGCCGAATAATCTGGCCATCTCTACTTTTTCAGCAGAAACTCCTGCAGATAAAGCAGCAGTATGAGTGCAGGCAGCAAACAAAGCAGCGGTCTTTTTCCGGATTACATCAAAGTATACTGACTCAGTAATCTCAGAATTACTCACGTTTGAAAGCTGTAAAAGTTCACCTTCAGACAAGTCCTGCCCCAGTTTTGAAACCACTCTGATCACCTCATTATTGCAAGAAAAAGCAGCCTGAATAAGGCAAGTTGCAAGTAAATAATCGCCCACCAGAATGGAAACTTTGTTATTATACAAAGCATTTACAGAAGCCTGTCCGCGCCGTTCCGAACTCTCATCAACCACATCATCATGAACCAGACTGGCTGTGTGAAGGAGTTCCAAAGATACAGCAGAATGTAGTGTAGACGAGGAAACTTTCCCCAACAAACGGGCAATCAAAAGGACTAAAATTGGACGCATCATCTTCCCCTTCCGTTGTTTGATATGCGAAAGTACTTCTTGTAACAACGGGTTTGAATTATCCAACGAACTATTAAAGAGCTCTTTAAACTGCTCCAGATCTAAAATAATAGGAGACTTAATCTGAGATAATTTGTCCATACAAAATACGATTTAACCACAAAAGTAATAATAAAACCAATAATATGGTATTTTTTTGTACTTTTACCAAAGAAAAATTCAAAAGATTATGAATCAGAAAGATAAATTGTTCCTTTTAGACGCTTACGCGCTTATATACAGAGCCTACTATGCATTTATTAAAAGCCCGAGAATTAACTCAAAAGGCTTTAATACTTCCGCAATTTTAGGCTTCGTAAACACGCTTGAAGAGGTTCTTAAAAAGGAAAATCCTACACATATTGGTGTCGCTTTCGACCCTTCCGGACCTACTTTCAGACACGAAGCTTACGAGAAATATAAGGCACAACGCGAAGAAACTCCTGAGGCAATTCGTCTATCTGTACCAATTATAAAGGACATTATTCGTGCATACCGCATACCGATTCTTGAGGTTTCAGGTTTCGAAGCCGACGATGTAATCGGCACTCTTGCCACTGAAGCCGGCAAAAAAGGAATCAAAACTTACATGATGACTCCCGATAAAGATTACGGACAGTTGGTAAGCGATAATGTTTTCATGTACCGCCCCAAATACGGAGATAAAGAATTCGAAGTTTTGGGAGTGGAACAGGTGAAAGCTAAATATGATATCTCCTCCCCTGCCCAGGTTATTGACATGCTTGGTCTGATGGGCGACGCTTCAGATAATATTCCTGGCTGTCCCGGTGTAGGAGAAAAAACGGCTCTAAAATTAATTGCCGAATTTGGCAGCATAGAAAATCTGCTTGAACATACAGACCAACTAAAAGGTGCACTGAAAACAAAAGTGGAAACCAACAAGGAGATGATCACTTTCTCAAAATTCCTGGCGACTATAAAAATTGATGTTCCCATTGAATTGAAAATGGACGAACTTGTTCGTGAAGAACCGAACGAGGAAGAACTGAGAAAAATTTTCGAAGAATTAGAATTTCGTAACTTGATGGAGCGAATTTTTAAAACGGAGAAAAAACAGGTAAACGTGGTTCCTCAGCAAGGCGATCTCTTTGCAATTTTCACGCCCGATGGGAAAGAAGAAGAAAAATATTCAAATCTCACAGGGCTAGAAACACTTGATTATGACTACCAACTAATTGATAATGAAGAGAAAAGGCGTGTTTTTATTCAAAATATGCTGACACATAACATCATCAGTCTAGACACGGAAACCACTGGAACCGATCCAATCAGTGCAGAATTGGTGGGAATGAGCTTCAGCGTGGCCGAAAACCAGGCATTTTATATTCCGGTTCCTCCAAAAAGAGAGGAAGCGCTAAAAATTGTTAATGAGCTTCGCCCAATCTTCGAAAATGAGAAATCACTCAAAGTTGGGCAAAATATCAAGTACGATATGCTGGTGCTCCAAAATTATGGCATCGAAGTAAAAGGAAAACTTTTCGACACAATGGTGGCGCACTATGTTCTTCAACCCGAGCTCCGGCACGGGATGGATTACCTTGCCGAAATTTATCTCAATTACAAAACAATTCACATTGACGAGCTAATTGGTGCAAAAGGAAAAAATCAACTTAACATGCGCGACCTCTCCCCCGAGAGAGTTTACAAGTATGCTTGTGAAGATGCCGATGTTACTTTGAAGCTAAAAAATATTCTTGAGAAGGAATTAAAAGAAAATGGTATTGAAGATTTATTCTATAACATAGAGATGCCACTTGTTCCGGTTCTTGCTTACATTGAACGGAATGGAATGAAGTTGGATCTCGAAGCACTTAAGCAAACATCCGAGGATTTCACTGCAAGAATGAACGAAATAGAGAAAGACATTTTCTCATTGGCCGGCATGGAATTCAATATCAGTTCACCCAAACAAGTAGGAGAAGTGCTCTTCGAAAAACTGAAGGTGGTGGAAAAGGCGAAGAAAACCAAAACAGGACAATACTCTACTTCGGAAGATGTACTTGAAAGCTTGCGAACCAAGCACCCAGTTGTTGAAAAAATTCTGGAATATCGTGGACTGAAAAAACTGTTGAGCACTTACATTGATTCGCTTCCTTTGTTGATAAATCCTCAGTCGGGAAAGATACATACGTCATTTAACCAGACAGTTACTTCGACTGGCCGACTAAGTTCCAGCAACCCAAACTTGCAGAATATACCAATCCGCGATGAAGACGGGAAAGAGATTCGCAAAGCATTTATTCCAGATGAAGGATGTGCCTTCTTCTCTGCCGATTATTCCCAAATTGAACTGAGAATTATGGCTCATTTAAGTGAGGACAAAAACATGATAGATGCCTTTCTTTCCGGCTATGATATTCATGCTGCAACCGCTGCAAAGGTCTATAAGATAGATATTTCTGAAGTAACAAAGGATATGCGCCGCAAAGCAAAAACGGCAAACTTTGGTATCATATACGGGATATCGGTATTCGGGCTGGCAGAAAGAATGGCGGTAGACAGGAAGGAAGCCAAAGAACTGATTGATGGTTACTTTGAGACCTACCCAAGAGTAAAAGAATACATGGATAAAAGCATCGAAGTAGCCAAAAAGAATGGTTATGTAGAGACTATATTCCATAGAAAAAGATACCTTCAGGACATCAATTCACGCAATGCAGTTGTTCGTGGATATGCCGAGAGAAATGCAATCAACGCCCCTATTCAGGGAAGTGCTGCCGATATTATCAAGGTTGCAATGGTAAACATTTATAACCGCTTTAAGAAAGAAAATGTACAAGCCAAGATGATTCTTCAGGTGCATGATGAACTTAACTTCAGTGTTCCTTTTAATGAAAAAGAACTTGTGGAAAAGATTGTGATAGAAGAGATGGAAAGAGCTTACAAGATGCACGTTCCCTTAAAAGCGGACTGCGGATGGGGAAAAAACTGGCTCGAAGCACACTGATAAATTAGCAATAAACCTGAGATAGAAAAGGATAAAGATCTGAGATAGAAGGCGTATAATTTAACGTCCACAGAGCGTAAGAGACAGAGCTACAGCATATAATCTGATATGAAAAGGCTGTATTGTGTTGAAAATCAACGATTGAAAGCGCTGTTACGGGATAATAATCTGATATAGAAAGCGTATAATTTAACGCCCACAGAGCGTAAGAGACAGAGCTATAGGATAAGAATCTGAGATAGAAGGGTTATTACAATGAGATAAGAGGGTTTATATTTATGTTATTTCCAAATACTTCAAAGTGAGTTGGCAATACAACATAAAGCTCAACGGAAACATATCTCAGTGCAAAGCATAAAAGACTCTTTTGTAAAACAAGTTCATTAATTTGTAGGAAACGAATAAATAAGGAAGAAAGGGGAACAGAGATAATTTACTCAGTTCTAAATTATTAATTATTCAAAACAGATCAGGATCTTGTTCGCAAAAAGAAATCTTTCAATCCAACAAATTTGTTTAATCTACTGATATACCTTATGCAGATAAGTAAGAATGTCAATAGATTAAACAAGATAGTTGGATAACAGATTTATTTCAAAGTTTCTTTTATGGGCAAAAGCTATAACTATAGCTGCAACAGACTGTGATTTAAATCATTAGATCCAGTCTGAACCTAAAGAATGTTAGGCCAGATAATAAGAAAGAACTATAGATTTAAATACAGCTACAGAAAATTATAAGCCTTGAATTCAAAAATGATAAGATAGTTTGTTTCACCTTAAAACCAATTAATCATGGAACTAGCAGAAAAACTGAAAGAAATTCTCGGAGTAATAGAATCTGCCGAGGTTGTTTATCTATCCACAATAGATGAAAATGGATATCCTTCCACACGCGCCATGCTGAACCTTAGGAATAAGAAACAGTTCCCTCATTTAATTCCAATGTATGGAAAAGAATCAAATGAATTTACTATATATCTCACAACCAATACTTCTTCTGCAAAGATTAAAGAGATTAAGAATAATAGCAAAGCAGCGGTTTATTTCTGCAATCCGGAATCATTTACGGGAACAATGTTACAAGGGAAAATTGAAATTGTAACCAGCAAAGAATTCAAGCATCATGCATGGATTAAAGAATGGGAACTTTATTATCCGGGAGGAATCGATTCAGAAGATTTTTCTATGCTCAGGTTTGTGCCGTTCAGCTTTAAAACTTATTCAGACTTTCAGGTTGAGACTGAAAAAATAGACTAATATATTCCCTGTTTTACCATGAAAAAATCACTTTTTGCACTTTGCTTATGCCCGTTTTTCGGCCTGCAACTATCAGCACAACAGGTTAAATCACAAGATTATACGCCTTACGGAGTAGAAAAGAACATGCCCTCTTCTTATCAGAAGATGAAAGAGACACTCACCTACCCTATGGCTTGGGGAAAGTCTCCGATAAAAGATTTCAATAAATGGAAAAAGGAAGGGCGAAAGATCCTTTTTTCCTGCCTGAATCCTGCGCCTCCCACAGCTCCTTTCGACATGAAAGTGCTGGAAAAAGAGCAGAGAAACGGGTATGAAGCGCGAAAAATTGCATTAAACATCTCGGGATTCGACCGCATTCCTGCCTACTTGTTGGTTCCCAATAAAGGAAAAGGTCCCTACCCTGCCGTTGTTCTGCTACACGATCACGGCGCAAAGTTCTCGATTGGTAAGGAAAAAATGGTGAGACCCTTTGGTGTATCGCCCGAAGTATTGGCGGATGCCGATAAATGGGCGGTGCAATGTTACGATAGTGTCTACGTGGGCGATTATTTTGCGGCGCATGGTTACGTGGTTCTCTCCATTGATGCCCTGTTTTGGGGTGAAAGAGGGCGAAAAGAAGGCGTAAACTATGATGCTCAGCAAGCACTTGCCTGCAACCTGATGCAGATGGGATATAACTGGTGCGGCGTTATTACGTTTGATGATATCAGAAGCGTTGATTTTCTTGCCTCATTGCCCGAGGTAGATCCCGCCAGAATTGGTACACTTGGTTTCTCAATGGGTGCCCACCGTGCGTGGATGCTTTCTGCCGCAACAGATAAAGTGAAGGTGGGAGCCGCCATTTGCTGGATGAACACCACCGATTCTCTTATGACTTTGGGGAATAATCAGAATAAAGGTGGCAGTGCCTGGTCAATGCTTGTGCCGGGAATCCGCAATTATATGGATTACCCCGATGTGGCCTCCCTTGCTTGTCCTAAGCCGATGCTTTTCTTCAACGGATTGCGTGACAAGTTATTTCCTGTTAATGGTGTAAAAGATGCTTATAAAAGCCTCCATTCCACGTGGAACAGCCAGAATGCCGAGAACAAACTTGTAACTAAGTTTTGGGATGGTCCTCACTTCTTTAGCAAAGAAATGCAGAAAGAAACGCTGGAGTTCTTTGATAAATTTCTGAAAAAGTAGGAATTAAAATATATTTATAGATTATGCTTTAGAAAGCAGCTAATTCTATTCCAAGAGATTAGGAGTAAAAACGAGTATTTTTCCAGATTATTTTGGCAAAATGATCTTTACCCTTATTTTTATAAAAGGTTAAAAACGAATATAATACCAGATTCCTACCCATTTTATTTGATGAGTCGATTGTGTCCTTAGAGATCAAAACAAATATCATACCAGGTTCCTGCTCTGGAAAAATAACAATGGATGAATGACCTTATTCCTAAAAAGAATCATTCATCCATTGTTATTTGTTTATGCATCACTTTTAGCAGAAAATTAATCATAGATGATTGACTAAAAGCACTATATAATAACCACTTAGCAAAGTAAAATAAAAAATATCAAAGCACGGTTACCGCCCAAAGTACCATTAAAAAGACCACTCCCTTCTCTTTTCCTATAACGAAACAAGCAAATGAACCGGAAAGTCTTCCTGAGACAAGCTGCGACCTGCCGTTGCCGGACGACTATTTCTAGGGTCTGGAAGCGGAATTTCAGTTGTCATAACAGGAGCTACAACCTTTTGTGCCTGCATTGTTTGAGGGGAAACTGCCTCCCTCCTCTCCTTTCTCTCGAGTGTTTTCACCGCAACCTGAACCTGCTGATAGATTGTATCCGTGTGTTTTTCAGTAACAACCACAGTATCATTTACCGCTAGTTTTTCATCTTTCGGTGCATTGTCAAACGGGAAATTCCAACCAATCAGTACCCCAATGAGGCAAGCTGCAGCAAGCCACCAGGGAGAAATCACCATCTTTCGGGAAGCACCTTCCCGTTGCTCTATTTGTTTCATCAATGAATCGAAAGAACGGGGAGCATTCCCTGCTTTATCCTTATCATACAGAGCTTTAGATGTTTCAAGTATTCGCTTTACATCTCTGGATTCTTCCAATTTAGTTAGTTCATCTTCTTTCATCTTTTATGGTTTTACTGGGTTATACATGGATAATGACTGAGACAAACTACGCAATGCATAGTGCAATCTCGATTTAACTGTTCCTTCCGGACAATCGAGCACCCGGGCAATTTCCTGCACGGAAAGCTCTTCGTTGTACCGAAGGGTAAAGGCGGCCAACTGATCTCCCGAGAGTTTACTGAGAGAGATACTCAACTGGTTTTCAAAGACAGCCCGATCATACATTTGTTCGAAAGCTGGTTCTTCTGTTGCATCGGAATTATAGTTCAATTCCTGCTCGTGACTTTCTACAATATCCCGATGACGATATTCATTCTTACACAGATTATATGCCATTGAGAAGGCCCACGATGAGAAAGTTCTTCCCTCTTCGTAGGCACCTCTGCTTTCATAAACTTTAAGAAAGAGTTCTTGTGTAAAGTCCTCAGCTTTAGCAATATCATATCCAAGCATACGGATAAAGAATCCTTGCATACGCCTTGCGTAGCGGGTGTAGAGTTCCTCAAAAGCTTTGGTGTCTTTTTGGGAAACCCACCGCATCAATTCTTCGTCCGTATCTTGTTTGTATGAGTGAAATATCCTCATTTCACGCTTGGTTCAAGGCATTTCAGGTACTCATTTTTACTATCGCTATTATCAAAAGAATAATTATCAATAATGGCATGAAGCTGAGTTTTTAGTTTTGTGTAGTTATTTAAATCTCCTGTAACACGATAGAATTCCAAAAGTGAACGGAAACCTGTTACATAATTCAGGTTAATATGCCCCACAACACTCTTATAACCGTCGGGGGTAAAACTTTCTTTGAGGTAATCCAACAAGAAAGTCTGTTCAAAATTACGTTTTGTTACCGCCAGATTATCGTATGGCTTGGATGAATATTTCATCACTAACCCTTCAGAATAAAGGCTGTCTTTTAATGAATCAAGCTCACCCCCTCCCATAGCCGAGAAATAAACCGGACGATGCGTGTATTTAATTATATATTTTGCAATCTCTAATGACAATTGATTATTAGCGGGATATTTGGCTCTTAGCTCTTTGTCCGTTCCCGGAAAAGAAGGAACCCCTAATTCTTTGAGAACACTTTCCCGATAATTCTGCTCATACAAAAAAGGAAGACAGATTAATTTTTTATCCTTAAACAGATTCTTGCCATATTGAAGTAACAATTTAGGGTAAATTGAATTATCTCCATTGGCAAATATAATGCCATCTTTCTCCATTCCAGCCATCTCGTTATAATCATAATTCATCAATCCTACTGAATATTTTCCGCTTTCGTACCATTTCTTGCAAGTGTTTGTAAGAAGTGTATCATTCCGCGACAATATCGCAAAAGATACATAGTCAGGGAAAAAGTCCACTTCGTCAGGGCGCATTGCAATAGCTCTAGTTATGTAAGCACTTTTATTCAGATCGCCGCCACCATTGTAATACATCATTACGTTATACATATAAGAGTTCGGCATTGCCCGTTTCATTTCCTGCATTATCTTCTCCAATTGGGCGTAGATCTTTTCATAGTTCTTCTCCCCTTCTGAACAAACGAATTCATATTTTGTGGCCCGATAATAGTTTCCCCACGCAGCTTCATTGTGCTTATCTTTTGAAAGAACCTTCTTCCATGCTTCAGCTTGCTGCTTATACCACTCGGCATTATGCTCTACTTGTACAAAAGAAACTACCTTCTGAGGTGTTTGTGCGAAAGATACCTGAAAAGCAAAACAGGCAATCAATAATCCGATATACTTTAATTTTCTCATGTTCAAATTCATTTTTAAAAGTGTAAACTAAGTAGTGAGGAACAGTTCCGGAATAGCATACACGCATGCCGGGAAAACGTTCAAAGTTATTAAGAATATTTTTTCTTTGACCTATATCAAACGATAATTATGATGTATATCAAAGCACCCTTTTGATGTACATCTAAGCATACGTTTGATATACATCAAACAAGAAAGATATAACTAATAAATGGTAAATGTTTCTTTATAGATATTATTAATGATCAAGGTAAGTAGCTAATCCTTTGTATTCCCCCGAATAATTTGTACTTTTGCAAGCTGAAAAAAGTTTGAATAAGAAAACAAATTAACGATATAAAGAATGGCTTTACAATGTGGTATCGTCGGCCTTCCCAACGTGGGAAAATCGACTCTTTTCAATTGCTTGTCCAACGCAAAGGCTCAGTCTGCTAATTTCCCTTTTTGTACGATTGAACCTAATGTGGGCGTTATCACTGTTCCCGATGAACGTTTGAACAAACTTGCCGAGTTGGTTCACCCTAACCGCGTAGTACCTACCACAGTAGAAATTGTGGATATTGCCGGATTGGTGAAAGGTGCCAGCAAAGGTGAAGGATTAGGAAACAAGTTCCTTGCAAACATCCGCGAAACTGATGCTATTATTCACGTTCTTCGCTGTTTTGACGACGATAATGTGGTACATGTTGACGGAAATGTAAACCCGATTCGTGACAAAGAAATCATTGATTACGAACTTCAGCTGAAAGACCTGGACACTATTGACAGTCGCCTTCAGAAAGTACAGAAACAAGCTCAGACTGGCGGCGATAAAGTGGCCAAGATGACTTATGAAATACTTGCAAAATACAAAGAGGCTTTAGAACAAGGAAAGTCTGCCCGTACAGTTACATTCGAAACAAAAGACGAACAAAAGATAGCAAAAGAACTATTCCTGCTCACAAGTAAGCCGGTTCTTTACGTATGTAACGTAGACGAAGGCAGTGCTGTAAGTGGAAATAAGTATGTGGAGATGGTTCGTGAAGCCACAAAAGACGAAGATGCTCAGTTACTTGTTGTAGCTGCCAAGATAGAATCTGAAATTGCTGAGTTTGAAACTTACGAAGAACGTGAAATGTTCCTTGGTGAGATTGGATTAACAGAATCGGGTGTAACCAGACTTATTAAATCTGCCTATAAGTTGTTGAATCTGGAGACTTATTTCACTGTCGGCGTACAGGAAGTTCGCGCATGGACTTACCTGAAAGGCAGCAAAGCACCGCAGTGTGCCGGAGTAATTCACACGGATTTCGAAAAAGGATTTATCCGTGCAGAGGTTATCAAATACAACGACTTCATTCAATATGGCTCGGAAGCCGCCATCAAAGAGGCCGGCAAACTGGGTGTTGAAGGAAAAGAATATGTTGTGGAAGACGGCGACATTATGCACTTCCGCTTTAACGTATAAAAAACAAAGTAACGGGGCATTAAGTTATACAGACTGAACTGTCAGCGCCCGCTTTAAGATATCAAAAATAAAAATCAAAGGGGTTGAAATCACATTAGCTGAATTTTCAACCCTTTCTTTTTTTGCAGAGAAATAAAATGGAGACAACAAAGTATCTGATTATAGGAACCGGCGGCGTGGGAGGAAGTATCGCTGCATTTCTGGCCCTGGCAGGGCACAATGTAACCTGTATTGCACGCGGAGCTCACCTGAAAGCAATGCGTAAGAACGGATTGATGCTGAAATCCGGTTTGAAGGGTGAACATACCGTCCGCGTAAACGCATGCACCTCTGAGGAATATTCCGATAAAGCCGATGTAATCTTTGTCTGTGTAAAAGGATATTCCATTGATTCTGTAACGAAACTGATTGAAAGAGCTGCCCACAAAGACACCATTGTGATACCTATTCTCAATGTGTATGGCACGGGACCCAAGATAAAAAGCAAGGTAAAAAACGTAACCGTTCTCGACGGATGCATCTACATTGTGGGATTCGTTTCCGATCCGGGCGAGATTACTCAGATGGGAAGCATCTTCCGCCTGGTATTTGGTGCCCGCAAAGAAGACAATGTGCCCTATGAAAAGCTTCTGGCAGTACAGAAAGACCTTCAGGAAAGTGGCATCAAAGCTCCTATTTCAGAGGATATAAACCGCGATACTTTCGTGAAATGGTCGTTCATCTCCGCCATGGCCTGCACCGGTGCATACTATGACGTTCCCATGGGAGAGCTGCAAAAAGAGGGAAAATACAGAGATACATTTATTGGTTTATCGCAAGAAAGTGCCACCATTGGCAAAGCTCTTGGCATCACCTTCCAGGAAGATCTGGTAACCTATAACCTCAAAGTGGTTGATAAGCTTGATCCCGCCAGCACAGCATCCATGCAAAAAGACATCAGCAAAGGCCATGAATCGGAGGTTAATGGTCTGCTTTTCAGCTTTATAGCCAAAGGAGAAGAGCTGGGAATAAATACTCCCACTTACAGACTGGTTGCTGAAAAATTCAGATAGCCATAGAATAAAGAGTCTGTAAAATGAAACTTGATTTTACAAACACTAAAAGATTATCATATCCATCAATTAAAATCTATTTTCAAAGGTTTACAGGTCTTTAAAAAGATGAATAATTGATCAAAGTAAAATATTCAGTATAATAGAGATTATACAATTGAATCTTAACTATTCAAGTAACTATATAAAAATTCTGAGTAATAATTTCAACCTAATTATTTTTTAATGAAAAAATATAACTATATTTAAATTTTTAAGATTTAAATATAGTTATATTATGTGTGAATATATTGTCAAAGCATTCGCACATCTAGTTTATTAGGACTAATTAAAAAATAAATTATTAAGAAAACAATATGAAGAAAATAGCGATAATCATACTTCTTTGTCTTGATTTAATCTCAGCATCAGGACAAGATTTAAGTGTTAAAAGTCAGAAAGTTATCCGAAACTTTATTGAAACCATTAAAACTAAGAACAAAGATAAAATAGCCAACCAAGTTATATTTCCTCTAAAAAGAGAATATCCAATACCTGAAATCAAGAATAAAGATGAATTTATAAAACGCTTTAGCGAGGTTTTTGACAATAAACTTATAAGTGAAATTGCTAACTCGAAAATAAAAGAAGATTGGTCTGAAATGGGTTGGAGGGGTATTATGTTATTAAATGGAGAAGTGTGGCTTAACTATGAAGGAGAACTTATTGGAGTGAACTATCAATCTAAAGTTGAGAAGAAGATTTTAGAAGAATTGATAAATACCGAAAAAAACTCGTTACATGAATCATTGAGAAATTTTTTAATGCCTGTTTGCATTCTGGAGACTTCAAAGTACAGAATAAGAATTGATGATATGGGACATGAGAAGTATAGATATGCTTCCTGGAAATTACAACAAAACAAGAACGATAAACCTGAATTTATACTACAAAATGGAAAATTTGAAGCTGACGGAAACGGAGGAAATTGCAGTTATATTTTTAAATCAGGCAATTATGTGTACGAATGTGGCATAATTGAAATAGGAGAAGAAGACGCACCTCCAGCTTATCTGACTATTACTAAAGGTGGAAAAGAAATAGTATATCAAAAAGCGAAAATAATTAAATAACAAAATCTAGCTGCTAATCTATCATGTTATTTGTATCATAACATCAAAACTAGTAGCAGATCCTTCTAAAAGTAGCAGATAAAGCACGATTTAGTAGCAGATAAAAATCATCTGCTACTAGTTAAAACACCCTATATAAAGGCTTTTGTGTCATTTTAGTAGCAGGTGGCAGATGATTTATGAATTTTTCAATATAATTATTGACTAATATTCAATAACATCCTATCAGTTTATATAAAGATTATTCTCTGACTATTATTTCAGAAGCCAAATAAAATAAATAGACTAAATAACAGCATTATATTTAAATAAATACATATTTTTGTTGCAAGTAAAGTTACGGCTGATTACAACTATAAAGTATCAAAAAAAGAATATCATGAAAAAAGTCATTTATTTAGTTCTTCTGCTTACTTTCATGCAAACAGAAGTTTATGCGCAAAGGAAGGTAACGGTTGTAGAACCTGAGTCTTCGATTAAACATCCCGAAAAGTCACTTAAAAGGAAAGTTGCCATTTCCAGATTTTCAAATGAAACCCAGTATGCCAAAGGAATATTCTATGACAAGGATAACGATCCAATGGGAAAACAAGCATTAGACATTCTATCGGCTAAGCTGGCCGCTTCGGATAAATTCATTTTACTGGAACGGAATGATCTGAATCAGTTACTGAATGAATCGTCTAAATCGGGGAATTCATACCAGAATATTGGTGCAGACTACCTGATTATTGGTTCAATTACAGAATTTGGACGAAAAAACATAGGCGATGTTAAAGTTTTCTCAACCAGCAAGACACAAATTGTAGAAGCAACTGTAAGTATCCGTTTAGTCGATGTTTCTACTGGACTGATCATTTATTCGGAAGAAGCCAAAGGTACTGCTGAACAGAAAACCAAACAAACTCTTGGAGTAGGCGGAAGAGCTGACTATGATGCTACTTTGAGTGATAAAGCTATCTCAATGGCTATCTCCAAGCTGGTTGAAAATATAATAAATAACTGTATGGACAGACCATGGAAATCCTATTTTATGGCCTATGACAATGACGCTATTCTTATTTCTGGCGGGAAAAGCCAAGGCTTAGAAGTCGGCGATAAATTTATAGTAAAAGAAAAAGGAAAAACGGTTAAGAACCCACAAACAGGACTAAACATAGAACTTCCAGGAAAGAAGGTTGGTGAAATATCTATCTCTATGGTTGGTGGCGACACTCCGCAAACAGAATACTCAGTCGTAACCTTCATTGAAGGTGGCATTGATAAAACAAATCTAACTAACTATTATATTGAGGAGAAAAAATAATGAAAACAAAATATATTGCTCTCTTATTAGTGTGCATTTGCGCGCTTTTCACAAGCTGTAAAGTAGGAAGTTACAGCCAGGAAAGAGGATTACCAGATCAGGCCTATCTATTATTTGTAGCTAATGAGAACTACGACGGAGAAGTTCAGGTAACGATTGACAATAATACAACATTCAATGCCAAAGTTCTTAAAGAGAAAAAAGGGACTATAAAGGGAGATACGTATGCCATTGCAAAAGGAAAAAGAAGCCTAAAGGTATCCTACAACGGTAATGTGATTTATGAAAAAGAGATATTCGTCTCTGCTCAGGAAACTAAAAAAATACAATTGCCATGAAAATAAAACTAATCTGTGTGGCTTGCTGTCTCTTGTCACTAAGCTCTTGTGTAACTCAGGAAAGTGCGCTTTATTCCTGGAAAGATTACGAAAAAACTTCTTATAACTACTATAAAAAACAAACACCCGAAAGTACACAAGCATTATTGAAAACCTATGAGAATCTAATTAATTTGCAGAGCAATAGTACTCGTAAAGTAGTACCTCCCGGAACTTATGCCGAATATGGCTTCTTGCTTATCCAAACAGGAAAAAAAGAAGAAGGATTGGCTATGATGAAAAACGAGATTACAACTTATCCTGAATCCAAGGTATTTATTGAAAGAATCATTAAAATGGTAGAAAAATGAGAAAAATCATATATTTCAGTCTGTGCATTCTCCTACTTTCCTCATGCGGAGAGACAAAGAACTTCACTCGTGGAGATAATTATCCCAAAATGTATGAAGAAAAGCCTACAAGCATTCTCATTATGCCTCCGATAAACCGTACAGTTAATGTGGAAGCTAAAGAATATTTTTACTCATCTTTGGCTGTTCCATTATGCGAAAAAGGATATTATGTTATCTCTCCTTTTCTGGCAATGGAGACACTTAAAAGCGAAAGCGCCTATGATTCAGAAATGTTCTTAGAGAGCAATCTTAGTAAATTTCATGAAGTTTTTGGAGCAGACGCGGCACTTTTCACTATCATCAACCGGTGGGATAAATCTACACTAGGAAACACAATTACTGTAGAAATAGAGTATCTGCTAAAATCAACAGCAAACAACGAGGTTCTCTTTAACAGAAAAGGCGTATTAACCGTTGACATGAGTATTAATTCAGGTAGCGGAGGTCTTTTGGGAGCTTTAGTTGATATGGCTGCTTCGGCAATAACAACAGCTGCAACCGACAAAGTTGTAGCGGCTCGAAGTTGCAATAACTTTTCTCTCCATGATTTACCAGATGGAAGATATAGAAGTACATTCGACAAGGACCAGATTACACCAGCGGGTGGGAAAGAGTTCAAATCTACTGTAAAAAAATAACAAAACAAAAAAGAGGTTCTTTCAAATTTGAGAGAATCTCTTTTTGTTTTTAATAATATCTATTACTTTTTTAGCAAGAGTGCTTGCTAAAAAAAAGTTTTTTGCCGTTGGTTTATTTTCCTTTTACGATCTTCTTAATATCATTCAGCTTATTCAAAGCCTCCAATGGTGTAAGATTATTCACATCAAGATTCAGAATTTCATCCCTTATCTGGCAAAGGATTGGATCGTCTAGCTGGAAGAAATTGAGCTGCATCCCTTCCCTATTCTCTCTTACTTCAGACAGATGTTTGCCGGAAATTCCTTTCTTGCGGTTATCTGATTCAAGTTTAAGAAGTATATCATTTGATCGTTTCACGATGCTTTTTGGCATACCCGCCATTTTTGCCACGTGGATACCAAAGGAGTGCTCACTCCCACCCCGTTCGAGCTTACGAAGAAAGATCACCTTATTGTCAACTTCCTTCACAGAAACATTATAATTCTTAATCCGCTTGAAGGACTTTTCCATTTCATTCAGCTCGTGATAGTGGGTGGCAAAGAGTGTTCTCGCCCTTGCTTTAGGATGTTCATGGATATATTCCACAATGGCCCAGGCAATGGATATACCGTCATAAGTAGAGGTTCCTCTTCCCAGCTCATCAAACAGGACAAGGCTCCGCGGTGAAATATTGTTCAATATATCGGCGGCTTCGTTCATTTCTACCATGAAAGTAGACTCTCCCACCGAGATATTGTCACTTGCTCCCACACGGGTAAAGATTTTATCCACAAGTCCGATGTGTGCACTCTCGGCCGGCACGAAACTTCCTATCTGAGCCAGCAAAGTAATCAAGGCAGTTTGTCTCAGCAAAGCCGACTTACCTGCCATATTTGGACCAGTAATGATAATTATCTGCTGATGTTCGGTATCTATTGTAACGTCGTTTGCAATATATTTCTCGCCAATAGGAAGTTGTTTCTCGATAACAGGGTGTCTTCCCTGCTTTATTTCCAGCACATCATTGTCTTCAATAACCGGACGAATGTATTTATTCTCCGCTGCTACGTTTGAAAAAGAAAGAAGACAGTCAATCCGTGCTATCTGATTGGCATTAATCTGTATTGCGGGAATGTATTCACTCAGTGAAAGAACCAGTTCATTATAAAGTCTGGTCTCAATAACCAGAATTTTATCTTCTGCTCCCAATATTTTCTCTTCGTATTCCTTGAGTTCCTGAGTTATATATCGCTCGGCATTCACCAGAGTTTGTTTGCGAATCCACTCCTGAGGAACCTTGTCCTTATGAGCATTTCTTACTTCAATGAAGTATCCGAATACATTATTGTAGGCAATCTTCAGACTTGGAATGCCAGTTTGTTCACTCTCCCGTTGTTGAATCTGCAACAGATAGTCTTTCCCTGAATAAGCTATTTTACGCAATTCATCCAGTTCGGCATTCACCCCGTTTTTAATTACGCCGCCTTTATTAATCAATAGCGGAGGATCATTGTTTACCTCCTTGCCTATTTTATCTCTGATGGAGAGACAGAGATTTAATTGGTCTCCTATCCTATTCAGACTCGGATTATCGGCATTCAGGCAAGCTTCTTTTATTGGTTCAATGGCCTGTAAAGCAACTTTCAGCTGCACAACTTCACGAGGAGAAACGCGTCCTACGGCTACTTTCGAGATAATCCTCTCTAAATCGCCTATCAAGTGAAGCTGTTCTTCTATGAGTTCTTTGAATTCCGGCTCACGGAAGAAATATTCCACTACGTTAAGGCGGTCGTTAATTGGCTTTTCGTCCTTCAGCGGAAAGACCATCCAACGCTTTAACATACGGGCTCCCATAGGACTGATAGTCCTATCAATAACATTCAGAAGACTTTTGCCGCCTTCGTTCATGCTGGATATCAACTCCAGACTACGCACAGTATATTTGTCAAGACGCACATAGCGATCTTCTTCAATGCGGGAAAGTGAAGTAATATGCCCTATCTGGGTATGTTGAGTCATATCCAGATACTGAAGAATAGCCCCGGAAGCAATGATTCCGTTCTTTAGATGTTCCACACCAAAACCCTTAAGATTGTTGGTTTCAAAGTGTTTCAGAAGTCGTTCGCGGGCACTGGATTCAGTAAATACCCAGTCTTCCAGTTCGAAAGTAAAGAATTTATTTCCAAAATTACCTTCAAACATCCCTCTCCTGCTCCGTTCAAAAAGGACTTCTTTAGGAGCAAAATTATTTAAAAGCTTATCAATATAGTCGAACGGACCTTCAGCTGTGAGAAACTCTCCTGTTGAAATATCAAGGAAAGCTATACCACATTCATTCTTACCGAAATGAACAGCCGCAAGGAAGTTATTTTCTTTATAGTTGAGAACGTTATCATTAATGGAAACTCCGGGAGTAACCAGTTCGGTAATACCCCGTTTCACAAGTTTCTTAGTAGTTTTAGGATCTTCTAACTGGTCACAGATAGCAACTCTTTTGCCTGCTCTGATCAGTTTGGGCAGGTATGTATCAAGTGCATGATGGGGAAAGCCCGCCATCTCTACAGATTTGCCTTGTCCATTAGCTCTTTTAGTTAAAGTAATCCCAAGTATATCCGAAGCTATAACTGCATCATCAGAATAAGTTTCATAAAAGTCTCCGCAACGAAAAAGCATCACAGCATCGGGGTGCTTAGCTTTCAGGTCCAGAAACTGCTTCATCATGGGGGTAAGAACTATATCATTTGCCACAGTAAATTCCTCTTCTTTTAGTGAATAATAAGCGCAAATATAGTTCTTTTTACGAAGAAAAGCGGATGTAAAAAGTGTAAAGTTTTAAATTGTTTATGTTTAAATTGAGATCATTAGCATTCATCTGTTGCATCAACTCCCTTTTCTTTGAATATTTTTATTAACTCTTTTATATGCTTCTTGGGAAGCATATCTAAAGGGAACTGATAATATTTCAAATTTTTATCTAATATCTCAAGATAGAGAAAAGCACCTTTTCCTAAACTTGAACCAAAGACCACCTTCATTGTATCGCTATACTTAAATCCCCAACTCTTTCTCCCCATTAAATTCCTTATTGTAAAGGATTCATCTTTCATCTTAAGATAATACATCCTCTCCCAATATACATAAACAAAATAGGACAACAAAGGCAAAAGACAAAGTAAAAGGTGAAATATCTCATCACTATATTTAGTAAAGAAAATGTATAGCATTGTAGCTATAATAACTAGAAAAATGATAATAGGGAATACAACAGTAAAAAAAGCTTGTATGCCTGACTTCTGATAGATAGAAACCTTTACCTTTACATCTACAGGAAGTACGGGTTTATAATTCATAAACGGGATGTTATTTTCCTTTAAGAAGTTGAGTATTATCTTTATATCGTGAAAACCAAATAAAGAAAAGGCTCTTCTTTCATCGGGATAACAGTGAAATATCATAACAGTAGGTCCACTTATTCCAAGATATTTGCCACGACCTTTAGGAACAGAATAGTAGTAATCCCGCATAAATTCAAATCCTTTCAGTGAGCTCAAAGGAATTTTAGCTTTTGTGGAACCAAAAAGATTATAAATGATAATAGCATCTTCCTCTAATTGTACTTTTCCCACGCCTTTTGAGAAGGCATAAAACAACAGTGGAAACAACAAAAACAGATAAAGATACATCATTAGTATCAGTTCTTCTACTATTGCAAAAAGAAGGACACATGATAACAGAAGTACGACTATCCAAAACAGTCTGTATTTCTTACCAAGATAAAGTGTTATAGTTTTCATAATATCAAGGCTTTTGGGTTATCACAAAGATATAATTATTTTTTATAATTCGGATATTTTTGAGAAATAATTTGAGTGCCTAAAAACATCTTGTACAAAAGATTGCAATCTTCTGTACAAAAGAAATCATTGTTTTGTACAAAAGAATACAATCTTTTGTACAAGGAAATAAAAAGTATTCAGGGAAGATTATAAAACTATATAAGTTATATCTAAAAACCATTCTGGATAAACTCTAAAACCATCAAGAAATTGCCGAAAGAAATGCCAAATAAGCTTATCTTTCATTATCTTTGTCCACTTAAAGTATATAATACGTAATTAATTAACATACAAAGATAAAAGAATATCGCTATGGAATATAATTTCAGGGAGATTGAGAAAAAATGGCAAAAAAGATGGGTTGAAGAGAAAACCTATCAGGTAACGGAAGACGAATCAAAAAAGAAATTTTATGTACTCAATATGTTTCCTTATCCATCGGGTGCAGGACTGCATGTTGGTCATCCACTAGGATATATTGCTTCTGATATTTATGCCCGCTACAAACGTCTGCAGGGCTTTAATGTTCTTAACCCAATGGGATATGACGCTTACGGTCTGCCAGCCGAGCAATATGCCATCCAAACCGGTCAGCACCCTGCAATAACTACCGTAAACAATATTAATCGCTACCGCGAACAATTAGATAAAATAGGATTTTCATTTGACTGGAGTAGGGAAGTACGCACTTGCGAACCTGATTACTACAAGTGGACTCAGTGGGCTTTCCAGCAAATGTTCAGTCATTATTACGATAAAGATGCAAAGAAAGCAACTCCAATTGCCGATCTTATCAAAAGATTTGAGGCAACAGGAGCTGAAGGACTGAACGCCGCTTGCGGAGAAGAACTTTCATTTACTGCGGAAGAGTGGAAAGCTAAAAGTGAAAAAGAACAGCAAACAATATTATTAAACTATCGGATTGCTTACTTAGGCGATACAATGGTTAACTGGTGCCCGGCACTTGGAACCGTATTAGCCAACGATGAAGTGGTTGATGGTGTTTCAGAACGCGGCGGTCATCCGGTAATTCAAAAAGTGATGCGCCAGTGGTGCTTGCGTGTTTCAGCTTATGCACAACGTTTGCTTGACGGACTGGAAACTTTAAACTGGACAGATTCACTGAAAGAGACTCAAAAGAACTGGATTGGTAGGAGTGAGGGTGCTGAAATGAAATTCAACGTGAAAGATTCTGATCTTGAATTCACTATCTTTACTACTCGTGCGGATACTATCTTCGGAGTTACCTTCATGGTATTGGCTCCGGAAAGCGAACTGGTAGCTCAACTGACTACTGCTGACCAGAAAGCTGAAGTTCAGGCTTATCTTGATGCTACAAAGAAAAGAACCGAACGTGAACGTATCGCCGACCGTAGAGTAACCGGTGTATTCTCAGGATCGTATGCTATTAATCCTTTGACAAGAGAAGCTATTCCTGTTTGGATCAGCGATTATGTATTGGCAGGATACGGAACAGGAGCCATCATGGCTGTGCCTGCTCACGATAGTCGTGACTATGCTTTTGCCAAACATTTCGGTTTGGAAATTCGTCCGTTGATTGAAGGATGCGATGTTTCTGAAGAAAGCTTCGATGCAAAAGAAGGAATCATGATGAATTCTCCACGCCAGGAAGATGCAGTTGAAGGCGGTTTAGTGCTCAACGGACTGACTATAAAAGAAGCAATTGCCAAAACAAAAATATATATCAAGGAAACAAACCTGGGAAAAGTGAAGGTAAACTTCCGTCTTCGCGACGCTATCTTCTCCCGTCAGCGCTATTGGGGCGAACCATTCCCTGTGTATTACAAGGATGGAATGCCTTATATGCTTGATGAAAGCAAGCTTCCACTTGAACTTCCTGAAGTTGATAAATTTCTTCCTACAGAGACAGGTGAACCACCTCTTGGCCGTGCAAAAAACTGGAAAACAGAAGAAGGTTATCAGCTTGAACTGAATACTATGCCTGGATTTGCCGGATCAAGTGCATATTATCTTCGTTACATGGATCCGCATAACACAGAAGCTTTGGTTTCTACAAAGGCAAATGCTTACTGGCAAAACGTAGACCTTTATGTGGGTGGAACAGAACATGCAACCGGACACTTGATCTATTCTCGTTTCTGGAATAAATTCCTTCACGATGTAGGTGTATCTATCAAAGAAGAGCCATTCCAAAAACTGATTAATCAGGGAATGATTCAAGGTAGAAGTAATTTTGTATATCGTATAAAGAATACAAATAAATTTGTTTCACTGAATCTGAAAGATCAATACGACGTAACTCCGCTACATGTGGATGTAAATATTGTAAGCAACGACATTCTTGACGTGGAAGCCTTTAAAAACTGGTTGCCTGAATACAAAACTGCTGAGTTTATTCTAGAAGATGGTAAATACATCTGCGGATGGGCAGTTGAGAAGATGAGTAAATCTATGTTCAACGTGGTTAATCCTGATATGATTGTTGAGAAATATGGTGCAGATACATTGAGAATGTATGAAATGTTCCTCGGTCCTGTTGAGCAATCAAAACCATGGGATACTAACGGTATCGACGGTGTTCATCGTTTTATCCGCAAGTTCTGGGCTTTATTCTACAACAAAGTAGGAGAATACATTGTTAATGACGAACCAGCAACAAAAGAAGAACTTAAATCTCTTCATAAACTGATAAAGAAAGTATCCGGTGATATTGAACAATTCTCTTATAACACTTCAGTAAGTGCATTTATGATTTGTGTAAATGAACTATCTACACTGAAATGTAACAAGAAAGAGATATTAAGTCATCTAATAGTTCTTTTGGCTCCGTTCGCTCCTCATATCAGTGAAGAGTTATGGTCCGCTTTGGGTAACACAACTTCAGTTTGCGATGCTCAATGGCCAGCATTCAATGAAGATTATCTGAAAGAAGATGTTGTAAGTTATACAATCTCCTTTAACGGAAAAGCTCGCTTTAATATGGAATTTGCAGCCGATGCAGACAATAATACTATTCAGGAAGCTGTTTTAGCATCAGAAGGTGCTATTAAATGGATTGAAGGTAAACCTATAAGAAAAGTAATTATTGTTCCTAAAAAGATTGTAAATATCGTAGTTTAAGCATAAAAAATTAAAATGGAAAGACTTAATAAAACAGATATTCTAAGAGAATTAAAAGATTATCTATTCATAACTTTAGGTTTAATGTGCTATGCAATGGGATGGGCAGCATTTTTGCTACCCTACCAAATAAGTACTGGTGGTGTAACCGGTATTTCTGCTATCGTTTATTACGCTACAGGAATCCAGATACAGATTACTTATTTCATAATTAATGCCTTCTTACTGACATTTGCATTAAAAATTTTAGGCCCAAAGTTTAGCATAAAAACTCTGTTTGGAATCTTTGCCCTTACTTACTTTTTGTGGCAATTTCAACAGTTAATAGGAAGCCTACAGATTCTTGGACCAGGACAGGATTTCATGGCTTGCGTTATTGGTGCAACATTATGCGGAATGGGATTAGGCATTGTATTTGTAAATAATGGTAGTACAGGTGGAACAGATATTATTGCAGCAATAGTTCATAAATACAGAGATGTTACATTCGGACGAATGATTCTGTACTGTGATATTGTGATTATCTCTTCCTGTTACTTTGTTTTTCATGACTGGAAAAGAGTTGTATTTGGTTTTACCACTTTGGTAGTTATTAGCTATGTTTTGGATTTAATAGTTAACAGTGCCAGACAATCTGTACAGTTCTTTATTTTTTCAAAAAATTATGAAGAGATAGCCGAAAGAATTACCAAAGACACTCATAGAGGGGTTACCGTTTTAGACGGTCAGGGATGGTACAGCAAAAACTCTGTTAAAGTACTTGTTGTATTAGCTAAAAAGAGTCAGTCAATAGAAATATTCCGTTTGGTGAAAGACATAGATCCAAATGCTTTTGTTTCTCAAAGTTCAGTAATTGGAGTTTATGGAGAAGGTTTTGACTCTTTAAAGGTGAAATAAACTTGAATCAAATATGAAAATAGATAGTAATAATAAATGGGGAGACTACTTATTAATTATCACTTGTATAAGTTCTCTTATCCCTTTATTTTTACTATCTATATATAATAATCCGGCTGTTGATGATTATACTTATGCATTAAGAGATACAAACAGAAATATAATTGAGGTAGTTTTAAATACTTATCAAAATTGGTCCGGAAGATACTTTTCAACTGCCATTGCTCAAATTAATCCTCTTACATATCATTCTTTAACCGCTTACAAAATATATCCTGCAATACTTATAGCTATATTTTGTGCGGCTTATTTTTATTTCTTTAAATCAATATTTAAAGAATCATTAAGCCGTCTCAAAGTACTTAGCATAAGCGCGTTCTTTATTCTGCTTTTTGTATTACAGGCACCAAGTGTTTCAGAAGCTTTTTATTGGTTTTCCGGATATGCAGCATTTACTGTTCCATCAATACTCTTAATATTTCTGGGAGCTTTACTTATAAAAGAAAGAAGCTTGTTTCAGCAAATAATCGCAATAATTTTAGCTATATGTATAACTGGCGGTAATGAAGTATCAGCTGTTATTCTTTTTTCTTTCCTGCTATTTATCAACTACATTTTTTATACCAATAACCAGAGAATTAATAAACGAAATGGATTATTGCTCATTGTTACTTTTGTATGTATAGTTATTGTAATCCTATCTCCCGGTAATTTTATAAGAGCGGGAGGAGAAACTACTTCGCATAATATTCTGTGGACATTTGCAGGAAGTATACTGCAATCATTATCCTGGTTTATCATTTGGGGGCAAGCTTTAATACTTGCATCTATAATTTATATTCCTCTATTTGGAGTAAAAATTGCAAAATCTGATAATAAGCAAGCAACAAGCATTTTTCACATAACATACAGACAATATCTAACATTCTTCCTTCTTACTCTATTAATTGCTCATATTCCCCCTCTGTGGGGTTTAGGAACAGTCGTAATTGGACGCATAGCTAATGTTATATATATATTCTTCCTTTTCTCTTGGTTTTATGGTCTGCAATTGATTATTAATAAAAATATAGAGAGAATTCCTATTCATAATAACCGCTATTACAAGTTTATATACATTGCTATATTCATAGCTTTCTTATTAAATAATGTGTTCAATATTAATAATAATATTGCCACTTCTTACGTTGATTTAATAACAGGGAAAGCTAAAAACTATGATATAGAGCTAGAAAAAAGAAACATTATTATTCAAAACAATAAAAGTAATCGAAAAATTATAACTCTCCCTCTTATTAATAACCTCCCAAAAACAATTTATTTCAAAGATATTAGTAATGATGAGAATTATTGGGCTAATAGGAGTTATAGAGAATATTGGAATTGTAAATCGAAAATAAAAAAAGAAGAAGGAGCAGAATATAACTGTTCCAATATTGAAGCTTTAAAGCTTTTTGGGAAAGATATCAGAAAAAATAATTTTAGTAAATAATCAAATGAGAAATAAACTTGTTTTCGCTACAAATAACAAGCATAAGTTAGAAGAAGTGTCTTATATTCTAAAAGATAAAATAGAGCTTCTGAGTTTAAAAGATATAAATTGTGATGTTGATATACCAGAAACTGCTAATACTTTAGAAGGAAATGCACTCCTTAAGTCACAATATATTCATGAGAATTATGGCTTAAACTGTTTTGCTGACGATACCGGGTTAGAAATTGAAGCACTTAATAACGAACCTGGAGTTTATTCTGCAAGATATGCCGGATCTGATAAAAGCTCCGAAGCAAATATGCTTAAAGTACTAAAGAATCTGGAAGGAATAGAAAATAGAAAAGCACAATTCAGAACAGCAATTTCATTAATTATAAATAATAAACAATATCTATTTGAGGGAATTATTAAAGGAAATATAATAAAAGAAAAACGAGGAAACTCAGGATTTGGTTATGATCCTATTTTTGTTCCTGAGGGATATGATAAGACATTTGCAGAATTAGGAAACGATATAAAAAATAAAATTAGTCACCGGGCATTAGCAGTAAATAAGCTATGCAGTTTCTTAAAGGAATTTGACTATGAAAAAACTAATTTATAGCTTTCTCTTATTTATTATAACATCTTCTGCTTTTGCTCAAGCAATAGGAGAGTGGCAAACTCATCTGGCGTATAATAATGTAACCCAGACTGCACCTGCAGGCAAGTTAGTATATACACTGAGTGACGGAGCTTTATTTTCATATAACAATGAAGATGAAAGTATCCGATTATTTGATAAGGTAAATATTTTAAGTGATAACAATATAAGCTATATTAAATACAGCAATGCAAATAATGCTCTTATTATTGTATATAAAAACTCTAATATTGATATTCTTATAAACGAGGAAATATATAATATTCCTGATTTCATGAATAAAACCATGAGTCAGGATAAGACACTTAATAGTATTAATATTTCAGGTGATTATGCGTATCTATCAACTAATTTCGGAATACTTATTCTCAATCTAAAAAAGAAAGAAATAACTAACACTTATGTCTTAAATAAAAAAGTATACGCTTCTGTTATAAAAGAAAATACAATTTATGCTGCCACAGAAAATGGTCTATTCTCTGGTCAGATAACTGATAATCTGCTAGATAATAATAACTGGAAAAAAATTAGTGAAACTGTCTTTAACCAGCTTTTATTTTTTGAAAACAAAATTATTGGTAATCAATTATATAATGGAATTTATCAATATGACGACGATTCCAAAACATTTTCTCAGTTAATAAGTGGATATTATTCTTTTGCTGATGTATTTGATGAAAAACTGATTGCAGGAAATACTAATTCAATAGTTATATTTGATCATTACAATTCTTTTAAATATATGGATTTAGAAGATAAATTCATTCATTTATCTTATTCTAAAAATAATAATACCTATTGGGGAAGCAATGGAGAAGATGGATTAAACGGATATGCCTTAATTGATAATAAACTAAAAAAAAATATTTCTTCAATAAAACCCAATAGTCCCAAAAGAAACCTTCCTTATTATATGACATTTACCAATAACCGCCTTCTAATATGCGGTGGAGGTATGACGGATAATAGATTAAATAATCCGGGAACCATAATGATGCTGGAAGATAACAACTGGTATAGCTTTCAGGAAGAAGGTATAAAAGATATTACCGGATTAGACTATAAAGATATAACATCTGTTATTCAGGATCCAAATGATTCAGAACACCACTTTGCTTCCTCAGGAGGAGAAGGAATTTATGAATTTAAAGATAGAAAATTTATTAAGCTTTATAGCATAGGTAATAGTACCCTAAAAACTATTTTACCTAATGATACATATAAATTAAACTATATAAGAACAAACGGACTTCAATATGATAAAAATCATAATTTATGGATGGTAAATTCTTTGGTAGACAATATTATCAATGTTTTAAAGGATGACGGAAAATGGATTAGCTTTTATCATCCTGAACTTAGTGGAAAGCCTACATTTGAAAGAATTATATTCGATAAAAGAGGATGGGCATGGGTTACTTCCATGAGATATAAACCCGGAGTGTTTTGTTTCAATACTAATGGAACATTGGAAGACACTAGCGATGATCAAACAAAGTTTATAGGTTCTTTTGTTAATCAGGATGGAACTAATTTAGGAGAACTAAGAATACTATCTATTGCTGAGGATAAAAACGGTGCTATATGGATAGGAACAGAAAAAGGTCCTATAGTTATTAATAATCCCACAAAATTCTTTGATGATGATTTTTATTGTACCCAAATAAAAGTACCTCGTAACGATGGAACTAATCTGGCAGATTTTCTTTTAGCTAACGAAAAGATAAATGCGATTTGTATTGATGGAGCTAACCGAAAATGGATAGGTACTGAAAGTAATGGAATATTCTTACTTAGCGAAGATGGATTAAAAACAATTCACCACTTTTCAACAAGTAACAGTCCGTTATTATCTGATAAAATTCAATCACTGGTTATAAATCCGAATACAGGAAAGTTATATATTGGAACCGATCAGGGACTGATATCTTATATGAGTGATGCTACTGAAGGTGGAAATAGCTTCTCTGAAAACGCACATGCATATCCTAATCCTGTTAAACCAGACTACACCGGTGTAATTACTGTTACTGGTTTAATTCGTGATAGTGACGTGAGAGTTACAGATATTAGTGGAAATCTTATTTATTCAGGAACTTCCGTAGGCGGACAATTTACATGGGATGGAAATAATTCAAAAGGTAAAAGAGTAGCATCAGGTGTATATCTTGTTTTAGCAGCCGATGCAGAAGGAAAGGAAGGTATTGCAACCAAAATATTAGTTATTAAATAATGAACACTTAAATATAACAAAGCTCTGTTGATAACATGTTAATATCAACAGAGCTTTGTTTTTTATTCAATATTGGGATAAAACTACAAACCTAATTTTTCAGATATATCAAGCATCTTCTTAATAGGTTTAACAGCCTCTTTTGCGACATCTTTATCTACCTCAATAGTTGGCCATTCATATTTTAAGCAATTATAAAGCTTTTCTAGCGAGTTTAAACGCATGAAGTTACACTCGTTGCATGCACAGGTACTATCGTTGGGAGGAGCTGGGATAAAGGTCTTTTCAGGGCATTGTTTCTTCATCTCATGAATAACTCCAGACTCTGTAGCCACAATGAAGTTCTTTTTATCCGATTTAACAGCAACTTTTAATATAGCAGCAGTTGATCCTACAAAGTCTGCAACTTTTAATACAGCACCTTTACATTCAGGATGAGCAAGAATAACAGCATCAGGATACTGTTTCTTCAGCTCAACAATCTTTTCAACAGAGAATTGTTCATGTACATGACAGGCACCATCCCATAATAACATATTTCTTCCTGTTACTGAATTGATATAATTACCTAAATTTCTATCCGGACCAAAGATTAGTTTCTCGTCTTTAGGGAAACTATCAACAATCTGTTTAGCATTGGTTGAAGTAACAACAATATCGGTCACAGCTTTAACTGCAGCTGTAGTATTTACATAAGAGATAACTGTGTGGTCAGGATGCTCTTTAACAAACTGGGCAAACTTATCAGCCGGACAGCTATCAGCAAGTGAACAACCTGCATTTAAGTCAGGTACCAGAACTTTCTTATCCGGACAAAGAATCTTAGCTGTTTCACCCATAAAATGAACCCCACAAAGAACAATTATATCCGCATCTGTTTTAGCAGCCCATTGAGCAAGAGCTAAACTATCTCCTACATAATCGGCTATATCTTGAATATCACCAGTCTGGTAATAGTGGGCCAGAATCACAGCATTCTTTTCTTTTCTTAAAGAATCAATAGCAGCTTTAATATCTATCGCTTTATCGACAGGTTCATCTGCAAATCCTTTTTTCAACCATTCTTCTTTAATCATAATATTTATATTTTATTTTCTATTCCTTATTTAAAAATCTAATAATAGATATAATAGCCTGTTAATAGTGTTGGTAATTAAATCAGTTTTTACTTGCTTTTAAAGTTGTTAGTCTCATGAATAAAGTTGTTCTGAGTTTATAAACAGGATAAAAATACATTTTAGTCTTGATTTATAGCTATTTATATTAGATATCTAGTTATAATTAACTGCTTGTTAATAAGCCGCAAAGTTAAGAACTTTATAAGATATTGTTTATTAATTCAGAGTAAAAAGATGTTTAAATTGGTATATAAACTTTTTGCTAACTTATTTGGATTGTTCATTTTAGATGAAGCATAATTGTTTTTATTGAATATCCTAGAATTATTTATAAAAATGTTTGCCCCTTACTTTGACAGGTTTTGAACGGTTATAAACAGTGTATTGTGAATTGTTATTATCTTTGCACCGGAATAAACAATAATGAATATGCGTAAGTTGAAAATAACGGAGTTAAACCGTATAAATGCTGAAGAATTTAAGGAAGCTAAGAAGTTACCTTTAATAGTTATTTTAGATGAAATAAGGAGTTTACATAATATAGGTTCTGTGTTCCGTACTTCGGATGCTTTTAGAGTTGAATCTATTTATTTATGTGGAATAACTGCTACTCCGCCACATCCTGAATTACATAAAACGGCTCTTGGTGCAGAATATACTGTTGATTGGAAATATTTTAATAATACACTGGATGCTGTTAATAAGTTGAAATCTGAAGGATATATTGTTTATTCTATAGAGCAGGCTGAAGGAAGTATTATGTTAGATGAACTGGAACTTGACACCACAAAGAAATATGCTATAGTGATGGGTAATGAAGTAAAGGGAGTTCAACAGGAAGTTATTAACAATAGTGACGGATGTATTGAGATTCCTCAATACGGCACAAAGCATTCTTTAAATGTATCAGTAACAACAGGAATTGTGATTTGGGATTTCTTTAAGAAGTTAAATCTGACCATTCTCGGCTAAAGTAATGACTCTTTCTGTTAAAGCGTCATCTTTTCCTGCATTATATTCTTTTTTAAGACTTACTCCAAACAAACTGGCAAAAGTCTGATAGAATCCCGCACGGAAACTACCCATAAAAACTTTAATTATTTCATAAGATGATTGATTACATTCCCTGTCAATCAGTTTTATGAGTAGTCTGCCTTGTGTATAAGACAGTCTTTTGAGCTGAGCTGTATATTGATCTTTCAATCCTTTCTCCACTCTTTTTAAATGAGCTTTCCTTGCTTTTTCAGTAGGCAGTGTTTGAAGATATTCATATGTTTCTATAATGGTATTATGAATCATAATAGAAAGAGGAACAATTTTTTTCACATTATAAACTAACCGATAGTAATCCTGCCATTCTTTTTGAGTTTTGAATTTTAGCGGAGGATAAATATATATGTTCCGTAGTTGTACAAAAGGTATGGTATCTCCTTGATACACGCAGGATTCAACCCACTGTACGTCAGGCTTGGTTTGCAATTTCTGAGCTTTTCCTATTGAAAAACTAAATAGTGCAAAACATACAAATAATCCTATTTTATATTCTCTTTTCACAGCTACAAAATTAGTGCAATAAATTTAATTGCGAATCATTTTCATATAATTTTTTTGTTCTGGTTTGCAGGATGATATAATTTAACTTACCTTCACCCACTGTTATATATTTTTTATAATATCCTTAAAACTAATTTATGAAATGCATCACACTAAGCGCTCTTTTATTCACTATTATATTTGTTCCGTTTAATACATGCAAAGCTTTTGATTCTGATCGATTTATTAATGCTCGGGCCTATTCTATGGGAAATACGTCATCTGTATTACCAGGTTTTACCAATCCTGCTTCTTATGGTTTCCTTCCTTCCCGTTTTCTTTCTTTAGAATATATGAACAGGTATGGAATTAAAGAATTATCATCATTTGCCGCAACAGTTAATTACCCCAATCCATATTTAAATTCAGGAATGTATGTGTCACGATATGGTTTTGATGCATATAATGAAACATTGATTAGCCTTAACTTCTATAAAACACTTTCCAAAGTAATTAGTTTAGGAGTTAGAATGAATTATATGGGAGTACATTATTCTGAAAAAGAACCTGATGCTGGTACTGTAACAGGTGATGTGGGAGTATTAATGCATCCTTCAGATTACCTTAATCTTTCTTTATTGATAACGAATCCGTTGAGAACAGAGGTTCAGATGGGAGAGGAGAGTGCTCAGCTTCCTAATGTTTTAACAATGGGGATAAGTTTTCAACCGGAAGAGATGTTTTTGTTAACAGCCGAAGTTGAAAAGGACTTTGCGCTTCCCGTAATTTATAAATTTGGAATGGAATATACGCCGATAAAAGAGCTTAGTCTTCGTGTAGGAATGTGGAGAAAGCCTTTTACTCCAAGCTTTGGTATGGGATTGAATTTGAATCCTTTTATTGTTAATCTGGCTTTCAGCAGCCATCCTGTTCTTGGATTTAATTCTTGCTGCGCATTACAATTTAATTTTTAAGGAATGGAGTTATTTAGAAAAGCACTCTTTGTTTGTTTTATTCTTCTTTTATTCCATACACCCCTTTTTGCACAGACTGAAACTCCTTCGGAATGGGAAGACTTGACAGAACAATTATCATCAGACAGCGAAGAAGAAGAGAAGGACTGGACTAATAATCTGGAAGATCTGGATTATTTAAAAGAAAATCCTCTGAACCTTAATAGAATAACTAAGGAACAACTTGAGCTGTTTCCTTTCCTTACAGATCTGCAAATAGAACATTTACTTTATTATTTATATGTTTCGGGACCAATGAAGACTGTTTATGAACTTCAGATGGTAGAGGATTTAGACAGGCAGACTATTCAGTATCTGCTTCCTTTTGTATATGTTGGCGAAGCTGAAAAGAAGAGTAACTTATCTCGGTGGAAAGATCTGTGGAAATATGGAAAACATGAGTTAATAACCCGTGTTGATGTGCCTCTTTACCGTAAAGAAGGATACCGTGAGCACTCGGATAGTTTATTAACCGCTGATGTTAATAAGCAGTTCATAGGTAGTTCATACTATAATTCCATCAGATATGGATTTCATTATAAAGATCTGTTATACTGTGGTGTAACGGCAGAAAAAGACTGTGGAGAACCTTTTTTAGGAGCGGTTAATAAGTCTGGATATGATTACTATTCATTCTATTTTCTGGCGCATGATTTGGGTAAACTTAAGACTTTGGCTTTAGGTAATTACCGAATGAGTTTTGGGCAAGGACTGGTTCTCAGCAGTGATTATATGCTGGGAAAAAGTTCTGCCATTGCTACTATGGGATATAAATGCACAGGAATAAAAAAACACTCCTCTACAGATGAGTATAATTACTTTCAGGGAGTGGCTGCTACCTATAAGGATAAAGATTTCACTTTTACCGGATTTTATTCGTACCGGAATTTAGACGGGATAGTAACCGATGGTGTGCTGACTTCCATTAATCGTACCGGTTTACATCGTATTCCCCGTGAAGTGGAACGAAAAGATGTGGCCAGTATTCAGTTAATGGGAGGGAATATTGGTTATTCATATCATAATCTTAAAATAGGATTTACGGGGATTTATTACTTCTTTGATAAAAATTATATCCCTGAATCAAAGCCTTACAACTATTATAATCTGAAAGGAAAAGAGTTTTATAATTTAGGCATAGATTATAAATACAGATGGAATAAGATATATTTTTTCGGTGAAACGGCTGCCGGAAAAGGCGGAGGATTAGCTACGCTCAATACCATTAGTTTTTCTCCGGTAACTGGTTATCAGCTTTTGTTTCTGCAGCGGTATTATGCAAAAGATTACCGTGCTTTGTATGCTCGTTCCGTTTCCGAAGGAAGCAGTGTACAAAACGAAAACGGATGTTATTTAGGCATTGAAGCCAAGCCTGTGAAGTTTTGGAAGCTGTTTGCTTATGCCGACTTTTTTCATTTTCCCTGGTTAAAGTATGGAGTAGACCGGCCATCTTCCGGATTTGATGGCCTTTTTCAAGCCACTTATATGCCTAAAACAAACCTTACCATGCTTTTCCGTTATCGGTATAAGTCGAAGGATAAGAATTATACGCCTGAAGGATCGGATGCAAAAGAGGTGCGTCCTTATATTCAGCAGAAAGTCCGTTATCAGGTGGGTTATTTGTTACAGGAAAACCTCTCTTTCAAGGTCACTGCAGACTGGGTTTGGGTTAATCCGCAAGGAGAAAAAGCAGAACATGGATTTATGCTTCTGAATAACTTCTCATACAAATTTCAAAATATCCCGCTTCGCTTCGATGTTTATTATGGTATGTTTGATACTGATGATTATGCAGCTCGCATCTCTTCCTATGAACGAGGTATGCTCTATGCCTTTTCCATGCCTTCTTTCTATGGAAAAGGAGTACGATTTGCCATTAATACAAGGTATGACTTTAACCGGAATCTGATGATTATGGCTAAATTGGGACAAACACGGTATACGGATAGGAAGGAGATTGGTTCGGGATTGGAAACAATTTATGGCGATACTAAAACAGACGTCAATCTTCAGTTACGCTGGAAGTTTTAAATAAAAAGAAGAGTGATTCCCATCTGTAAGCCTTATATTTGTGGCAATTTTTAAAAACAAATATCATGTCTACTGTTATTTTTCCTTCACCGATTTTTGGCCCGGTTCATTCCCGCCGTCTCGGTGTTTCTTTAGGAATCAATCTTTTGCCTTCCGATGGAAAGGTGTGCTCTTTCGATTGTATTTACTGTGAATGCGGATTAAACACGGAGCATCGGCCTAGTTTATCGCTACCTACAAGAGAAGAAGTACGTATTGCTTTGGAAAATAAATTAAAAGATATGCAGGCAAACGGTCCGGTACCCGATGTGCTTACCTTTGCCGGAAATGGCGAGCCCACTTCTCACCCACATTTTCCTGAGATTATTGACGATACAATTGAATTGCGTGATCGTTATTTTCCGAAAGCCAAGGTCAGTGTGCTTAGTAATTCCACTTTTATTAACCGTGCCAAGGTGTTTGATGCACTGATGAAGGTTGATAACAATATATTAAAACTGGATACAGTAAGCGAGGAATATATAAAGAGGGTGGATCGTCCGGCAGGACATTATGATTTAAATGAAATTATTGACCGTCTGAAAGCATTTAAAGGGCATGTAATCATTCAAACCATGTTTATGAAAGGAAGCTTTCAGGGGAATAATGTGGATAATACTGGCGACGAGTTTGTGCTTCCCTGGCTTGAAACTGTAAAAGCTATAGCTCCTTCTCAGGTTATGATTTATACTATTGACCGTGATACGCCGGATAAGAATCTTCTTAAAGCAACGCATCAGGAACTGGATCGTATTCTGGAGTTATTAAAAAGGAATGGTATCTCTGCCACTGCTTCTTACTAAGCCAAACTCCCGTTAATAGTTTTAAAATAGAGGTAGAGCTTTTTATATAAAAGTGTAGAGTAAAAATTAAAAAGGTGTACAGTAATTATAAGTATACTGTACACCTTTTATAAAATATATAAGGTTATCTTTCCTTAGATCTGGTTTTTATTTATTTAAAATCTCTTCAGCCCTTGCTAAAGCAATATTGATGTGACTGCAAATATTCTCTTTTCCTAAAAGATCATTGAAGCCCGATTTTTCAAGAACTCCGTGAACTTTCTCGTTTACACCTGAAAGGACGATCTGAACATTTTCTTTCTTCGACATCTTGCAAAGGTTAACTAAGTTATGAATACCGGTGGAATCAATGAAAGGAACTTTACGCATTCTGATAATACGTATCTTGCATACATCGCCCATCTGAACCATCTGTTCTTCAAACTTATTAGCTATTCCAAAGAAGTAAGGACCATTAATTTCATACACCTCAACACCCTCAGGAATGGTTAAGCGTTCTTCATTGATAGCAATATCCAGTCCTGCGCTTGGATCAATCTCGTCGGTAATTATTGATATGTTTGTAGTTTCTGCAACACGTCTCATAAATAACAGACATGCAATAACAATTCCAACCTCTATGGCAACAGTTAAGTCGAATATCACAGTCAGGAAGAAGGTTATAAGCAATACGGCAACATCCGATTTTGGATTTTTCATCAAAGCACGGAATGTTCTCCATTCACTCATGTTGTAGGATACTATCACCAATACTCCAGCCAGACAAGCCATTGGAATATGTTTTGTAAGCGGGCCAAGACAAATTAAGATAAGAAGAAGCACCATTGCATGGATAATACCTGCCACAGGACTCTTTCCTCCGTTATTAATATTGGTCATTGTTCTTGCAATAGCTCCAGTTGCAGGAATACCGCCAAACAAAGGAGTAATTAAATTAGCCGCTCCCTGAGCAATTAATTCCTGATTAGAATCATGTTTATCTCCTATCACACCATCTGCAACCGTAGCAGAAAGTAATGATTCAATGGCGCCCAATAAGGCAATGGTCATTGCAGCGGGGAAAAGTCCTTTAATCACTTCCCATGACATATTAGGGACTACTGCTTGAGGCAGTGATGCATCAATAGTAAAACGGTCACCAATAGTCTCAATTGAGGTAATACCTGCATAAGTTCTTAGAACATAAGCCAGAAGTGTAAGCAGAACAATGGCAACAAGCGAGCCTGGAATCTTTTTGGATACTTTTGGAGTATAGACAATAATGAGAATACTTGCTAAACCTACAACTGCGGGCCATAAACTAACCGTTGTGAAGTTTTGGAAGTAAGCAATCCATTTAGAGATAAAGTCGGCAGGTACAATATGCATTGTCAATCCAAATAAGTCTTTTATCTGTGTAGTGAAAATAGTTACTGCAATACCGCTGGTAAAACCCACTACAATAGGATAAGGAATATACTTTATAATTGTTCCTAATTTAAATACTCCCAGAAGGATTAATAAGACTCCGGCCATAATAGTTGCAACAAGTAATCCTGTTTCTCCGTAACGCTGGATAATTCCGTAGACAATAACGATAAAGGCTCCGGTTGGTCCACCAATCTGCACCTTGCTTCCGCCTAAGAATGAAATGATAAAACCTGCAATAATTGCTGTGATAATACCTTTTTCAGGCGAAACACCAGAGGCAATACCAAAAGCAATTGCTAAAGGGAGCGCTACGATACCGACAATAATTCCGGCCATCAAATCTGAAAGGAATGTTTCCTTAGAGTAGTTTCTCAAAGCAGAATAAAGCTTTGGTTTGAATTCAAACGTTTTCATTTATATATGATGTGTATAGTTAATTTCGCTAAATCCTTAACTAATTAAGTAAGAGACCGCAAAAGTACATAAAAAATGTGAATGAGGATGTACTAAACATAATTATTGAATAAGCGAACTATTTATTTGAAATTAATAAAAATCTATATTTATAAAAATTTTGTTATTCAACAAAAAATGTATCTTTGTGTCTTTAGTAATTTTTTTTAGATATTGTTTTACCGTATTTAATAATAGAATTATGACTAAAAGCATTAAAGGAACTCAGACAGAGAAAAACCTGATGCATTCTTTTGCCGGAGAATCTCAGGCAAGAATGCGCTACACTTATTTTGCAAGTGCGGCAAAGAAAGAAGGATTTGAACAGATTGCTGCTATCTTTACAGAGACAGCTGATCAGGAAAAGGAACATGCTAAACGTATGTTTAAGTATCTTGAAGGAGGAATGGTAGAAATAACCACTAGCTTTCCTGCAGGAGTAATAGGCCGAACCATTGATAACCTCCAGGCTGCTGCTGCCGGAGAATATGAAGAATGGTCTTCACTTTATCCGGAATTTGCCAATATTGCCGAAAAAGAGGGTTTCTACGAAGTTGCAGCCATGTATCGTAACATTGCCGTTGCTGAAAAAGCTCACGAAGAAAGATATCGTTCTTTCGTGAAGAATATCGAAGTTGCTTCTGTTTTTGCTAAAGAAGATGAAGTGGTATGGCAATGCCGTAATTGTGGATATATTCATGTTGGCAAAGAAGCTCCTGAAGTTTGCCCGGCCTGTTTGCATCCTCAAGCCCATTTTGAAGTAAAGAAAGAGAATTATTAATTCTCAATCAGATAATAAAAGGAGTTGGATAAATCATTTTATCCGGCTCTTTTTACTTTAGTTCGCCCAGCACGAACTATTTACTTTAGGGTGCAAGTCCCGAACACGCCATTATAGCTGGAAGTGTTAGCTTACGGCAAGGGTGTCCATTGCGAAGTGGAATCTGAAGGAAGCCTGCGGCAAATTCCCGGTCTGACGAACAGAAACCGGATATAAGGCTCAAAATACATGGATGAGTTTGCTAATTAAAACAAAGTCCTGTGCTATATAGATGTATGCGAGTAAATCCGGCAGATATATGGGAAGAAAGTAGTAGTTAATAACTGGGGAGATCTCACGGACGTGTGGATGCTTTTCTTTTCAGAAACATGGATAACAATTGTCGTGAGAAGTCAGCCGAGGACATAGTACCCGATTTAGATTGACCATTCGGGGAAGGTCTGAACCTTATCTAAGTGAGAAGTAAATGAATGTAACCTTATGAAGGGAAGAATGCAGAAAATATCAGCAACGAATGATAGCTGCCCGCAAAAGAATAGGACGGAATCCGAATGCTATGCGGGAGTGCAGACTTTTATAGGGATTACTGAAAACAACCTCACGGAAGTGCATTTTACAAAAGATGATTTACTGGAACGTATCTTGTCGCCTGCCAATTTGAACAAGGCTTATAAACAGGTCGTATCGAATGGTGGCAGTGGAGGTGTCGATAAGATGGAAACGGAAGAACTTCTTCCGTTTCTGAAACTCCATAAAGATGAACTGGTAACATCTTTAATGGATGGTAATTACCATCCTAATCCAGTCCGTAGGGTAGAAATCCCTAAGGAGAATGGCAAGAAGCGCCAGCTTGGTATCCCTACCGTAGTTGACCGTCTTATTCAACAAGCCATATCCCAAATTTTATCTCCGATTTATGAACGAGAATTCAGTAACAACAGCTTCGGTTTTCGTCCGAAACGCAGTGCGCATAAAGCGCTGCGAACAGCCCAGAACTATATTAATGCAGGCAATAAATATGCGGTTGATTTAGATCTGGAGCATTTTTTCGACACAGTCAACCAAAGCAAGCTGATAGAAATTCTTTCCCGCAGGATAAAAGATGGGAGAGTGATTTCTCTTATCCATAAATATCTCCGCGCGGGAATTATAATTGGTCATAAATTTGAGGAAAGCAGTCGGGGAGTTCCTCAAGGTGGTCCCCTTAGTCCGCTACTGAGCAATATAATGCTCAATGAACTGGATAAAGAGCTGGAACGCCGAGGACATCCATTTGTCCGCTATGCAGATGATTGCATGATATTTTGCAAAAGTAAACGCTCTGCCAGTCGTACGATGAAGCACATCATTTGTTTTATCGAAGAAACCCTCTTCCTGAGGGTAAACCGAGAGAAAACGAAAGCAGGATATGTGCGGGGCATGAAGTTCTTAGGTTACTCCTTTTATAATAGCAAAGGAGGATTTCGCTTATCTGTACACTCCAAAAGTTACATGAAACTGAAAGTTCGTTTGAAAGAGCTGACAGGTCGCAGTAATGGCATGGGATACAATAAACGCAAATACGAACTTCATCAATTCATTCGTGGCTGGATTGAATACTTCAAACTTGCAGACATGCAAAATCATCTGAAGAGGATAGATCAATGGCTCCGTCGCCGGCTTCGTATGTGTATATGGAAAAGTTGGAAGAATGTCAGTACTCGTATAACCAATCTATTGCGTTGCGGTATTGATAGATGGCATGCTCAGAAATGGGGATATGTGAAAGGTTACTGGCGAATAGCTGGCAGCCCGATTCTTAGCTGTGCAATTGATACAGATAAATTGCGAAATGCAGGTTATCCAATGATGTTGGATTATTACAGTAAAATGTATCGTAAATAAGGAACCGCCGTATGCGGAACCGCACGTACGGTGGTGTGAGAGGTCGGAAAATGAAATAGGAGGAAACTATTTCATTTTCCTCCTACTCGATTATAGGTATTTTTTTTATTTAAAAAAGACGGCAGATAACAAAGCATGTAATTTGCTCTGAAATTACTTGCTGGTAAAGGTTTTAAAATTCATTTCTAACACATCAAGGCACTATTTTTAGATAAATTTTATCTGCAGAAAGAAGGTCTGAATACACTCATTAATAAGCATTTTACCTTATTATTATTCCTGTTTTATATGAGGTAACAAAATCCCCCCTTTAAAATAACATTTAAATACCCTGCGTTAACCGATATACCCTTCAGCTTTAACAAATAACTGGTACTTTTAAATATAGATATATTAGTTTTGTTTCGGTTTATAAGACCAAAAAAGAAAATTAACCAATAAACTATGTACCATGAGAAAAACATTTATTGAAAAATGCATAAATGTTCATTTATGTAGATTTGCTATGGCATTACTATTCCTCTTGCCTGCAATCAGTAACCTCCGGGCTAATCCTCTTCAAGACAACAAAAACGTTTCAGGAGTTGTGATATCTGGCTCAGATAATCAACCTCTGATAGGTGTGAGTGTCTTGGTCAAAGGAACCACAATTGGAACCATGACCGATATGGATGGTAAATACTCTTTAAACGTAAAGAGCGGAACCACTCTTGTTTTCAGTTATATCGGTTATATAAAACAGGAAATACCTATTTCCGGAAAGAAGGTGATCAATGTAACAATGAAAGAAGATGCACATTCTTTGGAAGAAGTTGTAGTGGTAGGTTATGGAGTTCAGAAAAAGAAACTGAATACAGGGGCTACGCTACAAGTTAAAGGTGACGAGTTGGCAAAGATGAATACAACCAGTCCTCTTCAAGCATTACAAGGTAAAACTCCGGGTGTTACCATTTCTTCAACTTCCGGTCAGCCAGGATCCGATATGAAAGTGGTGATTCGTGGTTTGGGTACTGTAGGTAACTCTGGTCCACTTTACATTATTGATGGTATTGAAGGTGATATATCAGTATTGAATGCGGCCGATATTCAATCTATTGATGTTTTAAAAGATGCTGCTTCTGCTGCAATTTATGGAGCACAAGCTGCCAATGGTGTTGTATTGGTAACAACAAAGCAAGGTCAGTCAGGAAAAGGACAAGTATCATTCGATGCTTATTATGGTGTGCAGAATGTAGCTCGCAAAGCTAAAATGTTGAATGCAGAAGAGTATAAAACAATAATGGACGAGCAGGCTCTGAATTCTGGATCTACTGTGTTTGACTGGGCATCAATGGGAGAATTAGCAAATACAGACTGGGTAAGTCAGATGTTTAAAAATGATGCTAAAACAGAAAACTATTCATTTAATGTGAATGGTGGTTCTGATGCATCTATTTATGCTCTTTCATTGAATTATACTTCTCAGGAAGGTGTTGTAGGTGGCTCTGCTGTTTCTAATTACGAACGTTATGGTTTTCGTGTAAATACAGAGCATAAATTATATAAGGATTTCTTAAAGATTGGACAGCATCTGAATTTCAACTACATTATTAGTAATGGCATTAGTGTGGGTAATCAATATAATAACACACTTCGTGGAGCATTCAGTACTTCTCCTCTTTCTCCAGTATATAGTGATAATAATATTTATGATAGTCCATACAATGATACAAGCAATTCAAAATGGTATAATGGTGAGGGCAACCCTTATGGGGCAATGATGACTAATGTAAATAATAAGAATGATAATCAGAAATTGATGGCAGATATTTATGCAGAACTACAACCGATAAAGAATCTGAAAATAAAATCTATTTTTGGTATTAATTACTATGCTTCAGAATATCGTAGTTTCAGTCCACTTTATCAACTATCTATCTATTCTTATAATAAGGAACATACTACTACTAATCAGAATATGAGTAAAGGTCATACTATGACCTGGACGAATACAGCCAGCTATGATTTTAAGATCAATGAAGATCATGCTTTCAATGCTATGATTGGTATGGAAGCTGTTCGCTATCAGGGAACGTATCTATCTGCTTCTAACTGGAATCTTTTATCTCAATTCAATGATTTCTCTCATGCTTATCTTGATAATACTACAGGTAAAGCATATGTTGAATATAACGATGATGGAACTGTGAAAGGTGTTGTAGATACTAAGACGGTTAATGGAAAACCTGAAAATATATATCGTCGTGTTTCTTACTTCGGACGTCTGGGATATAACTTTAAAGAAAAATACATGGTTAACGCTACTTTGCGTGCTGATGCTTCTTCTAAGTTTACTTCTGGTAAACGTTGGGGGTATTTCCCATCAGTATCTGCCGGTTGGGTAATGACTAATGAAAATTTTATGAAGTCTACAAGTAGTTGGTTGGATTTCTTGAAACTTCGTGCAAGCTGGGGACAAGTAGGTAACCAAGATATTGAAGATTTCCAATATGCTTCTCCGATAAATACTTCTACTGGCTATAGTGGTAGTAATCCGGCAGCATATTATGTTTTTGGTACCGGTGGCAATAATGTAGCCGGAGCATATCCAAGTCGTTTATCTAATGAAAATGTGAAGTGGGAAACTTCTGAACAGACAAATATTGGTGTCGATGCTCGTTTCTTGAACAGTCGTTTAGGTGTGAATGCTGATTTCTATATAAAAACTACTAAAGACTGGCTGGTGCAGGCTCCTATTCTTGCAACAGCTGGTGCAGGTGCTCCTTTTATAAATGGTGGTGATGTAAAGAATACAGGTATTGAATTAGCCTTAACCTGGAATGATCATGTTGGCTCTTTCAATTATAATGCCGGCATTAATGGTGCTTATAATAAAAATAAGGTTGGTAATATACCAACAGAAGACGGTATTATTCACGGTTCTACCAATATGCTTTATGATAACTCGGATGAGTTTTATCGAGCACAGAACGGACACCCTATTGGCTATTTCTGGGGATATAAAACAGAAGGTCTTTTCCAGAACGAACAGGAAATTACCGATTGGAAGAGTGCTAAAAAAGGAATACTTCAATCTACAGTGAAACCTGGTGATGTGAAATATGTAGATATCAACAAAGACGGAGTTATCAATGCAGAGGATAAAACTGATTTAGGTAATGGAATGCCCGATTTTACTTTTGGGTTTAACTTAGGTTTTGATTATAAAGGATTTGATTTCTCTGTGAATGCTAATGGTGTAATGGGTAATAAGATTGTTCAGTCTTATCGTAACCATTCTAACAAACAGGCAAACTATACTACAGCCTTTCTTCAACGCTGGACAGGAGAAGGTACTTCTAACAAGTATCCTCGTGTGACAGAAACTAATATAAACTGGCAGTTCTCTGATCTATTCTTGCAGGATGGCGATTTTCTTCGCATAAGCAACATCACTTTAGGTTATGATTTTGCTAAGTTGATTAAATGTAAATTTGTCAGCCAGTGCAGACTTTATGCTTCTGTGCAAAATGCATTTACTTTTACCAAGTATGATGGAATGGATCCTGAAATTGGTTATGGAACAGATAAATGGGTATCAGGTATTGATTTAGGATACTATCCACGCCCAAGAACTTATCTGTTTGGTGTTAATCTTAAATTCTAATATTTAAAACAACGAATAATTATGAATAAGTTCAAATTAAATATACTGGCATTAGGAGCATTAAGTATTAGTTTCTTTTCTTGCTCCGAGAGTTTTATGGATGTAGAACCGCAGACATCCATCCTTGACCAGAACTTTTATAAAACAGAAGCTGATGCAGAAATGGCGTTGATTGGCTGTTATGACGGTTATCAACGTACATCTTCCAATGGAAATCAATCATTTTATATAACTTCTGAAATTCTTTCCGACAACTGCTTTGGTGGAACAGGAAATACTGATGGTCGTGCTTATCAGGCTTTAGACCGGTTTGATATTACACAGTCACCTTCAGACAATAACATATTTAACGGAACATGGGGTGATTATTATGCAGGTATTTTCCGTTGCAACACATTGTTGCTTAAATTACCAAATATTGCTTCATGGAAATCAACAGACGAAGCAACAGTAACTGCAACTCGCAATCGCATTGAAGGTGAGACCCGTTTTCTGCGTGCTATTGAGTATTTTGATTTAGTTCGTCTTTTTGAGAAAGTGCCATTGTTGACTGAACCAACAACAGCGAATGTTGAACAAGCTGAACCTATTGAAACATATAAACTGATTGTTGAAGACTTAAAATTTGCAGCTGCAAATATTCCTGCCAATGCTTATCCTAAAGCTAATGCTTCTGCAAACGATGGACGTGTAACCCGATATGCTGCAGAAGCGATGTTGGCACGTGTTTATTTATTCTATACAGGTTATTATGGTAAAGATGATCTGGGTGTAACCAAAGCAGAAGTTCTGGCTGGCTTGGAAGATATAATTAGCAGTAATGAATTTGGTTTGGTTACAGATTTTAAATCTCTTTGGCCTGCAGCAAGTTATATTGCTAATAAAACAGCCAATACGTTAGATAAATCAGGTTATGCTGGTAAAGGAAATAAAGAAACTGTCTTTGCTCAAAAGTTTAACAACACCCAAAATTATAGTGGTATGGTAGATGGTAACCGTTGGTTAGTAATGATGGGTATGCGTAATACTAACTGGTCTCCTTATGGAAAAGGATGGGGAGCTTGTACTGTTAATCCTAAATTGATGAGTGCTTATGCAGCTGGTGATACTCGTAAATCAGCTTCTGCAATTGATATAGCAGGTGAAGGTATTGAGAGTACTTTCGATATGAAGGATCAACGCGAATATACCGGTTACACAGTAAAGAAATACACTCCTACAGCTTTACCTGATGGAACATCTGATACTGGTGGTGAAAAAGATTTTCAGATTTCTCAGGACCAGGATTTCGTAGTAATTCGTTATGCTGATGCATTGCTTATGGCTGCAGAATTAGGCTCAACTAATGCGCTAAACTATTATAATATGGTACATACTCGTGCCGGCTTAACAGCTAAAACGTCTGTTGATAAAACTGCTATTATGGAAGAACGTCGCTTTGAGTTTGCTTTTGAAGGACTTCGTTACTGGGATTTACTTCGTCAGGGACTTAACACAGCAGCTTCTACTATTGCTCAGACTCAAAAAGTATTGAGTGGAAAAGCAGATGATACAGTTATTATAACTGCTGAAAACATTACTAAAACAAAGGGTTTCATGCAGATTCCTAATACTCAGATAACTTTGTCTAACGGAGTTTTAAAACAAAATGATGGTTGGAAATAAACCTTAAAACGATACTATTATGAATAAGATATTAAAACTATTTTCAATACTAGCCATAGTTGCTATAATATTTACATCTTGTTCTCCCGAAGACTTCTCTTTGGGTGCTAAAGATGTAAATGCTGAAGATTTGGTAGAAGGCATCGCTTATAAGATTGAGCATGATGCTACTAATCCCAATATTGTCTATCTGACGAGTTTGATGGGAAGTGAGTATACTCCATTGTGGAATCATCCGCAGGGACGTAGTCAGGAGCAGAAAGTAACCTTGAAAATACCTTTTGCAGGAACCTATGAAGTACAATTTGGTGTAGAGACTCGTGGTGGTGTAGTTTACGGTGCTAAAACAACTTTCACTGTTGATAAAATGTATGCTGAATTTGTTAGTGATGAAATGTGGACTCTAATTTCAGGTGGTGCTGGAAAGGAAAAAACCTGGTATCTTGATCTTGATGCAGAGGGAACATCACGTTACTTTAAAGCTCCTATTTACTTCTTTACAAAGAATTACACATGGGATAATCTTCATTATCCAACCGGAGAGTCTTATCTTGATGGTAATACTAATGAAAGTTTTGTATGGGATGCAAAGAAGGCAAAAACTCCGAATCTGACAGATGGTGCTGCTACATGGTATTGGCTTGCTGATTATCCGGGAAATAGCTGGATGTGTGCTAAAGCAGACTTTGGTACAATGACTTTCAACCTGAAAGGTGGTGCTAATTTAATTGCTGATCAGGATGCTTATGGTTTAGGCAAAAGTACAGGACAATATATGCTTGATACAGATAAGCATTCAATTAAGTTTACTGGCGCTTATCCATTACATGATACAAGTCGTGATGGTGATGTAAAAGCCGCAACTGAATTCCGTATCATATATTTGACTAAAGATGCTATGCAGATAATTGTTGATCCTGCGGGAGTTGTTTACAACTATATATCTAAAGATTATAAAGATAACTGGACTCCTCCTGTAGTAAAAGAACCAGAACCTACACTACCTGATGGTTGGCAGACAGATATTTCACAGACTGTAAATAAGTCTGTGAAATGGGTACTTTCTCCTGAAAATCCATTTAACTGGGCAAACCTTGATGGTTCATTGATGAATGCGGGCTGGACTTCTGCTGATAAGTATGACAGTTGGACTGGATTTAATGCAGCTGTAGCTGATACTTATGCCAAATTCTCGTTAACTCTAAATTCTGATGATAAAACTGCCACTTATGTTGCTCCTGATGGAACATCTACAAAAGGCAGTTATGCATTAGATGATAAAGGTTATTATAAGTTTACAGGCATAACTCCTAATTTTGTTATTAGCGGTGGGATTACTTTAAAAACTTCTGCAGAAAATCAATGGCGTATTACTAAGATAGAGAAAGATGCAGCTGGTAATATTTCCGGTATGTGGGTTGGTGTACGCGATGCGGTTAAACCAGAATATATAGTTTATCATTTGATACCTCAATTAGGAAGTTCAGCTGTTGATCCTTTGGCCGCATGGAAAAAAGCTCTTGTTGGTAAAACATTTAAGCCCGATACAGCGTGGTTTCTCGATTGGTTGAACTTTGATTTGTCTGGAGGATGGACTAGTGCTACTACTTTTGGAACAGATTACACAACAAATAATTGGGTCTGGACTGAAGCTACAAGCAATATTGCTAAAAGTGCTAGCATTAAGTTTGAAGCTAGTGGTTCTGATATTAAAGCAACTTTGACTCAGAATTTAACTGATGCAAATGGAAATGTAACTACCGGATATACAGTTTCGGGTAAAGTAACAATTAACCCTGATATTCCATCACTTACATTTGAATTCCCACTTGTGAATTATACTGGCAGTCCAGCATCATGGGTAAATACTACTAATTCAAAAGGTGCTAATTGGACAAAGCCTCTTGGTACGAATGAATGGATTTTTGTATCTCATGGAGGTTCAAGTCTTAGTAATATTAATCAAAATGGTTTTTGGCTGGGTGCTATTGCAAATTCAACAGCTGCTGGTGATGCTAAAGATGAAATATTAGGATTCCACTTTATTTTAGCAAATTAACTAACTATAAAAAGAGGTTGTCTTGAAAAGTTAGGCAACCTCTTTTTTAATATTCATGATATGAAGTATTTTTCTATTTATGTATTTATTATTTTCTGTTCTTTATTAATGGGCTCTTGCAGCAACAAGAAGAAAACTCAGGAAGAACAGAAGAAAGAACAATTTGAGGATGCCTTTATTAATTCTGAAGAACTGCAGGAGAAAGCTGCCCATGATTCAGTATTTGCGAAATCTAAAGAATATGCTTCACAGATGGAGAAAACTAGTATTGAAATGTCTAAGAAGACATTTAATATGAAGGAAAATGATAAATTATTCCTGGAATTTGAAGTTGCATTAAAAGCATTGAAAGAGTGCACTGACAAAATAAAGAAAAATCCGGAATTATCTAAGGATAATTTATTTATGGAGAATACTCAGGCTAAGATCGATAAGGTACTTGAATATCAGCAAAGTTTAAAAAAGGCTCAGTTAAATTCAATTGAGAAAAAGAAATTCTATGAATTGTGTCATCAGAAATAGTAACTTATACATTTTGAGTTTTAATAACGAATAGCTTCGTTCATCAATAATTCTCTTTCTATTTTACCATAGCTAACTTTATAAATTATACTATGAAATATTTTAAAAGATATTTGTCACCTTTAGTTTTAATGTTCCTGACAGTTTTATTTTCTTGTTCTAAAAGTGAACCAGAGATAGAGCCGGAATTAATGCTAGCAAAAGAAGAACTTATTCTTGCCAAAAGTAGTGGAACATCTATGCTGGCAATTAAATCAAATGTGGCATGGACAGTTTCCAGTTCACAAACCTGGTGCACACTGACTCCTGCTTCCGGAGAAGCGGGTACGAAGCAGATTACTGTTGCTGTAACAGAGAATACTACGAATGATAACCGCGATGCTGTGATAACAATTACAGCCGGTTCCCTTTCCAAACAAGTAAAAGTAACGCAGGCTTTAACCAATTTATTGGTGGTGAAGAAGAGCGAATTCGATGTTTCTGCCAATGGCGGTCAGATAGCTGTTGAATTGCAGACTACTGCTGCGCACGAAATAACAGTTAATCAGGATTGGATTACCAAAAGTACTAAAAGTCGTGCAGTTTCCAATGTCACTGAAAACTTTACAGTTACTGCAAATCCCGGAATTTCTTCGAGAACAGGAACAATTACGTTCACCATGGCTGGTTTAACGGAGACTGTTACTGTTAATCAGGCAGGTAGAGATTTATCTGTTCCTGCTGATAAAACAGGAATGGAGAGTGATGCCTTTGTTCTTGCAAAGAAAATGTATTTAGGCTGGAATATAGGGAATGCACTTGAATGTACAAGTTCTACTACAACAGGATCTGTTTCTAGTGGCGAAACGGATTGGGGTAATGCTAAAGTTTCTAAAGCTATGATAGATGCAGTTAAAGCCGCTGGTTTTAATGCCGTGAGAATACCTTGCGCATGGAACAGATATATTGAGAATACAACAAATTATAAGATAAGAGACTTTTGGTTGGCAAGAGTAAAAGAGGTTGTTGATTATTGTGTTTCCAATGATATGTACGCCATTTTAAATATCCATTCCGATGGTGGCTGGCTAGATAACAATCCTACTCTTGCAAAACAGGCAGAGGTTGCGAAGAAAGAAAAAGCAATATGGGAACAAATAGCTGTTTATTTCAGGGATTATGATGAACATCTTCTTTTTGCCGGAACAAATGAAGTAAATATGGGTGATGTTGGTGGTACTCCTACTCAGGATAATTATAATGTTCAGATGTCTTACAATCAGACTTTTGTAGATGCAGTACGTTCTACTGGTGGGAGGAATGCTTATCGTAACCTTCTTATTCAGGCATTTAGTACAGATATTAACCAGGCAGTCTCTTATTTAAAAGTATCTACAGACAAAGTTCAGAATAGATTAATGGTTGAAGTTCATTATTATGATCCGTCGCAGTTTTGTATATTGGATAGTGATGCAACATGGGGTAAGTATTTTGTTTTTTGGGGAGCCGATTATCACCAATATGCTACTGGTGAATTAGCAGGAAGAGCTGCAACCTGGGGTGAAGAAGATCATGTAAAAACTCAGTTTGCTAAAATGAAAACTAATTTTATTGATAAAGGATATCCGGTTATTCTTGGTGAATATGCTCCAACTCGTAGATTATCTCTTACAGGCGATGCTTTGACACACCATCTTGATTCAAGAGCATATTATTTAAAGTATGTAACTGAGCAGGCTAAAAATTATGGTATTATTCCATTTTATTGGGATAATGGTGGAACCGGTGATAAGGGATGTGGTATATTTAACCGTTTAACAAGAGTGGTAGAAGATACAAAAGCACTTAATGGCCTTGTTCAAGGAGCAGCAGCCGGGAAATATCCATTTTAATATCGAGTTTAATTTGTGTTTTAGAAATTGGGGATAGCGTTCCTTAGATTTTATTAATAGTTGATTAGTGGTGTGAAAGCTGCCTTGGTTTTGTTCTTTTGAATTAAACTAAAGGTGGCTTTCCTTTTTTCTATTTTACCTTTCTCACAATTTCCAGCATTACTTTCTCTTCGTTTTCCCAGCAATACTTATCTGCGAGTTCTTTTAAGCGGTTTTTATAAGTAGATTTATCTTCCCATTCCTTCAGCATTTGGGTTATTACTTCGGCCAGATATTCAGGTTCATAATGAGAAATTAGTTTGCCTGTGTGGTTAGGCTCAACTATCCGTGCAATTTCGGGGAAGTTTGATGCCAGAACAGGTACTCCGTACTTCATGTAATCGAATACCCGGTTGGGTAATGAGTAGTAGTAACTTAATCCCATGTTTTCCAGGAGAATAAATCCCAGATCGGCCAAAGCAGTATATTGATTGAGTTCTTCAAAAGGAAGTCTTCCGGTGAAGATTACTCTCTTCTCCAGTTGCTTTTCCTTTGCAAGTGCCTGCATTTCATGGAATAAATCGCCCTCACCACAGATGCAAAGTATGCAGTTATCAAGATAAGGCATGGCATTGATAATCCATTCCACACCGCGCCCCACGTTCACTGCTCCCTGATATAACAGAAGCTTCTTTTCTTCAAGCGAAGGCAGAGTTTCCAACGCTTTCCTTTGATTATTATTTATCGGAGTGTTGCTATCTGTTTTGTTGGGAATGTTGCGGACAACGCCCATTTTAATCCCATATTTTTGTTTGTAATGTTCTGCTATGGATTCGCATACGGTATAGGAATATTTCAGGTGGGGGAAGATTATATCCTCAATCTTTTCCCAGACTCTTTTTACTTGCGGACGTTTTACCAGTTCGGGTACTTCGGGGAAGAGTTCGTGTGCATCGAAGACCAAGGGAACTCTGCACAGCTTACTGGCTATGAAATTGGCGGGAAGGGCATCTGTGTCGTTGCACAACAGAATATCTTTGCGCTTAAATAGCAATACAAACAGCAAACGCAGGTTATACTCCAGATAAAATATGAATTTCTTTTTGAAGAATAGGTTGAAGCGATAGGTACGGTAGGGGCGTTTTAGTGGTTTACGCTCCTTTTTAATGCAGCCAATCAGCAGAACATTGTATCCGTTATTGTGTAGTGACGCAGAAACCTTGGCCACTCTTTGATCGGCAATAAGGTCGTTTGACACAGATATAACGATACGTTTGGTGATGACTCGCGACATATTATTAGATTCTTGTACAAAAGATTGTTTTCTTTTGTACAAAACAATTCATTCTTCTGTACAAAAGAATGAATTGTTTTGTACAAGGATTCAATTATCTATCACCGCTCATTTTGAGAACTATTCCGATCAACAGAAAGCACAGGCCTTGCTTTTCAGAATTTAGCCTGTGTTTCAGTGAGTTATTTCTTTGCGTGAGGGTAGTCAATCGTGTAATGCAAACCACGGCTCTCTTTGCGTTCCATAGCTTGTCGCATGATAAGATAGCCTGTATTTACCATGTTTCTAAGCTCACATATTTCTTTTGATGCTTTTGAACGTTTGAACAAGCTTTCAGTCTCCTCATAAATAATATCCAGACGGTCCCATGCACGTTTCAAACGCAAGTCCGAACGAACAATACCCACATAAGTACTCATAATCTGGCCCACTTCCCTGGCGCTTTGAGTAATAAGTACCATTTCTTCAGGTGAGCGGGTTCCTTCGTCGTTCCATTCCGGAATTTCTTCGTTATAGGAATATTGATCAACAGCAATAAGACTGTGTTTTGCTGCTGCATCGGCATATACTACTGCTTCAATAAGTGAGTTTGATGCAAGGCGGTTTCCACCATGCAAGCCGGTGCACGAACATTCTCCAACGGCATAAAGTCGGTCGATAGATGAACGGGCATCCAAATCTACCTGAATACCACCGCATAAGTAGTGGGCTGCCGGAGCAACAGGAATATAATCCTTTGTAATGTCAATGCCAAGGCTGAGACACTTTTCGTATATATTTGGGAAATGCTTCTTGGTTTCTTCCGGAATTTTATGAGTAACATCCAGATAAACGTGGTCGTCTCCACGGTTTTTCATCTCATTGTCAATGGCTCTTGCCACGATATCACGTGGAGCAAGTGAGAGACGTTCGTCATATTTCTGCATAAACTCTTTTCCATCCATGGTACGAAGCACACCTCCGTAACCTCTCATTGCTTCAGTAATGAGGAATGAAGGACGATCTCCCGGATGAAAAAGTGCAGTTGGGTGGAATTGAATGAACTCCATGTCCTTTACCGTTCCTTTAGCGCGGTAAACCATGGCAATACCGTCGCCGGTAGCCACCAATGGATTGGTAGTAGTCTGATAAACAGCTCCCACACCGCCGGTAGCCATTAAGGTAACCTTGGCCAGATAAGTATCTACCTTACCTGTTTTCTGGTCTAGTATGTAAGCTCCGTAACATTTAATATCCGGAGTCTGGCGGGTAACCGTCACTCCCAGGTGATGCTGCGTAAGAATCTCAATAGCAAAATGATTCTCAAAAATAGTTATGTTAGGATGTTGCTTAATAGCCTGAATTAGGCTGTCCTGAATTTCTGCTCCTGTGTTGTCTTTGTGATGCAGAATACGGAATTCGGAGTGTCCTCCTTCGCGATGAAGATCAAAATCTCCCTTTTCTGTTTTATCAAAGTCAACTCCCCAGCTGATAAGTTCATTAATTTGCGCCGGAGCATCTCTCACCACTTTTTCAACTGCCGCTCGGTCGCTAATCCAATCGCCGGCAATCATCGTGTCTTCAATATGTTTATCGAAATTGTCTACTAATGTGTTTGTTACGGAAGCAACCCCTCCTTGTGCGAAATAGGTGTTTGCTTCTTCCAATGTGGTCTTACAAATAAGTGCGACCTTTCCTTTGTGTGCCACTTTAAGGGCGAAACTCATACCGGCTATACCTGAACCGATTACTAAGAAATCAAACTTCTTAACCATAACTATAATGTTTAGAGGACACAAAGCTACAAAATAACTTTTTTAATTGTTCTTTTCCCGTTCAATAATTAATAAATTTAGTAAATTGCGGCCTCAATAGCTTACAATATGAATAGAATATATCATGCACGGATAGTTTGGTATCACTACATCTATTTTGTTCTGTTACTAGGATTAGTGGTCACTTTTTTTCTTGAAAATGTTTTTAATTTAGGAGTTCTGTTTACATTGTGGATGATTTATATGGTTGAAAAAACATTTCACACGCAATATACAATAACCCCCGATGGCAAACTGATTATTTCTCAGGGCATATTTTTTAAAAAGAAAGTGATTCCCATTCGTGAGATAACCATGATTGATGAGAGGCATATGCTTAAAATATCAGGGATTGCAGTTTCAGGATTCATACTGATTAAGCACAATAAAAAATACTACTCTCTGCTTCCCGGAAATGGGACTGATTTTGTGGATTTGCTGACTAAAAATAGTGAATTAACCTTTTAATAAAATACGACTATGAAATATGATGTAATTATTATAGGAGGAGGGCCTGCCGGATATACGGCTGCCGAAGCTGCAGGAAAGGCTGGATTAAGTGTGGCTCTTTTTGAAAAGCAAAACTTAGGTGGAGTATGCTTGAACGAAGGTTGTATTCCTACCAAAACTTTACTTTATTCCGCAAAGATATATGATTATGCACGCCATGCTTCAAAGTATGCAGTTACGGTTCCTGAGGTTTCTTTTGATCTTCCAAAGATTATAGCCCGTAAATCTAAAGTGGTACGCAAACTTGTGCTGGGCGTAAAGTCTAAGTTGACAAGTAATAATGTTACCATAATAACAGGGCAAGCCACCATAGTCAATAAGAATACCGTGCAATGTAACGGTGAAAATTATGAATGCGATAAGCTGATTATTTGTACCGGTTCCGAAACTTTTGTTCCTCCTATCCCGGGTGTAGATCAGATCTCTTACTGGACTCATCGCGATGCACTGGACAGCAAAGATCTTCCTTCCTCATTGGTCGTTGTCGGCGGTGGAGTTATCGGAATGGAATTTGCCTCTTTCTTCAATAGTCTTGGAGTAGAAGTTACAGTTATTGAGATGCTCGACGAAATTCTTGGCGGAATGGATAAAGAGCTCTCTGCTTTACTTAGAGTTGATTATGCAAAAAAAGGAATTAAGTTCCTGCTGAGTACCAAAGTTACTGCTTTTGAAAATGCAGAGCAAGGAACGGTTATTTCATTTGAAAACAGTGAAGGCAGCGGAACTCTGGTAGCCGAAAAGCTGCTGATGAGCGTTGGTCGCCGACCGGTGACCGAAGGTTTCGGACTGGAAAACCTTTCTCTGGAGAGAACTGAACGCAGATGCATAAAAGTAGACGAACACATGCAATCTTCTCTCGAAGGAGTTTATGTGTGTGGCGATCTCACAGGCTTTTCTCTTCTTGCACATACTGCCGTTCGCGAAGCCGAAGTTGCCGTTCATCATATTCTTGGCAAAGAAGACAGCATGAGTTACAAAGCAATTCCGGGTGTGGTTTATACCAATCCTGAAATAGCCGGAGTGGGACAGACTGAAGAAAGTCTGCTTTCGGAAGGAGTTGCTTATAAAACGATAAAACTTCCAATGGCTTTCTCCGGAAGATTTGTTGCCGAGAATGAAGGAGTCAATGGTTTATGCAAAATGCTGGTTGGCGAGGACGATTCAATCCTTGGTGTTCATGTCTATGGAAATCCGGCTTCAGAGATTATAACCATTGCTGTGATGGCTGTGGAGCTGGGATTAAAAACCGGGGAATGGAAACGTATTGTTTTTCCTCATCCTACGGTAGGTGAAATATTTCGGGAGGCTTTATAATGAAACAAACTTTTTCCATATTATTCTTTATCATTTTATGTCCTATAACTTTAGTTGCTCAGTCGGGAATTAAGGAGAAGCTGGACAAGCTTCTGGAAGAAGAGATTCTGAAAACGTCTGAAGTTGGTATTTCCGTGTACGACCTTACGGATAATAAGCCGCTTTATACTTATCAGAATACTAAACTCTATCGTCCGGCTTCCGTTCAAAAGCTTATAACAGTAATTACCGGACTATCTGTTCTTGGTCAGCACCACCATTTCTCAACTTCTCTTTACCATACCGGTGAGATACAAAACGGAACTTTGAACGGAGATCTGTATGTAGTAGGCGGACTCGATTCTGAATTTATTGATCCCAGCATGAATGGACTGGTGAGGATGCTTTGCCAGTCGGGCATTAAAAAAGTATCAGGAAAGCTCATCGCAGATGTTTCAATGACAGATTCGCTTTATTGGGGTGCAGGTTGGTCATGGGATGACGCGCCTTATTATTTTCAACCAAAGATTTCACCGTTGATGTTTCAGAAAGGATATGTGGAAATATATGCAACTCCGGGAAAGAAAGGTTCGCAGGCAGAGATTGTTTGTGTACCGGCTTCGTCTTATTACAGCGTGAAAAACCAGACTGTCAGCAATAATACGGGAGTGAAGAGCCTAGATGTTACCCGCGACTGGATGAATAATAAGAATGATATTCTGGCAACGGGGAATGTAGAGACAGCAAAACGTGAACGGATTACAATTGCAAATTCAGCCGATTTCTTTATGCACACCTTTACAGAAAGAGCCAAGGAGAAAGGCATTCAGTTTACTGATTATATGTACGGAGAACTTCCGAAAGATTCATCTGCCGTCTTTCTTGCTTGCCTTTCCCACCCGTTTAATCTGGTATTGCAACGGGCCATGAAGAATAGCGATAACCTTTCTGCGGAAGCAATTCTCTACAACACTGCTGCAAAAGAATCCGGGAAGAAACACCTGAGCCATGAAGATGGTGTGACGGTTATTCAACGGGTTATCTCAGAACTGGGATTTAATCCTAAAGATTATAATATTGTGGACGGTTGCGGGGTTTCTCTATATAATTACGTGTCACCGGAACTTTTGGTAGCTTACCTGAAATATGCCTATTCACAAAAACAGATATTTAATGAACTCTATCCGGCTCTTCCCATTGCAGGAATTGATGGTACACTCGGCGGACGTATGAAGCAAGGTAAAGCGTATAAAAACGTGCATGCCAAAACAGGATCAGTAACAGGCGTTAGCTCACTTGCCGGTTATGCCACTGCATCAAACGGACATCTTATTGCCTTTTCAATTATAAACCAAAATGTGATGGTGAATGCTAAGGCAAGGGCATTCCAGGATAAGGTTTGTGAAACTCTTTGTGAGTAAACTGAACCTCTCAATAAATTGATTCAATCATTCTATGTAAAAAACAAAATAGGCTGCTTTATCAATAACGATAAGCAGCCTATTTTAATATAATATTTCTTTTTATTTCTCGTAATCAGCCCAGTTTACATTTTTCATATCTCCGGTCTTTGCTAATGCTGCATGGAAAGCAAGAGCTGCATCAATGCGGTGAGGAGTATGTCCTGTACCAGCTAATTTGATATAATCCCAAAGAAGTTGTTTGTAATCAGGGTGTACACAGTTTTCAATGATAGTCTGTGCTTTCTGAACCGGACTTTTACCTCTAAGGTCGGCTACTCCTAGTTCAGTAATAAGAATATTTACGGAATGTTCGCTGTGATCCTGGTGAGATACCATTGGAACAATAGCGCTGATATTTCCTCCCTTAGCAACAGATGGACAAGTAAATATTGACATGTAGGCGTTGCGGGTAAAGTCGCCCGAACCACCAATACCATTCATCATCTTTACTCCGCTAATGTGAGTAGAGTTTATATTACCATAAATATCCGCTTCAATAGCTGTGTTGATGCTTATCACTCCTAAGCGGCGGATAACTTCAGGATTATTTGAAATCTCAGCAGGACGCATAACAATTTTGTCCTTGAAGAAATCGATATTATTATAAATAGTTTGAAGGCATTCGTCAGTAACAGTCAAGGAACAGCAGCTTCCGAACTTGATTCTTCCTTGCAACATTAAATCAATAACAGAATCCTGAATAACTTCTGTATACATCTCAAATGCGGGAACATCCTTATCTTGTCCCAAAGCTCCTAACACTGCGTTAGCTACATTACCTACACCCGACTGAAGTGGAAGGAAAGTAGAAGGTATGCGGCCGGATTTCAGTTCACGTGCCAGGAAGGATGCTACATTAGCACCAATCTGAGTAGTTATTTCGTCAGCATCTACAAATCCACGTGCTTCGTCAGGGGTGTTAGTTTCAACAATTCCCACTATTTTTGCCGGATCAACTTGTACGTATGGAAGGCCAATGCGGGTTGAAGGAGTATAAACAGCAATCTCTCTTCTGTAAGGAGGGTCTAAAGGTTCATACATATCATGCATGCCCATTAAGCCTTTGCTGTGGTGGCTGTTTAGCTCAATAATAATTTTATCGGCCAGGCGGCAGAACGTAGGAACATTTCCACCGGCGGTGGTCAGATATATTTTGCCGTCCTGAGTCACTTCGCAAGCTTCAATAATGGCTACATTTACTTTTCCCATGAAACCATAGCGAACCTGTTGTGCCATTTCAGAAAGATGAAGATCCTGATATTCAACCTGACCATTATTAATGGCAGTTCTCATAGACTTGTTCGTTTGGTAGGGTGCACGGAATCTGATGGCGTTAGCACGAGTTAGTGCACCGTCAAGAGAGTCTCCTGAGGATGCTCCGGTAAGTACTCCAATCTTGAAAGGATTGCCTTTGGCGTGTTCGGCTATAGCTCTTTCTGCAATAGCGGCTGGGATAACTTTGGGTGCACCTGCAGGGGTAAATCCACTGAAACCAACATTATCTCCATCTTTAACGAAGCTAGCAGCTTCTTCTGCTGTAATAAACTTTAATGACATAATTTTTAAATAGTATAATTTCGGGTTAGAATTAAATTCTATATGTTAGTATTTTCTATGAATTATTTCAGAGTATATAATTGCCCGGCGAACTTCCTCTATTGAGTTGAGCTGAATTTCCGGGCGGTATTCCGATTGCTCATCTATGCTTTTTACCACTGTTTCTTTTTTGTTGCTTGTTCCTTCCGGCAATTTAGTGTTCTTTACCGCATCCTCATGGATCTTTTGAGTATGAATATTGACAACAACAGGCTCTTGCTTAACAGGTTTAACTTCTTCTTCAAATGTCTCAAGCCATTTTTCCCAATTTTCAGAAAGAGGCTTTTTCTTTTCGCTTTTTGGCGGAGTTGAAACCGGCTTGTCGCTTTTAGTGCTACTATCTGCCTTTTCCTGCTTCCGAATCTTGTTTATTATAGCTACAATAACAGCAATAATAACAATTATATATTGAAGAGTATCTTTCATGGGTTAGCTAATAATTTGTTTGCCAAAGATATGAATTTAAATTGATAGTAATAGTAATCTGTATGAAAAAAGGGAGGCTTCACCTTTCTCCTTTATTATATTTAACCTAAACCTTAACAAAGAAAATTCATTTGAATATTCTTTGCTCTTCTTTGAAGAATTAATCTTATGTAACCGAGGTATTAAAAAGTGGAATAATCTGAGCTTAACAATAATTATAGGAATTATTATAAGATGTAAGTTTATGCGTTTTTTTCAAACAACTCCCCGTTAATTTAGTAAAGAACATCTATCTTTGCAGCCAGAATTTAAAATTATAAGATTATGGATGAATTGACAGGAGTAGACTTTAAATCTGCAACTGCTTTGGAAAACAAGAAATTGTTTATCGAAACGTATGGCTGCCAGATGAATGTGGCAGATAGTGAAGTTATTGCATCTGTTATGAAGATGGCTGGCTATTCTGCATGTGAAACACTGGAAGAAGCCGATGCTGTGTTTATGAATACTTGCTCTATCCGCGACAATGCGGAACAGAAGATTCTGAATCGTCTGGAGTTCTTTTACTCATTGAAGAAGAAAAAGAAAAATCTGATTGTTGGCGTACTGGGCTGTATGGCCGAAAGAGTAAAGGATGATCTGATTGAAAATCACCATGTTGATCTTGTTGTAGGTCCGGATGCTTATCTTACTCTGCCCGAACTGACTGCATCTGTAGAGGCAGGTGAAAAAGCCATGAACGTAGAGCTATCTACAACAGAAACTTACCGTGATGTAATTCCTTCCCGTATTTGTGGAAATCATATTTCCGGATTTGTTTCAATTATGCGTGGGTGCAATAATTTCTGTACTTATTGCATTGTTCCTTATACTCGTGGTCGTGAACGTAGCAGAGATGTGGAAAGCATTCTTAATGAAGTGCATGATCTAGCAGTAAAAGGCTACAAAGAAGTCATACTTCTTGGCCAGAATGTGAATTCATATTGTTTTGAAAAAGATGGTGAAACAATAACTTTTCCCGCTTTGCTTCGTACAGTAGCCGAATCGGAACCAAACATGCGTGTCCGCTTCTCTACTTCTCACCCAAAGGACATGAGTGACGAAACATTGGAAGTAATTGCTCAGGTTCCAAATGTGTGCAAACATATCCATTTACCGGTACAGAGTGGAAGTTCAAGAATCCTGAAATTAATGAACCGAAAGTATACCCGTGAATGGTACTTGGACAGAGTGGCTGCCATCAAACGAATAATCCCGGAGTGCGGATTGTCTACTGACATATTCTCCGGATTCCATTCCGAAACGGAAGAAGATCATCAGGAATCTCTCTCTTTGATGAGAGCTTGCGAATATGATTCAGCTTTTATGTTTAAATACTCTGAAAGACCGGGAACTTATGCATCTAAGCATTTGGAAGATAATGTGCCCGAAGAGGTAAAAGTGGCTCGTTTGAATGAAATCATCGAATTACAAAATAAGCTATCTGCTGAAAGTAACAAACGTTGCATTGGTAAAACTTACGAGGTCTTGGTAGAAGGCGTTTCCAAACGCTCGCGTGAACAGCTTTTTGGTAGAACAGAACAAAATCGTGTGGTGGTTTTTGATAAGGGAGGTCATAAGATTGGTGACTTTGTCAAGGTTACAATCAACGATGCAAGCTCTGCAACATTAAAAGGAGTGCTCGCAGAAGCGTAAAATATCTGTACGATTCGATAAGTGTGGTTTTGATAATATAGAAGCTGAATTTGATCTTTTACGTGATCTAATAAAAAGAATATCAGCTGTTTACGATATATTTACTTTTTTAATCACTTTTTCTCCTAAAAACAGAAAAACAAAAGGTTGTTTTTAGGGGGGTGTAAAGGGTGTCTCTTCTGAAACCCTTTGTAGATGGGGGTGCTAAATTTTATACCGGGACATATAAAAGAACTATTTAATCTATATTTGTCACACACTGTGAATAATATATACAAAATGGAAGTCGGTAATCAATGGCCTTTTAATGGTCGTTGGTTATCGGCTTTTTCTATCCTTGTTTGTTTGCAAAGCCGCTGGATGGAAGTTTTAGATTTATTAATTTAATTCTTTAGCCAATCCTCATAAACAGAGAAATAATCTTTCGCTCAACTCTATTTTTTAGTAGTCGGTGAATTTTAGCTGGATATTCATGCCTCAAAAAGCAATCAACTCTTATAAATCAGAAGATTTAAGAGCTAATCCATTGTATTATTGGCAATAATTCCTACCTTTGTGCAGTTTAAATAGTAGGGATTGACTTATGAGCCCAATGAATTTCACTCACATTCTGACACAAACTGTTGATGAGCTTTCGGAAAGCGAATCATATAAAGGTTTAATGCACCAGCATAAAGACGGAGAACCACTGCCTTCGGCTAAAATACTGCAAGATATTATTGAGCTTTCACGAGCAATTCTTTTTCCTGGTTATTTCGGAAACTCAACGATAAACAGCCGTACAATCAATTATCACATCGGAGTAAATATAGAAAAGCTATTTGGTTTGCTGACAAAGCAAATTATGGCAGGTCTTTGTTTTAGCTCCTCTGAAGAGTGTGAAGAAGATACGGAAGTGAAACATGAAAAAGCTGCAAAACTTGCTGCTCAGCTTATTGGTAAGTTTCCTCAATTGCGCCGCATATTGGCTACAGATGTGGAAGCTGCATATAATGGAGATCCGGCTGCACAAAGTTTTGGAGAAGTGATTTGCTGTTATCCTGCTATTAAAGCAATCACAAATTATAGAATCGCACATGAATTGGTAAAGCTTGATGTGCCGTTGATTCCTCGCATCATTACAGAAATGGCACATTCTGAAACAGGTATTGACATTCATCCTGCAGCAGAAATTGGAACTCATTTCACTATAGATCATGGAACAGGTGTGGTAATTGGTGCAACCAGTATCATTGGCAAGAATGTGAAGCTCTATCAGGGCGTAACACTTGGAGCCAAAAGTTTCCCTCTTGACGAAGAAGGAAATCCTATAAAAGGAATCTTGCGTCATCCAATCCTTGAAGATGATGTTATTGTCTATTCTAATGCTACTATTCTTGGACGCATCACTATTGGGAAAGGTGCTACCGTAGGCGGAAATATCTGGGTCACTGAAGATGTGCCTGCAGGTGCAAGAATTGTACAAACAAAAGCAAAGAAATAATTTTAAATAATATATATGCAATTTGAACTCATAGCAAAAACATTCCAGGGTCTGGAAGAGGTTTTAGCAGAAGAATTAACTAATCTTGGAGCGGACAATGTACAGATAGGCAGACGTATGGTCTCCTTTACTGGTGATAAGGAGATGATGTATCGCGCAAATTTTTGTTTGCGTACTGCAATCCGTATTTTGAAACCTATCAAACAATTTAATGCGAAAGATGCCGATGAGGTATATGCCCAGATCAAAAAGATAAATTGGGAAGAATATCTTGATGCAGATAAGACTTTTGCTGTGGATGCTGTTGTATTCAGTGATGAATTCCGCCATTCTAAATTTGTAGCTTATAAGGTAAAAGACGCTATTGTCGATTATTTTAAAGAGCTGAATGGTAAACGTCCTTCTGTGCGCATCAATAAACCTGATGTTCTTTTGAATATTCATATTGCACAAAATAAATGTACTTTGTCTTTAGACTCTTCTGGTGAATCTCTTCATCGCAGAGGATATCGTCAGGAAGCAGTGGAAGCTCCGTTGAATGAGGTTCTTGCTGCCGGAATGATTTTGATGACAGGCTGGCATGGACAATGTGATTTAATAGATCCAATGTGTGGTTCGGGTACAATTCCTATCGAAGCTGCATTGATTGCCCGCAACATTTCGCCAGGTGTATTCAGAAAAGAATTTGCATTTGAAAGATGGAAAGACTTTGATCAGGAAATGTTTGATAATATCTACAATGACGATTCTCAGGAGCGTGAATTTACTCATAGAATATTTGGTTTTGATAATAATCCTCAGGCAAATGAAATTGCAATCCGTAATGTAAAGGCGGCAGGATTATCTAAAGAAATCATTTTAAAGTTGCAGCCATTCCAGCAGTTTGAGAAACCAAAGGAAAATGCAATAATTGTGATGAATCCTCCTTATGGAGAAAGAATCTCTACTCGTGATTTACTTGGTTTGTATCAAATGATTGGGGAACGTTTGAAACACGCTTTCACTGATCAAGATGCATGGATATTAAGCTATAGAGAAGAATGTTTTGACCAAATTGGATTGAAGCCATCTCGCAAGATACCACTTTTCAATGGAGCTTTGGAGTGTGAATTCCGGAAATATCAGATTTTCGGAGGAAAATACAAAGAGTTCAAAAAAGAAGCAGCTGAAAAATAATGAGGAAGATAATGATGGCATTGGGTGCAGCTTTGTTATTATCTGCAGGTACGGTAGCACAGAATAAGAAGACATTTACTATTGATGACCTGATTCCGGGAGGAGCTACTTATGCTCAACACGTCCCCGAGAATATTTATGGCTTGCAATGGTGGGGTGATATCTGTATAAAGCCGGATATTGATAAGATTGTTTCTGTAAATCCTGCCAATAAAATGAAGGAGTCAACAATTGTAACCCTTGAGCAGGTTAATAATTCTCTGAAAGAACAGAAACTGGGGCAGATACAGCATTTTTATTCTGTTTCTTTTCCTTTTGCAGAGAAGAAAATCATGAAGATTGATATGCCTCAGAAGAGTATCTTCTATGATTTTGGCGTGCATCAGATAACGAAAGTTATTAGCAATAAAGACAAGGCTGCGAACAAAGATTTTTGTAAAGAGAATACTTCCGTTGCTTATACCATCGATAACAATCTTTATATTGTTAATCCAAAAGGCGAAAATATCCAGATAACCAACGAACCTAAAGGTGTTGTATGCGGACAAAGTGTACATCGTAACGAATTTGGTATATTAAAAGGTACTTACTGGTCGCCAAAAGGAAACCTCCTGGCATTCTATCGAATGGATGAACGCATGGTTGCCGATTATCCTTTTGTAGATATTGACACTCGTATAGCTACTGAAAAGCCTGGTAAATATCCAATGGCGGGAATGACCAGTCATGAAGTTACTATTGACATTTACAATATGGCTACCGGTAAAACAGTTTATCTTCAGGCAGGTAATCCCAAGGATCGTTATTTTACTAATATAGCGTGGAGTCCGGATGAGAAAAGTCTTTATTTTATTGAGCTGAACCGTGACCAGAATCACTCACAACTTTTCCGATATAATGTGGAAAGCGGTGAGAAGGAAAAAATGCTCATAGAAGAAAGCAGTCCAAAATATGTGGAACCTCAGCATCCTATATTATTCCTGAAAGGTGATAATACAAAATTCATTTATCAGAGCCAGCGTGATGGCTTTAATAACTTATACCTATATAATACAGACGGTAAGCTTATAAAGCAACTGACTAAAGGTAACTGGCTGGTAAAAGAAGTTCTTGGTTTTGACGATAAAGGTGATAATATTTATATTTCATCTACAGAAGTCAGTCCATTGGAGGTTCAAACTTATAAAGTGAATTTAAAGACAGGCAAACGTACACGGGTTACTCAGACGGAAGGAACTCATACTGTATTGCTTTCTGCTTCAGGTAAATATGTTATTGACAGATATTCTTCAACAACAGCTCCCCGTTGCATAGACCTGATTGATGTAAATAAGGGAAAGGCTAATAACCTGCTTACTGCAAGCAATCCTTATGAAGGATATAATACACCCACCATTGAGATGGGTACAATTAAGGCTGAAGATGGTGTAACCGATCTTTATTACCGGTTGATTAAGCCGGTTGATTTTGATCCGGCAAAGAAATATCCTACTGTTGTTTATGTATATGGTGGTCCTCATGCGCAAGTTGTAAATAATACATGGCTGGGTGGTGCCCGAGGATGGGAAATATATATGGCAAGTAAAGGGTATGTAATGTTCAGCGTCGATAATCGTGGAAGTGAGAATCGCGGACTTAATTTTGAGCAAGTTACTTTCCGTCAGTTAGGCGTTACAGAGGCAAAGGATCAGATTAAGGGTGTAGAGTTCCTGAAAAGTCTTCCTTTTGTGGATGCCAATCGTATTGGTGTGCATGGATGGAGTTTCGGTGGATTTATGACAACAAATCTAATGCTTCGTTATCCTGATGTATTCAAAGTTGGAGTTGCTGGCGGTCCGGTTATTGACTGGAGTTATTACGAAGCAATGTATGGTGAACGTTACATGGATACACCTGAAAGTAATCCGGAAGGTTATAAAGAGTGTAACATGAAACTTAAAGCCGGAAATCTGAAAGGACATCTGCTGGTTATTCATGGAGGAGTTGATCCTACATGCGTTCCACAACATACTTATTCTTTCATGAAAGCTTGTGTTGAAGCTGGCACTTACCCTGATTTATTTATATATCCAGGGCATGAACATGGTGTTGTAGGTAAAGATCGTGTGCACTTAAGTAATAAAATGACTCAATACTTTGATGAGTTTCTTAAATAAATAATACAATAGAACTATGAAATTATTACTACTAGGTTCGGGTGGAAGAGAGCATGCATTAGCATGGAAGATAGCTCAGAGCCCAAAGATAGAAAAATTGTATATTGCTCCGGGAAATGCAGGTACTGGCAATGTAGGGGAAAATGTAGAGATAAAAGCTGATGATTTTTCTTCTATTAAAGCTTTTGTTCTTGACAAGGGTGTAGATATGGTTGTAGTTGGCCCGGAAGATCCATTAGTAAAAGGAATTTATGATTATTTTCAGAAAGATCCTGAATTAAATAAAATACCAGTGATTGGACCTTCACAAAAGGGAGCAACACTGGAAGGAAGCAAAGAGTTTGCAAAAGCATTTATGATGCGTCATGACATTCCAACAGCTGGTTATAAAAGCATAACAGCTGCCAACTTGCAGGAAGGACTTGATTTCCTGGAAACATTAGAGGCTCCATATGTATTGAAAGCCGATGGGCTTTGTGCAGGTAAGGGCGTTTTAATTTTACCAACATTAGAAGAAGCAAAGAAAGAACTGCAGGAAATGCTGAGCGGAATGTTTGGTGATGCCAGTGCTACTGTTGTTATTGAAGAGTTTCTAAGCGGAATTGAATGCTCTGTTTTTGTCCTTTCTGATGGTAAGAATTACAAAGTTTTGCCAGTGGCTAAGGATTATAAACGTATTGGCGAAGGTGATGCGGGGCTAAATACCGGAGGTATGGGATCTGTTTCTCCAGTTCCATTTGCTGATGCAGCATGGATGAAGAAAGTTGATGAACGTATTATCCGTCCAACTGTAGAAGGATTAGCTAAGGAAGGAATCGTTTACAAAGGATTTATATTCTTAGGCTTGATCAAAGTTAAAGGTGAACCAGTGGTTATAGAATATAATGTTCGCATGGGAGATCCGGAAACTGAATCTGTGATGCTTCGTGTGAAGAGTGACCTGGTTGAACTATTTGAAGGAGTAGCTGCCGGAAACCTGGATGAAAAAATATTGGAAGAAGACCCTCGCTCTGCAGTTAGTGTAATGTTAGTTTCCGGAGGATATCCGGAACACTATGATAAAGGATTCCCAATCAGTGGACTTGATAAGGTAAAAGACAGTATTGTATTCCATGCCGGAACAACCCTGAAAGATGGACAGGTTGTAACAAATGGCGGTCGTGTTTTAGCAATCAGTTCATACGGTAACACCAAAGATGAAGCTTTGGCTCAATCTTTTTCAGGTGCTAAGCTTATTGATTTTGAAAAGAAATATTTTCGTTCAGATATCGGATTTGATTTATAAATTATGATGATAAAGAAACGTTTACAACAAAGAATTACGACAGGCAAATTTGTTTTGCCTGTCGTAATGTTATTGTCTGTAGTCATTTGGCTTGGAGTTTATTTAATTAAACCTGTAGCCGTTTTTTCTCAATCTTCATCTCTCGTATGGCAGTTACTGGCTCCCTTTTTTCTAGGCAAACCAGTTAGCTTATTAGTTAATTTCTTTTTATATGCATTTATTGGCTATTTGTTGATTGAACTGAATAACGCTTTTGCGATTATACACCTCAGAGCCTCTATTCAGACTTCACTTTATTTTATTGTAATTTCTGCTTGCCCTGAACTCTATTCATTGCAGATGGGATCTGTTGTAGCGCTAAGCATGGTAGCCTCTATCTACTTTCTGTTTCAATCATATCAGCATACAAGGCCTTCGGGCGTTATCTTTTATTCATGGATATTTTTAGGAATAGCCAGTTTAATGTTTCCTCAGCTATTGCTTTTTAGTCCTCTATATCTGATAGGAGCCTATAATTTTCAGTCATTGAATGCAAAAAGTTTTTTTGCAGGGTTGATAGGCTTGATGGTTCCTTTCTGGTTTTTACTGGGATATGCCTTTTATTTCAATAACATGGAAATGTTTTATCACCCTTTTGAAGCGCTCTGTGTTTTTGAACCAATAAATATTCTTGTGTTAAAAGGGTGGCAAATAGTAACAATCAGTTTTATTGTATTGGTATTCATTGTGGCTGTATCCCATAGCCTGATCAATGGCTGGCAAGATAAAATCCGGACGCGCGCATATATAAACTTTTTCTCATTGATGGGAACTTGTTTACTTGTGCTACTCATTTTACAACCGCAACATTACATAACAATATTCCCATTGTTATTGGTTTTCTTCAGTTTTCTTGCTGGTCACTTTTTTGCTTTAACACGCAGTCGTGGCTCAAATATATTTTTTATTATTTCTTTGGCTGGATTAGCCGCGCTTCTTTCATATAATCTATTGATGCTATGATGTCAACAATTCAACAGCTTTTCATTGAATGGGGTTACCCCGGACTTTTTATTTCTGCAGCACTTGCAGGAAGTATTGTTCCTTTTGCTTCCGAGATAGTACTTGTTGTATTAATTAAAATGGGGCTTGATCCTTATTATTCTGTATTATGGGCTTCTTTAGGGAATACAGTTGGAGGAATGAGCTGTTATTATATTGGCTATTTAGGAAAAGTAGAATGGGCGGAAAAATATTTTAAGGTGAAGCATGCAAAGATTGAAAAGATGCAAAAATTCCTGCAGGGTAAAGGCGCATTGATGGGCTTTTTTGGCTTTCTGCCTACATTTGGCGAGATCATTGCCATGACTCTGGGCTTTATGCGGAGTAATGTTCTTCTAACTACAGCTTCAATGTTTGTAGGAAAGTTAATCCGCTATATAATCATAGCTTATTTTACAGTATTTGCTGCTCACAGCATTGCAGCATTATATTCACAATATTTTGGCTAATTGATATTATAACTTGATAGCTCTTAATACTTCTCTTTTCCCCGGAGGCCCAGGTAACCTTTCTACCGTAAATCCAGAAGACTGAAGCATTCTTCTTATAACTCCTTTGGCGCAATAAGTGGTTAATATACCGTTGTGGCTCATGGAGGCATAGATGGCATCAAATAGTTTCTGGTTCCACATCTCTGGTTGTTTTTCCGGTGCAAAAGCATCAAAGTAAACAACGTCATAAGCTATTTTTTCATTGCCAAATGTTCCCAAATTCCATGCAGCAGATTCATCTGGATAAGTAATGCAAGTAAAATCAATGTTTACTTTAAGCAAGGAGAAATCAGGTGTTATTTTACATGGTGCGTTCCATTCTGCCCGATGCAAGTCGTAATAAAGATCAGTAAACTCGGGTGAAATAACATCCGGATAATTTAATGCCCTGATCTTTTCCAATGATAATGGGTAGAGCTCAAGACTTGTATAAATAATCTTTTTATGAAGTTTTTGTGTTTCAAGCAATGTTAGAAATGCATTTAGCCCTGTTCCAAAGCCAATTTCCAAAACATGAAGAGGAGATGCGCTACTTTCCTTTAGTCCATAGTTAATGTATATATGCTCTGCTTCAGTTTTTGCTCCGTTAACAGAGTGATAATGTTCATTCATAGACGGAACAAAAAGAGTGTGACTCCCATCGGCGGTTAATTCTATTTCAGAAGATAGTGATTTTTGCTTTGTTTCCATTATTAGTTGCACCTCTTTGTTTTGCGAACAAAGGTAAGGTTTTTCATGTTACTATCAATTATTATATTTACTTTTGCATATTACAGAATTAGAACGAACTTATGAAAAAGATACTTATTATACTTTCCTTATTGGTTAGTATAAGCTTTGTTGGGTGTACAAATAAGAAACAACAAGATAAGAAGATAGTAACTGTTACTATCGAACCACAGCGCTATTTTACAGAACAGATAGCCGGAGATAAATTCTCTGTAGTGGCAATGGTCCCCAAAGGTACAAGTCCGGAAAGTTATGATCCTATTCCTTCGCAATTGGTCTCTCTTGATAAAAGTCAGGCTTATTTCCGTATCGGATATATTGGTTTTGAACAGACCTGGTTTGATCGGTTAGCAGAAAATGCTCCCCACATGCTTGTTTTTGATACATCGGCTGGAGTGAATTTAATATTGGACACCCATCATCACCAACACAGTGATCATGAAGGGAGCAATCATTCTTTAAAAGGAATTGATCCTCATATATGGAATTCTCCTGAAAACGCACAGATTATTGCGAATAACACGTGTAAGGCTCTTTGCTCTCTTGACAAAACCAATGAAACTTATTATATTCAGAGATGTAATAAGCTGAAACAGGATATAAAGAATTTAGATGATACGATCAAGGTTATTTTAAAAGATGCTGATAAATCCTTTATGATATATCATCCGGCCCTATCTTATTTTGCCCGTTATTATGGATTGCATCAAATCTGTATTGAAGAGGGTGGCAAAGAACCTTCACCTTCTCACTTGAAAGAACTGATACAAACATGCAAAAAAGAAGGAGTAAGGGTGATTTTCGTGCAACAGGAGTTTGATAAGAATAATGCAGAACTGATTGCCAAAGAGACCGGAACAAAGATAGTAAGCATTAATCCCCTTTCTTATGACTGGAAAGGTGAAATGATCCGTATTGCCCAAGCGCTTAAACGATGAATAAAATTATTGAAATAGAGCATTTATCTGCTGGTTATGATCGTAACATCGTGTTGCGAGATGTAAACCTACGTGTTTATGAGCAAGACTTTTTGGGTATCATAGGACCTAATGGCGGAGGGAAAACCACATTAATAAAGCTTATTCTGGGCTTGATGAAACCTGCTGGTGGTGAAATCCGTTTTTTTAGTGATGGAAAACCTGCAACTAATCTATCTATGGGATATTTACCTCAGTACAATGCTATAGATAAAAAGTTTCCTATATCTGTTTATGATGTTGTTCTATCGGGATTAAGCCGAAAGAAGTCACTATTGAAAAGCTTTACCGGTGAGCATCACAGGAAAGTGGAAGAGGTTATCTCACATATGGGATTGCAGGGGCTGGAGAAAAAGGCAATTGGTCAGCTTTCCGGCGGACAGCTACAGCGTGCATTGCTGGGACGAGCCATCGTATCTAATCCTGAAGTAGTGATTCTTGATGAACCTAACACCTATATTGACCAGCGTTTTGAGAGCAGGCTTTATGAAATCCTTTCGGAAATAAATAAAGAACGGGCAATTATTCTAGTCTCTCATGATATTGGGACGGTGGTAAGCAATGTAAAGTCAATAGCCTGTGTAAATGAAACACTTGATTATCACCCTGATTCAGAAGTGTCTGCAGAATGGTTGGAAGCCAAGTTTGAATGTCCTATTGAATTATTGGGGCATGGAGAACTTCCTCACCGTATTATCAGGAATCACCATCATGAAAATGAAAAGTAAAATTAGTAATATGAATTTTATTTAAAAAACAAAAAGAAGAGTGTTTTTTATTCCTCTAATAGACTGAAAACAAGCGTTACTTGCATGTATTTAACCAAAGTTTTCTATCTTTGCCGCGCATATGTAACAATATAAACATATTTTTAATGAAACAGTACAAGTTAGTGAACAACCTGATGGGTTGGTTCTCATTTGCTATTGCAGCCGTAGTCTATATAATGACTATAGAACCCACAGCCAGTTTCTGGGATTGTGGTGAGTTTATCACTTCGAGTTATAAACTGGAAGTAGGGCACCCTCCCGGCGCACCATTTTTTATGCTGGTAGCAAATTTCTTTACTCATTTTGTAAATGATCCGGCTATGGTAGCCCGGATGGTCAATACAATGTCTGCTTTAATGAGTGGAGCTTGTATTATGTTCCTTTTCTGGACAATTACTCATTTAACCAGAAAACTTTTGATAAAAGAAGGGCAGGAAATAACGCTCGGCAAGCTTATCACAATTATGGGTAGTGGACTTGTAGGAGCTTTGGTTTATACATTCTCAGATACATTTTGGTTTAGTGCGGTGGAAGGTGAAGTATATGCTTTCTCTTCTTTGTTCACTGCAGTAGTATTCTGGTTGATTTTAAAATGGGAAGATGTGGCTGATGAGTCTCATTCAGACCGTTGGTTGGTTCTGATTGCATATCTCATTGGACTTTCTATTGGTGTACACTTGCTCAATTTGTTATGTATACCTGCGATTGTACTGGTTTATTATTTTAAAAAGAATCCAAATGCCAATGCGAAAGGCTCTATACTTGCATTATTAGGTTCAATGGTTTTAGTTGCTATAGTGCTTTATGGCATTGTTCCGGGTTTTGTAAAAGTAGGAGGATGGTTTGAACTATTGTTTGTAAATAACTTGGGATTACCATTTAACACCGGGTTGATTATTTATATGATTATTCTGGCTGCAGTAATTATCTGGGGTATTTATGAATCTTATGTAGAAAAGAGTAAAACAAGAATGAAGTTATCTTTCTTGCTTACCGTAGCTCTTTTGGGTATTCCTTTCTACGGTCATGGTGGAACTTGTGTCGTAATCGGTTTAGTGGTTTTAGCAATTTTGACTATCTATTTGTTTGCCAAATTCATTAATCAGAAATATCAGATAAGCGCACGTACTTTGAATACTTCTCTGCTTTGCATTATGATGATTATGATTGGTTATTCATCTTATGCATTGATTGTTATTCGTTCCACTGCCAATACACCAATGGATCAAAACTCTCCTGAAGACATCTTCACATTGGGGAGCTATCTCGGACGTGAGCAATATGGTTCTACACCTTTATTATATGGTCCTGCATATTCTTCCAAGGTAAAACTGGAAACTAAAGACGGGTACTGTACTCCAGTAGTAAATGAAGGTGCTCCTATCTATATTAGAAAAGAGAAAAAGTCTCAGGATGAAAAAGATAGTTATATATCAACTGGTAATCAACAGGATTATGTTTATGCTCAGAATATGCTCTTCCCTCGTATGTACAGTAGTGCGCATGAGGCACAGTATAAGCAATGGATGAACATTCAAGGATATGATGTTCCTTATGATCAGTGTGGTGAGATGGTTACAGTTAATATGCCTACCCAGCTGGAAAACATAAAATTCTTCTTCTCTTATCAGATGAACTTTATGTACTGGCGCTACTTTATGTGGAACTTTGCCGGAAGACAGAATGACATTCAAGGATCAGGAGAAATTGAACATGGTAACTGGGTAACCGGTATACCTTTCATTGATAAAGCATTGGTGGGTGATCAGTCTCTGATGCCTACTGAACTGGCAAATAACAAAGGGCATAATGTATTTTATTGCTTACCATTACTGCTAGGTATTGTCGGACTCTTGTTCCAGGCTTATCGAGGGCAGAAAGGTATTCAGGGTTTCTGGGTGGTATTCTTCCTGTTCTTTATGACGGGTATTGCAATTGTTCTTTATCTGAATCAAACTCCGAGTCAGCCCCGAGAACGAGACTACGCTTATGCGGGGTCGTTCTATGCGTTTGCCATTTGGATTGGTATCGGTGTGGCCGGCATAGTGAAGTTACTCAGTAAAAAACTGGGTGAAGTGCCTTCTGCAATTATTGCCTCTTTGGCTTGTTTGCTAGTGCCAATTCAAATGGCTGGTCAAACTTGGGATGATCATGACCGCTCAGGACGTTATACTTGCCGTGATATTGGTCAGAACTATTTGAATTCTTGTCAAAAGAAAGGGAACCCGATTATATATACGAACGGAGATAATGATACTTTCCCATTGTGGTATAATCAGGAAACTGAAGGAGTTCGCACAGATATGCGTGTTTGTAACCTTAGTTATTTACAAACAGACTGGTATATTGACCAGATGAAACGTCAGGCTTATGATTCTCCTTCTGTTCCTATTACATGGAGCCGTTTGGAATATGTAACAGGGGTCAATGAATATGTTCAGGTTCGTCCGGAAGTAAAACAAACCATTCTTGCACTTTATAAGAGCGACCCTGTAGAAGCTAAAAAGAACTTTGGTGAAAATCCTTTCGAATTAAAGAATATTCTTAAGTATTGGGTACGTTCAAACAAGGAAGAATTGAAGATTATTCCTACTGATAGTATTGTTATCAAGTTGGATAAAGAAGCAATCAAACGTTCGGGTATGATGATTCCTGATTCACTTCACGGAGTGATTCCTGATTATATGACTCTTTCATTAAAAGGAAAACGCGGTGTTAGTAAAGCAGAATTGATGATGCTGGAGATGGTTGCTCAATGTAACTGGACACGTCCTATTTATATGGCAATATCCGTTGGTACAGAAAACCATCTTTGCTTTGGCGATAACTTCTGTCAGGAAGGTTTGGCTTACCGTATAACTCCGTTTAATACAACTAAACTTGGTGGCCGTGTAGATAGTGAAAAGATGTACGATAACATTATGCACAAGTTTAAATGGGGAGGCATGGATAATCCTAAGGTTTATCTGGATGAAAACATAATGAGAATGTGTTATTCACATCGTCGTTTATTTGCTCAGCTGGCTGTTCAGTTAGTTAAAGAAGGTAAGAATGACAAAGCCTTGAAGTTGCTTGATTACGGTATGAAGTCTATTCCTACCAACTGTATTCCTCATGATTTCCAGAGTGGATCAATGGATATAGCTAAAGCTTACTTTGCACTTGGTCAGAAACAGAAGGCAGAACAGATTTTGACTGACTTGTCTAATAAATCTTATCAATATGCCAGATGGTATCTGAGCCTGGATGATTCAAAACTAGCAACAAGTAATCAGGATTGTGTATATAATCTATATATTCTGGACGAAACGAATAAATTGCTTAAAGCAAACAATTCGCATTTATTGCCAGAGTTCTCTAAGAGATTTGAAGCCTTGTATGCTACTTATTCAATGAGAACAGGTGCATCTCATAAATAAGGCGGCAATAAGATATGTTTATTGAACAACCCCCTAAAGTGTTAAGGGCTCTTTACCCGGGGGCAATTTGGAGAATGGATCCTAATGAGAAAGCTGTTTTTCTGACTTTCGATGACGGACCCATTCCCGAAATTACTCCCTGGGTACTCGATTTACTTGATAAATATGGGATAAAGGCAACATTCTTTCTGGTTGGAGATAATGTACGCAAACATCCTGAAGAGTTTAAAATGATTCTTGAACGCGGTCATCGTGTGGGCAATCACACGTTTAATCACATTCGGGGATTTGAGTACTCGAGGAAGAACTATCTGGATAATACGGAAAAAGCGAATGAACTGATTAAATCAGATCTTTTCCGCCCGCCGCATGGTCACATGAGAGCTTATCAGTATTATGCTCTCAGAAAGAATTATAAGATAGTGATGTGGGATTTGGTAACTCGTGATTACAGTAATAAGCTGAATGGCGGGCAAGTCTTTGAAAAGGTAAAGCATTATGTACGGAATGGTTCTATAATCACGTTTCATGATTCATTGAAGTCCGAACAAAACATGAAATATGCCTTACCTCGTTCCATTGAATGGTTATTAGAGCAGGGCTATCAGTTTAAATTATTATAATGGATAAAGAAACACTCTCTCAACAGATAAAAGCCGAAGCATTACGCCTCGGCTTTTCTGCTTGTGGCATTGCCCGTGCACACTTTGTGGGAGAAGATAAAACCTACCTTGAACAGTGGCTTGCGAACAACTATGAAGCGGGGATGGGTTACATGAATAATCACCTGGACAAACGGTGTGACCCGCGTTTACTGGTTGAAGGTACAAAAAGTGTAATCTCTGTGGCGCTGAATTATTACCCTTCCCGCAGGCTCAATAACGATCAGTTGCAGTTTGCTTACTACGCTTACGGGCAAGATTACCACGAGGTGATGAAAGTTAAACTAGCCTCTCTCTTTAATTATATCAATGAACAGCTGCATCCGGTTAGTGGCAGGGCGTTTTGCGATACAGCACCCATTCTCGACCGTTATTGGGCACAGCAAGCTGGGCTTGGATGGATTGGAAAGAACACTCAGCTTATTATTCCCCATGCCGGTTCCTACTTTTTCCTGGGCGAAATTCTTTTGGATGCTGAGCTGGAATATGATTCTCCTATGAAGAGCAAATGTGGCAATTGCAGACAATGTCTGGATGCATGCCCTGTGAAGGCTTTAGAAAAACCATTTGTCCTTAACTCCAACCGTTGTATATCTTATCTTACTATTGAGAATAAAGGCGGGATAGAGCCTGAATTGGCTTCTAAAATGGGCAATCATCTGTATGGATGTGATGATTGTCAGAAATGTTGTCCCTGGAATCGCTTCGCTACTCCTCAACAAACGCCCGAACTTGAACCTTCCGAGGCTTTCCTTTCTATGGAAAAGCAGGATTTGGCCAGCTTAACTATTGAGCAATACCGCACTCTTTTCAAAGGCAGTGCCGTAAAACGTGCAAAATTTGACGGTTTGATGCGGAATTTGAAGGCTATATTGCCGGAATTAGATGTTACAGATTGAAAGTATAACCTACGGATAGTGAAACATTATCGTTTAGTACAGACAAATCTTTCTGGAAATAAATTAATCTTGAATAGTTTATTCTTACTGGGATTGAGTGATTCTCATCTATAGAGAAAACAAGGCCTGTTCCAATATAATATCCAGGGTGATAGGTCTTAACTTCTATTCTTCCTTTACTAAGTGTAACTTCGTTTTTTGTGGGGCACATTAAATATTGATTATATCCCCCTTGGAATAGAAGATGAGTCTTATTATTAATATTATAGACATATTCGACTCCAATGTTGTTTGCAATTTGGATAGCACTAAAGTTTACTTTAAGAATAGGACTTTGGTATCCATTTATTTTTATCTGATTAGCGTTTATACCAAATTCAAATAATAGTTTATTTGATATTTTATCTAAACTCATTTGAAAATTACCTCCAATTAAAGGACTATTATTGTTGAGTGAATAATTAATACCACTTGTTTGAATAATACAGTAATTCTTGTTGAATTGTATTCCAACAAATGGGCTTATATAAGTATTGCATTTATGCTTCGGTTCTTGATAGGATATGCATGAGAATTGTGAACAAGTTAAGGTGTGATACTTTTTAAACAAAGCTATAATAGAAGAACGGGAGCAGTCGGTTTCCTTTATATCTTTCTTTAGCTGTTCGTTATAGTTCAATATTGCTCTAATACTATTTCTAATTCTTTCTTTCTGGATATAAGACTGATTTTGAGTAGGAAAAGATACAATTTTGCCGCTTGAAGTATTAATTGCATAGTAAGACTCAAAACTTCTTTCTCCGCTCATTTTTAAGCGATATAAGCTAATGGCTCCTTCTACTAAACATTCTGCAAAATATCTATTTTCTTCTCCTTCTGCCTTTAAGTCTATAGATTTATAGTAAAGTCCTATATTATATAAATATCCTTGAATTTGGTGAGGGTTATAAATAATTTCTTTATCAGAAAGATTGTTTTTGAATAAACATTCTTTCCAATCGCCCATACCATTACGATAAGCGAGAAATCCATGGATTGTATCACCTTTATTTGTAATAATACAACCTGATTTCCACTCTTCATTTATTGCATTAATAGGTAATTCTGTCAGAAATAAAAGAATAAAGAATAATATATTTATTTTTTTCATAGAAGTCTATTAACAGTTTGATATTTTTATTGGTACAAAAATATCTTATATCTTTATTATTAACAAACTCATTAGTGCTTTATTTATTATTTCAAGAGAACTTTTTGGCGACCTGCGCAACTCGCTGTCGTGACCTGCGCAGCTCACTATATGCGAGTTGCGCAACTCGATAAAACGACCTGCACAACTCGCATAAAACTTCCCTAATGAAATTTGGAAACTTCCGGTGGAGAAATAAAAAAAGCTGCCCCGTGTTACCGGAACAGCTTTCCTGAATTATAAATCAAGACGGTTTATTTGATTGTAGCAGTTAAAGGAGTGCGAACCTTTTGTGCGTACTCTTCAACATACTTGTACCAATCGGAAGAAGTTTTGAATCCCCATTTGCTCCAGCCTGCGCCGAAGTAATAAGTAAACTTAGTGCCTGGAACGTAATTGCTGATGGCAGCTACGTGTCCGTCTGCTCCATCTTTAATCTTGGAAGCTTCGTCGCCTGTGAAAGGCATCACTTTTGCTTCCTTCACACTCTTTGGGAAAACAGTAGCGACATAGATTTGTCCGTTCACCGGATCGTTAGGATCTGCGTAAGCAGTATATCCTTTCTTTGCAGACATGCTGTAGTCTTTACTTCCGGTATGAATAACAATACCTGTAACAAGTGGCAGAGATTCTTTCAGGTTGCTGAAAGATATCTGAGCTTTGTTCAGCTGTGAGCCGGCATCAAGTGAAACAATGCGTGTTTCAATAACAGAATTACCTTTAATGTTTAGTGGCTTGTAGACAAGCTTCACGGTGAAACGTAAAGGACCGTTGTCTAATACCTCTTGAGTGGCATAACAGTATGGATATACCAGTTTATTGTCTACTAAGAAAGCTGATGTTCCTGCACCCAAAGTAGGGCCAACCTTGTAGTAATCCAGTCCGTTGCCGTGATCAAAGTGATAAGAAGTACTTTCTCTTAAAGCTTTTGATGCAGCGGGATCAGTTTGCGCCAGACTCTTGATTTTAGCATTAGTATCTTTATCCAGTTCTGTTGCGTATCTTTTTTCTACAACAAGACCTTCACCCCTTTTTACCCAGATATCATAACCGAAAGCTTGTTCGCCGGTGGCCTGTAATGCCGGACCGTAAGTGCGGAATGCGATGCGGTCGTTCTCCCATGCCACGTCGTCTACGCGCTCAGGATACTGTTTTCCGGTAGCCAATACAGTAAACTTCTCCGGAGTTCCAGCTTTGATAGTGTATATTGCTGTAGATTTTGCTTTAACAGTTGTAGGAAAGATTAATTTCTTGTCGTAAGTAATCTGGTAAGGAACTTGTTTTCCGTTCTTGTCCAGAACTACTATCTGAGCATTCTTTGCCAGGTTTAGTTTGGCATTTACTTTGCTCATTGAAACCTCTACTATTTCTTTGTCTCTTCCTATTGATGAAGAATTAGTAACTGTAACATTCACATTTTTGCCGAAGCAAGTAACTGCGGGAAGTGCTGCTAATAATAAATAGAATATCTTTTTCATCTTATTACTATGGTAAAAACGAATGTGCCGATGAATCTCCTATTGGAGGCACACCGGCACATAGGTTGTATTATTAATTACTTAGGTTGTTTACCAATATAAGCCAGAATACCACCGTCTACGTAAAGAACGTGTCCGTTTACGAAGTCAGATGCATCAGATGCAAGGAATACAGCTGGTCCCATCAAATCTTCAGGAGTTCCCCAACGAGCAGCAGGAGTTTTAGCAATAATGAAAGAATCGAAAGGATGACGAGAACCGTCTGCCTGAGCTTCTCTCAAAGGAGCTGTTTGTGGAGTTGCAATGTAACCCGGGCCGATACCATTACATTGGATGTTGAATTCGCCATATTCTGAAGCGATGTTACGAGTCAACATCTTCAAACCGCCCTTAGCAGCTGCATAAGCAGATACTGTTTCGCGACCAAGTTCACTCATCATAGAACAGATATTGATAATCTTACCATGACCTTTCTTGATCATTGATGGAAGAACTGCCTTTGATACGATGAATGGGCCATTCAAGTCGATATCGATAACCTGACGGAAATCTTTAGCACTCATTTCAATCATTGGGATACGTTTGATGATACCAGCGTTGTTTACAAGGATATCAATAACACCAACTTCTTTCTCAATTTGAGCAACCAAAGCATTAACCTGATCTTCGTTAGTAACATCGCATACATAACCGTGTGCTTTGATACCTTCTGCTTCGTATGCAGCAAGACCTTTGTTTACCAATTCCTGATTGATATCGTTGAATACAATTGTTGCGCCGGCGTCAGAGAAACCTTTAGCCAATGCAAAACCAATTCCGTAAGAAGCACCAGTTACAAGTGCAATTTTACCTTCTAATGAAAAATTTACCATTGTCTTATCGTTTTATAAGTTCTTATTTTAAGTCAGTAATTTTAGAGAAGTCCTGATCACCATAATCAAGGTTCTCACCACCCATTCCCCAGATGAATGTATAGTTGTGTGTTGCAGCGGCAGAGTGAATAGACCATTCAGGAGAAAGTACAGCTTGGTCTCCCTTCATCCAGATGTGACGAGTTTCGTCTACTTCTCCCATGAAGTGACAAACAGCCTGATCTTCCGGTACTTCAAAATAGAAGTAAGCTTCCATACGGCGAGAGTGAACGTGTGCCGGCATAGTGTTCCATACGCTTCCAGGAGCAAGTTCAGTCATACCCATTTGAATCTGACAAGTAGGCAATACCTGATTAACAACCATTTTATTGATGTTACGGTGGTTAGAACCTTCCAGAGAACCCATTTCTGCAACAACTGCATCTTTCTTAGTAATCTTCTTATCAGGATAGTTTCTGTGAGCAGTCAATGAGTTAAAGTAGAACTTAGCAGGGTTCTTTTCATCTTTGCTTTCAAATGTAACTTCACGGTCGCCTGAACCTAAGTAAAGAGCTTCTTTGAATTCCAGTTCAAACTGAGCATCTCCAACTTTCACAATACCAGGACCTCCTACATTGAACATACCAATTTCACGGCTGCGAAGAAAGATTGGTTGTTTTAAAGGATCAATAGCTTCAAGTTTAAGTACTTCACCACAAGGCATTGCACCACCCACAACCATGCGGTCGTACATTGAATATACCATATTTACTTCATTTGGAGCAAATACTTTTTCGATCAGAAAATCTCTGCGAATTCTTTTTGTGTCATAGCTTTTTGCATCTTCAGGATGCGCAGCATAGCGAATCTCATAATTTGTCTTCATCTTTTATATTGATTTTAAGCAGTTGATATTAATTGCTACATTGCAAAGTTACTAAAAGAATTAGTTATTTATGGGGGAAAAATCGGCCAATTACATGGTAATTTTGTTTCAATTCATATAAATATTGACTTTTAGTTGCAATAGTATACGAATAGGAAGTATGTTTTGCTTAAATACAGAGCGAAAAAAAAAGTCTCGACTATCAATTGATAATCAAGACTTTCTTTCTGTTGTCTCACCAAGATTCGAACTTGGACTGACAGAACCAAAAACTGTAGTGCTACCATTACACCATGAGACAAACTTAATAGCTTTCCTTAAAAAGCGATGCAAAGATAGCTGAATAGGCTGTATCTTCCAAACTTTTTAAGATATTTTTTATTTTACGATGATCAGGTAATAGTTCTTTTTACCCTTCTGAACCAGTAAGTACTTGTTGTCCAGTAGATTTTCTGCATTGATCACTTCATCGAAGGCTGCAAGCTTTTCTTTGTTCAATGAAACTCCACCGCCCTGAACCAGCTTACGCATCTCGCCTTTAGATGCAAATATTGCTGCATGCTCAGTAAACAAGTCAACTGCTTTTACTCCTTCTGAAAGTGCATCTTTAGATACTTCGTATTGAGGAACTCCTTCAAAAACAGCCAGAAGAGTATCTTCATCCAGTTTCTTCAAAGCATCTGAAGTGGCGTTACCAAACAATATGTTAGAAGCATCAACGGCAGCGTTATAATCTTCTTCAGAGTGTACCATTACAGTTACTTCTTTAGCTAAACGCTTTTGAAGGACACGCAGGTGAGGAGCTTCAGTATGCTCTGCTATCAATGAATCAATAACCTCTTTTTCGAGAGAAGTGAATATTCTGATGTACTTTGCAGCATCTTCATCGCTCACATTCAACCAGAACTGGTAGAACTTATATGGAGAAGTATATTTAGAATCCAGCCAGATATTACCTGATTCTGTTTTTCCAAACTTACCACCATCTGCTTTAGTAATCAAAGGGCATGTTAAAGCATAAGCTTCTCCTGCTGCCTTACGGCGGATTAGTTCTGTTCCGGTAGTAATGTTACCCCATTGATCGGAACCACCCATTTGCAGTTTGCATCCTTTGGCTTCGTATAGGTGAAGGAAATCGTATCCTTGTAATAGCTGGTAAGTAAATTCTGTGAAAGACATACCGGCACTTGATTCGCTGCTTAGTCTCTTCTTAACAGAATCCTTTGACATCATATAATTTACTGTGATGTGCTTTCCTATTTCTCTTGCAAAATCAAGAAAAGAAAAGTTCTTCATCCAGTCGTAGTTGTTCACAAGTTCGGCTGCATTTGATGAATTGGAATCAAAATCCAAAAACTTTGATAATTGTTTTTTGATGCATTCCTGATTATGACGCAAAGTCTCTTCATTCAGTAGATTTCTTTCAGCCGATTTTCCGGAAGGGTCGCCAATCATACCTGTAGCACCACCAATCAATGCTAACGGTTTGTGACCGCAACGTTGAAAATGTCTCAGCATCATTATTCCACATAAGTGTCCAATGTGCAATGAATCAGCTGTAGGGTCAATACCTAAATAAGCAGTAACTTGTTCCTTTTCCAGTAATTCCTCTGTGCCGGGCATCATATCGTGCACCATTCCACGCCATTTTAATTCTTCTACAAAATTCATCGAATGATTCTTTTATTATTGTTTATAAATGCAAAAGTACGACACTTTATTCGAACAAGCAACACTTATCGGTTAAAAAAGAGCCGGGAGATATTTTGTTGCACTTGTGTTACTAACTGCTCAGTTGTAAGTGAATGGATCTGAGCTACAGATTTATATATCAGGAGTATTTCTTTCTCACTCTCATCGGTTTCTAGCAAAAGGCGGTTTAAGGGAATACTTTTAATGGCGCTTTCCTGATACTTCTCTCCGAATGAGAGATAGATGTTTTGTGCAGTCAGTTGATCGGCCAGTTCTTTCTTTCCTCTGAACCCATGAATTATCCAGGGTGATTTAGGGCAAAACTCTTTCTTTAACTGAATAATTTCATTCGAAGTTCTTACTGAATGAATGATAAGTGGCTTGCCGAGGGTTTCCGATAGTTCAATATGCCACCTGAATACCTCTTCCTGAATGGACAAATCTATGGGAATCATTTTATCCAGTCCGGCTTCACCAATAGCAATAACCTGTGGATGAGATGCAATCTTTTTCAGGCATTCATATTCACTTTCTGTTGTTGAATTAATATTCCAGGGATGAATTCCTACAGAATAATAGCCTCCTTCCCGAGGAGAGAAAGCGGAAGGCATACAACTATAGATGTATTGCGAAACATTCTCTTTCAGATGGTGAGTATGTATATCTAAAATATTCATGGAAATAGAATTAAGGAACAGGATCGTAACCAGAGCCTCCCCAGGGATGGCAACGCAGAATTCTTTTTATTGCAAGGTATAACCCTTTAAAAGGGCCGTGCTTTTTGATAGCTTCCAATGCATATTCAGAACAGGTAGGCATAAAACGGCAGGAAGCAGGGGTCATGGGAGATATACATGCCCTGTAGAAATAGATTGGTAGCAAAAGAATGTATGAAAGAATCTTTTTCATTTTATCTTTTCTTTTATTCTTTCCAGAATTTGTTTTATGTTCTCTTCAATTAAGTTCGTTGGGAGTATTTCGTTGCTTAAATAAATAAAGGCAATAGCAAGTCCATGCTCTTTTTCATTTAAAACGTTCAGCAGTTCATGTTTGTTTTTTCTATAGCCTTCTCTCACCTGTCGTTTTACCTTATTTCTTTTTACGGCTCTCTTGAACCGTTTTTTGGGAACGCTGATCATGATGGAAGCTAATGCATCTTCTTTTTTCTCCACAGGCATAAATACTACTCGCAAGGGATATATGGAGAATGATTTCGAGTTTCCTGAAAACAATTCTTCAATTGCGTTTTTGCTGTTTAAGCGTTCTGCCTTACATAGTCCGTTATTGAGTATATTCATGTTGCTGTTTATAAAAAAAAGTCCGGGAGTTTTGATTCGCAAAGTTACAACTTTGTGGATACAAAACTCCCGGACTTGAATATTAATTAATTCTTGAAGTTACTTTTTATCTCCTTTACTAATTTCCTTGAAATAAAGATCAAGAGCTGCTGGCATAGAAGGCGTTTTTACACTTGGTGCTTCTAAATCAAGACGTAATCCTGCATCACGAATAGCTTTTGCAGTTGTAGGACCAAAACATCCAATCTTAATGTCTTTTTGCTCAAAGTCAGGAAAGTTTTTCTTTAAAGATAATACTCCTGATGGGCTGAAGAATACCAGCATATCATAATCAAATTTTTCATCTTCGGTGAAATCATTGCTTACGGTGCGATACATTACAGCTTCTGCATGATCAATGTTATTCTTATCAAGAAGATGCTTTAATTCGTCATTGTGCACATCGGACATTGGAATAAAAAACTTCTCGGTATTGTGCTTAATAAGCGTTGGTATAAGATCGTCAATTTTTCCAGTTGCACCAAAAAAGATTTTGCGTTTACGATACTGTATGTATTTCTGTATATAAAGAGCGACAGCCTCTGTGATACAAAAATATTTCATCGTCTCAGGAATCGTTACACGAAGCTCTTGACAAAGAAGGAAAAAGTGATCTATTGCATGACGTGATGTAAATATCACGGCAGTATGGTCTAAAATAGACACTTTTTGTTGCCTAAACTCTTTAGAAGATATACCTTCAACCTTAAAAAAAGGTCGAAAATCAATCTTAACACCATATTTCTCAGCAATGTCATAGTAAGGAGACTTTTCTGAGGCTGGTTTAGGTTGCGATACGAGTACTTTCTTAATTTTCAAAATACTAAAGTTTTAATTGCAATATGATATTTGTTTGTAAAAGTCCTTGAACCAAAAGGAAGCAAGGCAATATTTCAAGCGCACAAAAGTACACAATTAAAAATAAAAGACCATGCAAATTATTGAAAAAAAACTTTAACCATTTGTAGAACATCAGTATTTTAGCAAAAATTATCAGATTAAGAGCGATTATAAGGATTGTTGACGCTGATAAATCATAATAAACCATTAATAATACTAGTGGGAAATAGCAAATACCTAGCATATTTATTATAGTAGAATAAGACTCCAGCCAGGCAGATGTTATATTTTTATTAAAGAAAACCCACCCCAGAAAACTATATATTATCCATTTTATTGCATAAAAAGCAAGACCTATTCCTATATAAATGCCTAATACCCAATAAATAGACTTCTGATCAAACGCGGAGGGATTATAGTCGTTGAAATAACCGAAGGTAAAGATCCCCATGAGAATGCATGTCTGCAACCGGAACATTATACGGTGGCGCAGATCGGAGGCTGTTGCTTTTCCAAAGAAATCAGTCTGTTCTTTTCTGCTGAAAAGATTTTTTATCTGCTCTACTATGGCTTTCCTTCCAAATGCAAATACGTAGGCTGTAAGGATAAAGCAAAATAGCAGGAGTCCGTTGATACCATCGTCCATACGTAACCGATAAGGCATTGATATACCATCAAAACCGGATGGTTTATGCCCTAAGGAAGTCCATTTTATTGAATCTCCGGGAATGAACTGCTCTTTATAAAACAGGGGCATCGTATGTGATGCTATAGAATCCTTCTTAACCTGTTGAATGCTATCATTTACAGCCTTGGCTTTCTGAATGCTGTCATTTGCCTCAAACGGCATCAATGGTCTGCTCGTTGAGGTTTGATTGCTCGTTGAAGTTTTTATGTTTACCGGTGCCTGTACGCTTCCATGTATTTGTGTACTCTTTGGTACCTGGGTGTTTACAGGAATCTGAGCCTTACTTATACTTTGGGCTTGGTTTTGGTTCTTTACCGGAACCATAGCTTTGGTTTTCCCCGGAATTTGTACCTGAGTCTGAGTCTTTACCTGACTCTGTGACTTTGCCGGAATCTGGCTCTTACTCTGGTTTTGAGTCTTGGCTGGAGTCTGGTTCTGAGCTTTTGCAGGAACCTGAGCTTTGATCTGGTTCTGGGCTTTAACCTGACTCTGGATGCTATCGTTTACTTCCACTATCATATTGCTGCAAACTTACGGATTTCTTTATCCCATTTCGGAGTAGAAAAAAGCAAATCTAATGCCTCTTCCGGAGTTTGTGCCACATTCCATATTGCAGCATGCTGTGGTCGCATAAAGTTCTGCTCTACAGCCTCATTAAGTTGCGCTAATAGCGGGTCAAAGAAATTATTCACATTAAGAATAACAATCGGATTGAAATAAAGCCCCAATTGTTTCCATGTGATGATTTCAAGTAGTTCTTCCAATGTGCCACATCCTCCCGGTAAAGCGATTATGCCATCTGAAAGATCGGCCATTAGTTGCTTCCGTTCGTGCATGGAATCTACTTCTACTAATTTTGTCAGACCCTTATGGTGCCAGTTTTGTTCAACCATGAAACGGGGAATTACACCGGTAACCTTTCCTCCAGCCTGCAGTGATGCATCGGCTACGGCTCTCATCAATCCAATACTTCCTGCACCGTTTATCAGACGAATCTCTTTTTTAGCCAGAAGCTGACCCAATTCGGTTGCTGCATTGAAATATGTCTGATCAATTTTTGTACTTGAGGCACTATACACGCATACTGAAGTAATGTTATTCATCCTTGTAGTCTGTTTTTACATTTCGCCGCAAAATTAATCATTTCTTTTTGTATTACTGCTCTTATAATAGGGAATTATATTATTTAAGGAATCGTTTAGATTTTACAGAATAGTATGTCTGTAAGTAGGCTTCATTAGTTTGTTCCTGAATAAGAACATTGAGGCTGCGGAAAAACTACCCTTATTTTTTGTTATTATAGGGGGTGGAAATAATTTTTCCGCGGCTTATAATCAGTTAGTTATCCTGAAAAGTAAAACGTATTGTCAGAAAACAACCTTATGTTTTGATTGCTTTTGCAGCAAATCTGAGTTAAAAAGTGTTTAGTCGCTGGATAACAGTTGTTTATCGTGTAAAGAATAGCGAATTCACACTAATAATGGCTGATACTGATACTTAATTTGCATCTAAAAAGTAGGCTGTTTAGCAGATACTCTCTGTCCCTTATTAAGCCAAAGTAAGCATGTTCTGAATTTATCCTGTATGCTTAAAAATGAAACAGGTTATCTTGTCCGGTTTATCGGGTTATATTTTTATTTATTGGCGGAAGATTTTTGGAGAAAGCCGTTTGTTTCCCTCGTATGAGCTTTTACGTTTTAGCAAACCTATTGGGTTTAGTCAGGAGTAATATTACAGGTTAACACATTAAAACTGTTATTTGTGAAAATTGAACTGAAAACTCCCTCAGGAAATGGTAATATTATTATAATTAATCAAATTGTTCACAAAGAGAATGGTTTATTCTCAAAATGAAAACTAAATAACTATATTTGCGAACATAATTATTATGATTGAATTAAAATAGAATCAATAGTTCAGTATAAATATGGATAAGCTGTCATTGTGTAAGTTTGGAGAAGGAGAGTGTTATGGTGTAAAAGAGCTTAATCTTTTGCTCAAACTTAGTAACATGCTTAGCAATAAAGAGGTTAATCTGGATGATGTGATTAAGCTTCTTTGTGAGCATTTGCATGCCGAAAGAATTATTCTGACGGTATTAAACAGAGAAAGCTCGAATATCTTTATTGAAGGCTCATATGGTATTACGGAAGATGATAAAAAGCATGCAATTTATCAGGTAGGAGAAGGCATTATTGGTCAGGTAATTAAAAGTGGAGAAACAATTCTGATCCCCAGAATTGAAGACTCAAAGGATTTCCTGAATCTCACACATGCCCCTACATCAATAAATAGTATTGATGTATCGTTTATTTGTACTCCTATTCGCTATAAAGCCGAAATTATAGGAACTCTTAGTTTTCATAAAGCCTATCTGAGGAATATTTCATTTAATGAAGATGCCCGTTTATTGAAAATTGTTGCTTCCATGATTGGCAGAACTATCCGTCGCAGGCAGGAATATGCTGAAGAGATGGAGCAATTGCTGAATGAAAACAGAAAACTGAAGGGAGAACTTCGGAATCGTATAATGCCGGATTATATAAAAGGTAATTCCGGAAAAATGAATGAGGTTTTTGCATTGATTGATAGTGTGGCAACAACCGATGCAACAGTGCTGATCAGAGGGGAAAGTGGTGTGGGTAAGGAACTTATTGCAGATGCAATACATTACAATAGTCCCCGAAAAAATAAGGCGTTTATTAAAGTGAATTGTGCCGCCTTGCCCGAAAGTCTCATAGAAAGTGAACTCTTCGGGCATGAGAAAGGGGCTTTTACCGGTGCAAGTGCTCAGAGAATAGGACGCTTTGAGGCTGCAGACGGAGGAACCATTTTTCTAGATGAGTTTGGTGAGATTCCGGCAGCCACTCAGGTTAAGTTATTGCGGGTATTGCAAGAAAGAGAGGTTGAACGGCTAGGTAGCACAAAACCTATTAAAGTGGATGTCCGCATTATTTGTGCAACAAACAGAAATCTGGAGGATCTCATTGCCAAAGGAGAGTTTCGTGAGGATCTTTATTACAGAATAAATGTTTTTCCTATCTATATTCCAGCTTTGCGGGAAAGGATTAATGACATACCTGTTTTGACCGATTTCTTTATTGATAAGTTTAATAAACGTCTTGGAAAGAACATCAAACGAATCACTGCCATGGCTATTGATACATTGATGGTATATCACTGGCCGGGAAATATCCGCGAACTTGAAAACTGTATGGAAAGAGCTTGTATCCTCAGTAATGATAATGTGATCAGAACAAATAATCTGCCGCCCACTTTGCAAACGGCGGTAACAAGTGAGACCGAACAGAATGGTACTTTAGAAATAATTCTGGGTAAACTGGAGAAGCAGATTATTATGGATACGCTGATTACCTGCAAAGGAAATATGGCAAAAGCAGCCGATCAATTGGGTATTACCGAACGTATGATGGGTATTCGGATAAAGAAATATGCAATAGATCCCAAAAGATTTAAAACTAAAATGATTAATGAGAATGATAGAATTTGAGTATTGCGATTATGAAAATCCAATGCATCTGAATGCTTTGGTTGATCTGCTGAATCATTATATGGGCGATGCTATGGGGGAATCTGAACCGCTTAACAAAAAACAGCAGTTGCGCCTGGTAGACGGACTGGCTAATCATCCTTCTTCTTTTGTTCTGTTTATTATTTATAATCATAAGATAGCAGGATTGGCTACCTGCTTCATTAATTTCTCCACTTTTAAAGTGAAGCCATATATAAATTTGCACGATCTGGTTATTTACGATCAATACAGAGGCAAAGGATTGGGGCGGTTGCTCATGGAAGAGCTTATTCATATTTCAGAAACAAAAAAATATTGCAGAATATCTCTTGAAGTCCGTGAAGATAACAAAGTTGCTCAAAACCTTTATAGAAGTCTGGGATTTAAAGAATGTACTCCGGATATGTATTTCTGGACTAAAACAATTGATGAATGAAAATAGCAATTCCTGTAACAGACAATAGTGAACATAAATATGACATAGCGAACGGATTTAATTCCACAGTTTCTCTTTGCCTGTATAATCAAGAGTCCGAAAGGTACTCGTGGATGCAAATATCAGAATTGGCAGCTAATATGGGAGAATTATTGCCCGCATTAGTTTCTCAGGAGGTGGATAGTATCATAACCAAACATGTTCACCCTATGGCATTACAGGTTTTGGTGAATAAAGGATTCCGGGTATACCAGTCAGAAGGCCTTAATTTAATGGATAATATAGGATTGTTTAATGAAAGCAGGTTGAGAACTTACGATATTATCTCATCTTATGCCAATGCGAAGATTTGTGGAGGAGAGTGTTCTGCTTGTTCCACAGAATGTAATGAAGAATAAATTCATATAAAAAAGAAAAGTATGTCAATAAGAAATGCGGTAACCTTTATCACCCAGGTTGATAGTGATAAGTCATTGAGAGCGGAATGTTACAAGTGTAAAACAAAACAGGAACTGCTGGCTTTTCTCCAGACTCAGTTCATGTCTTTTACAGAAGAAGAATTTGAAGAAGCTATTAATATTATGCTTTTTAAATGTCCCACATTTGAGCCTGCAGACAAAATTAAGCAGGTAGAAGCGTGGTTTACACTATTTCATTAATTTCTGCTACCCGTTTCTCAACCAGTAATTTTATTTCTTTTATACCTGCTACCATGCTGCGTAGCTCTTCTGTATCGGGAGTTCGGTAACCGAAGTCCTCCAATGAACAAATTCCCTCGAACTTTCCTACCAGGATAGATGTTGCTTTCATTGATTTAGTCAGCTCGTCCTCAAACTGCAGTGCTTCTTTGTAAAGAGCCAACGGCATGTGATGAGTGGCATTCCAGTCATAACGGGCAAGTAAACTGACAAAGTATTTTTCCAATGCCATTATAGCGATATTGTAAAGAAGATCATTGTTGAAATGTGTCTTCTTGTTCAGGCTATTTTCCAGAGTTGATAAGTAGCTGTTTGCATATATCAGTGAACTATTGGCCAATAACATCATCTCTTCATCTGGAATGGTTAATTCCTGCGTATTCTTTTTCTCCATAACATTTATCTTTTTTTCTAATCTCCCAATAAATCCGATAAAACTCTTTCTCGCTGATGAAACTCTTCTTTTGATTAGCTTCTTCTTTAATCTTCACTGTTAAAAGAGCACATATATTCTCATCTACGGGCAAATTTGCTTTTTCAAGGTAATATCTGACGGTTGATTTACCGCTGTGCTTGCCAATAATAAAATCCTGTTCCGGTTTTCCTAACCTGGAAGCTTCAATCAACTGATATGTCTTTCTATCTTTTTGTAAGCATTGAGTATGTATTCCTGATTCATGCGATAAAACAAGGCTTCCCGTAATAGGTTTGCTTTCGGGCAAAACTCTGTTTGAGATTTCAGAAACATAATTAGAAAGCTCAGAAAAAAGAGTTGTTTTTAGTCCGCAGTCAATCATTTCACTCATCTCTAATGCCATTGCAACTTCTTCCAGGGCAGCATTTCCTGCACGTTCGCCCAGTCCGTTAACTGTAACGCTGAGACATTCGGCTCCGGCCAGGTATGCTGCAACAGTATTGGCCGTTGCCATTCCCAAATCATTGTGCGCATGTATTTCTAATGGCAAACCGTGATAAGTGGCATGAATTGATTTTATCAGTTTAAAGCACGAAATAGGGTTTAGTATACCTACAGTATCAGCTATCCTTACCCGTGAACTTCCTAAGAATTTTGCTAATCCAACGAACTCTTTCAGGAAGGATAAATTAGCTCTTGAAGCATCCTGGGCACCTATCGTTACATAATCAAAGTGGGATGATGCAAAATCAAACGTTTCCTGTAATTGTTGCATTACCCACTGCTCATTCTTTTCCATTGCTTGCTGCAGGATCTGAGAAACAGGGAATGATAAGTGAACTCCATTTGTTCCACTTTTTGCAGCTAAAAGAATATCTTGTTTGTTGGCTCTGCACCATGCCAGGGTTTTGAACTTGAATCCTTGCCGGCAGATTATATTGATTTCCTGAGCTTCCTTAATTCCCATGGCAGGTGTGCCAATTTCAAGCTCAGGAATTCCTGCTTCATCCAACAGTGAACAGGCCTTTATCTTCTCATCTAATGAGAAGACAACACCTGGGGCCTGTTCACCATCTCGCAAAGTGGTGTCAATGAAATATGGTTTCTTAAATTTTACCATTATTTAGTCGGATATCAAGTACTTGGCACATGGTTCATTATTCTCCAGTGAATCAAGTATTTCGTCAATTACATCTTCGCTATCAACACCTCCGTACCAATAATTATTAGGATGAATAACCATTACCGGTCCCTGAGAACATACATTCAAGCAAGCGGTTGTAGATACAGCAACATCCAATCCCCGGTCTGATGCTTCTTCGCTTAAATATTGCAGCAATCCGGCTGCACCTTTTTTATTACAGGCTCCTTGAGCTTCTCCTCCTACACGATAGGAATTACAAACTAAAATGTGATAAGCTGGCTTTTTCATTTCTTTTCTGATTTATTATTATTGAATATAATTACGCACATCCTTGGGCATTGCCTTTGCATCCACTGCCACATTTAAAAGCATCCGGTTTAGCTATACTACGGATAGGTTTATTGTTATATACCCCATCCAGTCCGTCATCTATTAATCCAGTCATTTCTATTACATGCACATGGCAAGAGTTTAGTATTGTTTTAGGATTTTCTCCTACTCCCGATACAAGTATTGCCCTGCAATCATTTAGTGAACGAGCCATGTCTACCCATCTTTGGTCTCCTGCTCCCGGTACCGGCATTTTTCTTTCCTCAACCAATTGAAAACCTTTAGGAGACTGCTTGAAGATATATAGAGAAGTAGCCTCTCCTAAATGTAAGTTCACTAATAGTCCTTCGTGAGTTGCGACTGCTACATAAGGGCGAGTGGTGAGGTCGAAAGCCGGACGTGAAGCATATTCTTTCAATAATGCATGAGTCCCTTCAAGATCTTGCCCAAGTAAACCAGCGGCGTCGGCTCTGCAACGTGCACAGTGGCTCATTAATTTCAGATGTTCTGATGCCAATGTCCGGGTTTTGAAGATCATCTTCGTATCGGGCTTAGGTGTATCGGCAAATTCAGTTTCAGCAGTGGGAATTAGTGGTATGCAATTAATTACATCTGCTCCCAGCTCAGCGCATTTACGAGCTACTTCCGGAATGTGATCTTCGTTAATTCCCGGAATAATAATGCTGTTAATCTTGACAGTAATCCCTTTTGCTTTTAATAGAGGAATGCAGGCTAGTTGTCTTTCAAGCAAAATTCTTGCTCCTTCAACTCCTCTGTATACGTGTTTATTATAGCGAATCCATTTATATATCTTACCACTGATAGTAGGGTCAATGGCATTTATTGTAATAGTTACATGACTAACGCCTAGTTCTGCTATCTCATCGATATAAGGCTCCAAATCAAGACCATTCGTTGAAAGACAGAAAATCTTCTCTGGAAAAATGTTCTTAACGCTCCGCATTGTTTCCAATGTTTCTTCGGGATTAGCAAAAGGATCTCCCGGGCCTGCAATGCCCACAACAGATAAGTTGTCGAGCTTTTCATTCAGTGCCTTCAGGTAATCGGCTGCCTGAAAAGGAGCAAGAACGGATGATGTAACTCCCGGGCGGGTTTCGTTCACACAATCATACTTCCGATTGCAATAATTACACTGTATGTTACACTTTGGTGCTACAGGTAAATGTACTCTTGAATGAGAATGTTTTGCACTTTCGTCAAAGCAGGGATGGGCATGTTTCTTTTCTGTTGTTTCCATATCTAAATATATTTATACCCTACGGGAGAGTTTTCTTGTTTATATTCTATTAATGCATTTACAATACGGTCAAATAATTCCTGGGTTCCCCGATATCCAATGTGATGCAGACGGGCTGCTCCAAAGCGGTCGTGAATGGGGAATCCTAATCTTACTAATGGGATTTTACGTTCACGGGCAATGTAATACCCTTTGCTGTTCCCAATTAAGATATCGGGATTAATCTCTTCAGCCTTCTCACGCATGGATTCAAAGTCGGAGCCACTCAACACACTTATCGGAGTTTCTGTGTGAGCGTACAGTCTTTCTATTTCTATTTTCAATATACCGCTGTTCCCTCCGGAACCAATGAGAGATGGCTCAATGCCAATTTCTTTTAAGAAGCCGGCAAGACTTATAACCAAATCTTCTTCCCCAAATATCATTGCCTTTTTGCCAAATACATACTTATGTGCATCTACATACGCATCTATCAATCGTCCCCGTTCTTTCCGGTGTTTCTCAGGAATACTCTTTTTACTGATCTGAGACAGAATATGGAAGAAACTGTCGGCAGACTTAATGCCAATAGGCATCTCCATTTGATAGTTTTTCACTCCGAAAGCATTTTCCAGCCATTCCCCAGCGGTTTGAACTCTACTTACATCTTTATTCCGGATAGCTCCTTTATTGAAAACATTACCAAATTCAATGGTAGCTCTAGCTCCTCCGGTACGAACAATATCACTCATGGGAGTTCCTCCCTGAGGAATCAGCTGATAATCTTTCCAATGTTCGTTATCAAGTGTTTCAGAATAATCGGGGAAAAGAATATAACTGATACCAAAATCGTCAAGAATTTCTTTTAGATAACGAATATCTGCCGGAGAAACGAATCCGGGAAATATATTAATGTAATCTCCCTTAACTTTATCCGAGGCTAAAGACCGGACTGCTGCCAGCAAAGTATTATGAAAGCCATCAATATGACTGCCGCAATAACTTGCTGTTGATACATTGATAAATGTGGGCAATTCTTTATCTTTATTCGCCTCTTTATAGTCTCTGATTAATCCGGGTAAGTCTTCACCTATTGTCTCACTCAGGCAAGTAGAGGCAATACCAATAACTTTAGGATTGTACTGCTTTATGATATTATTAATTCCCGTGATAAAGTTCCGGCTGCCCCCATATACAGTGGCTGCTTCGCTGAAATTTGAAGAAGCAATATCTACCGGTTCTTTATAGTGGCTAATCATATAACGACGGATGTAGGTTGCACATCCTTGAGAACCGTGGATAAGCGGTACACATCCTTCAATACCTTTAAGTGCTACCGATGCACCTAGTGGAGCACATAGTTTGCATGCGTTACGGGTTGATATATATTGCTTTTCCATATTATACTTGTTTATTTAGTAAATTGCCATACCGGACTCATTGCCGTAGCATAAATCTCACGTGCAAAATTCATCATTCCTTCATATCCGGCCAGTGCTTCTTTCCTTTCGTGATTATGATCACAGAATCCGAGGCCTATCTTATGTGCAATAGGGCGTTCCTTAACTCCTCCAATAAAAATATCCGCCTGTTTTTCCTTAACGAAATGAGATAGTTCAACAGGATTGGAATCATCGACTATAATTGTTCCTTCGTCGCAGAGCTTTTTAATTAATTCATAATCTTCAGTGGTTCCTGTTTGTGATCCAACAATTACAGTCTGAATACCTATCAGGCGCAGAGCTTTTATTAATGAAATAGCCTTGAAAGCCCCGCCCACATAGATTGCTGCCTTCTTTCCTTGCAATCTTTCTTTATACCACTTGAGTTGTGGCATTAGTCGGGTAAATTCTTCACGGACTAACTCTTTGGCTTTAGCCATCATTTCTTCACTTTTGAAGAAAGAAGCAACATCGTAAAGCGCATCACTCATATCCTCAATACCAAAATAGGAAACTCTCATGCTTGGAATACCATATTCTTTTTTCATCATCTGGGCCAGATAATTCATGGAACCCGAACACTGAACAACGTTTAAGGAAGCATTGTGGGCATTACAAATATCCTCAACCCTGCCGTCTCCGGTAATTGTAGCATTTACATGAATGCCCATCTTTTTGTAGTATTCAAGTAGTATCCATAGCTCTCCTGCAAGATTAAAGTCGCCGAGAATATTTATGCTGTGCTTGGGTGTTGGCTTATTTATTGTACCTACCAGTTGGAAGAGTGCTTCACAAGCTACTTTGTACCCGTCTTTTTTAGATCCCTGAAAGCCTGGTGCCTGAACAGGGATAACAGGAATGCCTTTACGGATAGCCATCTGTTTGCAGGCTGATTCCACATCATCTCCAATAACTCCTACAATACAAGTAGTATAAATAAAAGCAGCTTTTGGATGATGGAGATCAATTAATTCTTCCATAGCCGCATTTAATTTATCGATACCTCCGAAGATTACATCTCTTTCTTGTAAGTCTGTAGAAAAACTAAGTCTGTGTAGTTCCGGTCCTGAAGAAAGAGAACCTCGGATATCCCATGTATAGGCAGCGCATCCAATAGGACCATGGATGAGATGCAGGGCATCTGCTATAGGATAGAGCACCACTCTTGAACCGCAAAAGACGCAAGCTCTTTGACTGACGGAACCAGCTAAGCTTTCTTTATTGCATTCTATTGTTGCTGCGGTGATTCCTGCAAATGCTACCTGGCTTTTTCTTTCCTTTAATATATAATCCATATTTGTTGCTCCTTTATTTATATTATGATATACCAAAATCGTGCCAAACAGCTAAACTATACAACAAGGATTACTCTACGTATTCAGTTCCAGATATTTACGGATAATGCTTAATTTTAAATAAGAATTCCGGGGTTACCAGGAAGTAGGGAGAGGAAAGGAATCCTACATTTATGTAGGATAATAGCTCTCTTTCAAAAAAAACTTCGGCATTCTGAGAAGTTAAAAGGCATTCTCAGAGATGCAGAAGCATTTTCATAAACAACTCTCAGTATATGTTACATTTGGAACTCAACCTTTTCTTCGGGGCAGGTACGATCCTGATGTTCCATAAAAGCATTTAAAATCTGGATAACCAAGTTTGTAGCACCAACATATCCTGTTTTAGGGAAATAGTTGTGCCCTGCGCGGTCGGCGATAGGGAAACCAAAACGGATGAATGGAGTATCTTCATCTCTGGCAATGTACTTGCCGTAAGTGTTACCTATCAGCAAATCAACTCCTTCTTGTTTAATCCACTGATGAAGACGGAACATATCTGCACGTTCACCGCTCATGAACTTCGCTTCGGGAATATCTTTTAATATCTCAGACATACGTTCATCGAAAGGTTTTCCCGGTGTTCCACTTACAATATAGACTGGTCTCATATCCAGGCTCACCAATAATTCAGTAAGAGGAATCAATGTATCCGGGTCTCCCCATAATGCTACGCGTTTGCCGTAAAGATATTTGGCATTGTCGGCAATAAGGTCAATTAATTGGCCTCGTTCTTCCGTGATACTATCTGGAATAGGAAGATTAGCATGACGGCTAAGAGACATAAGAAAACGGTCTGTTGCTTTTAAGCCAATAGGAATATCTACCACTTCAAACTTAACTTTGCATTTGTTTTCCAGCTTAATGCAGGCATCTTCCGTGCAATATTGTCCCAGACCGATTGTAAACTTACTGTCTCCGGTGGCTCTCAGTTCAGGAATTGTTGTTCCTCCGTTGGGATACATTACATATTTTCCGTTGAGGGGAGTATCAAGTACGCCAGTCATATCAGGGAACATAATTGTTCTTGCCTCCATAACTTGAGCAAGTCTTTTGATTTCCCGCATGTCTGATGGTTCCATCCATCCGGCAACTAAGTTTACCACGTTTTTCTTCTTAGGTGTAGCAGTAGAGAAGAACTTTACCATTGCTGCAACCTGATTGGAATATCCGGTGATGTGTGTTCCAACATACGATGGAGTATTGCAATAGATCACATATTTACCATCAGGAACAAGTCCGTCTTCATTGGCTTTTGATACAATCTGATTCAAATCATCACCAATTGTTTCAGAGAGACAAGTTGTATGAACCGCAATTACTTCCGGTTTATATACAGTGAACATTGTTTCAATAGCTTGCAATAGATTGGCCGAACCTCCGAATACTGAAGAACCTTCCGAGAAAGAACTGGTTGCAGCTACAACCGGCTCTTTAAAATGGCGGGTTAATGTACTTCTATGGTAAGAGCAACAGCCTTGCGAACCGTGACTATGGGGCAAGCATCCATGAATACCCAGTGCGGCATACATTGCTCCAATAGGTTGACAGGTTTTGGCGGGGTTAATAGTCAAGGCCTTTCTGTCTATTTCTTTATCTGTAGTGTGCTTTAATAACATAATTCTTTTTGTTTTTACAGGTTAATAAACATATTCTGCTTCGACGATATCCTCTTTCTCCCAAGGAGCTTTCATTTCTTTCCAAATGCTGCAACAAGCAATTTGCTCAATGTCTTTGTAGAAGTTGATTGCTCCTTCAAAAGCTGCGTACGGACCACCGTAATCGTAGTTATGCAACTGTTTCAATGGTATGCCCATTTTTTGCACGCAGAACTTTTCTTTTATACCGGCGCAGAAGATATCCGGATGATACATCTCGATAAGTTTCTCCATCTCGTAATGACTTAAGTCATCAATAACCAGAGTTCCTTTCTTCATTTCTGCCATCATACCCTCGTAACCGTTGAATTCAAGTCCTTCTTTTTCCAAAGCTTTTAATTCTTCTTCGGTTTTACGTGGTTTGAAGCGGGTAGCATCTTCTTTAACCGTAATCTGTTCAATGTTACGACTATCGGCATCAATCTGAATGGAAGGAATAACGCTTCGACCTTCGTAGTCGTCTCTGTGACCAAATTCGTATCCGGCAGAGATTGTCTTCATTCCCAATTCATTGAACAGTTCCTGATAATGGTGAGCTCGTGAACCTCCTACAAAGAGCATGGCTAGTTTGCCATTGGTCTTTTCCAATGCTTTTTCCTGAGCCTCTTTCACGGAGATCATCTCTTCCGCAATTACTTTCTCTATACGGTCAATTAATTCCTGATCACCAAAATACTTTCCAACCTTACGGAGTGTTTTAGCTGTGGCTTCCGCACCAATGAAGTTTGCCTTCATCCAGGGAATTCCGAAAGATGTTTCAAGCATCTCAGCCACATAGTTTATTGATCGGTGGCACATAACCAGACTTAAATCGGCTGTGTGTGCAGTTTCAAATTGTTTCTTTGTGGAGTTACCGGACATTGTTGCTACAAGCTCGATGCCACACTTATCCATTAAAGTTTCAATGGCAAAAGCGTCACCCCCAATGTTATATTCACCTAAAACGTTTATTCTGAATTTGTATTTACCATCTACAGAATCGTCATTACCAATAAGGTTTTTGTATAAACCATTGTTTGCAATGTGGTGACCGGCCGACTGTGATACTCCGCGATATCCTTCGCATGAGAATCCGAAGATGTTTACTTTGCCTTCCAGTTCTTCAGTCATGTGGCGAGCCACGCGGTGAACGTCGTCTCCAATCAACCCTACCGGACAAGTTGAGAAAATGGCAATAGCTTTCGGGTGAAATAGTTCGTATGCTTCACGAATGGCCTGCTTCAGCTTTTCTTCTCCTCCAAACACAATGTTGGAATCCTGCATATCCGTTGAGAAAGCATAAGGAATAAAGTTCTCAGGAGCCTGTTCGTCAGGGCGAGTCTGGTTACGACGGGTTAGCCATGAATAAAATCCACAACCGATTGGTCCGTGAGTGATATTTACAATATCTCTTGTTGGGCCCAGAACCACACCTTTACATCCGGCGTAGGTACATCCTCTTTGAGTAATAATTCCGGGAATGGTACGTACATTGGCCTGAATCTGAGGAATCTCGTCAGGATCATTATATACAATTCCTTTTGCTCTTTTCTTTGCAACCTTTTTAGGATAGGCCGCTAGTACCTCTTCTTTAAATTCAGCGAGGTTAATATCCTTTTCTGTATCTTTTATCATAGCAGTAACCTCCTTTAATCTAATGTTTCGTCACCTGATTCTCCTGTACGTACACGAACAGAACCAACAGTATCAATTACAAAAATTTTCCCATCACCACTTTTTCCGGTTTGATTTGCCTTGATGATTGTTTCTACAGCCAGATCTTTTTTCTCGTCGGTAACCACAAGCGTAATCATTCTTTTGGATTTCAGACGAGGCATCTCCGAGATCAGTTCATGATGTTCAGGATCTACGTCGGCGGCCTTTTCCAGATCGCCGTGTCCTTTTCCGCGTCCCAGAACAGGCATGGCGGTGAACGACGGCAATCCTGCTTCCGAAAGAGCGATCTTTGTGTCACTCATCTTGGCAATGCGAATCATTGCTAATATTAGTTTCATAATTCCTAGTCTCGTTTGATTTATACTTCTTTTCTACCGCTGGAGATGGTGTAGGTTTCTTCTACCGGAGTGACGAATATCTTTCCGTCACCAAACTGTCCTTTTTCTCCTGAACGGGCAGCTTCCATGATTGTTTCAATAACAAAATCCTTATCTTTTTCAGGAATTACAATCATTAAAAGGTCTTTGGGCAATTCGTCATAAGTAACATTTCCTACTTTAAGACCGCGCTGTTTACCGCGACCGAACACGGATAGTTTTGTTACTGCGGGGAAACCTGCATCGAATAATGCTTTCATTACTACGGATGACTTCTCTGGGCGAACAATAGCTCTTAATAAATACATATAAATATCCTCCTTTATTTATTAGTTCATAATACCAAAGCCAACCAATAACTCTTCCAATTCAGGCATAGAAAGTGGGGTAGGGATAACAAACATTTGGTTATCGTTTATTTTCTTAGCCAAAGAACGGTATTCGTCGGCCTGAGCATGTTCCGGTGCATGGTCAATAACGGTTTTACGGTTAATCTCGGCATGTTGAACCATGTTGTCACGAGGTACAAAATGAATCATCTGAGTTCCAAGTTTTGAGGCAAATTCTTCAATCATGTTTGCTTCATTGTCTACTTTACGAGAGTTGCAAATAATGCCTCCTAAACGAACTGTTCCTACTTTACCGAACTTGGCAATAGACTTGCAGATATTGTTGGCTGCATACATTGCCATCATCTCTCCTGAGCAAACAATGTAAACTTCTTCTGCTTTGCCATCACGTATTGGCATGGCGAAACCACCACATACTACGTCGCCAAGTACATCATAGAACACATAATCAAGGTGTTTGTCGTCATCGTAAGCGCCAAGCTGCTCAAGTAAGTTGATAGAAGTAATAATACCACGTCCTGCACAACCTACTCCCGGTTCCGGACCGCCTGATTCTACACAACTGGTAGCATTAAATCCTGGTTTCATAACGTCATCCAGATCAATATCTTCGCCTTCGTCACGAAGAGTATCGAGAACTGTTTTCTGTGCAAGACCGTGTAACAGCAAACGAGTGGAATCTGCTTTAGGATCACAACCTACAACCATTACTTTTTTTCCCATTTCAGCCAAACCGGCTACAGTGTTTTGCGTTGTGGTACTTTTACCAATGCCGCCTTTTCCATAAATAGCAATCTTTCTCATAATCTTATTACCTTAAGTTAATTCATAAACCTGTAAAACTATAAACAGAAAGCGTGCCAAAACAAAATGGGACTCCTGGGATGAGTGAGGGTGATGTTATGTAACTAATTGATTATTAGTTGTATATTGTGGGTTAAAATAATTAATAATAATTGAATTGCTATCAGGAACTGATTTTAGAAGAAGGAATTATTGTTACTTAAATGTAGGAAATAATACATAAATGTAGGATTATTGCCCCAGAAAAAGTTCGCTGAGCGCAGAAATCTCACCAAGAAATTGGGCATAATTCTGAAAGGATCCGGCACTGAATATTTCTTTTGGGCGACCTTGTGCCAATACCTTGCCGTTCTTTATGGTCATCACCGACGAAGCCAGGGTGCAGACTTCGTTTACATCGTGGCTTACAAGTATAGTGATTGTGTTTAGTAGCAGGTGCGCTTTGCGAATTTCGTGTTGCAGGGCGGTGCGCATTTCAAAATCAAGGGCAGACAATGGCTCGTCGAGCAGCAAAAGATTGGGCTTTGCCGCTAATGCTCTGGCTAGTGCCACTCTTTGCCTTTGCCCACCGGATAGCTGTGTAGGCTTTTGCTTTCTCAATGCAAGCAGATCGAACAGTTCTAATAGCTCTTCTATGGCTTCTGAGTCTTTTTTCTTTTGTGCAAAACAGATATTACCTTCCACACTCATATTGGGAAAAAGAGCATAGTCCTGGAACATATATCCCACGTTACGGAGCTGAGGAGAGAGGTTTATTTTCTTGTCGGAGTCGAACCAAACGGTATCATTGTACACTATGCGCCCTTTAGAGGGAGTGGTAAGCCCGGCCAGCATTCGTAATAAGGTTGTTTTTCCCGAGCCGGAATGCCCGAAGAGGCAAAGCAATTCCCTGTCTTCTATCTCCGAGCAGACTTGCAATGTTTTTTTTCCTTCAGAAGTGAGCATCGGACGTTCTATATCAATCTTTAGCATAGCTCTTTAAAGTGTTTTCTTGTTACCGTTTATACTGTAAATAACTGTAAGTATCAGCAGTGAAATGATGAATAATACAAATGAGTACTTGTTTGCCGTATCGTAATTAAGCGACTGCACTTCATCATAGATGGCAATGGAGGCCACCCGAGTTTCGCCCGGCATGTTTCCTCCCACCATAATTACCACGCCAAACTCCCCGATACAGTGGGCAAAGGTCATGGCAATTGCCGTAATAATGGAAGGCTTTATGTTGGGGATAAGTACCCTTGTGAAGGTGGTGAAGAAAGATTTTCCAAGCGTGTAAGACGCTTCCCTGTAACTTCGCGGAACACTTGCAAAACCATTCTGAATGGGCTGAACCATAAACGGCAGACTGAAGAGCACACTGGCCAGAAGAATTCCTTCGAAACTAAATGCCAGACGAAGGTTTAGTGTATGTTCCAGAAAATGACCTATACCATTCTGAGGACTATAGGCCACCAACATATAAAATCCAAGCACAGTGGGCGGAAGAACAAGCGGCATACTGATTAGGGCCTCTATTAATGCTTTAAATCTAAATCTCTTATATGCCAGCCAATAGCCCAGAGGCAAACCAATAAAAAGCAGTATTATTGTGGTTAATGCTGCTAGTTTTCCGGTGAGTAGGAGGGTTTCTATAAAATCATCGTTCATATTATGTCTGTCGGATTAATAAGTTAGTCAATATCCCGGGTTAGCTAAGTGCAGATAACCCGGGAGAATATTTTATTCATGTATAGCAAAAACTAAAAAGGTCTACAGTTTCATTGAATTAAGTGTACATTATAATTTAATATAGCGTACACCTATCTGAAAATATATACCGAGACATTACTCTAACCTTCCTTTAACGAGGAACTGAGTATCCATACTTTTCCCAATAAACTTTGGTTCTTGGCGATAGAACATAAGTCATGAATTTGCTGGTTTCGGTGTTTCTTACCGCAGTCTTTATAAGAATGCATGCCTGCTCTACCGGAGTATAAAGTTTAGGATCTACAATATAATATTTTCCTTTTCCTTTCATCTCCGGAGCCAGGGCAAGTGAAAGAGCTACAAACCCAATCTCTGCATTACCGGTAAAGGCAAACTGAGCTGCCTGTGAGATATTATCGCCAATCACAATCTTTGATTTCAGTGATTCATAAAGTCCCATCTTTTTAAGCAATTCGAATGAACGTTCACCATAAGGAGCAGTTTCCGGTTTGGCTATGGCTATTTTCTTTATGGCCGGGTCTTTCAATACCGAAAGTCCCTTAGTAACATCCAGCGAAGTGCTGTATATGGCCAGTTTTCCGTAGGCATATGTCTTCATTGTTCCCCATGCCACCCCTTTTGCTTTAAGCTTCAACGGAAATTCATTGTCGGCAGCCATAAAAAAGTCAAAGGAAGCACCGTTTAGAATCTGCTGAACCAATGTGCCCGAACTTCCGAAAGTGATATTGATCTTAGCCTTGGGATGTTCTTTTTCGTACTGTACTTTAATTTCTTCCAGCACATAACGGAGGTTGGCTGCTGCTGCCACATTTACTTTCTGAGCCTGTGCAAGGATACATACCAGTATCAGTGTCACAGATATAATAGTTCTTTTCATATGATTCGTTTTTTTCAATTATTTATCGGTAAATATAGATTTGAGATAAGAAGGAGAGACGGTGAGCATCACATATCCCCATTGTGGAAAGCGGGTTTTGGCATCGGCAGTCATCCCCTTTGCTATACGGGTATTGTCGTTGGCAAAGTAGGTACTCCAGCCGGCCTGAAAGTTTGTCCATTCATTCATTTTATAGTTAAAGCAAATATCGAGTTCCGAACCAAGAGACTTACCTATGCTTGCTCCTTTGTTTGTCATATCCTTGCCTGTACTGAATGCATGGAAGGTGCCTTCTATGCTGGTTTTCTTATTTATTTTGGCATTTACACTGCCGTAGTAATCAAGTAAGCCCTCATTCAGAGGAGTCGACCAATACTCCATTGAACCATTAAAGCTGTGGTTTGCACCATACAGTTTGCTAAAGTTCTTCTGCTTGCCATCAGTTTTGTTATCATCTCCCGATAAATAATCGGTTCCAAGGCTGGCAGCAAAGACAGGCGATATTTTATAACTCAGTTTTACAGCCGCCATATAGCCACTCATATCATCACCGGTCTGGTTCTTTCCGCCCTGAAAATAAGTAGTACCTAAGGCAGAGAACGGACAACTTTCGTTACTGTATTTCAGGTTGCCACCATAGGTATAACCGTGATTCATATTAATCTTTGTCCCGTATTTAGTTGCATCACTTGTAGGCTGTACACCCTGATCAACACCAATGGCGGTTAATGTAAGCCCCTTAGCTAATCCTTTTGATAACCAAAGGAATCCCAAATACCGATATTTGGAGGTAGAGTAAACCGTTTCCGAGGAAATGGCCGAAGCATTATTGTATGCAAATCCTAAATGTCCCTGAAAGTCGTTCACATTATACTTGAATAATGCCAGATCGTGAGAGTTGCCGGTATTGCTCCAGTTAGATGCAGAGAGCAATCTGTTGTCATCGTATGAAATTGCCTGCCTTCCAACTTTCACTGATAAGCCAGGCATCAGCAACATCTCCGCCCAGGCTTCGTAAACTCCAAGAGTGGCAATTTCTGAGTTTGGAGAAGTCTTACCAAAAGAACGGGTATCCTGAATGGTAAACTGAGTTTTTAATATGGCGGAGGAGAAGTTTGCTCCCAAACGTGTCCGCTGAAATGCAAAAATACCCGGATCATTATTCTCCGGTAGTGGAGCACCAAATCCATCTCTATACTCGGCTCTGGGCCTGAACTCGCCATCAATAGCTACTGTCTGTGCATTCATCTTACACGCACAGACAGTGGCAGCAACTGTTATCCAAAAACATCTTTTACCTAATACCTTCATAATACTAACTTTTAAATGATTATTCGTTATCAAATCCTGAGTATAACGCTTTGCTAAAGAAAAGCGATATGCATGCAAAAGATATCGCTTCTTTAAAAAAAACAGCTTTCCAATTCGCTGTTCGTCTGTTCCAATAGTTTGATGATTTCAATTTCACGCATGGCATAGGTTTCCAGAACCTTCATTCCGTACGGACTTATACTGCAACCTCCTCCATCTTTTCCCCCCTTCTGCCTTATTACCATAGGAATAGGCGAAAGACGGTTTATCTTGTCAATAAGATGCCATGCATGCTGGTAAGACATCTTCAGATTCTTTGCCGCTGCATTAATGGAACCGTCTGCTAAGATCTGTTTCAATAGCCGGTACTGGCTTTGGCCGACGAAGACTTCGTTGTCCCGGTATATGGTTACAATGGCATCCAATGAGAATGTTGAACGGTCCATGCGGCTTTGGAGTTAAATGCCAATCATAACTTCGGTGGATTTGAATATAGCGTATGCTTCGTCTCCAACCTTGATGTTAAGTTCTCCTATACTGTCCACTGTAATGACTGAAACAATAGTATTTCCTCCACCAATATCCAGTTTAACTTTTGCAGTGACTATACCTGGAACAATCTCTATTACCTTACCCTTAATTGTGTTTCTTGCGCTTAATAACATCTTCTTCTTTGTTTAAATGAGTAATAATCATTGCTTATTTGTAGAATAAGAATACAAAGGGCGTGCCAGGAATTACAAGTCGTTAGTTATTAGATGTTTAACTTTAAATGTAGCTTTTGTGGTTTTATTATTTGCTACATTAATGTTATACTTTTGGAGGTAGGTTACTTTATAGTCGGATTTAGGCAGGACTTCCGGGAAATAAAAAAGCCTGTGCAATTTCCTCTAAAAGGAACTGCACAGGCTCTGTATCTGTAGGTCGGTTAATTCTTATAAACCGAATTCTTCTTTTACTATATCAATGTAATCAAGCTTTTCCCAAGTGAATAACTCAACTTCCATGGTCTTATCTTCAAGATAACGTGAGTGGAAGCTCTTGGTAACTACCTTAGGAGTACGTCCCATGTGTCCGTAAGCAGCAGTTTCTGAATAGATAGGATTACGAAGCTTTAAACGGTCTTCAATAGCTTTTGGACGAAGATCGAATATCTTATCAATTTTCTTGGCAATTTCACCGTCAGTGATGTTCACATTGCTACGGTTGTAGGTATCTACATAGATGTTGATAGGACGAGCCACACCAATAGCATAAGATATCTGAACAAGAATCTCGTCAGCTACTCCGGCAGCAACAAGGTTCTTTGCAATGTGACGTGCTGCATAAGCTGCACTACGGTCTACCTTACTAGGGTCTTTTCCTGAGAAAGCACCACCACCGTGAGCACCTTTACCGCCATAAGTATCAACGATAATCTTACGTCCTGTTAATCCTGTGTCTCCGTGAGGTCCGCCAATAACGAACTTTCCTGTAGGATTAACGTGATAAGTAATAGCACCGTTGAACAAGTCTAAGATCTTTCTATTATGAATAGAAGCAAATACTCTTGGCATCAACACTTTAATTACATCCTCGCGGATAATAGACAGCATCTCTTCGTCAGCCTTTAACTGAGCTTCAGGAGAATCATTCTCTGGTTTAATGAAATCATCGTGCTGAGTAGATACAACGATAGTGTCAATACGCACAGGTTTTCCATTATCATCATATTCAATTGTAACCTGGCTCTTAGCATCCGGACGAAGATAAGTCATTACCTTCTCTTCTCTTCTGATTTTAGCCAGAATGTATAGTATTTTATGCGCAAGGTCAAGAGACAATGGCATATAGTTTTCTGTTTCGTTGGTTGCATAACCAAACATCATTCCCTGGTCGCCGGCACCCTGATTCATTGGGTCCTCACGTTCTACACCACGGTTAATGTCGGCAGACTGTTCGTGAATGGCAGAAAATACACCGCATGAGTTTCCTTCGAACATATACTCGCCTTTGGTATAACCAATCTTGTTGATTACGCCACGAGCAACTTCCTGCAGGTCTACATACGCTTCAGATTTCACTTCACCCGCAAGTACTACCTGTCCGGTGGTAACGAGAGTTTCGCAAGCTACTTTAGAACTTGGATCGTAAGCCAATAGTTCATCAAGCACAGCATCCGATATTTGATCGGCTACTTTGTCGGGGTGTCCTTCAGACACCGATTCGGATGTGAATAAATATCCCATGGATAAATAAAGTTTTAGATTGACGGATTTTTAATTCGTCTGTTTATACTATATAAATTTCCTGAATGGGGGTTGATTTGGAAGGTAGAAACGCGTTAAATAAGCTATTATTTAGCATTTTTTACTGTGGTTGCAAGCTGCCCAAATCTTTCCACATTTTAAGATGGTGCAAAGATATAGCTAAATTCATGAGTTCTGTTCTTTTAGATCAAATAATTTAAAAGAAATTAATACTCATAAAGATAAATCATCACAGATTGTCTGAACTGTTTTACCGGTTTCCGGGATAACAAGTTCCGGTGCAATTTCGCAGAGTGGCTTCATCACAAAAAGGCGTTCAGTCATTAAAGGATGAGGAATATCCAGCTTTTCAGTATGTAATATCAAATCATTATAGAGAAGTGTGTCGATGTCAATCAATCTGTCGTTATAAACGCCATCAACAGATTTTTTGTTTCTGCCAATCTCTTTCTCTATCAATTGTGTCTCTTCCAGAAGCTGAAATGGAGAAAGTGAGGTTTCTACACCGATAACTGCATTGAGAAAAGAATTGGCGGATTCAAATCCCCAAGGTTCAGAAGCATAAAAAGCGGACTGGGAAATAACTTTCCCTATCCGCTCTTCTATTTTTTCTATTGCTAAGTACAGGTTTCTTTCTTTATCGCCCAAATTAGTGCCTAAACCGAAATAAACCATTGCCATAGTAATCTTTAATTAATCAATAATCAACATTGCATCTCCGTAAGTACCGAAGCGATATCCTTCTTTTATTGCTGTTTGATAAGCATCCATAACAAAATCATATCCTCCAAATGCAGCAACAATCATCAGCAATGTAGAAAGAGGCATATGGAAATTGGAAATCATTGAATTGGCCACGGTGAATTCATAAGGAGGGAAGATAAATTTGTTGGTCCATCCTTCAAAAGGCTTCAAGTGTCCGTCAGTGCTCACTGTACTTTCAATAGCTCTCATTACAGTAGTTCCAACTGCGCAGATATTTCTGTTAGCATCTTTTGCTTCATTTACTATTTTAACAGCTTTTTCAGACACAAACATTTGCTCTGAGTCCATTTTATGTTTAGTAAGGTCTTCTACGTCAATATCGCGGAAGTTACCAAGGCCGGCATGCATGGTTACAAATGCAAAGTCTATTCCTTTAATCTCCATACGCTTCATTAATTCGCGGCTAAAGTGAAGACTTGCTGTTGGTGCTGTAACAGCTCCTTCATTTTTAGCAAAGATAGATTGGAATCTTTCTTCGTCTTCAGGTTCAACGGGACGGTTTACAATGGTATGAGGCAGTGGAGTCTCGCCAAGAGCATAAAGTGCTTTCTTGAATTCCTCATGAGGTCCGTCATAAAGGAAACGCAAAGTACGTCCACGTGAAGTTGTGTTGTCAATAACCTCAGCAACCATAGAATCATCGTCACCGAAATATAGTTTATTCCCAATTCTGATTTTACGGGCAGGATCAACTAATACATCCCATAAACGAAGTTCTTCGTTCAACTCACGTAATAAGAATACTTCAATGCGTGCACCGGTCTTTTCCTTGTTTCCGTAAAGACGGGCAGGGAATACTTTAGTGTCATTGAAAACAAAAACATCCTTATCATCAAAATAATCTAAGAGATTTTTAAACTCTCTATGTTCAATTTCACCAGTCTTCTTATGAAGAACCATCAAACGGGATTCGTCTCTGTACCTTGTAGGGTGCAATGCGATTTTATCCTCAGGAAGCTTAAATTTAAATTGTGATAGTTTCATATTTTCTTTCTTTACGTTAGTTTACTTCTATTTCTTGTTTATCCAGCCATTCCACGAAATTCTCTATTTCCATGCAATGTTCCAGCTTGACATCTCCCACACGGGTGCGGATAAGTCCGGTAAGATGAGCACCGCTGTTGAGTGCCTCTCCAATATCTCTTGCCAAAGCACGAATATAAGTACCTTTGCTGCACACTACCCGAATCTTTATTTCAGGTAAATTACACTCCAGTAATTCAATTTCATCAATAACTAAAGTCTTCGGTTTCAGCTCTACCTCTTTTCCGGCCCTGGCCAGTTCGTAAGCTCTTTCGCCATCTATCTTACAAGCTGAGAAAGCAGGAGGAATCTGTTCAATGCTTCCGATAAACTTTTTCAGAGTCTCTTCTACCAATTCACGGCTAATATGTTCCGTGGGGTAAGTAGCGTCAATCTCTTTCTCCAGATCATAGGAAGGAGTTGTTGCTCCCAGCTTGATTGAAGCGATATATTCTTTTGTCTGATACTGAAATTCTTCAATTCGCTTGGTTGCTTTCCCTGTGCATATAATCATTACACCTGTAGCCAGCGGATCAAGAGTTCCGGCATGTCCTACTTTAAGTTTTTTTATTCTAAGTTTTCTCAGCAGAGGATATTTCACCTTTGCCACGAGATTAAAAGAAGTCCACGTCAGTGGCTTGTTGAAGTATAATACTTCTCCTTCAATAAAGTTCATTAAACGACTTCTAAATTATGTCCTAATAATATCATCACCAAGATGATTCCTCCCACAATGATTCGGTAATATCCGAAAGCTTTGAATCCGTATTTAGTCACAAAGCTGATAAAGAATTTGATAGCAAGCAATGCTACAATAAAAGCCACTACATTTCCAATAATGAGTGCACCTACATTCTGAGTTAAAATCTCTATTCCGTTGGGCTGCATAAAAAGCTTCAGCAGTTTATATGCTGTAGCTGCAAACATAGTTGGAACGGCAAGGAAAAAAGAAAACTCGGCTGCAGTCTTTCTCGACATCTTTTGCGCCATACCACCTACAATGGTAGCCATTGAACGAGATACTCCCGGTATCATAGCAATACATTGGAAGAACCCTATACTCAATGCTTTCTTTTCTGTCAAGCCTTTGCTCTCATCTACTTTGGTAAAGATCTTATCAACGAAGAGCATAAACACTCCACCAATTACAAGCATGATTGCAACAACCTCTACGCTTTCCAGTAGTTTATCAATTTTATCGCTAAAAATAAAACCGATTACAGCTGCAGGAATAAAGGCTATTAAAAGCTTCCAATAGAAATCAAACTTATAGATGAATCTTTTGAGATAAACAACAATCCTTTCAAAAAAAGGTTTATTATATACAGCCTGTTTATCAATGATTTTACACTTATTCAATTTAAAAAAACGGTTCCAATAAAGAACTACTACAGATAGGATTGCTCCAAACTGAATAATGACTGTAAATGCCTTTACAAACTCGGTGCTCTGCACTCCCAGCATACTTTGTGCAATGATCATGTGTCCGGTAGAAGATACCGGAAGAAATTCTGTTAACCCTTCAACAATTGCAATAAGAATGGTTTGTAATAATGTTAAGTCTCCCATTTCTTATTACTCAGCTTTGGGTTTACGTACAACTCCATAAATCATAAAAATGAATCCGAAGAAACAAACTACCGGAGCCACCTTTATTCTGCGCACACTGAAAATGTCTGGTTGGAAAGCCGTTTCTGTCGTTGAAGAGCCTGTCATTAAAATGAAACCTAAAATAACAACGAGCATTCCTACTGCCAGTAAGATAAAGTTAGTCTTATCAAAGGCAAATTTCTTTTTGTCCATATTCGTATATATTTAATAATTTAATTACTTTATCAAATGTAATAGAGAGTACTTGCTTTCATTCTCAAATATCTGTTTATTGAGAAGTAAGCACACAAGAATGTAATAATGATTCCGAAAAGGAATACAGCTGCTGAAACAATAAGCATAACATCCGGCGTTACGATGGAAATTAGTTCCGGTTCGTAGTTTACTAATGTATAAGCTCCTCCCATCAATAAGGCATCGGCTGCAACAGCAGAAATCACCCCAATCCAGATATTCCGTATAAGAAATGGCTTCCGGATGAATCCCCAGCTAGCGCCAACCAATTTCATGGTATGAATCAGGAATCTTTTAGAGTGAATAGTCAAACGGATTGTATTGTTGATTAATGCAAAAGAGACAATAGTAAGCAATCCTGCAAGACAAAGCAATACCAGACTGATGTTGCGGATGTTTTTGTTTACAGAATCAATCAGATCTTTCTGATAGAGTACCTCTTTAATATTTGTATTCCTCTTAATCTTTTTCTCTATCTTAGCTATACTGTCTGAATTAGCATAAGCGGAATTCAGTTTCACTTCAAGTGAGGCAGTGAAAGGGTTATACCCAAGAAATCCTTCCGGATCAGTTCCCATTGCTGCACTTTGTTCCCTGAGTGCCTGTTCTTTGGAAATGTAAGTTGATTGCTTTACAAAAGGTTCTTTATTCAACTCCTTTTGCATGATAAGAATGTCCGGTTCAGGCATATCATCACTGATAAGAATAGAAAAGTTGATGTTTTCACGCACGTAAACCGAAAGATTGTTCGCTGAAAGAACAAAGAATACCACTAATCCCAACAAAAGTAACACAAGCATAGTGCTGATGCTTGAAGTTATGCTTTGAATATCGAAGTATGGAACTGTATTTTTTTTGTGTTTACTTTTCATAACCATTTTTTCTGAATACATAAATTATAGAGCTGCTTCTCTCTTTGTTACTTAAAGAATGGAACCAGGCAATTGTGCCCGCAAGCATTCCTTTCAGAAGGCTGAATGAACTCTTTTTATATTTTTCACTCAATATTGACACATAGAATGCATCAAATGGCATCGGAAGATAATTCATTAGTGTAAAGTTGTGCTTATCACCAAACTTCTGCATTGTATCCGGAGTAAAATGCCATAAATGGCGGGGAACATCATAAGCAGCCCAGAATTCTTTGTATTTCTGTCCGTCATAAGAATAACAGTTTGGTACAGCAACTATCAGATATCCGTCTTCCTTCAGTAATTCATGAAGTTTTTCCCATGTTTCATTCAGGTGTTCTAAATGCTCCATTACGTGCCACAAGGTGATGGCATCGAATGATTCGGCAGAAAAATCATTTAGTCCCGATTCATCTTTTACATCAAGATTGAAATTCTTTTTTGCAAACGCACGTGCCTGTGCACTTTTCTCAATAGCTTCAACAGACCAACCTTTGTTTTGCATGGTATGAGAGAAATACCCTGTTCCGGTACCAATATCCAGAATTCTGCCCGATTCTTTACCTGTGGCGTGATTAATCAGCTGTGCCTTTTTCTGAAGCATACGCATACGCACCAAATGATAAAGCTCGTTCATCATTCCTTTTTTGGTATCGCTGTGGGAAATATAATCCGGCGTTTCGTAGTATTTACCAATCTCTTTTTCCACTGGGAATCCCTGTGTAAACTGGAAATTGCAATCTCCGCATTGGCACAGGTCGAATTGCTCTCTGGAAGCATAAAAATCGGTACATGTCATCTTTTTATGAAGGTGTGTTCCACCACAAAGAGGACAAGCGTTTATCGTGAGTTTATTCATTTGTTTTTAACCATCTTTGGTAGCCAAGCTTTCGCAAGGCCACACTTCACCCTAATTTGGTGCAAATAAACAAATAAAAAGTGAGGTATAAGCTATTCTTTAAGGATTTTTATATAACAGAATTTCCCTTATTTAAGTAAAAAGTAAGCGGATCGTTTAATGAAAACGTTTGCACTGTCAGCTTATTTGGTTTCTTACTATAAATAGGCTGATTTTCATTATTAATTGCTTGATTTGTACTTTATAAAGAGTTAATCAATCAATGCTATTGAAAAAGCATTACTATTTGTAATAATTATGGTGAAGAAATATCTTCTTGTTTGTCTGTTGGCAATAAGTTCAGTAAGTTTTATTCAAGCTGGTGGGCCTGATAAACTTATTGGTAAGAATGTGTCTGTCTTTTACCCGAAGAATTATGATGCAAAATCACATCAACCTTCATTTGCTTTGCTAAAAGAGCCAATTGCTGTTGGTGATATTCCCCGAAACTGGGATTTGAAACCTCGCTTTTACTCAAAAGACGGCAAAACTTATGCAACTTTACCCATAACCAAAGGAACCAGTCTGTATGGCACCGGAGAAAATACCGGATCATTGCTAAGAAATGGTAAGAATGTTACGTTATGGAATACTGATAATTACGAATTCAAGAAGGATGGCGGAAAACGTCTCTACCAATCTCATCCATGGGTGTTGGGGGTAAACAGTGATGGCACTGCTTTTGGTGTGATTGCCGATAACACATGGAAGCAACATGTTGACCTTACAGATAGTATCCGTTTTATTTCTGATGGTCCTGCTTTCCGTGTAATTGTGATTAAAAGAAATTCACCGCAGGAAGTCATTAAAGTGTTGGCTGGTTTAGTCGGCAAGATTGCTTTGCCACCGCTTTGGTCTTTGGGATACCAGCAATGCCGTTTCTCTTATGTGCCCGATACCCGTATTAAAAGTGTGGCCGATACATTCCGGATAAAAAAACTTCCTTGCGATGTTATTTGGATGGACATTGATTATATGGATCACTTCAAGGTTTTCACCTTTGATAAAGAGAAAATACCTAATCCAAAGGAAGTAAACGATTACCTGCATAATAAAGGTTTTAAGTCTATCTGGATGATTGATCCCGGAGTGAAAGCCGAGAAAGGATATTTTGTATATGATTCAGGAAGTAAAGGAAATCATTGGGTACAGGATAAGGATAGAAAAGAATTTAATGGAAGTGTATGGCCCGGCAAATGTGCTTTTCCTGATTTTACAAGACCGGAAACAAGAGCATGGTGGGGCGACCTTTATAAAGACTTTATGGAGAAAGGGGTTGACGGAGTGTGGAATGATATGAATGAACCTTCGGTCTTTGATGGCCCGGACGGAACTATGCCCGAAGATAATCATCACAGAGGTGGTGGTGATTTGTTGGCTGATTCTCACCTTCGTTATCACGATGTTTACGGAATGCTCATGATCAGAGCTTCAAGAGAGGGAATAATGAAAGTGAATCCCGATAAAAGACCATTCATTTTATCCCGTTCCGGTTATCTGGGAAGCCATCGTTACGGAGCAACATGGACTGGAGACAACTCTTCTACTGAGGAATATATGAAAATGTCCGTTCCAATGTCGCTCAATCTAGGCTTATCGGGGCAACCGTTCAGCGGTCCCGATTTAGGAGGATTTACAGGAAATGCCACTCCCGGCCTTTTTGGTCAGTGGATTGCCACCGGTACATTTTTCCCCTTTATGAGAGGACATGCAAGTGACAAATCGGGAAACAAGGAGCCCTGGGCATTTGGAACAGAAATTGAAAACGTATCGCGTACGGCACTAAACAGAAGATACCGACTGCTACCTTATTTTTATACCTTGTTTAAGGAAGCTTCCGAGACTGGTATGCCAGTGATGCGCCCTGTTTTCTTTGCAGATGTAAAAGACACTACCTTGAGAAAAGAGGATCAGGCTTTCCTGGTTGGGAATGATTTACTGATTATTCCTAAATGGGCGGTTAATCCCATATTGCCGAAGGGTATCTGGCGCACAGCTTCCATCGTTGGTGAGCATAGTGAAACCGACAAGTATCAGCCCGATGTAAAGGTGAGAGGTGGAGCAATTATTCCAATGGGTAAAATTATTCAGAATACCACTGAATATAAACTCGATTCATTAACTTTGGTGGTTGTTCCTGATAAAAAAGGAGAGGCTAGAGGGCGACTTTATGAAGATGCCGGAGATGGTTTCCGATATACAAAAGGTGATTATCTGATTTCTGGTTTTACGGCAAAGCAGGAAAGTGCTTCAGTAAAAGCCGTAATTAAACGCCAGGAAGGGAAAAGGAACCCAGGTACTCGTTATTATAAAGTGATAGTAATTACCGATAAAGGAATTTTTGCTGCTCCGTGGACTAAAAACACAAACATTACGATTCCTTTAACAGCTCAGAACAAAGTAAATTAAACAAATATCAATAAATAAACTAACGCAATGAGAAAAGCATTTTTATTTCTGTTCTTAATCTGCTCGGCTTTAATGGCCAGGGCAGAATCAATAAAGTCTCCAAATGGAAATCTGGAACTAAACTTTGTTGTTAAAGAAGGAATACCTACTTATCAGCTGACTTACAAGAATAAGCCGGTTATTAAGGAGAGTAAGCTGGGATTGGAACTGAAGGAAGAACCAAGCCTTTTGAAGGGCTTCACCTTAACCAAAGCTGAGACAAGCACTTTTGATGAAAACTGGAATCCGGTTTGGGGCGAAGTGAAAACCATTCGCAATAACTATAATGAACTGGCCGTTACGTTAACTCAGCAGGAAGCTGACCGTTATATTGTAGTTCGCTTTCGTTTGTATAACGACGGATTGGGCTTCCGTTATGAATTCCCTCAGCAGAAGAATTTCAATTACTTTGTGATCAAGGAAGAAAGAACTCAGTTTGCTATGGCTGGAGATCATAAAGCTTTCTGGTTGCCGGGAGATTATGACACACAGGAATATAGCACTACAACCTCTGATCTTTCTGAAATTCGTGGAAAGATGAAAACGGCTATTACTCCTAATTCTTCTCAAACACCATTCTCGCCAACAGGAGTGCAGACTCCGTTGATGATGAAGAGCAAAGACGGACTTTATATCAATATTCATGAGGCTGCTTTGGTAGATTACTCTTGCATGCACCTGAATCTGGATGATAAAAATATGATTTTTGAGTCATGGCTTACTCCTGACGCTATTGGCGACAAAGGATATCTGCAGACTCCTTGCCAGTCGCCTTGGCGTACTATTATCGTTAGTGATGATGCGCGAGATATTTTGGCTTCCAAAACAATCCTGAATCTGAATGATCCTTGCAAGTATACAGATACTTCCTGGATTAAGCCTGTGAAGTATGTAGGCGTATGGTGGGAAATGATTACCGGAAAAAGTACCTGGTCATATACCGACCTTCCGGCAGTGAAACTTGGTATCACCGATTATTCAAAGACTATCCCTAATGGCAAACATGGAGCAAACACTGCACATGTGAAAGAGTATATTGATTTTGCCGCAAAGCATGGCTTTGATGCCGTACTTGTAGAAGGCTGGAATGAAGGCTGGGAAGACTGGTTTGGCAAAACAAAAGATTATGTATTTGATTTCGTTACTCCATATCCCGATTTTGATGTACAGGAATTGCACCGATATGCTGCCAGCAAAGGAATAAAGATGATGATGCATCACGAAACTTCGGCTTCGGTTCGCAATTATGAGCGTCATCTTGATAAAGCTTATCAGTTTATGGTGGACAATGGTTATAATGCAGTAAAGAGTGGTTATGTAGGTAACATCATCCCTCGCGGAGAATACCATTATGGTCAGTGGATGGTAAACCACTATCAATATGCTGTAACTAAGGCTGCGGAGTATAAGATTATGGTAAATGGTCATGAAGCTGTTCGTCCAACCGGACTTTGCCGTACATATCCTAACCTTATTGGTAATGAATCAGCCCGCGGAACAGAATACGAAGCTTTTGGAGGGAACAATCCCGATCATACCACAATCCTTCCATTCACTCGTCTGATGGGTGGTCCTATGGATTACACTCCCGGCATTCTGGATACAAGGATTAGCTTCCTTTCGGGTAAGCACTCTTTTGTACACAGTACACTGGTTCGCCAGCTGGCACTTTATGTAACAATGTATAGTCCACTGCAAATGGCTGCCGATCTTCCTGAAAGTTATAATAAGTATCTGGATGCATTCCAGTTTATTAAAGACGTAGCAGTAGACTGGGATAGCAGTAAGTATCTGGAGGCAGAACCGGGAGACTATATCACAGTAGCCCGTAAAGCTAAAGGAACAAACAACTGGTTTGTAGGAAATACAAGTGATGAGAACGGACATGTGTCCAACTTATCGTTCAGCTTCCTTGATCCTGATAAAAAGTACATTGCAACAATTTATAGTGATGCAGCCGATGCTCATTACGAAAAGAATCCTTCAGCCTATACCATTAAGAAAGTAGTGGTAACTAACAAATCTAAAACAACATTGAAGGCTGCTCCCGGTGGAGGTTATGCTATTAGCATTATCGAAGCAAAGGATGCAAAAGAGCTGAAAGGCTTGAAGAAGTTGTAAAGTAGCCGGTCCCATTATTGGACGGTTCAGAATAGGCGCGGGCAATTATACCATTATTTTTCCTTTTAACGGGGTGGTATAAAATTGCCCGCGCCTTATTTTCAAATAGTTATCTCTAAAAGTAAAATAGCAAGACGGAAAATAACCTTTTATTTTCTTCTTTTCAGGGGTTGATTTGAGTTAAAATGTGTTTCATGGCTGTTTATCAGTTATTTAATTTCTTGAAATTTGTGCTTACGAATATATATTTTGTCAAAATAAGGTTTTGTTTGTCCTGCCTAAAACATTTCTTAACAATGTCTTTTTTGTTCTTTCTGTAAATTACCCGCCAATAAAATAAATCCATTCTCCAATAAATAAAATCCATTGGTGAATAATTGCTGAACCATTGAGCAATGGATTTTTATTTATAATGTATTCTATATTTGCAAATATATATATTGAAAGAAGATTATTTTAATTTTATATTTATAATCAATTTGTTTATATATTTGTCAAATTAAAATAGACTGTTATGAAATACCTATGTGCCGTTATCCTTGTTTTAGCAACATTAATTTCTTGTAAGAAGAACTACAAAGAAGTTGATCAAAAAGAAAGTAATATATCAATTGCTAAGGATTGGGTAAAAGTTGATTCTGCCTATGCTGAATTTCGATCGAGAAATATTGAACCAAGCAACCTTGTGACAAGAGATATAGTTCCCAATGAAGAAACTGCGATGAAAATAGCTGAGGTAATATTGTATTCTATTTATGGTCAGAAGATTTATAGTAGCAGACCATATTGTATTGAGCTAAAGAATGGCATATGGATTATTGAAGGAACGCTTCCTAAAAATTATCAAGGAGGAGTTCCTTATATAGAAATTCAGAAAAAGGATGGAAAGATACTAAAGGTTATGCATGGCAAATAAAGGTTGTATTTTCTTTGAAAAAAATGGGATATTAAATAATTATTAATCTGCTTTTATGAAAGCAGCCGGGTGAGCTCCTTAATATATCCAACAATATAATCAGCACCTGCACTTTCCAGCTCAGCTTTATCGCCATAACCATAGAGAACACCGATAGAATCAATGCCATTATTCTTAGCACCTTCAATATCGTGCTTACGGTCACCTATCATTATTACACGAGAGAGATCTTTGATTTGGTTTGATTCCAGTACGTATCTGATTACATCTGTTTTAGTTGAACGGCTACCGTCTAACGTAGCGCCTCCAACAAATGAAAAGTAATGGTCAAGCTTGAAGTACTCTAAAATCTTTTTCGCGAAAGGTTCCGGTTTTGAAGTGGCAATCATTAGTTTTCTTCCCTGGTCTATTTGAGATTGAAGAAATTCCTCGATTCCTTCATATACATTGTTCTCAAACATTCCTTTAACAGCAAAGTATTCTCTGTATTTTTTCAAAGCAATATCTGCCTGTTCTTCGGTGAAGTGATAAAACTCTTTAAATGAATCTTTAAGCGGAGGGCCAATAAACGGGCAAAGTTCTTCTAAGTGATTTACTTTTATATTAAAATGTGATAAGGCATATTCCACAGAACGAGTGATTCCAACCATCGGATCGGTAATTGTTCCGTCTAAATCAAGCAGTAGAAACCGGTAGTCTTTATTCATTTTGCAAATAAGTGATTTGTTATTTGCGGGGCAAATGTACATATTTTATTTACTTTTTCTCTTAAAGACTTGCATAATTCACGAAAACTTTCTACTTTTGTACCCGCATCCAAGAAATGGACGCATGGGCTTTTAGCTCAGTTGGTTAGAGCAACAGACTCATAATCTGGAGGTCCTTGGTTCAAGCCCAAGATGGCCCACCTTCAAGAGAAAGCCGTTACGATTCATTTTCGTGACGGCTTTTTTTGTTTTTTGTAAGCATCGGACTATTTATAAAGATTGAAATGAGAGACAATACAATTTCTATTTGTAAAGGCATTGGTATAATCTTGATGGTTGTTGGTCATGCTGGTAGCCCTTCCTTTATTGGTAGGTTTATTTATTGCTTTCATATGCCGTTGTTCTTTATAGCGTCAGGCTATTTCTTCTCTACAAAGTACCTGGACGATAAATTCTCATTTGTCAAAAAGAGAGTCAAAGGTTTATATATACCATTCGTAAAATGGGGATTAATTTTTCTTCTTTTGCACAATTTGCTGTTTAATGCAAACATCCTGAATGCAAGCTTTGGCGGATCTTATCTGTATAGCTTTAATCAGATTTTAGATAAAGGGTTTCATATTATCACTACTATGGGAAGTTATGAGCCTGCCATTTTGGGTACATTCTGGTTTCTGCGTTCTTTATTTGTTGCCAGTATAGTCTTTTGCTTATTATTCTATCTTATTAATAAACTGCTTCATCTGAAGCATGTTAATACGGCAATAATAATATGTCTGATGGCATTTGTAGCCGGATTTGTAATGTCTTTAAAAAGTATCAGTCTGCCATACATTCCCCAGGGAGGGATAAGAGAGATTTATGGTCTGTTTTATATAGGCGTTGGTTACCTGTTCCGCAATTCCAGAATCAATGGTAAACTGAAATATGATAATCTTATATTGATGTTTTCTTTCATTATAATTTGTCTGCTCTCTTATTTTAATCCAACTTCTCTTAGTACGTATCCTAAATTAAAGCTATACCTGGGAACATTTATACCTGCCATTGCAGGATGGATAATGACATATAAATTCTCATCCTGGTTTGATAATGTGATTAGTGAGAATATTATTTTTGTATATCTGAAGAAAAGTCTTTTGTATTTAGGAGAACATACAATGCCTATTATTGTATTCCATTTTCTCAGTTTTAAAATTGTAAGTTTAATAAAAGTAACATATTATGGCTATAGCCCTTTGATGGTAGGATGTCATCCTATAATATCGTATAATAATGGCACATTCTGGGTGTATTACTCAATTATCGGGTTGATTGTTCCGCTTTTATTGGACTACCTTTTCTCTAAAACTAAGTATCTACGATTCTTGTCTTTTAAATAATCTGCCGATGAAACTGACTGATGCAACAATTGAATTTATAAAGGAGCATGTAGCCGACGATCCTTCCAGGCTGGCTCTTCAGGCAAAAAAGTATCCGGATGTGGATATGCCTTTTGTTATTACTCAGATAATGGGCAGAAAGATTGCAAAGGATAAAATACCTTCCTGGGGAAATACGGATGGACTGATTTATCCACGGCATCTTTCATTGGAACAGTGCTCTTCCGAGGCTACGGCAAAGTACAAGTCTTCACTTGTAAAGGGAGATACATTGGTAGATATGACCGGGGGGATGGGAATTGACTGCGCTTTCCTGTCTGCAAATTTCCGGAAGGCTGTTTATGTGGAACGTCAAAGTGAGTTGTGTGAAATAGCTTCTTTGAACTTTCCTTTGCTGGGACTTTCTCATATTGATGTGGTCAATGGAGACGGAGTGGAGTATCTTTCTAAGGTTGAGAAGGTAGATTGGCTATTTATTGATCCGGCCAGAAGAAATGAGCAGGGAGGAAAAGTGGTGGCTATTGCCGACTGTGAACCCAATGTTTCCGAAATATCTGAATTGCTTGTAAGCAAGGCTGAAAAGGTAATGATTAAACTTTCACCGATGCTCGATCTCTCTTTGGCATTGCACGATCTTCCTTTTGCCAGAGAAGTCCATGTGGTATCTGTAAATAATGAATGCAAAGAGTTGCTTGTGATTCTTTCCAGGGAGCAGGGACGTGAGAAAATGCAGATTCATTGTGTGAATATTCTCAGAAACGGGGAACTTCAGACTTATTCTTTTGAAAGGGAAGATGAACAGCAGGGGTGTGATTATGCCAATCAGGTGGAGCGTTTTCTATATGAACCGAATGCTTCAATATTAAAAGCCGGTGCCTATAAGAGTATTGCCTGCAATTATCAATTAAGAAAGCTTCACCCCAATAGTCACCTGTATACTTCGGACAGGCTGATTACTGATTTTTCCGGCAGAAAGTTTGAGTGCGAGGCTGTTTTTAGCTTGAATAAGAAAGAACTGAAAGCAAATCTTGGTGATATGAAGCAAGCCAATATTACCGTTCGCAATTTCCCTTCTTCTGTTGCAGAACTCCGTAAGCGGCTGAAGCTTATGGATGGCGGCGACACTTATCTTTTTGCAACAACACTGGCCGACGAGCAGAAAGTAATTGTAAAATGTCATAAGTCCTGACCGGATAAAATTCCTGATTATTGCATAAAATGGGGATATTAAAATACATTAATAGAGCGGATTTAATGTTTTTTATTGAAAAAGAGTATCTTTGCATCCCTAACATTTATACAACCTATGGCTATAATAATAAAACAAGTCTCTAATAAAAAAGAGCTTAAAAAGTTTATTCAATTCAACAAAGAGTTATATAAAGGCAATGCCTATTCCGTTCCCGATCTTTATGATGATATGCTTAATACATTCAATAAGCATAAAAATCCAGCTTTTGAATTTTGTGAGGCAGAGTATTTTTTGGCATATAAAGATGATAAACTGGTAGGAAGAGTTGCTGCCATTATTAATCACAAAGCAAATAAAACCTGGAATAAGAAGGATGTACGCTTTGGATGGATTGATTTTATTGATGATACAGAGGTTTCAGAAGCACTGCTTAAAGCGGTGGAAAAATATGGCAAGGAACATGGGATGGAAAATATTCAGGGACCATTAGGATTCACTGACTTTGATGCGGAAGGTATGCTGGTTGAGGGTTTTGACCAGTTGAGCACCATGGCCACAATATATAATTATCCTTATTACCCTGAACACATGCAAAAACTCGGTTACGAGAAAGATGCTGATTGGGTAGAGTTTCAGATTTATATTCCAGAGACAGGTGTACCTGAAAAGCATCAGCGCATTTCTGATTTGATTCAAAGAAAATATAATCTTAGAGTTTTAAAATATACCTCGAGCAAGAAATTGGCTAAAGATTACGGACAGGCTATCTTTGATTTGCTGAACGAGGCTTATAGTCCGTTATATGGCTATTCTGCGCTTTCTCAAAAACAGATTGAACATTATATGAAGATTTATCTTCCTGTTGTCGATTTAAAAATGGTTCCTCTTGTCGTTGATCAGGAAGGTAAGTTAATTGCAGCCGGTATTACTATGCCATCTTTGTCTGTAGCATTACAAAAAGCTCATGGAAGATTATTGCCTTTTGGCTGGTTCCATTTAATAAAAGCACTATTCTTCGGAAAAAGAAAAGTAATTGATCTTCTTTTGATTGCGGTAAAACCAGAGTATCAAAACAAAGGGGTGAATGCTTTATTATTTTCTGATTTAATTCCTGTTTACCAAAAAGAAGGTTGTATATTTGCGGAAAGCAATCCCGAATTGGAGTTGAACGGTAAGGTTCAGGCTCAGTGGGAATACTTTGAAACAGTTCAACATAAACGCCGTCGTGCGTTTATAAAGAAAATAGATTTGTAGTATATAAGCTATTGGCAGATTGATAATTATGGAAGAAAGAATTGAAGAAAAACTCCAGGTTGCTGAATATACCGAAGAAAATATTCGGACGCTCGACTGGAAAGAACACATTCGTCGCCGCCCGGGTATGTATATCGGTAAGCTTGGTGACGGTTCTCATGCAGATGATGGAATTTATGTGCTTCTGAAAGAAGCGATGGATAACTCTATCGATGAGTTCATGATGGGGTTTGGTAAGACTATCGAGGTTACGGTAGCTGATGGAAAGGTATTAGTGCGTGACCATGGCCGTGGTATCCCTTTGGGAAAGGTGATCGATGTCTCTTCAAAGATGAATACCGGAGGTAAATATGATTCTAAAGCTTTCAAGAAATCTGTTGGTCTGAATGGTGTTGGTATTAAAGCTGTAAATGCTCTTTCTTCGTACTTTAAAGTGTCCAGTTTCAGAGAAGGAGAAGAAAAAACGGCCGAGTTTGAAAGAGGATATATTGTCAATGATTATCCAATCGTAGAAACTGATAGCGATAATGGTACATTGACCGAGTTTATTCCCGACGATACAATTTTTAAAGATTATCATTACGAAAAGGAACATATTGAACCGTTGCTCAAGAATTACGTATTCCTGAACTCTGGTTTAACTATTATATTTAACGGCAAAAGATTCAATTCACGAAACGGATTGGTTGATCTGTTAAATGAAAACATGACTACTGATCCGCTTTATCCTATTATTCATCTGAAGGGGGAAGATATAGAGCTGGTACTTACTCATAGTGATCAATACGGAGAAGAGTATTATTCTTTTGTCAACGGACAGCATACCACTCAGGGTGGAACACATTTAGCTGCTTTCCGTGAAGCAGTTGCAAAGACTATCAAAGAGTATTATCCCAAAAACTTCGATTATGCCGATATTCGTTCTGGTATAATTGGAGCGATAAGTGTGAAAGTGGAAGAACCTGTGTTTGAGTCTCAGACAAAAACGAAGCTTGGTTCTAAAGATATTGGTCCTGATGGCCCTTCCATAGGTAAGTTTATCGGTGATTTTGTAAAGCGGGAATTAGATAATTATCTGCACATCAATCATGAGACTTCTGAAATTTTACTTCAGAAAATACAGGATTCGGAGAAAGAGCGAAAGGCTATTGCGGGTGTTACAAAGCTGGCCCGTGAACGTGCAAAGAAAGCAAATTTACATAATCGTAAGTTACGTGATTGCCGTACTCACTTAAATGATTCCAAAGGTAAGAATCAGGAAGACTCCTCTATCTTTATTACCGAGGGTGATTCTGCTAGTGGATCTATTACTAAAAGCCGCGATGTGAATACTCAGGCGGTATTTAGTCTTCGTGGTAAACCGCTGAACTCTTTTGGACTAACCAAAAAGGTGGTTTATGAAAATGAAGAGTTTAATCTGCTTCAGGCAGCACTCAATATTGAAGATGGAATTGAAGGATTGCGTTATAACAAAGTCATTGTTGCAACCGATGCCGATGTGGATGGTATGCACATCCGTTTGTTGCTGATCACTTTCTTCCTGCAGTTTTTCCCTGATCTGATAAAGAAAGGGCATGTCTATATTCTGCAGACACCTCTTTTCCGTGTAAGAAATAAGAAAGAGACTATCTATTGCTACTCGGAAGAAGAACGAATAAGTGCTATCAATAAACTTTCTCCCAGTCCTGAAATTACCCGATTCAAAGGATTAGGTGAGATTTCTCCGGATGAGTTCAGACATTTTATTGGGAAAGACATTCGTTTGGAGCAAGTGTCTCTACGAAGAAATGATTTGGTGAAAGGACTTTTAGAGTTCTACATGGGAAAAAATACCATGGAGCGCCAGAACTTTATTATAGACAACCTGGTTATAGAAGAAGATGTAGCTTAAAATTATGAAAAGAGCCATATTCCCCGGAACATTCGATCCTTTTACTGTTGGTCATTCTTCAGTGGTAAAGCGTGCTTTAACCTTTATGGATGAAATAGTGATAGCTATAGGCATCAATGAAAATAAGAAGACTTATTTCCCGATAGAAAAGCGTGTAGAGATGATCCACGATCTGTATAAGGATGAACCGAAAATAAAGGTGATGCCTTATAACTCCCTTACTATTGATTTTGCCCAGTCTGTTGATGCAAAGTTTATTATTCGCGGTATCCGTACAGTGAAGGACTTTGAATATGAGGAAACCATTGCCGATATTAACAGAAAATTGGCTGGGATTGAGACGATATTACTCTTTACAGAACCGGAACTGACTTGCGTGAGCTCCACTATTGTAAGGGAACTTTTGCAATATAACAAAGATATCAGTTGCTTTATTCCTGAGGGAATGGTTCTCTGATGCCAAATAATCATTCTATGAAAAAAATATTTATTTCTTTTATATGCTTGTTATCTGTTAGTGCGCAGGCTCAGAATTATGGGACTGTTGCTTCCCGTAAACTACACATGGCTGAATTTGCCATTAATAATCTTTATGTAGATAAAGTGAATGAGGATAAACTGGTTGAAGATGCCATTGTTAAAATGTTATCTACTTTAGATCCTCACTCAACGTATGCGAATCCAGATGAAGTAAAGAAGCTTAATGAGCCTTTGCAGGGCAATTTCGAGGGAATCGGAGTGCAATTTAATATGGCTGAGGATACGTTACTGGTAATTCAGCCTGTTTCTGGTGGTCCTTCCGAAAAGATAGGTATTCTTGCGGGTGACCGGATTATTGCTGTTAATGATACTACCATTGCCGGCGTGAAAATGAGTACTGACGAGATTATGCATCGCCTCAAAGGTCCGAAAGGGTCAACCGTAAATCTGAAAGTATTAAGAAGAGGTGTTAAAGAGTTGCTCAATTTTACGGTTAAACGTGATCGTATTCCTCTTTATAGTCTCGATGCTTCTTATATTATTCAGGATAAAATAGGTTATATAAGAATCAGCCGTTTTGCATCTACTACAGCCGATGAATTTATAAAAGCTCTGAAGGAGCTGAAAGCTAAAGGAATGAAGGATTTAATCCTCGATTTGCAGGAAAATGGGGGCGGGTATCTGAACGCTGCTATTGATCTGGCAAATGAATTCCTGGGAGAAAAAGAATTAATTGTCTACACAGAAGGTCAGCGTGCCCCTCGGAGTGAGTTTTTCGCTAGAGGGACAGGCCGGTTTCAGAATGGCCGGTTAGTTGTATTGGTTAATGAGTTCTCTGCTTCTGCCAGTGAAATCCTGTCAGGTGCTATTCAGGACTGGGACAGAGGGCTGATTGTGGGACGCCGTTCTTTTGGAAAAGGACTTGTACAGCGTCCGATAGATTTACCTGATGGCTCTATGATTCGTTTAACGGTTGCCCGTTATTATACTCCTGCAGGTAGATGCATTCAAAAGCCTTATGAAAGCATTGAGAAGTATAATATGGATCTCATAAACCGTTATAATAAAGGTGAAATGATGAATTCAGACAGCATTCATTTCCCTGATTCTCTAAAATGCAAAACAAAGAAATTCGAAAGAATTGTTTACGGTGGTGGTGGAATTATGCCCGATTATTTTGTACCTGTTGATACAACTCATTATTCTGATTACCATCGTAATCTTGTGGCAAAGGGTATTGTTTTGAAAGTGACTCTTAAGTATGTTGAGAATCACCGTAAAGAATTGCTTGAAAAATATAAAACATTCAGTGATTTTAATGATAAATTTGTGATAAGCAGTTCTCTGATAGATGACTTGGTTGCTATGGGTAACGAAGCTAAAGTGGTATTCAATAAGGATCAGCTAAAGATTTCAGAACCGATATTAAAGACTCAGCTAAAAGCTCTTATTGCCCGTGATTTGTGGGATATGAATGAGTATTATCATGTTATGAATAATTCAAATGAGAGTGTACGAAAGGCTGTTGAAATATTACAGTCTGGAGATTATGATAAAAAACTAAAATAATTATATAGTACATATATGACTGAAACTAAGAATGATTATTATCATATTGGACTTAACGACCAGCAAGTAATTGAAAGTCGCGAAAAAAATGGCGCCAATCTGTTAACTCCTCCAAAGCGTACTTCTCTTTGGAAACTTTACTTGGAAAAGTTTGATGATCCGGTAATACGTGTATTGCTTATTGCTGCAATGTTTTCATTGCTTATATCTGTTATAGAGAAAGAATATGCTGAGACAATAGGTATCTTCTTCGCTATATTCCTGGCTACAGGTATTGGATTCTATTTTGAATATGATGCAAGTAAGAAGTTTGATCTGCTGAATGCTGTCAATGAAGAGACCGCGGTAAAAGTACTTCGTAATGGAAAGGTACGTGAGGTACCACGTAAAGATATAGTGGTTGGTGATATTATCATGCTTGAGACGGGTGAGGAGGTTCCTGCTGACGGAGAACTGATTGAGGCGATTTCAATGCAAATTAATGAGTCTAACCTTACAGGAGAACCGGTAGTAGAAAAAACAACTGAAGAATCAGACTTTGATGAAGAAGCTACTTATGCTTCGAACATGGTTATGCGTGGAACAACAGTGGTTGATGGTCATGGAATAATGAAAGTTCTTCGTGTGGGTGATGCTACGGAGATTGGTAAGGTTGCAAAACAATCTACTGAGCAGAGTCTTGAGCCTACTCCACTAAATATTCAATTGAGTAAACTTGCCCAGTTTATCGGAACAGTTGGTTTCTCTGTTGCTATGGCTACATTCCTTGTATTCTTTACTAAAGATGCATTGTTTATCAGCTCGGTTGAATATCAGGGTGCTCTTTTTGATAATCTTATTGGTGCAAAAATTATTTCTATAGCTGCCATTTTAGGATTGATGATTGCTTCAATCAAGATGTGGATGCCTCATAAATTTTCTTTGGCAATAAACAGACGTACTTCCTGGTTTTGGTCATTGATGGGAATTCTCTCTTTCTTGCTGGTAAGCGCTATTGCATTTGCTGCTTATGGATTAAATTCAAGTGAACTGGATAACTGGCAGGCTTATATTGCTATCTTCCAGATTGTGCTTAAATATTTCATGATGGCCGTTACCTTGATTGTTGTAGCTGTGCCCGAAGGTTTGCCTATGAGTGTAACTCTCAGTCTGGCATTAAATATGCGCCGAATGCTTTCTACAAATAATCTGGTACGTAAAATGCATGCTTGTGAAACAATGGGTGCTGTAACTGTTATTTGCACAGACAAGACAGGAACTCTTACTCAGAACTTAATGCAGGTGCATGAAACCAAATTTTATGGACTGAAAGAAAGTGGAAAGTTGGCCGATGATGAGATTAGTAAACTGATACAGGAAGGAATCAGTGCAAACTCTACTGCATTCCTTGAAGATACAAACGGAAACGAAAAGCCTAAAGGCGTAGGAAATCCTACAGAGGTTGCCTTGCTGTTGTGGCTTGATTCACAAAATGTAAATTATCTGAAGTTAAGAGAAGATGCTAAGGTATATGATCAGCTTACTTTTTCTACTGAACGTAAGTTTATGGCTACATTGGTACAGTCACCCCTTCTTGGTAAGAAGATTCTTTATGTGAAAGGGGCTCCTGAAATTGTACTGGGGAAATGTAAGCAAGTTGTTTTGGCAGACAAAACTGTTAGCGCTTCAGAATACCGTTCAACAGTTGAAGCTCAGTTATTAGCTTACCAGAACATGGCAATGCGTACTTTAGGTTTTGCTTATAAGATTGTAGATGCTGATGTTAAGGGTGATTGTGTAGATCTTGCTGCCGGAAATGATCTAAACTTCCTTGGTGTTGTTGCAATATCAGATCCTATCCGTCTGGATGTTCCTGCTGCTGTAGAAAAATGCCAGTCTGCCGGAATCGATGTGAAGATTGTTACTGGTGATACTCCGGGAACCGCAAAAGAGATTGCTCGTCAGATTGGATTATGGACAGATGCTGATACGGATTGGAATCACATTACAGGTGCAGGCTTTGCAGAACTGAGTGATGAGGAACTACTTGGCCGTGTACTGGATTTGAAGATAATGTCTCGTGCCCGTCCTACAGATAAACAAAGACTGGTACAGCTCCTGCAACAAAAAGGCGCTGTGGTAGCTGTAACGGGTGATGGCACAAATGATGCTCCTGCACTTAACCATGCACAAGTAGGACTTTCTATGGGAACAGGAACTTCTGTTGCTAAAGAGGCCAGCGATATTACACTGCTTGATGATTCATTTAATAGTATAAGTACAGCGGTAATGTGGGGACGCTCTTTATATAAGAATATTCAACGATTTATCGTATTTCAGCTAACGATCAACTTTGTAGCATTGCTGATTGTCTTGCTTGGATCATTTGTAGGAACAGAACTACCTTTGACAGTTACACAGATGCTTTGGGTGAATCTTATTATGGATACCTTTGCGGCATTGGCTTTAGCTTCTATTCCTCCAAGTGATTCTGTTATGAAAGAGAAACCACGTAAGGGGACGGACTTTATTATTACTAAAAAAATGCGCTATAATATTCTTAGTGTAGGTATGATATTCTTAGTTCTTCTATTGGGAATGATTACTTATTATACCGGAGATGATGGGGTGATGACTGTTCATAATCTAACATTATTCTTTACTACATTCGTGATGCTGCAGTTCTGGAATTTATTTAATGTCCGAGTATTTGGAACCAATGATTCTGCTTTTAAAGGCCTTTCTAAGTCTTATGGATTAGAGTTTGTTTTGCTCCTCATTATCGGAGGTCAGTTCCTGATTGTTCAGTTCGGAGGAAAAGTATTCCGTACAGAACCTCTTGAATGGCAAACCTGGGTTGTGATTTTGGGACTGACATCAATTGTATTATGGGTGGGTGAAATTATCCGTCTTTTCAAACGTTTGAAGAGCAACTAAGAAATGAACCACCAAATAAAGAACCTGATTATAGATTTTGGAGGAGTACTGGTTGATTTAGACCGTTCCCGTTGTATTGATTCATTTAAGTCTATTGGTGCTGATTGCATTGAAGAGATGTTGAATCCATATTATCAACGAGGACTTTTAATGAAACTGGAGAATGGGGATATTACAATAGATGAGTTTCATGCAGAATTGAGAATGGTTGCCGGGAAAGACTTTACCGACAGTCAGATTGATGATGCGTGGAATAGCTTTCTGGTTACTGTTCCCTCCTATAAACTAGATCTTTTGCTTAAGCTTCGTGAAAGCTATTCTGTTTTCTTATTGAGTAATACGAATGAGATTCACTGGGAAATGTCCTGTGAGCGTTTTTTTTCATATAAGAATCTAGGTGTAGGAGACTTTTTTGAGAAGATATTCCTTTCTTATCAGTTGCATCAGCTTAAACCATCCAAAGAAATATTTGAGACGGTACTGACAGAAACTGGTATAAGACCGGAAGAGACATTTTTTATTGACGACTCTGTAGCTAACTGTAAGATGGCAGAGTCGCTTGGTATTCATACTTATGCCCCCAAGGATCAGGAAGACTGGAGGCATATTTTTAAATAATGAGAAGATGAAGATCATTTGCGATCCAAAAGATTATGCAATTGAACCATGTGTTGCAACAATAGGATTCTTTGATGGGGTACATAAGGGGCATCGTTACCTCATTGAACAAGTTAAATCGGTTGCTGCAAGTAAAGGACTTCGCTCTGCATTGATTACCTTTCCTGTGCATCCCCGCAAGGTTATTGATCCCAATTACCGTTTAGAACTGCTTTCTACACTAGAAGAAAAAGAAGATCTTTTAAGTGAGATGGGAGTGGATTATTGTTTTCTTCTTAATTTTACTGCCGAAGTATCTGCCCTGACGGCCCATGATTTCATGGCTCAGGTATTAAAGAAAAACTTTCATGTAGATTCTTTGATAATAGGTTACGACCATCGTTTTGGACATAATCGTAGTGAAGGCTTTATGGATTATTATCAGTATGGTAAAGATATTGGCATGGACGTTATTCATGCGAAAGCATTTACTATTGAGGGACATAAAATTAGTTCCTCTGTTATCCGCTCAGCTCTTTCTTCCGGTGATTTTGATCAGGTCAATTATTACCTGGGTTATAACTATTATTTAGATGGTATAGTTGTAACCGGACATAAGGTTGGGCGTACCATTGGTTTTCCAACTGCAAATATGCATGTTGATTCTGACAAGATTATCCCTGCAAATGGTGTATATGCCGTTCGTGTCTCCGTTGAAGGTTCAGATTATATAGGGATGATTAATATTGGTCATCGTCCAACCCTCAATAATGGCTCCAATCGTAGCATTGAAGTAAACATACTGAATTTTTCTGATGATATTTACGGCAAAACAATTCGGGCTTATTTTGTTAAACGTATCCGTTCTGAGGTGAAATTTAATGGTATTGAGGCATTGAAGGAGCAACTTCATAAAGATCAGGCGGACGTTGAAAGAATATTTAAAGATCAGACTACACTCATTTAATTACTTACTTTGTGCTATCCATTCTTGTATTGTTGATACTGTTGTAGGGAAGCATTTCACCAATGAACAATGTAATTGATATTTTGTTATCAATAAGTTAGGGATCGGTTTCTGGCTCTTTATTTATAAATAATAACTGCTTTCTGCTTTTATTACTCATAAAACACTATATTTGTCAAAATTATTGGTTTTAATAGCTTAGATATCTTAATTGTATTGTAATTATCAGTGAATATGGATGCAATAACAAGAAGTGTGTTTCTATTGGAAAATGTGAGACATAAAGATAAGGTTGAATGGATGAAACGTATTATAAGATCTCAGTTAGGGGTTATAGATGTTTCTGTGAATCTTTCAAATATGCTGATGAAAGTTGAATATGATTCGAATGCCATTTCTCCTAAAACTATGCGGATGCTGATTCGCTCTGTAGGGTGTGAATTGCTTATAGATGAGCAAAAGATTCATGATCGCCTGAGACAAAAAAGCAGATTTAAGAGGGATATAATATCTTTTATTGTTTCAGGTTTACTTTTCGGACTCTCCTTCTTTGCATTTAACTTTACGTGGGGGCTTTATGCTGTGACGGCTACAGGGCTTATTTTTGTGCTCTCTTTAATAATATTGATAAAAGAACAAAGGAGGAATTTTTAATATCCTCCTTTTGCTTTAAATGCCAATGCGTACATTCTCATTTGTTTTACCATTGAAAGTAATCCGTTGCTTCTTGTTGGAGATAAGTGCTCCCTCAAACCTATTTTATCTATGAAATAGAGCTCGTTTTCTAATATTTCGTCTGGTGTATGTCCGGATACTACCTTTATAAGCAAGGCAATGATTCCTTTAACAATCAGAGCATCGCTTTCTGCTCTGAATACAAGCTTTCCGTCTATCTCATCAGCTTGTAACCATACTCGGCTTTGGCAGCCTTCAATCAGGTTTTGTTCTGTTTTATATTGTTCTTCAAGAAGTTCTTGTTCATTGCCAAGGTCTATTAGTAACTGATATCTGTCCATCCAGTCATCGAAATCGCTGAACTCTTCGATTACCTGGTCTTGTAATTCATTTATAGTCATATTATTCGTTTTTTCTAAATTATTTTTCATTATAAACCACATCCAAAACTGTTTGTCCCACTGCTTTTAGCGTTGATCTGTCTATAATATTCATATTATCGTCCATTGTATGCCAGAAATATCCGAATCCACCTCCTTCAGTGCTGCGGTCTGTTGGGATAATATCTATGCATGGTATCTTGGTTATGCGGTTTACAAATACATGGTCGTCTGTGATAAGTCCGCCATCTTCATTGATAAAATAGCTGCCGTATCCTAATGTGCCGGCCTTTCCCCATACCTTCTTTACTATAGAATTAGCTGATTCATCTGATGGCTGACGATAGAATGTTGCCCCTTTACCTCCAACCATATCAAGAAGAATACCAAAACGGGCATTATAACCTTCCACATGAGGATTGTGTGCCCAGTACTGTGTTCCCAGACACCAGCTTTCTTCTTTGTCCTGACCTTTATAGAACTGAGGAGTTCCGTAATCTTCTGTATCAAAGAAGATGATATCTATGCCGATTGACGGAGCCTTTTGTCCTATTAAACGTGCAATTTCAAGTAATACACCAACACCGCTTGCGCCGTCATTGGCTCCCAGAATAGGTGTGTGATGTTTTGATTCGTCTTTATCGTTGTCTGCCCATGGGCGTGTGTCCCAGTGAGCAAAGAGAAGTACGCGCTTCTTTGTTTCAGGATTGAAAGAACCAATGATATTGCGTGACTTTAAAGTTGTACCATCATAAGCAATTACATCGGCATATTGATTGATTACTTTTGCTCCGGTAGAAGCCAGTTTGCTTGCCAGATAATCACCGCAATCTGCATGAGTCTTGGTGTTTGGCACACGTGGACCAAAGTCTACCTGTGCTTTTACATAGTTATAAGCACTATCAGCATCAAAGTCAGGCGCTTTAACCATAGTCTCTTCTGTTTGTTGAGTGGCAGATTTATTACTATTAATTCCGCATGAAGCGCAGGCAAACATCAGAGCTGCCGAAGCAAGTATGAAATAGTTCTTTTTCATTCTTAATATGTTACTTTGGTTTTCCGAGTCCAAAAGTACAAATCTTTCTGGAGATTACTTCTTTTTCAGTTGAGATTTCACAAATTTACACGTAAGAATGAACTATTTAAATTTTAACTCCGCACCTTTACTTTCTACCGTCAGTTCTGTTTCGCTTCCGCAGATTAGTGGAACATTGCTGGCAACGTGTCCTACCGGGAAATCAAAACAGACAGGATAGCCGTAAGGTTTCACCATATCGGCAATCATTTCGTATACCTCTTTGCCTATGGATAAGTCTTCTTCATATTCGGTAAACTGTCCCACTATTAGTCCTGAAAGTTTTTCAAGAACTCCTCCCAGTTTCAGGTTATTCATCATTCTGTCAATGTGATAGGGTCTTTCACCGATGTCCTCGATAAAAAGAATGGTTCCTTCAGCAGGGAAATCGTAAGGTGTTCCCCGTAATCCATTCAGTACGGAGAGGTTGCCTCCGTGAAGAATACCTTTGGCACTTCCTTTTATATTCAGCTTATGCTGAGGGGATTGGTAAGAAGGCAGCTCGCCGAATAGCATGTTTTTGAGATGCAAAGAGCATGGATCATCTTGTGGTTCAACAGAGAGATGCCTTGCCATGAGAGAATGAATGGAAGTATATCCATTATACTGAAACAGTTCGTGAAGCAATGTGATGTCACTATATCCCAGTAACCACTTAGGATTCTCCCTAAACCTGGTGAAATCAATCTGATCTACCAGATGAATGGCCCCATAGCCTCCCCGGCTGCAAAGAATTACTTTTGTTTGTTCATCATCCATTGCTGTCTGAAGATCAGCTGTGCGTTGCTTTACTGTGCCCGAAAACCGTCCGGATTCTCCATCTGCATGTTTTGCAATAGCTACTTCCAGTCCCCAGGACTCCAGCACTTTTTTGGCTCCTTTCAGAAAGCTTTTATCAATCTTCCCCGCAGGTGATATTATTGTAACCTTGTCTCCTTCTTGGAGAAAGGGTGGATATGTATACTTTTTCATATATTTGCTTTTTGCAAATTTACATTAAAAATTGAATTTAAGTAATGCTAAGCTTATAAAGAGTGAATGTTAAGGTGTTTTTTCCTTTTTGCTTTATAAATTGAGGTACACGTTATTGCAAAAAGCTGTAGAGCTATTTGGGTAATAGTCTACAGTTAAATCAAATTAAGGTTAGGTCTTTATTAAAATGTATGCTTTTGAAAGTTCTTAGCTAGTTAGAAATATCAAATTGATAGCAGTGAGGCTTTAAAATAGCTAAACAATTATATTTTACTTTCTTTTTGGTAAATATATCAGGCTTTGGCTGAATAATTCATCGTTTATTTTGTATATTTGCTAAAAATCACAGAATAATGGAATCAATAAGAAGTTTTGATCAATTAACGGCTCACCTGATTATGTTGAAGAAGCGTAAACGAATAGCTGTGGTTTGCGCTAATGATCCGAATACAGAGTATGCTATTGCACGGGCTCTTGAAGAAGGAATCGCAGAATTTCTCATGATCGGAGATTCTTCTATTCTTGAGAAGTTCCAGACTTTGAAGAAGTATCCGGAGTTTGTGAAGACCATTCATATTGAAGACCCTGATGATGCTGCACGTGAAGCGGTACGCATTGTACGTGAAGGTGGAGCGGATATTCTTATGAAAGGATTAATAAGTACAGATAACCTTTTGCATGCCATTTTAGACAAGGAGAAAGGGCTGTTACCTCGTGGACAGGTGCTCACTCACTTATCGGTAATGCAGATTCCCACATACAATAAACTGTTGTTCTTTTCGGATGCGGCTGTAATTCCCCGGCCCACTTTGCAACAGCGTATTGAAATGATTTGGTATGCAATTCGTTCATGTCACAGTTTTGGCATTGAACAGCCCAGAATCTCTTTGATACACTGCACTGAAAAGGTGAGTGCCAAATTTCCTCACTCGCTCGATTATGTGAACATTGTAGAACTAGCCGAAGCGGGAGAGTTTGGAAATGCAATTATTGACGGACCGCTTGATGTAAGAACTTCCTGCGAGCGGGCAAGTGGTGATATAAAAGGCATAGTGTCGCCCATTGATGGTCAGGCCGATGTGCTGATATTCCCAAATATTGAATCTGCCAATGCTTTCTATAAAGGTGTTTCTCTCTTTTCCAATGCTACCATGGCCGGATTGTTGCAAGGCCCCGTCTGTCCGGTGGTGTTACCCTCCAGAAGCGATGACGGACTCTCTAAGTATTATAGTATAGCTATGGCGTGTCTTACCTGTAATAAAGATTAAGCTATGAGAATTTTAGCAATTAACCCGGGTTCCACTACTACAAAGATAGCAGTGTATGAGAATGAAAATCGCCAGTTTGTGAAAACATTCTACCACTCTTCAGAAGATCTTTCATCTTACCCAACAATTCTTTCTCAGTACGGTTATCGTAAAGATCTGATTGTTGATGAACTCAAAAAGGAGAACCTGTTTTCCGGATTTGCAGCGGTAGTAGGTCGTGGTGGATTGCTGAAACCAATCTCAAGCGGAGTGTATGAGGTTAATGAGCCGATGAAGAATGATCTTCGGAATGCACAGATGCAACATGCCTGCAATCTTGGTGGGTTACTTGCCGAAGAGATTTCTTTGCTTATTCCCGGATGTAAAGCTTATATTGCAGATCCTGTAGTGGTCGACGAATTGGAAGATGTAGCCAGGATATCTGGTTCTCCTCTGCTTTCTCGCTTGTCTGTCTTCCATGCGCTTAATCATAAAGCCATTGCCCGTAAGTATGCAAGAAGTGTTCAGAAGAGTTATGAAGAATTGAACCTCGTGGTTGCCCATTTAGGTGGAGGAATCTCTGTTGCAGCTCATAAACACGGCAAGGTTATTGATGTAAACAATGCACTTGATGGCAGTGGCTCTTTTTCTCCGGAGCGTGCCGGAACGCTACCTGCACGACAATTAGTGGAGCTTTGCTTTAGCGGGAAATATACCGAAAATGAGATCATAAAGATGATACGGGGAAAAGGTGGGTTAATGGCTCATCTTGGGACTACTGATGTGCAAATGGTTGTCAAAACAATTGAGGCAGGAGATAAGAAAGCTGAATTAATTCTGGACGCAATGATTTATAATATTGCCAAAGAAATTGGTGCTATGTGTGCTGCTCTACGTGGAAAGGTTGACGCAATTGTACTGACCGGGGGTATTGCCTACAATACTTATTGTGTGAATAAACTTAATGAGCAGATAAATTTCCTTGCGCCTATCAGTATCTTTCCCGGAGAAGACGAGATGGAAGCTCTGGCTTTGAATGCTTTAGGAGCATTGAAAGGTGAACTGACTTGTACGGAATATATTTAAAAGCGATATAAAAAGAAGGGTGCCTTAAAGGCATCCTTCTTAGAATTTATATGTTCGTTTTGGGTTCTTCGGAAACCATCCTTTTTTTACCCTTTCTTCCTGCTCAAAAACCTCTTTGATAGTCCAGAAAGATGAGAAAGCAAATACTCCTAATAAAGAAGAGATGAATACATCTTCTGTAGAGAATGAGGCTATAACGCCTGCTATCCCTAATAACAGGAAAATCCACCAGCATTTTGTTCCCCAGTAATATTCTGCTTTAACCACAACAGGGTGAAAGAGCCCTATAATGAGAAAAGTACAGATGCCAATAACAAGTCCTGTGAGGTGGTAAGAGTTTAAAAAATCAGTCATTAGTCAGATTCTTATCTAATCTGATTGGAATTTCTTTTTTAATGCTTTGTTCCAGAGAAATCAATGTTTCGGTAGCAGTAACGCCAGGAATCTCCTGCATTTTAGAGTTTAAAAGCTCCATTAAGTGTTCGTTATCGCAAGCATATACTTTGGTAAGCATAGTGTAAGGGCCTGTTGTGAAATGACATTCTACAACTTCCGGTATTTTTTCTAATTGAGCCACTACATTCTTGTACATAGAGCCCTTTTCTAACTTAATTCCTACATAAGTACAAGTTCTGTAGCCTAAGCTTTTAGCATTTACATGATAGCCTGAGCCAACAATTACACCCAGATCTATCAATCGTTGCACACGTTGATGAATCGCTGCCCTGGAAACACCGCACTCTGCAGCAACGTCTTTAAAAGGAATACGGGCATTCTGTGAGATTATCTCAAGAATCTGTCTGTCAAGATTGTCTATCTTCTCCATATGAATGATTATAAGTTCTTGTTTGTATCAAATAGTAAGCAAATATAGAGAAATATTTTAATTTATCTATCATTTATCCAAAATAAATCATTTCTGTGTTTCTGATTATACTTTTTTGAGAATATATCATAGAAAAAGGGATGCTCAGTAAGAGCATCCCTTTTAGCTTTATTCGCTTATCTTATTTACTTTACGATCTCAAGTAATTCAACTTCGAATACCAATGCAGAGAAAGGTTTAATTTTACCAGCTTCTCTTGAACCATAAGCTAATTCCTGAGGAACATAGATAGTCCATTTTGAACCAACAGGCATCAATTTCAATGCTTCTGTCCATCCTTTGATTACTTGGTTAGCAACAAATGTAGCAGGTTCTTTACGTGTGTAAGAGCTATCAAATTCAGTACCATCAATCAAAGTTCCTTTATAGTTTACTTTTACTTTAGAAGTATCAGAAGGGATAGCACCGTTACCAGCTTTTACAATTTTGTATTGAAGTCCGCTAGGCAAAGTAACAACTCCGGCTTTGGATTTGTTAGCAGCAAGGAAAGTTTCTCCAGCTTTTTTGTTTGCTCCGTAAGCTTTCTCCATTGATTTGCCCTTGATAGCTTCCATATTCTTTTGAGTATATTCTTGTGCCTGCTTCATTGTCATCTTCTGACCTTTGTTCAAAGTACCAGCAATGAAACCAGCCATGAAGTTATCAACACTGATTGTTTTGGTTGAATCTGCACCAAACAATTCTTTGTTAACACCCTTGATCATTTGGCTCTTGATCTGTTGGCCGATCTGAAGACCTGCAAAATAAGCTTCTTCTTTCTTGCTTGTTTTCTTTACGCCTTCGTTCAAACCTTTGACAAACTCGTCCATATAGGTAGTGTCCATCTGTACTCTTTGAACTAAATAATCTTTCAAACCTTGAGTTTGGCTCATACCAATAGAATAAGATAAAGAGTCGATGTCTGTCTTAAGGTTTGCTTTTGGGCTTTTTCCTGTACATGAAGCAAGTGTTGCTGCTGCAGCAATAGCCATAAAAATACTAACTTTTTTCATTTTACTTTAAAGTGTTTATTATAAAACTTGAATTAATTCTACATCAAAGATTAATGTGCTGTGAGGAGGGATCATTTCTCCGGCACCACGTGCTCCGTAAGCTAAATCGGAAGGAATGTAAAGTCTCCATTTAGAACCTTCTGGCATTAACTGAAGTGCTTCTACCCATCCTGGGATAACCTGGTTAACTCCGAAAATGGCAGGTTCACCTCTTTTTACAGAGCTGTCAAACAAGGTTCCGTCAATCAAAGTACCTTCGTAGTGGCATTTTACCTGATCGGTTGCATTTGCAAGCTTTCCGTTTCCTTCAGTCAAAACTTCATATTGCAGTCCGCTAGGTAATGTAACTACATTTTCCTTCTTTTTATTTTCTTCCAGAAATGTTACTCCTTTTTCTATATTTGCGTCATTCATCTTTGCTTCAAGTTCTGCAAAATACTTATTCACAATTTCACGTGCTTCAGCATGGCTTATTGCCGGCTCTTCTCCATTCAGAACTGATTTGATTGCATTAGCGAAGTCGTCAACATTGATTTCCTGAGCACCCATGCTCAAAAGGTTTTGGCCTATACCTAAGCCGATAGCATAACTAAATTTATCCATTCTTAAATTATAAGTGTTATCAAATGGCTTTCTGTTTTAAAGCAGACTAACAATCAGTAGCTTACAAAAAGCTCACAAAAATAAGAGTTTTATTTGAATGAATCCTCTTTTGTGCTCTATTTTTTCTTAATTTTGTAATAACGTTTAAATAGGAGTAGACTTTTATGAAAAAATTGGTCGTTTTGTCGGGAGCAGGTATGAGTGCCGAGAGTGGTGTAAGTACATTCAGAGGGGCTGGCGGTTTATGGGATAAATATCCTGTTGAACAAGTTGCAACACCCGAAGGGTATGCAGCAGATCCTGGATTGGTTATAAATTTTTATAATGAACGCCGCAGGCAATTGCTTAAGGTTGAGCCTAACAGAGGACATGAGCTTATTGCGGAGCTGGAAAAAGAGTTTGATGTGACAGTTGTTACCCAAAATATTGATAATCTTCACGAAAGGGCAGGAAGCTCAAAGATAATCCACCTTCATGGTGAGTTAACTAAAGTTTGTTCTTCATTTTCTCCTTATGACCCAAGGTATATAAGAGAATTAGATCCTGAAGAATACGAGATAAAGTTAGGAAATCTGGCTCCTGATGGTTCACAATACCGCCCTTATATTGTTTGGTTTGGTGAAGCTGTTCCAAAAATAGAAGAAGCAATCCGATCTGTTGAACAGGCCGATATCTTTCTTATTATAGGTACCTCTATGAATGTATATCCTGCAGCGGGATTACTCAACTATGTATCTTCCCGTACACCAGTCTATCTAATTGATCCGAATGAGGTCAGTGTGAACAGTAATGGGCATAAAATTCATGTAATCCGTAAAGTGGCATCGGAAGGAATGGAAGAACTTACAACGCTTTTGACAGCGAAATAAATTCCTGAATTCAACCCTTTTTCTTTAATTTTATTTCTTATCTTTGGCTGTAACGTAAAATTAATGTGATATGAAAAAGTACATTTGTCCTGTTTGTGATTACATTTACGATCCTGAAATGGGTGATCCTGATGGTGGAATAGAACCGGGTACTACATTTGAAGATCTTCCGGATGATTGGTCTTGTCCGGTTTGTGGTGTAGGGAAAGCAAATTTTGAACCGATGGAATAGTATAAATTGTATTTTGTCTGATTGTTACTTGCTGTTAGGTCAACAGCTTGTTACAACAGAGTGATTTAATAAGAGTAGTATGATAGAAACTGTACGAATATATTGCCAGAATAATGGTGCCTATAAAGATTTTCCAATTGGAAGCTCTCTTTTCCAGATCTTTAAAGGGTTTAATCTTGATTTCCCTTATCCGGTAGTAAGTGCCAAAGTGAATAATCGGACAGAAGGGTTAAACTTTCGTGTTTATAATAATAAAGATATTGAATTCCTGGACATAAGAGATTTGTCGGGTATGCGAACTTATGTTCGTTCATTGTGCTTTGTTTTATGCAAGGCTGTAGATGAAGTCTTTCCACATGGAAAAATCCGTCTTGAGCACCCTGTTTCAAAAGGCTATTTTTGTAACCTTCTTATTGGACGCCCCATCACAACTGACGATGTGGCTCGAATAAAAAAAAGGATGCAGGAAATTATAAGTGAAAATATCCCTTATCATCGGGTTGAATGCCATATTTCGGAGGCTGTCAAATTGTTTACTGAGCACAATATGATGGATAAAGTCAAGCTACTTGAAACATCAGGTTCACTATATACTTATTATTATACACTCGGTGATCATATTGATTATTACTATGGAAGTCTGCTCCCTCGTACCGGCGATATTAAATTATTTGATGTAGTAAAGTACTATGGTGGGTTGCTTCTTCGTATTCCCAGTAAGGAAAATCCCGATGTACTGGAGGAGGTAGTAAAGCAAGAAAAGATGCTCGATGTTTTCAAAGAGTATTTAAAATGGAGCGACATTATGGATATGAATAATGTGGGCGATTTTAATGTGGCCTGCAATGAAGGAAATGCTACTGATATTATTAATGTGGCGGAAGCTCTGCAGGAGAAGAAGATAGCCAGAATAGCCGATACCATTTTTGAACGTGGAGAGAACGGTGGTAAGGTGAAGCTTGTGTTAATCTCGGGTCCTTCTTCTTCGGGTAAAACAACATTCTGTAAACGCCTTTCTGTTCAGTTAATGACAAATGGTCTAAAGCCTTACTCCATTTCGCTTGATAATTATTTTGTGGACAGAGAAGAAACACCGTTGGATGAAAAAGGTAATTATGACTATGAGTCTCTTTATGCCCTTGATCTGAAGCTTTTTAATACTCATTTGCAAGCATTGCTCAGAGGAGAAGAAGTAGAGATTCCAACGTTCAATTTTGCCATGGGGCGGAAAGAGTTTCGAGGCGATAAGCTTAAGATTGATGAAAATACGATTCTGATATTAGAGGGCATTCATGCACTAAATCCTGAACTAACGCCACTGATTCCACCTGAAAAGAAATTTAAGATTTATGTTTCAGCGTTGACAACTATCTCACTGGATGATCATAACTGGATACCAACCACAGACAATCGTTTGCTCCGTCGTATTATCCGTGATAATAATTATCGGGGATACTCTGCCCGGGAAACTATTTCACGCTGGCCAAGTGTGCGGGCAGGTGAAGATAAATGGATTTTCCCTTATCAGGAGAATGCAGATGTCATGTTTAATTCTGCCTTGCTATTTGAACTGGCTGTGTTGCGGCTCTATGTAGAGCCCATATTAACGGGAGTTCCCCGAAACTGTCCGGAATATGCAGAAGCTTATCGGTTGTTGAAGTTCATTAAATATTTTGTACCTATACAGGATAAAGAGATCCCTCCTACTTCCCTTTTAAGAGAGTTTCTTGGAGGCAGTAGTTTTAAGTATTAAATCTTTATATAGGTATTGTCGCTTTTTGTCTGTTTACAGGAAACAAATAAGTCCTGAATAGTACGCTATATCGAACTATTCATTAAATTTGTAGCGTGTTTAAGGTTTAATTAATTTAAAAATGGCGCAAGGTTCTCATCAGATACAGTCACAACAACAGGTTCAGACACTTTCTCCACAGCAAATTCAGGTCGTTAAATTGCTTGAATTGCCAGCGGTGGAACTGGAAGATCGTGTTCGTGCCGAAATTCTGGAAAATCCGGCTCTCGAAGAAGGGGGAGACGAAGGCGCTGCTGAGGATAATTTAGAGAAGAATAACCTGGACGAAGACTCTTCTGGTGATTCAAGCGAGGATTATTCCTTGGGCGATTACCTTACAGAAGATGACATCCCCGACTATAAACTTCAGGAAAGCAGTCGTTCCAGAGAGGGACGAGCTGAAGATATTCCTTTTTCCGAGGTTACCTCTTTTTATGAGATTCTTAAAGAACAGCTGGGTGAACTTAATTTGACTGAATGGCAGCAAGAATTGGCCGAATATCTTATTGGCTCTCTTGATGATGATGGACTGTTAAGAAAAAGCCTGTATAACATCTCCGATGAACTGGCTATTTATGCCGGCGTTGACGCAAGTGAGGCGAAACTGGAAGAAGTGCTTAAAATTATACAGGACTTTGATCCTGCAGGAATTGGTGCCCGGTCTTTACAGGAATGCCTGCTTATACAGATAAAACGGAAGGATGACTCTCCTATAAAGCAAACCGAAATAAGTATCATAGAAAAGTGTTATGATGATTTTACCCGCAAACATTGGGATAAGATTATGCAACGGCTCAACCTTTCAGAAGAAAGGTTCAATGAAGCACTTCACGAAATAACCAAACTGAATCCTCGTCCGGGTAGTTCTCTGGGAGAAACTATCGGAAGAAATCTCCAGCAGATTGTTCCTGATTTTATTGTGGATACCTATGATGATGGAACAATCACTTTGAACCTCAATAACAGAAATGTACCGGAATTACGCATGAACCGTAATTTTATGGATATGCTTGAGGAGCATACAAAGAACAAGGCAAATCAATCGAAGGAATCTAAAAATGCCATGCTTTTCCTGAAACAAAAGATTGATGCTGCTCAGGGATTTATTGAAGCAGTAAAACAAAGACAAAATACTCTTGTTACAACGATGCAGGCCATCATTGATCTGCAGCACTCGTTTTTCCTTGAAGGAGACGAATCATTGTTAAAACCAATGATCCTGAAAGATGTGGCCGACCGTACCGGTCTGGATATCTCAACCATCTCTCGCGTTAGTAACAGTAAATATGTTCAAACTAACTATGGAATATTCTCTCTTAAATATTTCTTTGGCGAAGGCTTTACAACGGGCGACGGCGAGGAAATGTCGTCCAGAGAGATCAGACGGATATTGAAGGAGCATATAGAAAACGAAGATAAGAAGAAACCTTTAACAGACGATGAATTGACAGATATTCTGAACAAGGAAGGTTTCCCAATTGCCCGACGGACCGTTGCCAAATACAGGCAACAGCTGAATATTCCTGTGGCAAGACTTAGAAAGTGAATGAAATTAATCAATGAAAATGGAAAAAAGTAATCTAAATAAATCAGCCCGAATTATATCAGCAATATTTAATCCCTTTATTGTGCCATTCCTGGCATTTGGGGTATTGTTCTTTTTTTCTTATCTGAACATGCTCCCTTTAACCTATCGTTTAGTAGTGCTAGGGGTTGTTTATGCTTTCACCATTCTGTTGCCTACAATTGCAATTTTCTTTTTTAGAAAAATCAATGGCTGGGGCATGGGTGTGTTCAAAGATAGAAAGAAACGTTTTGTCCCTTATATACTTACAATCATTTGTTATATAGCTTGTTTGATTATGATGGTAAGAATGAACTTACCCCGCTACATGACAGGAATCATTATAGCATCATTATTAGCAATAATTCTGTGTGTTCTAATAAACCTGAAATGGAAGATCAGTGAACACATGACCGCTATGGGAGGTGTAGTAGGTGGACTAATAGCTTTCAGCTTTATGTTTAATTATAACCCCACTTACTGGCTATGTCTGTTTATCTTAATTGCCGGCGGATTGGGTTCTGCTCGTATTTTGCTGCGACATCACACATTGCTGGAAGTTTTAACCGGTTTTTCGGCCGGATTTCTTTGTGCTGTTTTTGGAATTTTGTTTCTTTAATTATAAAACTATAAAAACATAACTTATGAACTTTCCTGAAAATTTAAAGTACACTAGCGAACACGAATGGGTTCGTTTAGAAGGAGAATTTGCCTACGTAGGTATAACAGATTACGCACAAGAGCAATTGGGCGACATTGTATTTGTTGATGTACCTGTTGTGGGTGAACCCCTGGCATTGGGAGAAGTTTTTGGAACAATAGAGGTAGTGAAAACTATTTCTGATCTGTTCCTTCCTGTCTCTGGTGAGATCCTTGAGATCAATGCTTCTTTAGAAGAGAATCCGGAGTTGGTAAACTCTGATCCGTATGGTGAAGGGTGGATCGTGAAAGTAAAACCGTCTGATCTTTCAGAATTAGACACTTTACTTGATGCGACAGCATATCGTAAACTAATTAATGAATAAATAAAAATTATGACTCCAGTAGTAAGTATTATTATGGGCAGTACCTCGGATCTGCCGGTTATGGACAAAGCAGCTGCATTTCTTAATGATATGGAAGTTCCTTTTGAAATAAACGCCTTATCCGCACACCGTACTCCCGAAGCAGTGGAAGAGTTTTCCAAGAGTGCAAAACAGCGTGGTATAAAGATTATTATTGCAGCAGCAGGTATGGCTGCTCATCTTCCGGGTGTAATTGCAGCATCTACAACTTTGCCTGTGATAGGTGTTCCCATAAAGTCTACTTTGGAGGGAATGGATGCTTTGCTGGCTATCGTTCAAATGCCTCCGGGAATACCAGTGGCAACTGTTGGAATCAATGCTTCTCTTAACGCCGCAATTCTTGCTGTTCAGATTCTCTCACTCTCAGATAAAGACCTGGAAGTGAAGTTCTCGGCATATAAAGAAGGCTTAAAGAAGAAGATTGTAAAGGCCAACGAAGAACTGAAAGAGGTAAAGTACCAGTTTAAAACTAATTAATTTAATGCAATGACTTACATGCCGGCAGAAACTAGTCAGATGGTTTCTGCTGGCATGTTGTCTATTAATCCTAAGCAGAGAATGGACTATTTTAATTATTCCCGTCGTAAATCATCAGTTGTAAATATCGGAGGAACTCCGCTGGGAGGAGAGAATCCTATCCGCATACAATCCATGACAAATACTTCCACACAGGATACCGAAGCTAGTGTGGCTCAGGCAAAAAGAATTGTTGATGCCGGAGGAGAATATGTGCGTCTCACCACTCAGGGAATCAAAGAAGCGGAAAATTTAATGAATATAAATGTTGCGCTTCGACAATCCGGATACATGGTTCCTTTGGTTGCCGATGTTCACTTCAATCCTAAAGTAGCCGATGTGGCAGCCTGTTATGCCGAGAAAGTAAGAATCAACCCCGGCAATTACGTTGATGCCGCTCGTACTTTCAAGAAGTTTGAGTATACCGACGAAGAATATGCTCAGGAACTACAGAAAATTCGTGAGCGTTTTGTTCCTTTTCTGAATATCTGCAAAGAAAATTATACCGCAATTCGTATTGGCGTAAACCATGGATCACTATCCGATCGTATAATGAGCCGATATGGCGATACGCCGGAGGGAATCGTTGAATCGTGCATGGAATTTCTGCGCATTTGTGTGGAGGAGAATTTTACTGCCGTTGTTATTTCTATAAAAGCTTCTAATACAGTAGTAATGGTAAGAACCGTACGACTTCTGGTGGCAACGATGGAAAAGGAAGGAATGAATTTCCCTCTTCATCTTGGCGTTACCGAAGCAGGAGACGGAGAAGACGGACGGATAAAATCGGCTTTGGGCATTGGCGCTCTTTTGTCCGATGGCATTGGTGATACTATACGTGTATCATTAAGCGAAGATCCCGAGTGCGAAATACCTGTAGCCAGAAAACTGGTAGACTATGTAGCAAACAGGGCCGATCATCTCTATATTCCCGGTGTGGAAGCTGAAGGGTTTAATTATCTGTCGCCAGTTCGTAGAAAGACATTCGCCGTGAAGAATATCGGAGGAGAGAATCTACCGGTGGTTATTGCCGACCGGATGAATGGTAAAACAGATTATGATCCACAGTTCACCCCCGATTATATCTATGCCGGACGTGAACTTCCTCAGCACCTCTTGCCGGGTGTTGGCTATATTCTGGATGGAGATGTGTGGGATAGGAGAGAGAATACTTATCCGGCGTTCAACTTCAACAGCATTGAAGAACTAAAGAAGTCGGATTCATCACTGAATTTCCTTTTCCTTCCTTATATGGCTCTGACCGAAGAGTTAGCAGAAGACCTGAAAACGATGGATAACGTTGTTATCATCTCACAAAGCAATCACCAGAACCGATTAGGAGAGCATCGTTCATTGGTACATCAACTTATGTCGGCAGGATGTGAGAATCCGGTGGTTTTCTTCCAGTATTATACCGAGAATGAAGCAGAAGACTTACAGATAAAATCAGCCGCAGACATGGGCGCACTTATTTTTGATGGCTTCTGTGACGGACTTTTTATCTTTAACCAAGGCAGCATCAGTCATACCATAGTAGATGCTACTTCATTTGGAATCTTACAAGCGGGACGTATTCGTACCAGTAAAACAGAGTATATCTCCTGCCCGGGCTGCGGCAGAACACTTTTCGATCTGCAATCAACCATTGCCCGTGTAAAAGCCGCCACTAATCACCTGACCGGTTTAAAGATTGGAGTCATGGGCTGCATTGTCAATGGTCCCGGTGAAATGGCTGATGCCGACTATGGTTATGTAGGTGCAGGCCGTGGCAAGGTGAGTCTTTATAAGAAGAAAGAATGCATTGAGAAAAATATCCCAGAAGAAGAAGCTGTAGAAAAGTTGATAGAACTTATCAAGGCTAACGGGGATTATATGGAGAAAGAGTAATAATGAATGCAATAAGTTAATTGTCTGATAAATAACCAATTTGCTTGTAGTATTTCTCCTGCTATTTTGGTGAGAAAGAAATAATTAAAAGGACTGAATGTAAAATTTTCAGTCCTTTTTCTATAACCAATCAATCATCTCAAATCAGTTCTGTTTTCAGCTTTAAGAATCTTGATATTATTTAAAATACTATCATAAAAAGGCAATCTAGACTCATCTACATTTTCGTACATAAAAGTTATAATAGCAGCATTATAATGTTGTTCCCCGCAATCATGCCAATCCAGTCCATGCAGTTCTTGCTTTATTCTTCTCTTAGAAATAATCAATTATGTGTGATATATGTAATATAGGCATAGCTTTTTGTAACATATAATTAAAGAATGTAATCAGTGAAAAAACACGTGTTACATAACGTTGTTCTTTTTGGATAATTACTAGCTATATTTGTGTCAAAAGATTTGAATGCATATAAGCTATGAAAAATACATCTTTTATCAAACTACTATAAAATAATTTTTAAAAAGGAGTTACTTCGAACCTAAAGTTCAGTGCTGCTATTTTAATTACTTTATTTATTGCATTGTTCATAAACTTGTATCAGTTATTTGAAGATATAAATGTTAATTTTAAATTTGATGATTAAATGAAAAATGCAAAAAAAAATCTTTTATTTTTTTTCTTGTTGGCAATATCTATTAATATATTGGCGTGGGAGGGAATGCCTATGCCCAGGTTACATGTTGAAGGTAAATATTTGAAAGACCAGCATGGTAATATTGTGAATTTACATGGTTTTGGGCAGACATATTCTCCGTGGTTCAATGAGCAGGGAAAATACTGGACCAATTATGATGTCGAAGGATGTCTGAGCTATAACAAAGGTGTTATCGATGGCATTATGGCTGCCGGTTGGAAAGCAAATTTTATTCGTATGCACATGGACCCATACTGGTCAAATACACCAGGTGTATCTGTTACAGGTGAAAATGATATCTCGGCATTCGACTTTGATAGGCTTAAAACGGCACTTGACAATGTGTTTATCCCTATGGCTGAATATGCCATATCGAAAGGATTGTATGTCATAATGCGTCCTCCTGGTGTTTGTCCGGATAAAATTGCCGTGGGCGACGCATATAACCAATATCTTATAAAAGTGTGGGGATATGTAGCTCAACATCCCAAATTGAAAAACAACCCACACATCATGTATGAACTGGCAAACGAGCCTATAAACATACTTGGCCCTGATGGAACCTATGGTGCAGGTTCGCAAGGTCATTTCGATAAGTTGAAAACATATTTTCAAGCTGTTGTTGATACTATACGAGCCAGTGCAGATAATATTCTTTGGATACCAGGTTTAGGATATCAATCATTATATCAGGGATTCGCAGTCAATCCTATTAAAGGCGACAATATCGGTTATGCAGTGCATGTTTATCCTGGTTGGTTTAACAGTGGACAAGGTTATGCAAATTTTCAGAAAGGATGGGATGCCCAGGTTAAACCTGCGGCCGATTTAGCACCGATAGTTGTTACTGAAATGGACTGGGCACCAGAAAAATATAATTCGTCATGGGGTAAAGATGTTACTGGTACAGCAGGTGGAGATGGTTTTGGGGCCAATTTCAAAAAGATTACGGATAATGCCGGTAACGTGAGTTGGCTTATTTTTACAGGACCAGAACTGATGGCTAAATTTGATTCCACAAATGCGCCTACAGCTAATAATCTGACCTTTCTGAATGATCCGGAAGCATGCCCTTGGCCTACATTTCATTGGTATCAGGAATATGCGCAAAAAGACTATCCGAGGCCGGATTTTGTAAATAGTTCAAACAGCGACAATGGTAACGGAACATTTACTAATCCTGTTATTTTTGGCGATTTTCCAGATCCGGATGTGATAAGAGTGGGTGATGTTTACTATATGTCAACTACTACTATGCATAACTTTCCTGGTGCTACTATATTAAAATCGTATGATTTGGTAAACTGGGAATATTGCAGCAACCCATTGGATAAAATTGAATCGACTGCTTGTTATAACTTAGACGGTTGTAACCGTTACGGTCACGGACAGTGGGCAAGCAGTCTGAAATACCATAAAGGCACTTTCTATCTTCATTTTAATACGTTGGATGAAGGAAGCTATTTGCTAACTGCCACTAATCCAGAAGGCCCCTGGACTAAGACTAAATTGTCATCTTCTTTCTATGATGCCGGTCTTTTCTTTGATGACAATGATAAAATTTATATTGTATATGGCATCAATAAGTTACACATAGCCGAACTTGATTCAAATTTTAAAGTGATAAACGATCAGGCTATAACATTTGGCAACATACCTTCAAGTATAGACAATTCCGCAACAGAAGGAAGTCATCTGTATAAAATCAATGGTTATTATTATATTTATTCTACAACCGGAGGTTATTATGCCACTCAGGTCGCTTTCCGTTCATCTTCAATTTTTGGACCGTATGATGAAAAAGTAGTCTTTAATAGCGACCGCATTCACCAGGGAGCCTTGATACAAACGCAAACCGGCGAATGGTGGACTATGCTTTTTGCCGATAAAGGAGCTTATGGACGATTACCAAGTTTACAACCGGTAAGTTGGGTCGATAATTGGCCTATTGTAGGTGTAAATGGAAGCGGTGTTACAACTTATACCAAACCTAATGTAGGAAGAGATTATATAAAGAAGGCGTTGCCGACCAATGACAATTTCCGTAATTACAAATTAGGTGCGCAATGGGAATGGAACCACAATTCTGATGACTCTAAGTGGTCATTGGTGGAAAAAGCAGGCTATCTTCGTTTGCAAACGGTAAATGTTGTTGATTCATTACAAAGAGCTCGCAACACGTTAACACAACGGATCCTTGGATATAACTCAAATAATACAGATTCTTACGGTACTATTCATATGGATGTTCAAAATATGAAAGAGGGTGATGTCGCAGGCTTGGCTGTATTCCAGGATCCGTATGCTTATATTGGAATAACCGTTTCGGGAGGAGCAAAGAAGCTTGTAATGATGAATACCGGAAACAAAACTAATTTCTATCAGCCTATTTCGTGTGATTCAATCATCTATTTGAGAGCAATAACCAATTACAGTACAAGTAAGGCCAACTTTTATTATAGTACAGATAATGTTACCTATTATAAGTTTGGAGATGAACTGAACATGAAATACAATCTTTCAATATTTGTAGGTAATAGATTTGCTATTTTTAATTATGCAACATCCCAAACTGGTGGATATGTTGATGTTGACTGGTTTAGTACCGAAAAGCAATTTACAGAAGATGCTTTTTATGATCATTCTTTTGTAGGCTACACCAAAAACCAAATGACAATGGATGGCATATCTGTGGAAAAAGATATATATAATGCATTGATTGGTACATCTAAGGATTTTAAAGTTACAGCACATTTTTTGGATGGACATACAGAAGATGTCACGACTAAAGCTATTTATAGTAATCCTTCACCTAATATTGTAACGATAGTAAATGGGCAAATTATTGCTAAAGCTAATGGTGCTGCAACGATTAATTTCAGCTATCAGGATTTGTTGGGAAATACGCAAAGTGGCCAATTTCAAGTGAATGTCCAAACGTTCCCATTAACAAGTGAGCTTTTTAATTCTTCAATTTGCGGAACTGGCCTGTTTGATGAAGCGAATAAAACGCTTACTACAGCACAATATGGATTTGGTGGTTGGAAATATGCGAATGGGTTAAATCTTTCGAACTATAAATATCTTGTAGTGGAATTGGCTGAAAAACAAACGTGTGGAGCTTCTTTTCGCTTGTTTGATACTTCGAATTATTGGACAGACTGCTATATGTACGAGATTGGTGACAAGTTAAAAGTGGCTATTGATCTTTCTAATTTATCGAAAAGTAAAACTCCTGCTCTCAAATGTGATCCTTCACATCTTTACATTATCGGCATTTGGTCGTATGGCAGTTCTCCGATAAAAATCAAGGATATTTATTTGAGTAATGATGGTGAATCTTCAGTCGGTATCCCTGTTATTAATAATGATAACAGTAACGAACTTGTAGATGTCTATTCAATGGTAGGGGTTAAGCTCCGTTCACAAGTGCAAAGAAAAAATGCATTAGATGGACTTAATCGCGGAGTTTATGTTGTTGGGCACAAATGTGTTATGGTGAAATAACATAATTAGATTCAGAATTAAATTAATCTCACTTATTTTGTTTGCTACTGATTGCAGTCTTAATCACTTGCTGTCAGTAGCAAACTCTTTTTATAGAATGATTTACGCAACTAATTAATTGGGCGTATTTAGAACTTGCCATTCTGATTATGGTACTTCATTATTGATTTAATTTGATATATGATAAACCAAACACAAATTACAATTGTGAATAGGTGTGGGATAAATTCATTTGTATAATAACTCCATTCACTTTGTTTGTTCAAAGAACTTTTAACCATCGTACCAAAAACAAAATTTTCAATTTGAAATCCAGTTGAGCATATACCTAGCAAAATTGCTATTATTCTATAAGATACTTTTATTGTTTTAGTTGTCATTTATTCCAGCTTTAAACTATTGTAAACATAATAAAACTTTTTCCTCTTCTTAATATTTATTTCTGCTAGTGGATTAACAGTTGGCTATTCATAGCCAACTGTATCTTTAAAATCGCTAAAAGCCATTATTTTTTTCTTCTTGTTTTCTAAACTCACTATTACCCGCTTGCTATCAATAGTGATACACTTAATGTCTCTACAGTTCAGTCGATAAGGCTTTTTGTATAATCTAATATATGCTTTATTGTTATTGTCAATAAGAATAATTATAGGTTGGCCTTTGTACAAAAAAAAGATTTTATCAATTCTATCATTTGAACTTTCAAGCATTAATTCATTTTCAAAAGTCTTAACTATTATTTTGTTAGCTTCAAGTTGAAATAAAGTTAATAACCGATAATGTTGATGTGTACCACTTAAAAAAATAAAGCTATTTCTAAATTTAAGGATGAATTTAGGAATAAAATTACAGGATTCAGAATCTTTCAAATAATAGTATTCCTTTTGAATACTATTATTATTTATCATCACATTAATAATTACAGTAGTATCATTCTTAAGTCTATACTCGATTTTATTTGATATATCCAGGACACTATCTATTCTGCAAGTTAACTCTTGAGAATCAGCATAAAAAGGATGAATAGATAGAATTAATAATAAATATAAATATTTCATGTGTATATAAATTATTTGAAAATTCAGTATAACACCTCCACAAAATGCTTTAATCAATCTGTCTAGCTAAGTAGCTTTAAAAATGTTAAAATTATTGTCAGAGATTTCTATCCCAGTTGTTCTAGCTTTTATGTGATTGAAGCCCTTTGCTGCTAAATCAAAAGTTCAGCTCTTTCTAATTGATTATTATTTACTTTAAAAAAGATGTTTCATAAATAATATATTTATTTCTTATTATTAGTCGGTACTACCCGTCGTATCGTTCCGTCTTCATTAAACATCATCCTATCAATGCAAACTTCACGGTGGTATCCCGGTCCATCTTGTTTATTCAGGTAATTCTTATTGATGCGGTGATAAACAATATACCATTCATCTTTTCCTGGGATTTGTAGTATAGAATTGTGCGCAGGGCCATAGATCTCATTCTTTGCATCTTGTATTAGTACAATGGGATCTTTAGCCACCTCGATAGGACCGGTAGGTGAACTGCTTGTTCCATACGCAACGTGATAGTTAGGAGAGCCAGTGTCGTCTACCGACCAAAGGAAATAATATAATCCTTTTCGATAAAACACATAAGATGCTTCGCGGAACGCATAAGTATCCAGTGTTCCACCTTTTGGAGTCAGTACAACGGTGGTACCTTCTTTCAGTGATGTCATATCTTCGTTAAGTTCAGCCACGGCCATGTAACCATTCCCCCAATACAGATAGCTCTTGCCAGATTTAGGATCGGTAAATACATCCACATCTATCTGTTGTCCTCTTCCAACAGGTGATGTTGTAACAATTGGATGGCCCAGATCTGTAAAAGGCCCGGTAGGAGAATCAGATGTGGCAACACCTATCTGTTTCCCTTTTCCTTCTTTACTGTTAGCGCTAAAGTAAAAGAAGTATTTATACTTTCCATTAATTCGTTTTTCTTCAATGCAAGGTGCCCATGCATTACCGTCGGCCCATTTTACCTGATCGGTTTTCACATCAATAATAGTGCCTTCATCTTTCCATTTTTTCAGATTTGTAGACGAGAATACATTAAAAGTGTGTCCTCCCCAACCTGCAACTCCGTCCGTAGTTGGGTAAATGTAATATTTACCCGTTTTGCGTGAATACAAAACTTCGGGATCAGCATGAAATCCTGGCAGAATGGGATTTACATGTCCGGCTTTACTTATGCCTGAAGAAGCTTCTTTATTTTCGTCGCTCCTTGTGGAATAGGCAGAATGATAGGCTTTATTATTTTTCGCTAGTCTATCACTAGCAGTGGCAGTTTTTCCTGACAAAGTCAGGACGAATGATAACAAAAGTAAAGTTGTATTTTTCATTTCATATTTAATTTTTTAATAAGTGCGGCCAAAAGTAATTATAAATGGTGATTTCCAGCAAATAAAAACGAAGGTTTTTTTTTATTGCCTTGACAGAGGTCTTTTGTTTGTGCCACCTATAATGCACATGCTTATTAATCTACTATTCACTGTATATTTACAATAAATTGATAACCTATTTTTCATGGGTAATTCCTTTTACAGCTCCATCGTTGGCATCTATGACTATTTCAAACGTTCCACCAGTTTTGTTATAATCTTTGAAAGATCCAGTTATTACCCAATAGTTTTTTATTAATCCTATTTTGTAAGGTCTTTCTTGAACGATTTCTTGTTTACCATAGCTGATTATCGGGATATTAGGTTTATAAGAAGCAGCACTGCTTTCAAAATAATCTGCATATTATGTGAAAGGTTATTTTAGGAAATCTTTTATAGAAATGGTGGCTTTAATGGAGAGCTTAATCCCGAAAAAGCAAGCTATATTCACCATACTTGATGTCTTTATTAAACGTCAATATAAGTTTTTCCATAATTTAGAACTAACAAAATACCAATACCCTAAATTACATTTTCTAATGGATTTAACATCATAGAAGCCATATAATTTATCTTGGGGTAATGAACTTAAAACTATACCATAATTTGTACCTTTGAAACTATTCATTACAAAATAAATAAATTCAGGTTCAATCACTATATTTTCAATTTTGTTGTTCTCTGACAAGTTAAAAACAGAATCAGGCAATGTAAGTGTTACTATTTCAGCACAACTATCTCTAAGTTCTTTCTTATTAATGCTAATACTCCCATTAAAGTTAGTTTTCCTTAGAATAGATGCTGTTTTAAGCAAATCTATTTCTTGTTTTTCAGATAATGTATACTTGTTACTTTGATTCAAACAACTTGATAAAACAACCACAAACAGCAATATTAAAAAATTTCTCATAGACTATATCAATAAACTAGTAAATAACCAAAGACTTTAACCGATCCAGCTGTTTCCAAATTATCAGCAGAATTACGAACTTACTTTTGTATATTAGACTTTATTTGATTTCTCTTTTCTGCTTGTTTTTCATTATGAGATATAACTTCTTTAGCAGCTTTTTCTGTATTATCTTTCGGCTTAATTTGATTTTGAAATATTACTTTATTAGAATATACCTAAAGTTATATTTAAGGTGTATTAATTCAAGAAAACAGTTCTTTGAATCATGATAGACTTTAAACAAAAATTCTTTTTCGGGAGTAAAAAAAGAATTCTCATCATTTTTTTCATTGAACGAAAAACACATTTTTTCTTTATTAATCAACCAAAAAAATGAGGATTTATCTCCTACAGCATTTATTAACACACCTGTTCCATCTTTTTTTAATACTAGAATTGGACAAACATTATATACAAATGCACTTTCTATCTTAGTTTTTATACCATTTTTATATTTAACTTTAGTTGAAATTGACCTTGAGATATTCCAAGTTCCTATTATCGAATCTTTCTCTTGCTTTATTGTAACATTTTTACTATTAATTATCTCTTTATCTCTGTTAACAATGCTAGCCTTAGAGCTTATGCAAGCCAGTATAAATATAAATAATATTTTCTTCATAACAATTTATTCTATATGTTTTGAATCAGCTTGCCTCTCATTATTTTCTCCTGGCGCCCATTTTCTGATGCTTCTTTTTACAATAGATTTTAAATAAATAAATTTCTGCAATATTAATTGCAGTTTCTTCATCTGTTATTAAAACGTTATGCTTAAAGGTTCTATTGTATATAGAGTCAGCCAACAAACTCTGTAAGCATTCAAATGCCTCATTCTTTTCTAATTGTGTCCATTTCTTAGGATTGCAATCTGGGAGAAATGGAATATAGTAATTCATTAGGGCAGATTGAAGCCCCCTCTTAATAACTTGTTTTTATGTCAGATTAGTAGGACAATATATTCTTTCAGACAGTTGCAGGAATAATTTGCAGCTACCTGTTTTTTTTTAGTGGCTTTCATCTTTTTCTGTTATCGATTACTTAAGTGACATAATTACATATATGAATCATACCAAAAAATATAAATAATATTGATATTATTATATAAATTAAAAGCTGATACATTATGATTCTAATTTTACAGACTTTAATGGAAAATAAATATTCTAGCAGCAAATTAAAAAGCCATAAGATAAGAATACTAATTAATATTATTACAAAATTACCTAGTAACTTTTCTCCCAAATGCTCCATAGGATAATTACATACTTTATCTTTCAACATGTAGGGTGTGGCAAGGGTAAAACATGAAGATATAAATAATACCAACAGAATAGGGATACTCAAAATAATATTAACTATATATATTACAATTATTTTAGTTTTTGCTTTCATTAATATTTACTAATTTAGTGGTTGTGAAATAAAATCAAATTTTATTCCATTTTCTATTTCTGTAACATTTACAGAGTTGACTTTTTTGACTATTTTCTTTAATAATAAACGAACAACATCAAACACACTCGCATCTTTCGTTGAGCCATGTGAATATAAAACCTTATCTATTTTTATTGTCAAACATATGAGCAATGCCAAATATATCACTCCCATTTATACCTTTATTACCACTGATCCAGTCATTCCGAACGGATAATAATGATTGGTTTGTTCAATCGTTCCGTTCTGATTGAATACTACACGGTTATTTCCTTGATGATCCTGAATATAGTAATGATAACTAGGCGTTGTATCACTCATTGTTATATAGCCACCATCAACTAGTATTCTCTTAAGGATTTCGTTTTCATAGATCACACTGCCGCTACTCCAGCTATTATTTTAAAATAATAAATGACTCAATTGGCTCATCCAGTCTATATGTTTTCCCATAAATCTTAAGCATATCTCCTCTAAATGAAATTGTCATTTTAATGTTGTCCTTGTAATATACATCCAATTTATATCTAGATATAAATACAGCAGGTTCCCACTTTGCTTTATTTATTTTCTTGACAATCTTAGAGATTGAATCTATATTTACAATCATTACATCTTTATGTTCCTCAAATTTATCTTTAAGTACTAGTTTTATAATGTTTTTATTATCAATTATTTTATTTGATTGGCAAGCAAACAAACATACAGCCATAATTATAAATACATATCTTTTCATATATAAAATTTTAAGGTTGTTTAAAGAAATGAACTAATCTTTTTAAAAAAAATCCCTGAAATATCATCTTTAAAATTTATATTAGTTTTATTTCCTCGATTTCTTATAACCGAGGCATTAGGAAGATTTACTGAAGCATTATATAATTGATTTGGTGTTGTAATTTTTATACTTCCGAATTGTTCTTCTGTATTCCCTAAATGTATTCTGCCTGGAGCAGCGTATTCAATGCCTGCTTTAGCATAATCAGAGCAATTATTATTTAACCCATTATACTCAGGATTAGCAATTTCATGTGATGATAATGACAAATTGACCAGCTCATCTGTAGATGCATCTGTTTTCAATCTAACAATGCCATCAGGAGAACGTTCTTCATTACCTGTATCTGTACTTCTGAGTTTATTTAATGTTGTAACTTTCTTATTATATACAGCATTCACATTTTGATCAACATTCATTTTCCCTACTTCATTGCCAGGCCACAAATCAGAATAAGTAACAGTACCATCTTTAACTTGTCTTGTCACAGGATCTCCATTTTTATCAACAACAGTATTACCATCTCTATCCTTTACTTTTTCTGTTCTATAATTGTCCACAGCAATTCCGGCATGACCAACACGACCGTCATAAGAAGCCCAGATAAACAGATAAACATCTGTTCCATCCGGATCAATAAATCTAATCGGGTTATTCGCACAGTACGCATACGGTGAGATAGAATAATACTTCTCCGCCAAAGGATCAAGCACTCCCCATCTACCAATAGTAGCATCATAATGCCGTGCCCCATAATCAAACGAATCCAAACCATGCATACGATCTAATTCCTTTCCATTGTACTTATACCTGTTATCAGAATTATCAGTTCCTTCACCAAAAGTCATACCAAAAGTATAGTAATGATTAGTTTGTTCAATCGTTCCGTTCTGATTGAATACTACACGATTATTTCCCTGATGATCCTGAATATAATAATGGTAAGTGGGGGTTGTGCCACTCATTGTTGTTATATACCCGCCATCAACAAGTATTCTGCTGAGAGTTCTGTTCTCATAGATCACATTACCGCAATAATCCGTCAGAATAAATTCCTCTATAGAATCATTTGATACTGGACGAATTGTTCCCATAGAGACAAACACATCCAGAACTTCAGTTATTTGCTTTACTCTTCGCTTCACTCTGGTTGCATCATAAAGATACTCTGTGGTATGACCTTGAGTAAATTGTAACACACTTGGCAAATTTAATATATATTGATTTTTCTATTTCTTCGTAATTATATCTAAAATAAACCCGCTGTGAGTCGTTCGGAGCAGCGTTGTTAGTTATTATTCTCTTGTTATTCGTGAGTTCCTCAATATCTTTTCAAAACACACATAGTAACGTTTAGTTTTTTCCACATAAAGACTATCATCATTTATTGGTATTGAGTTAAACCACAATATTCGAAAACTAGAATTTGTTGATTTTTTATCTTGAAATTCAATATATGCTTCTATGTGTTCTGAGCCACACGGAATATTACTTATTAAATATCTCAGACTATCCCATGCTTGATCATACTCATGCAATATTTCTTTTTTTACAATTAAATCCTGTTTTTTTAGAATGGATAAAACAGAGTCTTTACATAAATTATTTGTTTTGTAAAGAGAATCAGTATTAAGAGAATAAATACCATGTATGCCTAAAGGAGCTTGACGGAAACCACGACAACTTAAGCCGATTAGGGATATTATTAAAAAAAGATACGCATTATGAAAATATCTCTTACTTTGCATACTTAACCATTTTTAATTATTCTCATATATACTTGAACCTATAGGACTCTTTCTTTCACGTGGCATTGCATTCGGATCTGCCCATGAAGGATAATGTCCATGCATTGTTGTATTTCCGTTGGCATCAACACCTATTTGAGTTTCGCTAGGTATTGGACTACCAATAATCATACTTTCTAATCCGTCAGAATAAATTCCTTTATAGAATCATTCGACACAGGGACGAATTGTTCCCATAGAGACAAACATATCCGGCACTGCAGTTATCTGCTTAACTCTTCGTTTTACTCCAGCTGCATCATAAAGATACTCTGAGGTATGCCCTTCGGTAAATTGTAACGCACTTGGCAAATTTAATTATTTGTATTGAATTTTTGCTATTTTATTTGCCAGAGTTGTTATTTTTCTCCTGAACTGTTGTGTCTATGCATAATTTATCCTCTTTACTATCTTTTCGCTGAAGATTAACACTCAACTTTAAGATTCTTTCAATTTCTTCTTTCCCAATCTGGTTTCTGATAGGTCTCATATCTGCAAGATTTATGCACTAGAATTATTAAACATTGCAGATATATCAAAGGTCTCACAACTATAAGCTATTAAATATCAATTGTATAATCACTTTTTAAGAGCTAACTATTTACTTTTATTAATGATGATTTTTTGTAGAAATTATTAGGGCTATTTGACAAAAATATGATTTCCAATTAGTATTCAAATATAACTGGGACTGTTCATGATAGCCCCTTTATTGTTTAAGAAATATTTTCATCCAAATATTATCTACTTTACCTGATTGTCAATACATTTCTTGAAAGATTGTTGTGCTGCAATACTTCCTTTAAACATACTAAAATCATTGATTAATTTTTTGTAAGTATATCTATCATCTTGCAAATCAATACACATCATTTGAATTAACTCAGATAAAACATGTTCCTTGTAAGTTCTATCCTTTTTGCTTAAGAATGCCAGACATTCTTTATTAGCGACCTCATTCTCTTTAAAGAACTCGAACAAGAGATAGCCAACCTCCTCAGACATTGACTCATTTTTATTCTTTATCAAAAAAGCACTTATATCCTGATAATCTTTCTCAATCAGCTTAGTCTTTTTCTTGAGTTTATTTAAAAAGACAAGTTTACCATTTTTAGTTGATAATTTATTATGGTTTAGTTCAACATTATTAATATACAAATTATTATTCATCCCATTAAAACAGTGAGACGTTATTAAAATAAAGAACGCTATACATATAATACTTCTATTCATAATATATTTTTTTCTGCTTGTTTTTCATTATGAGATATAACTTCTTTAGCAGCTTTTTCTGTATTATCTTTCGGCTTAATTTGATTTTGAAATATTACTTTATTAGAATATACCTAAAGTTATATTTAAGGTGTATTAATTCAAGAAAACAGTTCTTTGAATAATGATAAACTTTAAACAAAAATTCTTTTTCGGGTGTAAAAAAGAATTTTCATCATTTTTTTCATTGAACTAAAAATACATTTTTTCTTTATTAATCAACCAAAAAAATGAGGATTTCCCTTATTTTACACGAACAGACTCTTCAATCTTAAGATACTTTGGCTTCAGGTCAATAAATTCAATATATTTATTTTTATTTGATTGCACACTAATTGATAAGACTCTTGTTTTTCCTTTTATATAATCTAAAGTTTCATGCTGATTTTCTTTTATACTTATTGGAGAAAAAGATGGTTCTAAGGATACTTCTTTATTGTTAAATATTCCTACTGCTGTAGTCATAAGATAAAATTCATTATCTTTTTTTTCTCCATTAAAAATATGAGAGAATTTTAGAATACCATTCTCATTTTTCAGACATAGAATTATATTTTTTCCAGTATCATAGTTTACATTATTCTCTTTTGGAATTTTAATAAGAACTCTACATTTATTCTCCATTCCAAAAAATGAATCTTTGAAAACATAATAGACATCCATATCCATTTGCATTTTCTCGTTATTGTGAGTACTGCAACTCATTGAAAAAGCAATTTCAATAAAACAAATTATGATAAGTTTTACATAAGATTTTTTCATATTCTCAATTAGTTGGAATTTTTTCTAGATTTCATCTGGAAACGTGTATAGTGTCCCCAATAATATTGTCCTTAAATGGGTTCTCATTTGACAATGTGTCTGATTGATTTTGACTAGCAGCAAGTTTTATTATGGTTTTATCGCTTAACTGGAAGGTAAAAGTATCTTCTGTTAATGTCAATATTCGTGCTTTCTTTTTACTTAGAATAAAAAAAGAATCATTCAAAGTCGTCCAACTTCTATCATACACTATGTCTATTACTTCGTCATTAAATCTATGATTCTTATAGTAATAAAATTTTTGATAACTACCATTTTTATTGAAACAATATCCTTTTATGCCAGCTTTTTTGTTAACTCGAGGACTTATTATATCCCAATACTTAGTATGATTATTTGATATAAGTTTATCTTGTTTTTTTTGATTATCACAAGAGCAAAGACATATTAGAACCATAAATATTATTATATGTGATTTCATTTTTTATTTCTTATTTGATAAAGTTAGTTTGTAAGAAGAAGTATATTTATGTTCAAACGAAATTTGATATCCTGTATTAAGTTTATTAAATTGATCTACTAACCCTTGATTCTGAGACTCTTGGGCACCGTCTTTAAAAACAGCTTTCGAGAGAATACCCATAAAAGCACCTGTAGTTTGGTTTTTAAAATCCGGTGTTGTGTTTTCAAAAGATTTATCACCCATTTGGCCAATCCAATCCGTGCATGTGTTCTAGTTCCTTTCCATTATATTTAAATACTAATTTTACTTTTCTTTTTTTATAAAAAAATATCGGTTGAAAAACATATTCATAATCAGCAATTTACATATGAAAAATTTAGATCACCTTTTATTTTTTTGATAATTTCCAACACATTATCAGGTACAGTCACTCCCCCGTGATCATAAGAAGAGGTTATCCCAATAAAGATATCTACTTCCAAGAATGAAAAATCATTAATTAGATTAATAATATTATCTGTGGTGTCAATATCTTCAATATCTATTAATATATTAAAGCAAGAGCCCTTTTTATATATAGAAAAAATGAAATTATTTTCTAACCTTCTTACCAACGTTTCATATACATCACAAGGAACATCCAACATCCTTAATGTAAATCCGATTTCATCTACATCATTATCTCTTTTAATTATCATAATCAATTACTTTTTATCATTATATTTTTTTGCTAAAGATTCTAGTTCTTTCCAATTATAATTGTCTGCACCTTTTCTTCCTTCTTTATTTTTTAAGCTCTCAATATGTTTTCCAAATTCTTTTCTATCTATTTTGTATTTCTTAGCAACATCATCTATTTGTTTGCCCTCGTATTAGAACCCATCTTGTCACCTTTAGCATTATTTTTAGAACCAATTCCACGACTGTTTTTAGGTGAATTTTGCACATTTCCACTTGTACTCCCGACTTTGCTAATATTATTTACAGCCTTTGCCATCACCATCATTCCGTGACCAGCTTCTACAGCTCCACCTGCCGCAATAGCACCCCCGACAGGAATGGCAACTCCTGTTCCTGAACCACCCACAGCAAGTGATCCTCCAGTTAACGTTTTTCCTCCCCCATCAATAACCTCCGCACCTCCAATAACTGCAGCTAAAACATGTCCAATATACTTGACCTGCATTATAATGCGACTCATTGTTTGCGGTAGAACTACTGCTAATTGTTCTACTACTAATAGATATATCATCTATAACGGCATCAATAATACCACTTACTACATCCCAGCCGTCTCTGCCGTCAGTGTCAATTATCCGAATAGGATTATTAAAACAATAAACATACGGCGAAACATCATAATATTTCTCCGCCAAAGGATCCATCACCTTCCATCTCCCAATAGCAGCATCATAATGTCGTGCACCATAATCATACAAATCCAATCCATGCATACGGTCAAGTTCCTTGCCATTGTACTTGTATCTGTTATCAGAATTATCAAGACCTTCACCGAAAGTCATCCCAAAGGGATAATAATGATTGGTTTGTTCATCGTTCCGTTCTGATTGAATACTACATGGTTATTTCCTTGATGATTCTGTATATAGTAATGATAAGTGGGTGTTGTACCATTCATTGTTATATAAATATTTTTGATATTCATACTTTTAGTTTGAATATGGAAGCCACTTTTTTAGTTTGGGAGCTTCTATGTATGGTGTATAGTTGTTGATCTTCACAATAAAGAAGAACGTAGCATTTTCCATTTTTTTGTCTATAAAACAAATGTTTAATAAATAGTTTTGCCATTCTTTTTCAATATCTTTTATATGTTTATTTCTCGCATACCCTTCAATATAAGTACAACGAAATAGTAGATTGTCATTACCGCATATTTCATAATAAGGGGACAGAAGCAAAGCATTTGATAAAATACAAGTTTCTTTTGAAATATTTGCCTGTATTATATTTACAGCCTTTAATGTACCAATGTTCTGCACATTAGGAATTACACAAATTGAATCATTTTGTTCATTCTTCAGAAACTTTTCAATTGCTAAATTTTTATCGCAAATATTCTTATTGCCTACCTGCACCGGTATAAAAAAAGAATATTGTTTATAATCTATTGGAATCGAATATGATTTTCCTTCTGCTTTTAGAATTTGCTGCTCAAACGAAGATTCAATTTCTTGTTTTTGTAAAGCTACTACATAATATCCTTTAATCGTAATTAAAGAATCAATATCCTGAGAATATACACAATTATGCAGGAAGCATAAAAATGCTATAATGATTATTTTTTTCATATTCGTTAATTAAGGTTTTCTTGTCCAAAGTCTCCCATCACCCATATTTTGTTTTGACGAATCTCGTCTATTGAAAATTATTTTTTGTAAACTGTATTTTCCGGGTGAATTTAATAAATTATATTTAATAATCGCTATTCTCTTGTTTTTATCTTGTTTCACATTGCTGTTCGTATCCTCTAAAAAAAATAAACTGGTTATCAACCAATTAAAAAATAATATTTACCAATTAGGTGGCAGAGGTGGCAGTAAAAAAGCCTTTTTTACCTTTCCAGAAATAAAAATTTGAAAAATCCGCAATTTGCGGAATTATCAAATTTTATTTTTCAGAATCAGAAAAAGTATTATTTTGCTGCCACCTCTGCCACCTATAAAAATATATGTATTTATTAATCAATGCTTTACAAAATCCGGCAAGCCGACAGTGGTGTAGATGGTGTACATAAAAAGAGTTTTTTCAGCTTTCAGAAAATTAATTTTGAAAAATCCGCAATTTGCAGAATTATCAAAATTTTATTTTTCAGAACGAAAAAAGAACGATTTATGTACACCATCTACACCACCGGAATAAATATCTTGCTGATAATCAGGTGTGTTTAGTTGGCTGTAAAGTGCTTAGCTGGCAATAGCAGAATAAATGCAATATGAGTTATTGCAAGGCTGCTTTGGAATTATTGAATAAGAAAAGGGAGGTTAGTAATTCTTAAAGGAGGGGATAAAATAAACATGTACAAGATTGGGAGTAAACTTGTACATGTTTACTTTCAATCTTGTACATGTTTGGATTGACTTAACCTTATAAACAGGGCAAACGCATTATAATAATTACTTAAAATGATTATATATATTACCTAATAAATGCATGTTATATTATTAATATTAAAGCTTTAAACATTTTTCTAAGTTAATTATATTTATTATCTTTATAAAGAAATTAGAAACATAAATTAGTAGAAAAATGAGCATAATTAGTCTTTGTAAACAAATCAACGATACTCGTATTGACAGAAAAAAGGAACATTCAGTAGAATCGATAGTATATATTGCCATGGCTGCAGTTCTTTGTGGTGCTGATTCTTGGAATGAGATAGAAGAGTTTGGTAACTCCAGGAAAGATTTCTTTGCTGAACGTATTTCTTCTTTCAGGAATGTTCCCTCACATGATACCTTTAATCGCTTTTTTAGTAGTCTTTCACCCGATTATTTTGAACGTGTTTTCCGTTATTGGATGTCTGAAATTTGTGAAAAATATGAAGGAGTTGTGGCCATTGATGGAAAAACCATACGGGGTGCCAGCAAATGCACCCGCTCCAATCCAGAAGGAGAATCTCGTTTTAAACTTCATATGGTAAGTGCCTGGGCAGCAGCTAATGGGGTAACCTTAGGACAGGTCAAGGTAAATAGGAAAAGCAACGAGATTACGGCTATTCCTGAACTCCTTAGCGCTCTTGATCTACAGAACTGCATAGTGACGATTGATGCCATGGGATGTCAAAAGGCAATAGCCAAAAAGATTATCGATAAAGAAGCAGACTATGTTCTTCATGTAAAAAACAACCAAAGAAAACTGTATGTCGATTTACGGGCATGGTTTGAAGAGTTGGACAGAAATGAGAGTGATAAAAATATAGCATATAGTGAAACTCAACATGCCAAATACCGGACGGAGGAAACAGGACATGGACGCAAAGAAATCAGGGAATGCTTTGTATACAATCATGAAGGATTTGAGGTGTTTTTTAAAGAGTGGAAAGGAATAAAATCAATAGTAAGAGTTACTTCAGAAAGAACAATCATTAAGACAGGGGAGATATCTTTAGAAAAGAGATATTATATAACTTCCTTAGGTTTAGAGCCTCAGAAAATAGCAGAAGCAGTACGAGCGCACTGGTCTGTGGAAAACAATTTGCACTGGCAGTTAGATGTTTCCTTTGGAGAAGACGCCGGAAGAAAAACAGGAAATGCTGCCCAGAACTTTTCATTAATGAATAAGATAGCACTTATGATACTAAAGAAAAGTCCAAGAAAAGGCAGCATTAAAGGAAAAAGAAAAGCAGCCGGATGGGATCAAGGGTTCCTCTGTGAACTTTTATTGGCGCAAAATTTTTAATGCGTCGCCCCTGACCTTATAAAATGATTAGTTTCCGGTTAAATCTATCTTAGTTTGCAGGCATTACTTTGCTTGAGCTGAAGCAGTCTGAGGTGAACTTGCCTTAACCGTACTTAAGATGCTCTTGTATTTATCAGAATTTTTGAGCAGTTCAATTGCTTTTACCAACCCATCATCGTTCTTTAACTGTTGAGCAATTGCTCCCTTCTGATATTGATAGCGCTTCACAATCTCAGCCGAAATCAATGACTTGATATCTTTTGAGAAATGATCGAGGTCGCGATCAAGGTTATGGCTCAATTTCTTTTCCAGTGCCTTGAACTCTTCGGAAGCATCGTCCATATATCCTTCGAACTCTGCTACTTCCTTCAGGTTTTTAAGTACCTTGTCGCTCTGGCGGTCATACTTGAAATTAGACTTGTTGACCAGCACCTTGAAATCATTATAATCTTCGTTGGTCAATGCAAACTCCTTAACAGGAGGAATGGTTGAATGCTTCTGGCAATAGCCGTTTGCATATTCAAAGATTATTTTATCCATTGTGAGGTAATAAAGGATATTCGGGATTTTTTCCGCTTTGATTTCCACATCCGGCATAATACCTCCGCCATCGCGGACTTCTCTGCCGGCAGCGGTATGGAATACAGTGGTAAGGCTATCGGGCACACGTCCCACACTTCCGTCTTCATTGCGGTGTTTGTAATCTAAAGCCTGAACACATCGTCCGCTAGGAATGTAATACTTTGCAGTGGTTAGCTTCAAACTGCCACCGTAAGGCAGGTTTCTGGTGGTTTGTACAAGTCCTTTTCCAAACGTTCTAGTTCCCATAATCACGGCACGATCTAAATCCTGAAATGCACCGGCAAGAATTTCAGATGCAGAGGCCGATCCATTGTTTACTAACACTGTAATAGGAATATCAGGATCGATAGGGTCGCGGGTTGTTTTATATGCTCTGTCCCATTGCTTCATCTTTCCACGGGTAGCAACAATCTCTTTTCCTTTTGGAAGGAACATGTTTGCTATTTCAACGGCTTCGTCCAGCAGTCCGCCACCGTTACTCCGTAAGTCGATAACCAATGAAGTAATACCTTTCTTTTTCAGGGCAAGAAAAGCATCTTTAAACTCTTTGGCGGGCTTTCCGGTGAAAGAGCTTAGCTGGATGTATCCTGTATTATTAGCTTCAACACTGTAATAAGGTACTGCAGGAATCTGAATTGATTCACGCATTAGTTTGAATTCCAAAGGCTTTTTTGCACCAAGGCGTTCCACTTTAAGAATAAAACTTGTGCCTATCTGTCCCTTTAATTGCTCGCTGACCTGTGCCACAGATTTGCCTTTCAGGTCTTTTCCGTCAATCTCCAGCAAAACATCGCCCGGTTTTAATCCGGCTTTTGCCGCAGGCATACCTTCGTAAGGTTCATCAATAACAACTCTTCCTTTATAATAAGAAATAACAGAGCCTATACCTCCATAGCTTCCTTTAATCATCAGATTAAGGTCGCCCATATCTTCTTCTGCATAATATTCTGTGTAGGGATCTAATGCTTCAAGCATGGCATCGATACCAACCTTAATACTTTTGTCGGGCTTTATGGTGTCTACATAAAACATGTTCAACTCTTTGAATATAGAATTGAAGACATCCAGATTCTTAGCTATCTGGAAATTTTTATCATCACCTTTAAAGCTGGAAAAACTAAGTCCCAGTAGAATGACTCCAACCAGGATAGCGCTCTTTTTAACAAGGAACTTTTTCATATTACAGTTTTTGAATTCGTGATAAAAGTAAACGAATAACTCCTTATTGCGAAATAATGGTGTTAATATTTAACTTTATTTCATCCCATTGTTTCTTTGGCATGCTAGTTCCTACCACTTGGATAACATTTCCTGATAAAACAGAACCAATATTAGCACATTTTTCCAATCCATATCCGCAGGTTAATCCGTAAAGGAATCCGGCTGCAAAGAAATCTCCGGCACCGGTAGTATCCACCACTTTATCAACCAAGATGGCCTTGGCATGAATTTCTTCCGTTCCTTTCTTTATATAAGATCCTTTTGATCCGATCTTAACGATTGCAATGCTACACATCTCTGCAATTACACCCAAAGCTTCAATAGGTTCTTTCCCGGTGAATGATTTTGCCTCTTCTTCATTAGCAAAAACAATGTCCACGTAGCTTTCTATTAAAGAGGTGAAGAACTCAAGATCGCTCTCAACTACATTGTAGCTTGCCAAATCCAGGCACACTTGCAATCCGGCTTCTTTAGCCAGTTTGATGGCACGAAGAATCATTTCATGATCCTGTACCAGATACCCTTCAATAAATAAATAGGTGTATCCCTCGAACAATTCAATGGAAAGATCGTCTGCAGTTAATGAAGAAGCTGCCCCAAGAAAAGTACCAAAAGTTCTTTCGCCATCTGGTGAGATGAATGTTGAAGCCACTCCTGAAGGCAAATTACTGGTCAATAATTTCTCTTCGATGTTATTTTTAATAAGATTTTCGCGATAAAATTCTCCAAATTTATCATTTCCTACTTTTCCTATGAATCCTGTTCCGGCACCAAGACTGGCCAGTCCTAAGATTGCATTTCCGGCAGATCCACCTGTTGCAAGATGGGTTTTCATCTGTGAAAATCTATCGTTAATCTGCTGAAGCTTAGTCTCATCAATAAGCTGCATACTACCTTTGGGTAATCCCATTTCATGTAGTATCTCATCGTCTTTTAATGTTGCAAGAACGTCTACCAGGGCATTGCCTAAACCTATAATTTTATCCATTTACAAATTTTTTTCTGCAAAGATATTGCATATTTCAATAATTCCTATTACTTTTGCAACGCATTTTAGAAAAAGGAACATTCTTCGATAGCTCAGTTGGTTAGAGCATCTGACTGTTAATCAGAGGGTCGTAGGTTCAAGTCCTACTCGAAGAGCCACTTTAGTTTTTTAAAATGCAACATTCTTCGATAGCTCAGTTGGTTAGAGCATCTGACTGTTAATCAGAGGGTCGTAGGTTCAAGTCCTACTCGAAGAGCACAAAGCCTGCATTTTTAATGTGGGCTTTTTTGTTTTTACTACTTAATCTATACTTCTATGCATCCATTGGCTCAGTTTGGCTTTTGTCCTAAATGTGGTTCTTCTCATTTTGAAGAGAATAATGTGAAATCAAAAAGATGTCGTGACTGTGGTTTTGTCTACTATTTCAATCCTTCATCGGCTACCGTTGCTTTTATTTTAAATGAAAAGAGTGAGCTACTGGTATGTCGCCGTGCAAAAGAACCCAAAAAAGGAACGCTTGATTTGCCCGGAGGGTTTATAGATATGGGTGAAACAGCCGAAGAAGGGGTTGCACGGGAAGTGTTGGAAGAAACAAGCCTGAAAGTGGGCAAGGCAACATACCTGTTTACCTTGCCTAATATTTATATCTATTCCGGTTTTCCTGTACATACGCTGGATATGTTTTTCCTTTGCGTGGTAAAGGATTGCTCTAAGTTTGATGCAAAGGACGATGTGGCCGATTCTTTCTTCCTTCCTTTAGACCAGATAAATCCGGAAGAGTTTGGATTGGATTCTGTCAGAGAAGGGGTTGTTCGGTTTAAATCGTTTAGATCTTTATAAAAAGTGACGGTTCATGCAGGGGTAAACGCTTAGTTCTTTTTTAGCTTTTTTACCATGCTTCCTTTTGTATCCTCAATGGAAGGTTGTATTTTTGTAAAAACTACTGTTATGAGAATAAGAAGAACCCTGCTTGTATTTCAATTTGTTTGTGGCTCCCCGATATTGGTTACTGCTCAGCAGTCCTCACCTATAACTTCTTATGTTCGTTCATTTGAAAATGGGAAAGATCTTTTTCAGCAGAAGAACTATTCATCTGCCCGTCAGGTTTTAAAAACATTCGTTCAGCAGAAAGAAGATGCTGATTTACTTCAGGAGGCAGAATACATGATTGTATGTACCTCTTATGAACTAAACGACAAGAATCGCATAGCTGAACTACGCAGATATCTGAATAAATACCCCGATTCCCGTCATGCTAACCGCATAAATTCCTTAATAGCTTCTGCTTATTATTTCGATAAAAATTATGAGGAAGCGGTTACTTTGTTTAATCAGTGTAACCCCGATCAGTTAAGTAATGAGGAGTGTCAGGATGTAACTTTCCGTATGGCAATGGCCAACCTGAAAAAAGGAGATCTGGTTCAGTCGGCTACCTGGTTCAGGACTTTGCAACATGTGGGAACAAAATATTCTGCGGACTGTGTTTATTATCTGGCCTACATTGACTATACAAATAAAGAGTACGATTCTGCACTGAAGGGATTCCTTTCATTAAAGGGAAGCCCGACTTATGATGAGTTAGCGCCTGCATTCATTGGCGAGATTTATTTGAAACAAAAGAGATATGAAGATGCTGCGAAAGAGGCACAACAATGCATTGACCGATATCCCCATTCTCAGGGAATAGCTCAGATTCAACGCATCCTGGGAGAATCTTACTATTATACTTCCCAATATTCAAAGGCGGTAGAGGCATTCAATCAATATCTTGCTTCAACGGAGGTTCCTTCACGGGAAGCACTTTATCTGCTTGGCCTTTCTTATTATGAGACAAACGTATATTCTCAGGCTGCCGAGGTTTTGGGTAAAGTAGTTTCTGTAAATGATGCTCTTACTCAAAATGCATACCTTCACCTGGGCTTCTCTTATCTGCAGTCGGTAGAGAAGAGTAAGGCACGAATGGCTTTTGAACAGGCCGCTTCTTCCGACTTTGATCTGAAAGTAAAGGAAAAAGCGCTTTATAACTATGCTTTGTGTATTCACGAAACCTCATATTCAGCCTTTGGTGAGTCGGTTACTGTTTTTGAACGCTTCCTGAATGAGTTTCCTTCTTCTGTGTATGCGGAACAAGTGAGCGATTACTTGGTGGAAGTTTATATGAACAGTAAAAGTTATGCTGCCGCTCTGAAATCTATAGAAAAGATATCACGTCCTGGTACCCGTATCATGGAAGCGAAGCAGAATATATTGTTCCAATTGGGAACGGAGAGCTTTGCCAATGCTGATTTTGAAAAAGCGATAGGTTATTTTGATCGTTCGCTTGAGATTGGTCAATATAATGCGCAGACTAAAGCGGATACTTATTACTGGAGAGCTGAAGCTTATTACCGTCAGGAGAAGTTTGCTCAGGCCGGACAAGGTTTTCAGAGTTATTTGCAGCTAACTCAGACAAAGAATACTGAGATGTATTCACTGGCTCATTATAATATGGGCTATATTAACTTTAAACAAAAGAACTATTCCACAGCGTTGAACTGGTTCTTAAAATATACTGCTCAGAGCAATATTCAAGATCAGAAAACAGTGCTGTCTGATACTTATAACCGTATTGGCGACTGTTATTTCTATTCCAGAGAGTTTGCCACTGCCCGGAAGAATTATGCGAAAGCTGCTGCAACAGATCCATCGGCTGGTGACTATGCTCTTTATCAGGATGCATTTGTAGCCGGATTACAGAAGAACTATACCGAGAAGGTTTCGTTGCTGAATCAGTTGATGCAGAAATATCCTTCTTCACAGTATGTTGATAATGCTCTTTACGAAAAAGGACGGGCTTATGTGATGCAGGGAAGTAATCAACAGGCCATTGCTTCATACAAAGAGCTGCTGGACCGTTTCCCTTCAAGTGAAATGAGCAAGGTAGCGGCAAGTGAGGTTGGACTTCTATATTATCAGAATGACAATTACGATCAGGCTATTCAGGCATATAAGAAGGTAATCACTGATTATCAGGGAAGCGATGAGGCTCGTTTGGCTATGCGTGACTTGAAATCTATCTATATTGATCTGAATAAAGTAAATGAATTTGTAGCTTTCTCCCAGACTGTTTCCGGAATAGGAGCAATTGATGTGACAGAACAGGATTCTATCACTTATCAGGCTGCCGAGAAAGTTTATATGAAAGGAGATACAGAGAATGCAAAGAAGAGCTTTACTGCTTATCTGCAAAGTTTCCCTACCGGTGCTTTCAGTCTGAATGCTCATTATTATCTGAGTGCTATCTTTGCTGATCAGAAAAATACAGCCGCAGCGCTGGAACATTCTGCAAAAGTATTAGAGTATCCGAATAACCAGTTCTCAGAAGAGGCAATGGTTATTAATGCTGGCCTTTTGATGGATGAAAAGAGGTATCAGGAAGCTTTACCAGTTTATAAAAGACTAAAAGAAAAGGCTTCTACAGCAGATAACCTCTCTCTTGCACGAACAGGAATTCTTCGGAGTGCATATATGGCGGGAGAACAAAAGGATGTTGTTATTGCTGCTACTGAGTTATTATCTAACAAGAAACTTACGCCGGAACTTGTAAGTGAGGCTACTTACTACAGAGCTAAAGCTTCTTTGTCTTTAAAAGAGGATAAGTCGGCTCTCAAGGATCTGCAAACACTGGCAAAAGATACCCGTACACTGTATGGTGCTGAAGCAAAATATTTATTGGCTCAGCTTTACTTCAGTACAGGCGAGAATGCTCTGGCTGAAAAAGAGGTATTGAATTACATTGATCAGAGCACTCCTCATGCTTATTGGCTGGCTCGTAGCTTTGTACTTCTTTCAGACATCTACGTAGCGATGAACAAGAAGCTGGATGCAAAACAATATTTGCTGAGTCTGCAACAGAACTATACAGAGAAGGATGATATTCAGGAGATGATAAACAGCAGGTTGACAAAACTAAAATAAGTATCGTATATGAAACAAATAAATAATGTGCTGTTTGCCACAGCTTTTTTATCCTTATCGCTTAGTGCAGCAGCCCAGACTGCTAAGACAGCCAAGAAAGATTCAACGCTTAACCGTGTAGTTATTGTTGAGAAAGAGTATAATCCGGATATCATGGATGCCTCTAAGGTCAATGTGCTTCCTAAAGTGCAGGAGCCTTCGGTGAGTAAAAAGAAGATAGAATATAATACTTCAGTGCTTCCTTTCAGTGCTTTTAGCGACGTGATGAAGCCTGTGACATCTAATCTGGACCAGGAAAAGGCGAAGAGGGGATATGCCCGTCTGGGATATGGTAACAATGGAAATGTAGATGCTAAGATTAATTATCTGTTTAATCTGTCCAAGCGTGACCAACTCGGTGCATCTGCAAGTCTGGATGGAATGAATGGTACCCTGAAACTACCTGAAATATTTGAAACTGCTTATGCTAACAGGAACTGGAAATCCCGTTATTACCGTACAACCCTGGATGTTGATTATCAGCATCAGTTTGATAAAATGATTTTTGATGCAGCTCTGAATCTTGGAACTGATAATTTCAATTATCACCCATTCATGGATGCAGCCGACGTACTATATCCTATTGCAACGGATAAGCAACATCATTCAAAATGGAGCTTGCATGCAGGTCTTGCTTCTTTAGATAAGAGTCTGCCATTGCAGTTTACGGCTGAAACTGATTTTCTCTCTTTTAAACAATCCTATCCTTATGGATCAACTGAAAGTATCTGGCGCATAAAAGGTGATGTTTATGGACAGATCAGTGAGGGGCAGCATGTAGGAGTTAAAGCTGAAATGAACAATTTGTTCTATTCCGATGATTCTAACTACTCTTCGCTGAACCTGAACCCCTATTACTCTTTTTCCAATGATTCCTGGAAAGTGAGGCTTGGTGCGCATGTGGACCTCTCTACTTATGGTAGATATATGGATGGCAGAAATATATCTCCAATCCAGCTGGCCCCGGATTTTGAAGTACAATATCTTTTTGCGAAAAGTTATGTAGCTTATGTGAAAATGGGAGGCGGCAGAGAACAAAATGATTTTCGTCGTATGGAATCTATGAATCCGTATGCTAATTTTAGCCGGTTGAATGATTCCTATACTCATCTGGATGCAGTATTAGGACTAAAAGCGAATGTAGGTGGTGGTTTTTGGTTTGATGCTTTTGCCGGATATAAGACGATTACAGACGATTTGTGTTTTTATAATTTAGGCTTCTACTCGAATACTAATATGGCTATACTTCGCTTTACGACAGCTGATACGAAATATTTTTATGTTGGTTCTAATTTAAAGTATAACTATAAGGGTATTGCCGACTTTTCATTAAAAGGGACTTACTATTCATGGCATAATAGCAAATCTTTATATATGCTGATGAAACCGAATTTTGATTTGCAATTTAATGCAGATATAAAGATCTTACCCGAACTGGCTGTTAATGCCGGGTATAAGTATATTGGCCGTAATAATGTAGTGTTCTCATCATCGTTTCCTGAAGAAACATATCATGATATTAAACTTGATCCGATCAATGACCTAAGTTTAGGAGGAACATATAATCTTCAAAAAGGTATTTCAATCTTTGCTCGTATCAATAATATCTTAAATCAGACCTATCAGTATAATTATTCATATCCTGCTCAAGGCGTTAATTTTCTTGGAGGGGTAAGTTTCCAATTTTAGCTATATTCTCTGTCTTATAACATAAAAAAAGCTCTTTATTCAAAAAAAAAAGTAGATTCTTTCTATATTATAAGGTGGGGAAATAAGTTTTTTCTACTTTTGCGGGCAAAATCGAGATGGATGTAACCTGTTTATGAGAAGTAAAAAGGTGTGCTTCCTCTCATTGCAAAAGAGAATAATATGCAAAAGAACCTTGTTATTGTCGAGTCTCCGGCTAAAGCTAAAACAATTGAGAAATTCTTGGGAAAGGATTTTAAAGTTCTTTCCAGCTACGGTCATATCAGAGACCTGAAAAAGAAAGAATTTAGTATTGATATAGAGAACAACTTTGAGCCGAAGTATGAAATCCCTACTGAAAAGAAGAAACTTGTAAGCGAACTGAAGGCTGAGGCTAGTGATGCAGAAACTGTATGGCTGGCTTCCGATGAGGACCGCGAGGGAGAAGCTATTTCATGGCATTTGTATGAGGTTTTAGGACTGAAACCGGAAAATACAAAGCGAATTGTTTTTCACGAAATTACTAAATCTGCGATATTAAAAGCGATTGAGCAGCCAAGAGATATTGATATCAATCTGGTGAATGCTCAGCAGGCGCGACGTATACTTGACCGTATTGTCGGTTTTGAACTATCCCCTGTTCTTTGGAAAAAAGTAAAGCCAGCCTTGTCTGCCGGACGTGTACAGTCTGTAACTGTACGTCTTGTTGTGGAACGTGAACGTGAAATTAATGCTTTCAAAGTGGATGCTGCTTTCCGTGTTACCGCTATCTTTATGGTTCCTGAACAGAATGGTAAGCTTGTGGAGATGAAAGCGGAACTTAGTCGTAGGTTAAAGACTAAAGAAGAAGCTAAAGCTTTCCTTGAAATTTGTAAGAATGCTACCTTCACTATTGAAGATATCAGCATGCGACCTTTGAAAAAGAGTCCGGCTGCACCTTTTACTACTTCAACACTGCAACAGGAAGCTGCCCGCAAACTGGGATTCACTGTGGCTCAGACTATGTCAGTAGCGCAGAAACTCTATGAAGCTGGAAAGATCACATATATGCGTACTGACTCCGTGAATCTGTCTGATTATGCGGTAGCGGGAAGTAAAGACGCAATTACCAATATAATGGGTGAGGAATATGTGAAACTTCGTCATTTTGAGACTAAGAGCAAAGGCGCTCAGGAGGCTCACGAGGCAATCCGCCCTACTTACATGGACAAACAGGCTGTTGACGGTACATCTCAGGAAAAGAAACTGTATGACCTGATCTGGAAACGTACTATTGCTTCACAGATGGCAGAGGCTGAATTGGAAAAAACCACAGCTACCATTGTTTTAAATAATGCGTCAGAGAAGTTTGTTGCAGTAGGTGAAGTTGTGAAATTCGACGGTTTCCTTCGTGTTTACAAAGAATCTTTCGATGATGATAATGAACAGGAAGACGAAAGCCGCCTGCTTCCTCCTATGAAAAAGGGACAAGTGCTTGAAAGAAAAGATATTGCTGCTGTAGAACGCTTTACTCAGCATCCGGCACGCTATACAGAAGCAAGTCTGGTTCGTAAGCTGGAAGAACTGGGAATCGGTCGTCCTTCTACTTATGCTCCTACAATCTCTACCATTCAGCAACGTGAATATGTTGTGAAGGAAGATAGAGAAGGGGTAGAACGCTCTTATCAACATCTTTTGTTAGCTGATTCCTCTGTAGTGGAAACAGTTAAGACAGAAACCGTGGGTGCGGAGAAATCAAAACTCTTCCCTACTGATACCGGTACTGTTGTGAATGACTTTCTTACAGAATATTTCCCTGATATCCTTGATTATAATTTCACGGCAAACGTGGAAAAAGAGTTTGATGAGGTTGCTGATGGAGAGAAGCTATGGACGGATACAATGAGAGATTTCTACTCTAAGTTTCATCCTTCTGTTGAAAAGACTTTGGCTACTAAAACAGAACATAAGGTAGGTGAGCGTATGCTGGGAATTGAACCGGCTACAGGCAAACCTGTTTCGGTGAAGATTGGTCGCTTTGGACCGGTTGTTCAGATTGGTTCTGCTGATGATGAAGAAAAGCCTCGTTTTGCTCAGATGAAGAAGGGACAGTCAATGGAGACTATCTCTCTTGAAGATGCACTGGAGCTCTTTAAACTGCCTCGTACTTTAGGTGATTTTGAAGATAAAACAGTTGTAATTGGCACAGGCCGTTTTGGTCCTTATGCTCGTCATGACGCTAAATTTATTTCTCTTCCTAAAGATGCTGATCCAATGGAGATCACTTTAGACGAAGCTATTGAACTGATAAAGGCTAAACGAATTGCTGAAGCAGAGAAGATAATCAAGACTTTCGAGGAAGAACCTGAACTTCAGATTCTGAACGGACGTTTTGGTCCTTATATTGCTTATAAGAAGACGAATTATAAAATCCCTAAGGATGTAGTTCCTCAGGATTTAAACTTGGCTACATGCCTTGAAATTGTCCGACTGCAGGATGAAAAGCCTGCCGCTCCAAAGCGTGGACGATTTGCTAAAAAGAAGTAAGAGAAAGATTTAAGATCTTTATAAGATAGAAAAAAGTCTGTTGGGCATGGCCTGACAGACTTTTTTTATGTATTATATTCAATAAAACAGCCTGTACAGGCCAATGAGCTGGCTTGTACAGGCTGAGTTTAATGTATTAAGGGATAGTACTTACTGTCCGGTGAAGATTTTACATTCTTTCGGGAACATCTATTCCAAGTAACTCCATTCCTGATTTGATAACCTTACCAATATTGGCAGATAATACTAAGCGGAATATTTTTAGATCCTCATTCTCTTCACGAAGAATGCTAAAATCGTGATAGAACTGGTTGTACTCTTTTACAAGGTCGTAAGTATAGTTGGCGATTACTGATGGACTGTAATCTGTTCCTGCCTGTTTTACAACTCCGGCAAACTCAGATAACATCTGGATCAATCCTTCTTCTTTTTCACTTAAAGAAGCACTCAAAGGCAAAGTCTCAGGAATAAGAATGTTTGCTTCTGCTGCTTTACGAAGAACGGACTGGATACGAGCGTAGGTGTATTGAATAAACGGACCTGTATTACCATTGAAATCGATAGATTCTTTAGGATTAAAGGTCATATTCTTGCGTGCATCTACTTTTAGGATAAAGTATTTAAGCGCACCCATTCCTACGATTCGGGAGATGTTATCCGCTTCTTCTTCAGTGCAGCCGTCCAGTTTGCCCAATTCCTTAGAGGTTTCTTTGGCAGTGCTTACCATCTCTTCTACCAAATCATCAGCATCAACTACAGTTCCTTCACGGGATTTCATCTTACCTTCAGGTAATTCTACCATTCCGTATGAGAAGTGTACCAGGTCTTTTCCCCACTCGAAGCCTAACTTGTCGAGTAAGATAGAAAGTACCTGGAAGTGATAGTTCTGTTCGTTACCAACTACATAAATCATTTTGTTGATTGGATAATCAGCAAAGCGCAACTTAGCTGTACCAATATCCTGAGTCATGTAAACAGAAGTACCGTCTGAACGAAGCAAAAGTTTGTGGTCAAGTCCCTCTCCGGTAAGGTCGGCCCATACAGAACCATCCTCTTTCTGATAGAAGAAGCCCTTTTCAAGACCTTCCATCACCTTATCTTTTCCTTCCAGATAAGTTTTTGATTCGTAGTATATCTTATCAAAGCTTACACCCAGTTTCTTGTATGTTTCATTGAATCCGGCATAAACCCATTCGTTCATCATTTCCCAAAGCTCTCTTACTTCAGGATCTTCGGCTTCCCACTTTATCAACATTTCACGAGCTTCGTTCATCAGCGGAGACTGTGCTTCAGCTTCCTCTTTGCTAAGACCTTTAGCTTGCAGTTCTGCTAATTCAGCTTTGTAATGCTTGTCAAAAGAAACATAGTAATCTCCAACCAGATGGTCGCCTTTTTTACCGGATGTTTCAGGTGTTTCACCGTTTCCGTATTTCTGCCATGCAAGCATTGATTTGCAGATATGGATACCGCGGTCATTCACAATATTGGTTTTAACCACCTTGTTTCCATTAGCCATCATGATGTTTGCAAGTGCATGACCTAACAGGTTATTACGTACGTGGCCAAGGTGAAGAGGTTTGTTGGTATTTGGAGAAGAATATTCAATCATTACTAATGGAGAATTCTCATTAGCCGCAATAATTCCATATTGTTTTTCACCATGAATGGAGTTTAATAATTCAATCCAGCATGAAGAAGCAATAGTCAGATTTAGAAATCCTTTGATTACATTGAAAGCTGAAATGGAAGAATCGTTAGCCAAAAGGTATTCACCGATTTCCTGTGCGGTTTGTTCCGGTTTTTTCTTTGACAATTTCAGGAAAGGAAACACAACCAATGTAAGGTGTCCTTCAAACTCTTTTTTGGTTTTTTGCAGTTGTATCTGTTCGGCAGAAACTTCTTGCCCGTATAGCGATTTCAGTCCGTTAATGACCGATACTGCTATTTTGTTTTCTATATTCATATCTGTATGTGTTTCTAAATGAGATATTATGAGTGCGCAAAGATAATACTTTCGTGTCAGATATAAAAAAAAGGAGATGCAAACTCTTGCATCTCCTTTTTTATTTCTTAAAGAATGGCTTATTTGATAGCGTCAGCCAATTCAGCGCCAGCTTTAAATTTAGCTACTTTCTTAGCTGGGATAGTGATAGGAGCTTTAGTAGAAGGATTGATACCAGTTCTTTCACCTCTTTCACTTACAGAGAATGTTCCGAAACCAACTAAAGAAACTTTCTCACCTGACTTAAGGGTATCTGATACACTAGAAACGAAAGCGTCAAGAGCTTTCTTAGAATCTGCCTTACTCAAGCCTGATCCTGCTGCGATAGCATTAATAAGTTCTGCCTTATTCATAATTCGTAAATGATTAATTAATATATGTAACTTAAAAGATAAATCGAAAATCCTCACAAATATAGAGTAACAAAACAATATATCAAATATTAAACTTAAAAAAATACGACGGAAAATGAAAAAAAACTAATAGAATCGGGGTTTTATGCTCTAAAACAGAATTATTTACTACTTTTGTGTTGTAAAATGCGTCTGAAACCGACTAATAACTTAATTATAATATATGCCACCGGTAACCAAAAACCTGATAATAATAAACGTTCTGTTCTTTTTAGGAGGAATTGTTGCAACCAGATATGGGATTGAATTATCTACTTATCTAGGTCTGCATTTTTTTATGGCTGACAACTTTAATCCTGCTCAGCTAATCTCTTATATGTTTATGCATGGGAGCTTGACTCATCTGTTTTTTAATATGTTCGCCGTATGGATGTTTGGACGTATTCTGGAACAGATTTGGGGACCAAAACGTTTCCTTTTCTATTATATTGCTTGCGGTATCGGTGCCGGACTTGTACAGGAACTGGTGCAATATATTCAATACGCCGTTGAACTTTCAGCTTATGATAAGGTTGATATGGGTGAGGGACTTATTTTACCCATGAAACAGTACCTGAATATGATGAATACTGTTGGAGCTTCCGGAGCTGTTTATGCTATTCTTCTGGCATTTGGTATGCTGTTTCCTAACGAAAAAATGTTTATTATACCTTTCCCATTTCCAATTAAAGCAAAGTACTTTGTAGCCGGATATGCTGTAATTGAATTAATGGAGGGAATAGCGAATAATCCTACAGATAACGTAGCTCATTTTGCCCATCTTGGCGGCATGATTTTTGGATTCTTATTAATTATATACTGGAGAAGAAAAAACAGAGGTAACAATGGGACATATCATTACTGATTTAAAAGAGAACTTTAAACGGGGGAATATTTACATTCAGCTAATTTATATCAATGGCGGAGTGTTTATTTTCACTTCTTTATTGATGATATTCCTCAAACTCTTCAATCGAAGTGGTGAGAATATTCTTCTCTATGTGGAGATGCCTGCTTCCTTGCAGAATTTCCTATATCAACCCTGGAGTATATTTACTTATATGTTTATGCATGGTGGAGTGATGCATATTCTCTTCAATATGTTATGGCTCTATTGGTTCGGGCAACTTTTCCTTTATTTTTTTTCAGCCAAGCATCTGCGGGGATTATATGTTCTGGGAGGCATTTGCGGGGCTATTCTTTATATGTTGTCTTTTAATCTCTTTCCATATTTCAGCAATGCAATAGAGTCTTCATACATGTTGGGAGCTTCGGCTTCTGTTCTTGCCATTGTAGTTGCAACGGCTTACAGGCAACCCGATTATCAGGTCAGACTACTACTGTTTGGGACTGTCAGACTGAAGTATATTGCTCTGGTAATGATTCTTTCTGATCTATTCTTTGTTACTTCTGATAATGCCGGCGGGCATATTGCCCACTTAGGAGGAGCGCTTGCAGGTTTATGGTTTGCAGCAAGTTTAAGTAAAGGTCACGATGTTACTGCCTGGATAAATAAGATTCTTGATTGGATTATTAGTTTGTTTACCGGCAAAGTTTTTACTAACAGACGAAAACCAAAGATGACTGTTCATTATAGTGGTGATAGTAGAAATAAAGATTATGATTATAATGCAAAAAAGAAAGCTCAGAGTGATGAAGTGGACAGAATTCTGGATAAGCTGAAGAAATCCGGATATGAAAGTCTGACAACTGAAGAGAAGAAGAGCTTGTTTGATGCAAGTAAAAAATAGCAATGAAGCACTTTGGTAAAGCTTTGGTTTATGTTATAGTGGCAGTGAATATTTTCTTTGCGGGGCTGTTGTTGTTTTCTGCTTACAGTCCCTGGATTATCAATCCCGCTGTTCATCCGGTTTTATCGTGCGTAGGACTTGTGTTTCCTGTTTTCTTATTTATAAACCTTTGTTTTCTGTTCTTTTGGCTGTTTGTCTGTCCCCGGTGGGCTTTAATTGCAGTTTGCTCTTTTATTTTGTGCATTGGCCAGATCCGAACTTATATGCCTATAAATTTTAGAACGGAAAAACTTCCTGATAATAAAATAAAATTACTCTCATACAATGTAATGGGGTTTAATATGCAGAAAAAGCATACTGCTTCTGATCCAAATCCGATCCTTAAATACATACTGAAGAAGAAACCGGATATTATTTGTATGCAGGAGTTTCAGTTTACTTCTGATAAGAAATTCCTCACAGAAACCGATATAAACAAAGCGTTAAGTGATTATCCCTATCATACGAAATGTAATGTGAGTGATAAAGGGACAGGTAACTGGCTGGCTTGTTATTCAAAATTTCCTATTCTTTCATCACGTATTATCCATTATAAAAGTACCTATAATGGCTCTGCTATATACGAGATTGAAGTACATGGTGAGACTGTCACACTTATCAACAACCATTTGGAGTCAAATAAACTGACCAAAGTAGACAAAGATGTGTATGTTGATATGATCAAGGAACCGGAGACTCAGAAGGTGAAGAATGGCGTACGCTATCTGACAAAGAAGTTTGCTGAAGCTTCAGCAATTAGGGCCTTGCAGGCCGATATTATTGCTAAAGAAATTGCTGCGTCCAAGCATTCCTCTATTATTGTTTGTGGCGATTTTAATGATACCCCAATCTCATACGCTCACCGTGTTATTGCTCAGGACTTGCACGATGCATTTACTCAGTCCGGCAGTGGATTGGGAATCTCTTATAATCAACATGGATTTTATTTCAGAATAGACAATATTCTGATAAGTAAAAATCTGACAGCATATAATTGCACCGTTGACAAGAGCATTAAGGAATCTGACCATTATCCTATCTGGTGCTATATTGCTAAGCAAAAGTGATTCTTAATTGTTTCCATTAATACATTCACAAATATGATTTTAAAGAAATTAGTATTTATTTTATCTGTTTGCAGTATGACCTACTCATATGCCAGTAAGCCTGATCAGAATCCTTTTCTGACAGAATTTAAGACACAATTTAATGCTCCCCCTTTTAATCTGATTAAGATAGGGCATTACGAACCAGCTTTTTTAGAAGGTATCCGTCAGCAAAATGCCGAGATTAAGGCTATAATAGCGAATAAAGCAATGCCAACCTTTAAGAATACGATTGTTGCTTTTGATAACAGCGGTTCAATTCTTCGTAGAGTAGGAGGAGTGTTTTTCAACTTAACTGAAGCTGAAACAAATGATTCTCTGACTGCGCTTTCTATTAAAATGGCTCCTGTGTTGTCAGAACACAGCGATAACGTGTATCTGAATAAAGCCCTTTTTAAAAGAATTAGTACAATCCATGATCAGAAGAAGTCTTTAAACTTAACCCGTGAACAAGAGCGTTTACTTGATCTTATATATAAAAAATTTGTCCGTTCCGGTGCTGGACTGAACGATCAGAAGCAGGCTCGTTTGCGCCAGATTAATAAAGAACTGTCTACTCTGGAAATAGATTTTAGCAATCATGTATTGAATGAAACAAACGCTTATAAACTGGTAATTAGTGATAAGAAAGACTTGTCCGGATTACCTGAATGGTTTATTCAAAGTGCTGCTAATGATGCCAAAGCACAAGGAAAAGATGGGAAATGGATTTTTACATTACAGAGCTCCAGTCGTCTTCCTTTCCTGCAATATGCCGATAACAGAAACCTGCGTGAACAGATTTACAACGCTTATATTAACAGAGCAAACAAAGGCGATAAAAATGATAATAAGGCAATTATCTCTAAGGTGATTACTCTTCGTCTTGAGAAAGCTAAGTTGCTGGGCTTTGATACTTATGCAAACTTTGTGCTGGACGAAAATATGGCTAAAAACTCTGCAACAGTAATGTCTTTTCTTAATAAATTGTGGGGTTACTCAATAGCAAATGCTAAGAAAGAGGCAGCAGAGTTACAGAAAATTATGGATTCGGAGGGTAAAGGAGAAAAACTTGCCGGATGGGACTGGTGGTATTACTCAGAAAAGCTTCGTCAGGAAAAATATAATCTTAACGAAGAAGATCTGAAACCTTACTTTAAACTTGAAAATGTTCGCGAAGGAGTTTTTGCGGTGGCAAAGAAACTCTACGGTGTTACGTTGACAGAGCTGAAAGATTTTCCTGTTTATCATCCGGATGTAAAAGCATTTGATGTAAAAGATAGTAATGGAGCTCATCTGGGAGTGTTTTATGTGGACTATTTCCCACGTCCTGGAAAACGTGGAGGTGCCTGGATGAATAATTACAAAGATCAGCGCGGAGATATCCGTCCGGTAATCTGTAATGTTGCCAGTTTTACTAAACCTTCGGGTGATGTACCTTCATTGCTGACTTTGGATGAAGTAGAAACGCTGTTCCATGAATTTGGGCATGCACTTCACGGACTTTTAAGCAAGTGTAATTATTATGGGGTTTCAGGAACAAATGTTACCCGTGACTTTGTGGAATTACCTTCTCAGATTATGGAACATTGGGCTACTGAACCTGAGGTGCTTAAAATGTATGCAAAACATTATAAAACCGGAGAAGTAATACCTGATTCCTTGATTCAGAAGTTGAAGAAGCAATCACTCTTCAATCAGGGATTTATGACAACAGAACTTCTTGCTGCTGCTATTCTGGATATGGAATTACATAACCTGAAAGATGCAAAAGATTTGAATATAATTGATTTTGAGAAGAAGGCAATGGACAAGATTGGACTGATTTCTGAAATTGCACCACGATACAGATGCACTTATTTTAATCATATCATTGGCGGATATGCTGCCGGATATTACAGCTATCTTTGGGCAAATGTATTAGATTCTGATGCATTTGAAGCATTTAAGGAACATGGCATATTTGACAAGACAACAGCTGATGCTTTCCGGACCAATGTACTTGAAAAAGGAGGTAGCGAAGATCCCATGGAACTATACAAAAAATTCCGTGGTGCAGAACCCAAACTTGAGCCGATGTTGAAAAATCGCGGTCTTCAATAATTATTTTGAAACCCTAATTGGCTGTTTGTAGTCAAAGAACTGTTTTATAACATATTTTGTCAATGCAAAATGTGCTATAGAACTCAAATATTTGCTATACTTTATATATAAAAGTGAAAAAAAAGCTATATTTGCGCACTATAACAGTATAAATTAATTAAAGTAAGTAATATAAATTTAAAAGTAAAATGCAAAACAAAGGACTTGTAAAAGTTTTTGCGGTATTGCTCACACTTGTATGTGTGTTCTATCTTTCGTTTTCTTTTGTTACCCGCCACTATATGAATAAGGCTGCGGAGTATGCAAAAGGAGATCCGAAACTAGAGCAGGAATACATTGACTCTTTGTCAACTGAAAAGGTGTGGCTACGTAATTATACGCTCAAACAGTGTCGTGAAATGGAGATTAGTTTAGGTCTTGACCTAAAGGGAGGTATGAATGTTGTTCTTGAAGTATCTGTAGGTGATGTGATCAAAGCATTAGCAGATCACAAGGAAGATGCGGCATTCAATAAGTCTCTCGCTTCAGCTCAGCAACTCTCTCAGAAAAGTCAGTCAGACTTTATCACACTTTTCATTAAAGAGTATCACAAATTAGCTCCGGGTGCAAGGTTATCACAACTATTTGCAACTCAGCAATTAAAAGATAAGATTACTCAGAAATCATCAGATTCTGAAGTAGAAAAGGTTTTAAGAGAAGAAGTAAAAGCTGCTATCGATAACTCTTATAACGTTCTTCGTACTCGTATTGACCGTTTCGGTGTTGTTCAACCTAATATTCAGAGCTTGCCCGACCAAATGGGACGTATCATGGTTGAGCTTCCTGGTATTAAAGAACCTGAACGTGTAAGAAAATTGCTTCAGGGTTCTGCTAACCTTGAATTCTGGGAAACTTATGATTCTAAAGAAATTGTTCCTTATCTCTCTTCAATAGACAGCAAACTTCGTTTGTTAGCTGAAGGCAAGGGAGTGGCAGTTAAAGATACTACTGTAAAAGCTGATTCTCTTGCAAAAGATTCTACAGCTGTTGCAACTGCTGCTAAGGTTAATGCAAAAGACAGTCTTCTTGCTGCATTAAAAGGCAAATCTGCTAAGAAAGAAGCAAAAGGAACTAGTGCTCAGATGGCTCAGGCTAAAGGTGAACACCCATTGCTTTCAATCTTCCAGCCAAATACAAATGGAATGGGATGTATTGTAGGTTATGCAAATTACAGAGATACTGCTGCTATCAACCATTATTTGTCAATGAAGCAGGTTCAGGACGAACTTCCTAAAGACTTAAGACTAAAATGGGGAGTAAAAGCAGTTGAAGGTGATAAGAAAGCACAAACATTTGAACTTTACGCAATCAAATCTACTGAACGCAACGGACGTGCTCCATTGGAAGGTGATGTAGTTACTGATGCGAAAGATGTTTTTGACCAATATGGCAAACCTGCTGTAAGTATGTCAATGAACTCTGAAGGTTCAAGAAGATGGGCTTTAATGACTAAACAGAATATCGGTAAATCAATTGCTATTGTTCTTGATGGTTATGTATATTCTGCACCAAATGTAAATAGTGAAATTTCTGGTGGTAGCTCTGAAATCAGTGGACACTTTACTCCGGAAGAATCTAAGGACTTAGCAAATGTGCTGAAATCAGGTAAGATGCCTGCACCTGCACACATTGTTCAGGAAGATATTATCGGACCTTCTTTAGGTCAGGAATCTATCAATGCCGGTATCGTTTCATTCATTGTAGCAATTGTTGTGTTGATGACCTTCATGTGCTTCATGTACGGATTCATCCCAGGTATGATTGCTAATGGTGCATTGCTGTTTAACTTGTTCTTCACACTTGGTATTCTTTCTTCTTTCCAGGCAGCGTTAACTCTTTCGGGTATTGCCGGTATGGTGCTGACTCTTGGTATTGCGGTAGATGCGAACGTGCTTATTTATGAACGTACAAAAGAGGAACTCAGAGCTGGTAAGAATGTTAAGACTGCCTTGTCAGAAGGTTATTCAAATGCATTCTCTGCAATCTTTGACTCTAACTTAACTTCAATTATCACAGGTGTTATCTTGTTTTACTTCGGTACAGGACCTATCAAAGGTTTCGCAACAACCTTGGTAATTGGTATTATCTGTTCATTCTTTACTGCTGTGTTTATGACACGTGTGGTTTACGAACATTTCATGAATAGAGATAAGCTGTTGAACTTAACTTTCTCTTCTAACTTATCTAAGAAGCTTTTCGTTCATACGCATTATAATTTTGTGGGTACCAATAAGAAATCATTTATGGTATTTGGTGCTATCCTGCTAATCTGCTTTGGTTCTTTTGCCGTTCGTGGTCTGAGCCCAAGTATTGATTTTACAGGTGGACATAATTATGTACTTCAATTCCAGAAACCTGTTGCACCAGAGAATGTAAGAACTCTTATGGCAAATCAGTTTGGTGATGCTTCTGTTTCTGTAATTGCTCTTGGTACTGATGGTACAAAAGTGCGTGTAAGTACTAACTACCGCATCCAGGAAAGTGGTGATAACGTTGACTCTGAAATTGAAAATGTACTTTATAAAGCAGTTAAAGATAAATTGTTGACTGCCGGAACATCATTTGAAACATTTAAGAGTTCAGATATTAAAGCTGGTGGTTGTATGGTTAGTTCTCAGAAAGTAGGACCTAGTGTTGCTAAGGACATTACTATTGGAGCAATTATAGCCGTAGTACTTTCTTTGATCGCTATCGGACTTTATATCTTGTTACGATTCAGAGATATCTCTTTCAGTGTGGGTTCTGTTATTGGTCTTACCATTGACTCAATCATCATTGCGGGTGTATACTCATTATTGTATGGAAGGTTGCCTTTCTCAATGGAAGTTGACCAGAACTTCATAGCTGCTATCCTGACAATCATTGGTTATTCAATTAACGATAAGGTGGTAATCTTTGACCGTGTGCGTGAGTTCTTCCATTTGTATCCAAAGCACGACCGTACAGAGTTGTTTAATGATTCATTGAACACTACGTTGGCTCGTACTATCAATACTTCAGTATGTACATTGCTGGTAATGCTATGTATCTTCATCTTAGGTGCAGAATCTATCCGTAGTTTTGCATTTGCATTGATGGTTGGTATTGTTGTGGGTACTCTTACTTCACTATTTGTATCTGCTCCTATTGCATTTATTATGCAACAGAAAGAAGCAAAAAAACATGCAAAGGCTTTGGAACAGTAATTCCTGATTATATTACATAATGAAAGGCTGCTCTGTAAAAGGGCAGCCTTTTCTGTTATTAGTTAGTTCCTTATTTTACCTGATAACTGATTTTTGCCCGGGCTGATACAAGAGAGAATTGTAGCTTGATTTTTGCTGCTGGCAGCGAAAGGTATTTTAATCCCTCACTCCCTCACTTTTCCTGTTAACTTTCAGATAAATAGTGCTTTATCTAGTGATGGTAGCCAATTTATCCCTAACAATACTCTCACTTTTCAAGGCTACCCTCACTTTTTCGATACCCATTAGCCATTTTTTTATGTGTTTTTTTCCTTTTACCTGTTCTCTTAGTAGGCGTTGTTTGGTACGAGGCAAGGTTGGCTGGATAGATACCGGTTTATCCAGGAAAAGGATTGCAGAGTAAAATGAGTCCGAATTTGCTGAAATTTGATCGAAAAAGTGAGGGTAGCCCTGAAAAGTGAGGGCAAAGTGAGGGTTGAAAATGCTACCATCACTGGCTAGTATTCAATATATCAGGATGTTATGCGAAATAGTGATGGAGTGATGGTAGGTTTTAATTTATTCTGTAGAATCCACTAAAATGTGATGTTAGTCAATAGGTTCAGTTATATAAAAAACATAACCGGACATTGATTAACGTCCGGTTATATTTAAAAAAGCATTAAGCATATTTTTCAGTTCATTCGCCAATGATTTTCAGCCATTCACCAATGGATTCTATATTATTGAGCAATGGTTACTGATTTTATTGCAGTGTTATCAGATCATTTACTTAAAAGCCAAAGCTGTCAATCTTAACATCTTTATTCTTTTCTTCTTTAAAAGGTTTAGCCTTTAGCTGAATCACATTTCCTTCTACATTGATGGCTTTTGGTTCGGCCGGACATACATATTCACAACCTCCGCAGCCAACACAAATATCGGGATTTACGCTTGGTATAGTCAGTCCATCCTTATAAGGTACCATCATTACAGCTTGTGTAGGGCAATGTTCTGAACAAGCTCCACAATCAGTATTATCAGTATAAACAATGCAGTTCTTCATGGTATAGACCACACGCCCCATCTGAGTTACATGTTTCTCCTCTTTAGTCAGCGGTAGTATAGCTCCGTTAGGGCAGGTATTTGAACAGACTGTACAATCGAAGTTGCAGAATCCTTTTTCAAAACTCATCATCGGCTGCATTATTCCACTTAATCCGTATTCTGTGAAAGCAGGTTTCAGTATATGAGACGGGCAACGACTTACGCAAAGATGACAAGCCGTACAATGGTCTTGCAGGTGTTTGGCACTTATTGATCCCGGAGGAGAAAGCGGATTTTGTTTTTTATATGCTTTCTTGCTGTTCAATACATTCATTGTACTTTGTGCTTTGGCAATAGGCAGCGTTATTAATCCGGCTCCCGTTACAGCAAGGAATGCCCTGCGGCTATTATCAGGCTCACTTTCCTTTTTACTGGATGAGAATGTATATGTGTAGCTTAGTGCTTTCTTCTTGCAGACTGGTAGGCAGTTAAAACATGCCACACAACGGCTATAGTCAACCTCGTGATCTTTGCTGTTAATGCAAGAGGACTTGCACTTTGTGGCACAAGCTCCGCAGCTGTTGCATTTGCTCTCGTCGAACTTTATTTTGAATAATGAGAATTTGGAAATAAGGCCTAACAAACTTCCAACCGGACAGATTGTATTACAATATAATCGTCCGTATTTGTATCCAAGAAATGAGACAATCAATAAACTAAGTGAAGCAACTACAAATGAGAATATGCTTCTGATTGCTATTTCCATTACATACAGACTGTAATTGTTAAAGTGACCAAGAGCACCAGCCAGTAAGTTATTTCCATACATATAAGCCGGTCGGAATACATTGGAAGCAACGCGGCCAAAGATACTATAAGGCTCAAGTAAACTTAGCAATAACGTAAAACCAAAGAGAAATACGATTGTTACTATTCCAAGCAATCCATACCTGATAATGTTTTTAGCGGGCAGAAACTTATATTTCTTTCTTTTATTGAAGAGCTTTGCCACACGCTCAGTTACATCCTGCCAGATTCCCAGTGGGCAGATAACAGAGCAGTATACACGTCCGAAAAGGAGTGTAAGAAGTAACAACACGACTAATACTCCTATATTTAAAGCAAGGAGAGCCGGTACAAATTGAATTGTTGTTAATAGTTTTATTTTGTGGGGCAGTAATCCGGCAAAGTCAACAAAATAGAAGGTGATAAGAAAGAGCATGATAAAAGCTGCCGAAATACGCGTAATTCGTAACATAAGTTTATAATTTAATTCGTTTAATATTCATTTTATCCAGGTTCATACTTCCTACTTTCAGGTTGGAAGCATTGACGATGTGTTCTACCTGTCCCAATGGCATGTTTGTAATCTGATTAAAGAATTTCACGGCTGCTGTATCAACTGCAACCATGTCTTGTGAAAGAAATAACCCTTTAGCCAGTACTACATCAGAAGTAGACCTGCCACGTGGACCATTGCTTTTCATTACCCGATAAGCATCTACCACGTTGAGAACAGGACGCTTGGGCAAAGTACATATATCTGCAATGCATTGCTGAAGATCGTTTTCATGGAAAAAGCCTCTGTCCCATACAATTCCCATCATGTTCTTCATAGAGATAGTCATCTTTGCTCCGCCATGATTCTTCAGAACGGGAATATTGATCCATACATCGCAATCTAATATTGCCTGATGTACTTTGGCTGTTTTTAAGTTTTTAGCACGTGGAAGGGAGATTGCTCTGTAGTATGATTCTTCGTGAGCCGGCATCACTTTTGCTCCGGCTTCTTTTGCTGCTTCCTCTATACCACTGTTCTTGTAACATTTACGCCAGTCGTCACAGGAGTGGTCAAATACTACAACCTCTTTGGCACCTGCAGCAAAACATTGCTTTACTACTTCGGCCACAAGCTTTGGATTTGTATTGCTGGCCAGTTCAGGAGCCTTATCCCACCCAATGTTTGGTTTAATAGCCACCTTTTGTCCTCTTTTTACAAATTTGCTCATTCCTCCCATCTCCTTAATTGCATGGCGGAACATAACTTCAGGTTCACCACCTATCACAGCTACCATATCATAAGCCTTTCTGGTTGCCGTACTTTCACTTGACTGCATCAGTAAATCATAAGCTTCACTGGGCTTTACTGTTGTTGCAAGGCCGGTTAAAGCCAGTGCACGTAAGAAATCTCGTCTATCCATATTATTTGCTTATATAATCCAGGGAAATTTAAAACAGCTCTCATTATAAAGACAATAATCAGCATTGCCATTCACTGCAAAGGTTTTCACTACAGCAGCTTCTGACAGTAACTTTCGGGCATAATTAATAGTGGTACCAGTCTTGATACGGTCTTCAACCAACAATATCCTCTTGCCTTCAAAATCAAACTGAATTGGCTCAAGCAGTTGTGGTTGGTCAAACATCTGCTGCTGATATTTATCCCTTAAGCTCAGCTTGAGAAGATGTACTTCCAGATTCAGTTTCTGATTCAATAGTGCCGCAGGAATAATTCCACCATTGGCAATAGCTACAATCATATCAAATGGTTCCTCTATCTGAATCTGATGGATCTTTTCAATGACTTCCTCAAAACTCTTAGCACTCATAATTCGCCAATGTTTTTAGAACAAACCATCCACCTAGAATCTGGATAATCATTCCCGGGAAGCCAAGAGTGAAATCCTGCATTGCCGATGGAACACTGCTGGTCATGAAATATTCAGCAATTCCCCCAATCAGTTGGTAAGCAACGACTGTAATTGCCAGGTGAATCAAAGAAACTTTCTTGCTGTACTGAGCAATATAGGCGGCAATGATGGCTAATAAGGAAGATTTGACTAATAATATTGGTAACACATTAATAGGAGGCATTCCAAAAAGGAGGTGATTGCATAAAGGAGACAGTAATGCAGTTAATAATCCTATACGAATCCCAAATTTATAAGATGCAATCAACGTAAAGAAATAAATTGGGAGCAGCATTTTTCCACCATCAGGAACTAAGTGACATATTTGTGGCAGAACTAAATTACCAACAATAAACACGAGACTAAATAAATATGTGCGATAATTAGATAAGCTCAGACTTACCGGTTGAAACGTAGTACTTCTCATAATCAGATATTTATATATAATTTCTTAATAGAATTAATTCTGCATTAGGAAACATAGTCAACAGATAATTACTGTCAGAAATTAGCTGTTAACCGGAGGATATAGTTATGAACAATCCACAAATATAGAATAAAGAAAGATTTTTTCCAAGCAATTACTTTGATTTGTTTACCTATATTTATCAGTTAATCAGGGTTGCAACGGTTATTTGATAAATGGGATGAATTGATTTGGGAACTGTAATTAAAAGAACTGTCATTCCTTAAAATATATAAATAAGCGTGGCTGATAAAAATAGATATTCTTATTGAATTGCCGAATTAGCAAAGAGGGGTTTAGTTAGAATAATCAAGTTATATATTGTGATCGATAGATACTACTATAATGCCTTGATTTATAGTCTTGTAACTCCATTTTGTAGCCCCGCCGAGAATCGAACTCGGATCTAAAGTTTAGGAAACTTTTATTCTATCCATTGAACTACAAGGCCAAAATGCAGTGGCAAAGGTAATCTATTTTGTTGATATGTACAAAGATTTTCTTTGTTAAAGAACCTCAATGAATTAAACCATTGCATTATAAATGGATCCAACTTCCATGATTTATAAAAGTGTATTTATAAAAACCAGATAATGAAAAGATTGTTGTTGGGCACATTGTTGCTTGTTATTAGTATTTGTAGTTATGCGGCTTCCATTGAGTTGGGAGGTATTAAAGGTACGGTAATTGATTCAAAAACAAAGGAGGCTTTGCAGTTCGTTAGTGTTAGCATTAAAACGAAAACTCATACTTCTTTGGTAAAAGGAGTTGTTACAGACCAGAGTGGGTCATTCGCTTTAGGAGGGTTAAAAGATGGCACATATATTGTAAGTGTCTCGTACATTGGATATAAAGCATATGAAAAGGAGTTTACGATAAACTCTTCAAAGAAGAGTGTAAATATGAGTATGATTTCTCTGGCCGAAGATAGTCATGAGCTAAAGGGAGTGGAAGTAACAGGCCAAAAGTCTCAGATGAAATTTGAAATAGACAAAAAAGTCTTTAATGTAGATCAGAATATTGCTTCTGCCGGTGGATCGGCAAGTGATGTTTTAACCAATATTCCTTCTGTCGAAGTGAGCAATGAAGGGGAAGTTTCTCTTCGTGGTAATTCAAATGTTACAGTCTGGATTAACGGAAAAGCATCCGGCTTGTCTGCTGATAACAGAGCTCAGGTTCTGGAACAGATGCCTGCAGAAAGTATTGAGAAAATAGAGGTGATAACTAATCCTTCAGCAAAATACAGTCCCGACGGTACGGCTGGTATCATCAATATTGTATTGAAACAAGATCGTAAAGCCGGTTATTTTGGTAGTGCACAGGGTGGAGCAGATACGAGAGGTGGATACAATGGAAGTTTCAATATCAATTACAGCAGCAGTAAGTTTGATATTTATGGGAATGCAGGTTATCGTCACCATGAAAGAACCGGAGGTGGTTTTACCAATAGAACAAATACTCAGAGTACCGAAAGTACAAGTGATGACACTTACTTAAATCAGACATCTGATCAGGATGGAAGCCGTTCTGGATTATTCCTAAGAGGAGGCGTTACTTATCATTATACCCCCAAAGATCACTTTACTGTTGGCGGATTTGGTATGTTTGGTAAAATGAAAAGCAATAACTCTATCAACTATTTAAGTAATGTTCCTGGCTCTTTTAATAAAAGTAATCGTTTGTCGGACTCCGATAATTCCATGAATGGTGGAAATGTGGAACTTGGATATAAGCATGATTTTACAAAAGACAGCTATCTGGATTTTACTGCATCCTATAATAACTGGGGGATGGACAATACCAGTATTTTCAATCAGAACTCTTTCTATACAGATAAAACAACATCGTCATATCAACGTCAGCTAAATAATATAAATAATAATAACTGGGAATTCCAGTTGGATTATCAGAATAAAATAAATGATAATACAAAGCTGGAAGCGGGTTATAAAGGAACACTTGGAAGAGAAAATAGTCCTGTTCAGACTTATTCTGGCACCACCGAAGGTTCTGCATTATTTGATAATAACTTGTATAACCGGTTTATTTATAATCAGGATGTTCATGCGTTGTATGCCACTTATTCTGGTCGTGTTAGTAAGTTTGGTTATCAGTTGGGTATGCGTGGCGAATATTCAAAGATAGATACCAGATCAGAAGATTATGCAAAAAATAGTATTCCATTTTCAAAGGATTACTTTAGTTTGTTCCCAAGTGCATTTGTTTCCTATGCATTGCCGAACAATAATGAAATACAGTTGAATTACACCCGACGTATTTCACGACCATGGGGACCTCAGTTAAATTCTTTTATGAATATTACTGACTCAACAAACATCTCTTTTGGTAACCCGGAATTGAATCCCGAATATTCTAATGCATTTGAATTAAATTACATTAAGAACTGGGAAGATCAGATGCTTTCTTTGTCTGGCTATTACCGTACAACGGATGATGTAATTCAGAGTATTAGATATCTGGATGGAAATGTAATGAAGAGCACATATGACAATGTGGCTAAGTCTCAGTCGGCCGGTGTTGAGTTGGTAGGTAAAAACAAGCTGCTTAAAATACTTGATCTTACTACAACAGTAAATCTGTTCTATTATAAACTTGATGGATTTAGCTATTTACCAAAAGGAGCTGTGATTCCGGTGATTGGTAAAGGCAATGAGGATTTCTCATGGAATGCCCGAATGATTGCCAATGTTATCCTTCCAAAAGCAATTTCTCTGCAGTTAACAGGAAGCTATAATGCTAAGCAGGTTGTGGCTCAGGGTACACAAAAAGCAAATTATTCATTTGATGCCGGTTTACGAAAGTCGTTTATGAATAAGAAATTTAGTCTGAGCATCAATGCCCGCGATATTCTTAATTCCCGCAGTCAGCAAACACTTACCTATGGTTCCGGATTTATACAGGATTCAAAAAACTGGAGAAGTGGAAGACAGGTTGGCTTTGTATTCACATATAATTTCGGAAATATGCGAGCAAAAAGTAATAAGACAAATAAGCCAAGCGATGAAAATATGTCGATGCCTATGAATGAAGAATAATTCTCTTACTTTGCCTCAAAAAGTAATAAAATAGGCACTATGGAAGGATAAATAGTTGTTGCTGCTACTTAGATAATTTCAAAAAGATTTTGCCAAGTCGCATAACTTTCCGACCTTTGTAAACGCATAAACAGAAGTCAATCAACGTAAGTTGGTATAAATAAGAACTTCTGTTTATGCGTTTTGTGCGACATTAAATCTTTTTAGTATATAAGTTATGGCAGACGAAATGGTAGTTAAAGAATTAGAGAGAGTGGTAGTTCGCTTCTCTGGTGATTCCGGTGATGGTATGCAGTTGGCCGGAAACATTTTCTCTAATTTATCAGCTGTATTAGGAAATGATATTTCTACATTTCCCGATTATCCGGCTGAAATCCGTGCCCCGCAGGGAACAATTAGTGGAGTTTCCGGTTTCCAGGTACATATTGGTGCAAAGAAAGTTTTTACTTCGGGTGATAAATGCGATGTTCTTGTTGCAATGAACCCCGCAGCATTAAAAACCAATGTGAAATTCATTACTCCACAATCCATTATTATTATCGATACAGACTCTTTTACCAAGAAGGATCTGGAGAAAGCGCTTTATGTAACTGATGATCCTTTTACAGAACTGGGTATTCTGAACCAGGTTCTTGATGCGCCTATCTCTTCTATGTGTAAAGAGAGTCTGAAGGATAGCGGGCTGGATAATAAAGCTGCCGTTCGTTGCAAAAATATGTTTGCTTTAGGACTGGTTTGCTGGTTATTCAATCGTCCTTTGGATCATGCTATGCACATGCTTAACGATAAGTTTGCAAAGAAACCTACTATTGCCGAAGCAAATATCAAGGTGTTGACGGATGGATACAATTATGGTCATAATATCCATGCTTCAGTATCTACTTATATCGTTGAATCTAAGGGTGAGAAAGAAAAAGGCTTTTATACTGATGTGAATGGTAACCTTGCCACTTCTTACGGACTTGTTGCTGCTGCTGAAAAAGCTGGCTTACAGTTGTTCTTAGGTTCATATCCTATTACTCCGGCTACTGATATTCTTCATAATCTTGCTAAATGGAAAGAGCTGGGGGTAGTTACTGTGCAGTGTGAAGATGAAATTTCTGGTGCATGTAGTGCTATCGGAGCCTCTTTTGCAGGTAATCTGGCGGTAACAACTACATCGGGTCCGGGTATTTGTCTTAAAAGTGAAGCTATTAATCTGGCTGTTATTGCTGAGCTACCATTAGTGATTGTGAATGTTCAGCGTGGTGGTCCTTCAACAGGTTTGCCAACCAAGAGCGAACAGACCGACTTATTGCAGGCTGTTTATGGCCGTAACGGTGAAAGTCCGCTGGTTGTAATAGCTGCAACTTCTCCTACAAATTGTTTTGATTCTGCTTATATGGCAGCTAAAATAGCATTGGAGCATATGACTCCGGTCATTCTTCTTACAGATGCATATATTGCCAACGGGTCTGCAGCGTGGAAGATTCCTTCACTGAAAGATTATCCTGAAATTAAACCTAACTATGTAACCAAAGAGATGCAGGAAGTATGGAAGCCATACATGCGCAATATGGAATCTCAGGTTCGTTACTGGGCTGTTCCTGGTATGGAAGGCTTTATGCATAGAGTAGGTGGACTGGAAAAAGATTTTGCTACAAGTGCAATTTCTACTGATCCGGACAATCACCAGAAAATGACATTGACCCGTCAGGAAAAAATTGATTATATTGCTAATTGCATTCCGGAGCTGGAAGTTCAGGGCGACAAAGATGCCGACCTGCTTGTTGTAGGATGGGGAGGTACTTACGGTCACCTTTATTCTGCTGTTGAAAAATGTCAGCAAGAGGGTAAAAAGGTAGCTTTGGCTCATTTCCAATACATCAATCCAATGCCTAAGAACACTGAAGAGGTGCTGAGAGCATTCAAAAAGATTGTTGTGGTTGAACAGAACCTGGGACAGTTTGCCGGACTTCTTCGTATGAAGATTCCAGGATTGGATATCTGTCAGTTCAATAGAGTGAAAGGACAGCCTTTCAATGTGAATAGACTTGCGGAAGAATTTACTAAATTGATGGAGGAAAAGTAAGATGAGCGAACAATTATATACAGCAAAAGATTTTAAGAGTGATCAGTATGTTCGTTGGTGCCCGGGTTGTGGTGACCATGCGTTGCTTAATTCTTTGCACAAAACAATGGCGGAACTGGGCATTGCTCCGAACATGACAGCTGTGATTTCGGGTATTGGATGTTCATCCCGCCTACCTTACTATATGAATACTTACGGCTTTCATACCATTCATGGACGTGCAGCAGCCATTGCTACCGGAGTGAAGGTTGCTAATCCTGATTTAACCGTTTGGCAGATATCTGGTGACGGTGACGGACTGGCTATTGGTGGAAATCACTTTATTCATGCTCTTCGTAGAAATATAAATATCAATATTGTTCTTCTGAATAACCGTATTTACGGATTAACGAAAGGACAATATTCACCAACTTCTCCTCGTGGATTTGTATCTAAATCATCTCCTTACGGTACAGTAGAAGATCCTTTCCGCCCGGCAGAACTAGCTTTTGGTGCAAGAGGAAGATTCTTTGGAAGATGTGTGGATGTAGATTCTCCGGGTTCAGTTGAAGTGTTGAAAGCTTCAGCTTGCCATAAAGGAGCTTCTGTGGTTGAGGTATTGCAGAATTGTGTGATCTTTAATGATGGATGTTACAGTGCGGTTGCTACAAAAGAGGGACGTGCAAAGAATGCAATTTACCTGAAACAGGGAAAGCCAATGTTGTTTGGAGAAAACAATGACAAGGGTCTTATGCAACAAGGTTTTGGCTTGAAAGTGGTAACTTTGGGTGAGAATGGCGTAACTGAAAAAGATATTCTGGTGCACGATGCTCATTGTGAAGACAATACACTTCACATGAAACTAGCGTTGATGGAAGGTCCTGATTTTCCTGTTGCCTTAGGTGTTATCCGTGATGTACAGGCTCCAAGTTATGAGGAGTGTTTATATGCTCAAATCAAAGAGGTTCAGGCAAAGAAGCCAGCTCGTAAACTTGAAGATTTCTTGCTTAGTGGTGAAACTTGGGAAATTAAGTAATTTCCTAGATATAATATAGATAAAAAGAATGCAGGCTTAAAGGAATTACCTTTTAAGCCTGCATTCTTTTTATCTGAAAAGTAATATACTGTCTAGTTGAGTAGCTTGTAAAAACAGCTATTATCCTTACTCTTTTTCTCCGTATGCTAAGTCACCTGCATCTCCTAATCCCGGAACAATATAAGAATGAGAATCAATTTCCGGGTCAATTGCTGCACACCAGATAGTTGTCTTTTCCTCAGGGAATATTTTCTGAATATACTCAATTGCCTGTTTGCTTGCAATAATAGCGGCAACATGTATTTCAGATGGATTACCTTTTGTTAGCATAGCACCATAGCTTAGTTCCAGAGAACTTCCTGTAGCAAGCATTGGGTCGGTAATGATTAATGTTTTGCCGGCAATTCGTGGAGAGGCAATGTACTCAATATTGATTTCAAACTTAAGTGCGTCTTTGTATTTTCTATATGCTGATACAAACGCATTTTCTGCTTTATCAAAATAGTTTAAGAAACCTTGATGGAAAGGAAGACCGGCACGAAGAATTGTGCTGATAACAATCTCGTTATCCGGAGTGTTTACAGGAGCAATGCCTAGTGGAGTCTGAACATTTTTAGTTGAATAAGCAAATTCCTTACTCATTTCATAAGCCATAATTTCACCAATTCGCTCAATATTGCGTCGGAAGCGCATGCTGTCATTTTGCACTTCTACGTTTCTTATTTCTGAAACATACTGATTTAAAATGGAATTTGTCTCACCAAAATTAATAATCTTCATTGTTTTTGTTTATTATATTATATTTGTTTAATCATTTCTGTATATATCTCTTTCCACCCTTTCCATTCATTGGTTTCTGTCAGAGAGGAATTGTGGAAAAGAACGATGAAATCTCCATTTACAGCTCTTACTTTTTCAGCAAGCTCTTTTATTTTCTCAAGTGCTTCTTGTGGAGTCATATTGAAATCCCTCAGTAAAGTAATATCCATTACGGCCGACGGATGTATTATCAGGTCGGTTTCCTGATTCATCTCCACATCATAGAAAGGGAAAGGAATGCTTGTCCCGGCCCGGAATCCGTATTGATTGGAATAAAGCACAGAGTAATCATCGTGAATGCCGGCAGCCAGTAATTGCCTGAAAGTCTCAGGGAAGCGGAAACGAAGGAAATGTTGCCTGCTCCCTTCTATTTTTCTGTTTAGCACTTGTTCCAGTTCCATCTTCTCTTTGCAGAATTGTAAATTATTGAAAGCTGCAATATAAGAGGGGTGGATAAAAACCGAATGTTCTTCGGAGATACGTCTTAATGTTTCTTTATAGTGGCGGGAAGGGTAAATATATCTGCGATCAAACTTCCCATAAGGACCTCTGTGCACAAAAAAAAATCCCTCAGTCCCTTGCTCTTTATATAGTTGGAGAAGGTACCCAAAATTGAAATAGATATCTTCTTTTAGATGGAGGACAGTAAGAAGCCGATCTTTGAAAACAGAAAAATTTCTTCTCAATAGATCTTTTACCAAGCATAAAGCATTCAGAATAAAGCCTTTGTTGCGATAAAGGTAGGGATGATCAATGTCAATGGTTGGTATGAAATTGAACGATCGGGGAGCAAACTTGCAATCAGGGTTAAGTTTGAGTAATTCTTCCTTTAAAGCGTAAGCCCATTGATCAACAATAGGCTCTTCAATGCACCCCATTCTGCAGATAACACTATCTGAGTACTGATAACGCCCATGGATGTCTAGTGCTGTCGAACAATATTCTTCATATCTTGTTATTAGGTAGAATGCCGCTGAGAATAAATCAAAGGGGATATCTCCTTCCTTCTGGGAAAAGAATACCGGATAACCTTTCCAGTGTGCAAAACTTTCTATTTTCTGTTTAATAATTCCTTTACTATATAATAAGGTGTCCGGAACTATCCATAGTCCTTTATGTAGTTTCTCTGAAGAATAGTTGACAGAGGGTAGTTGTGAAGCTATAAATTCATCTTTATTGGTTGTAAAATAGAACTCAACCCCCAGCGTATTTTTGAATATCCGGGAAAGTATATAATCGAGTCGGGGACTCTTTTCATCTGCATAAACTACAATCATCGCTCTATCGCTTTACGGGGTGCAAAATAACGAATTTATTTTTTATGAATATCAAAAAAGCTGTTAATTTGTTATGTAATTATAAAACCGGTCTAATTAAAGAAAAATTTCTTTAATATAGTATTTCTTTCCAAATAAAGTATTACTTTTGTATCCGGTTTACAAGGATTACTTGAACAAGTAAGATAGACTAAAGAACAGAGATATATTATACCAATTTAAATTAATTCAAAAGAAATGGCAAACTTAGATTTAAGCAAGTATGGCATTGTAGGTGCAACTGAGATCCTACACAATCCATCTTACGAACAGTTGTTCGCAGAAGAAACAAAGGCTGGTTTGGAAGGCTTTGAAAAAGGTCAGGTATCAGAACTAGGTGCAGTAAATGTAATGACAGGTGTTTACACAGGTCGTTCTCCTAAAGATAAATTCTTTGTTAAAGATGCAACTACTGAAAATACAGTATGGTGGACTTCTGACGAATACAAGAATGATAACAAACCTCTTTCTCAGGAAAGCTGGAATGTATTGAAAGGTGTTGTTACAAAAGAACTTTCTCAAAAACGTCTTTTTGTTATGGATACTTTCTGCGGAGCTAACGAAAGCAGCCGTTTGAAAATCCGTTTCATCATGGAAGTAGCTTGGCAGGCACATTTCGTTAAGAATATGTTTATCCGTCCTACAGAAGAAGAATTGGCTAACTATGGCGAACCTGATTTCGTTGTAATGAATGGTTCTAAGACTGATGCAGGTGATGACTATGCTAAATTAGGTTTGAACTCTAAGACATTCGTTGTATTCAACTTGACTGAAAAAATCCAGTTGATCGGTGGTACTTGGTATGGTGGTGAAATGAAGAAAGGTATGTTCTCTTACATGAACTACTTACTTCCATTACAAGGTATGGCTTCTATGCACTGCTCTGCAAACACAAATAAAGATGGTGAAACAGCAATCTTCTTTGGTTTGTCAGGAACAGGTAAAACAACTCTTTCTACAGATCCAAAACGTGAATTGATCGGTGACGACGAACACGGATGGGATGATGAAGGTGTATTCAACTTTGAAGGTGGTTGTTATGCTAAGGTTATTAACTTGAGCAAAGAAAACGAACCTGATATCTACGCTGCAATCAAACGTGACGCTCTTCTTGAAAACGTTACTGTTGCTGCTGATGGTAAGATTAACTTCGATGATAAAACAGTAACTGAAAACACTCGTGTTTCTTATCCTATTTATCATATTGAAAACATCGTTAAGCCAGTTTCTAAGGCTCCTGCTGCTAAGAAGGTGATCTTCTTGTCTGCTGATGCATTCGGTGTTCTTCCTCCAGTTTCTATCTTAACTCCAGAACAAACTCAATATTACTTCCTTTCTGGTTTCACTGCTAAATTAGCTGGAACAGAACGTGGTATTACTGAACCAACTCCAACATTCTCTTCTTGTTTCGGTGCAGCATTCCTTTCTTTACACCCAACAAAATATGCTCAGGAATTGGTTAAGAAGATGGATAAGTCAGGTGCTAAGGCATACTTGGTTAACACTGGTTGGAATGGTACTGGTAAGAGAATCTCTATCAAAGATACAAGAGGTATCATTGATGCTATCCTTGATGGTTCTATTGACAAAGCAGAAACTAAGACTATCCCTTACTTCTCTTTCGAAGTTCCAACAGCTTTACCAGGTGTAGATCCTAAGATCTTAGATCCTCGTGATACTTATGCTGATGCAACTCAATGGGAAGAAAAAGCAAAAGATCTTTCTGCTCGTTTCATCAAGAACTTCGCTAAGTTCACAGGTAACGAAGCTGGTAAAGCATTAGTTGCTGCTGGCCCACAACTTTAATAAGTTCCCCTTTATATTTTATAAAACCAAAAAAGGGCGGTCTCTTATTAGATCGCCCTTTTTTTGGTGCTTTGTATAGCTTCTTTGTTTGATGGCGCAGCTTCTTTGTTTGTAGTCGGCCGCTAGTTTACGGCAAGGACTTCTATCAGTCTATAGAACTTTAGAAAGAGTACTGGTAAGATTCTGATTATAGCTCAGCGTATAGCTATCTTTAGACACCATTATCTTCCACCTGTAATGTATTTAAGGAAGCTCGGGTAATATTTATGAAGAAGTAAATAAAACAGAGTGATCAGGGTAATCATTATTGCTGGAACAGTAAAGTATAAAGCAATAAATGCAATCTCTCTATCAGGGATTAGTGTTTTGAAAAGAACCTTTCTGAATAGCCGCTGGAATGGTTCATGCATTGCATAAATTAAGAAACTGGCATTGGTCAGTACCGGCATTATATGCACTCTTTTCTTTATTAAATATGCTGTAGATTTAATAAGAACTATCAGGCCAATTATTACTCCTGAATTATGAATATAGATATTGTATTTAGTGTCTCTGCTTATGAGATCAGCTATGATTAAAACGAGATAAATAATATATTCATAATGGATATATTTATAGATGCTATCCAAGAAAGACTTTTTATTCAGACTGAAGTAGGCTCCTAAAGAAAAGAAGAATCCGGCTTTGCTACCAAACCAAAGCATGTTTGTCCACCAGTCGAAGAACCAAAGAACACCTAAAATGAATATTCCCCAATGCTTAAAGTTGTTGATAAAGATTTTTATTACCGGGCTAAAAATGCATACTACCATTAAATCTCTTAAGAACCAGAACTGACCTACTATTGGATCACCTCCCTCAACTGACCAGAATGCATAAAGGGAATCCCGGAAAGAGTAATCTCTTATAAGTTTGTGGGCTCCAGAAAAAAGGTTGCTGATAGATGGTAAAGTTTGTGCTGTATACAAAAAAAGCAGAATCAGCGCATTCCAGAATAGGTAAGGAATAAGGAGCGTCTTTATTCTTTTTCTGATTTTGTTTTTATAGCAATCGTTCTCCTTAATGTAAAACAGATAGCCTGAGATGAAAAAGAAACAGGGAACGCATACACTGGTAAGTATTCTGGAGAAAAGATATTGAATGGCGTCATTGATGGGATATTCATTCAGAGTTCCCATGTCTTTGCCTTGCATTGTTAATCCGCCGTATGCATGTATAAGAACAACTCCTGCGATTAGCGGGAACCTTAAAAAAGAAATGATTTTAGATTCTAATTCTCCTGTCATCTTTTTACGCTATTTTATAGGTTAAGTGAACAACAGTAGAATTAAATTCTAAAATCATTTTATATGTTATAAGCAGATGCTTCTACTTATGATCTTGAGCTACGCTTACGTTCGTTTTCGTCTAATATGACCTTACGCATACGCATGTGCTTAGGAGTGATTTCAACATATTCATCTTCCTTGATATATTCCAATGCTTCTTCAAGTGAGAAGACAATCGGAGTAATGATTCTGGCTTTATCGTCAGTACCGGAAGCACGGGTGTTGGTCAGTTTCTTTGATTTAGTTACATTAACTACAAGGTCACTGTCTTTGCAATGCTCGCCAACGATCTGTCCAGCATAAACCTCTTCCTGAGGGAAGATAAAGAATTTACCGCGATCCTGAAGTTTGTCAAGTGCATAAGCGAATGCTGTACCTGCTTCCATTGCAACAATAGAACCGTTAGTACGACGTTCAATCTCTCCCTTGAATGGTTGATATTCCTTGAAACGGTGAGCCATGATAGCTTCTCCTGCAGATGCGGTAAGTACGTTGGTACGTAAACCGATAATTCCGCGTGAAGGCATGTCGAATGTCATGTTGATGCGTTCGCCATTATTATCCATAGCAGTCATTTCTCCTTTTCTGCGGGTAACCATATCAATGATTTTGCTTGAATATTCTTCAGTTACATTGATGGTAAGTTCTTCAATAGGTTCACATTTTCTTCCGTCTATTTCTTTATAGAGAACCTGTGGTTGTCCTACCTGAAGTTCGTATCCTTCACGGCGCATTGTCTCAATAAGTACAGACAAGTGAAGTACACCACGACCAAATACTAACCATTTATCAGAAGTCTCACAATTTTGAACGCGAAGAGCAAGATTTTTATCTAATTCTTTTATAAGACGGTCACTAATGTGGCGTGAAGTCACAAATTTACCATCTTTTCCAAAGAAAGGAGAGTCGTTGATAGTGAAGAGCATACTCATAGTTGGCTCGTCAATAGCAATCGGAGTTAATGGTTCCGGATTCTCTATATCACATATTGAATCACCAATATCAAATCCTTCTATACCTATTAATGCACAAATATCACCGGAATTAACTTCTGTTGCTTTAGCACGTCCCAGTCCTTCAAATACATGAACTTCCTTGATCTTTGATTTTACAACAGTTCCATCTCTTTTTACCAAAGAAACAGCCATGTTTTCTTTCAATGTACCACGGTGAACACGACCTACGGCAATACGTCCTGTAAAAGAAGAATAGTCCAATGATGTGATTAACATCTGAGGAGTTCCTTCTAATGTCTCAGGAGCTGGGATATTTTCTACAATGCAATCCAATAAAGGAATGATATCTTCGGTAGGCTTTTCCCAGTCTTCGCTCATCCATCCGTTCTTTGCAGATCCGTAAATGGTTGGGAAGTCTAATTGCTCTTCTGTAGCATCAAGACTACACATTAAATCGAATACCATTTCATGAACTTCTTCCGGACGACAGTTAGGCTTATCTACCTTGTTGATTACAACAATAGGTTTCAAACCAATCTGAAGTGCTTTTTGAAGCACAAAACGTGTCTGAGGCATTGGGCCTTCAAACGCGTCGACCAAAAGTACACATCCATCGGCCATATTAAGAACACGCTCCACTTCACCACCGAAGTCGGAGTGACCCGGAGTATCAATAATATTGATTTTAGTCTCCTTATAATTGATAGAAACGTTCTTCGAAAGGATCGTTATCCCTCGTTCACGTTCAAGGTCATTATTGTCTAAGATTAATTCACCACTTGTTTGATTGTCGCGGAACAAGTGTCCGGCTAAAAGCATTTTATCGACTAATGTTGTTTTCCCATGGTCTACGTGGGCAATAATTGCAATGTTTCTAATATTTTGCATAGGTAAGTAATTTGGGCGCAAAGGTACGACAAAATATCGGAACCTGTATCTTAATTGATGTAAAACCGATAGTTAGGTTCCGAAAAAAAGAGATATTTATAAAATAACCTACACCTAAAAGATGTTAGATCTACAGTTTATTATATTTAGGTCTACGCATAAAATTAAATAGAGGTACGTTAAATAAATAATTATTAATGAAAAATAAGATAAACCTCTTAATTATTTGATTTAAAGCTTTGTGAAATAGAAGATAATATCTATCTTTGCGCACTCAAAGAATATTTATATTTAAAAAAAAGCTAAGAATTATGTATTTAGATGTAGCTAAAAAACAAGAAATCTTTGAAAAGTACGGAAAGTCTAACACTGATACTGGGTCACCTGAATCTCAGATAGCATTGTTCTCATACCGTATTTCTCACCTGACTGAGCATTTAAAGCTTAACAGAAAAGATTATACCACAGAGAGATCACTAGTTATTTTGGTATCAAAACGTCGTAGACTTTTGAACTACCTTAAGGATGTTGATATCATGAGATATCGTGAAATCATTAAGACTCTCGGACTTAGAAAGTAATTTTCTACGAAAGCATTGTCAAGGCCGTTTTCCAAACAGGAAAGCGGCCTTGTTTGTTATAACATACTGATAGTTATTTCACAAAGCCTGTTTGTAGAAACGAGTTGTCTGTCAATAAGGAATGCTCTGTAACGCATAAATATCCTTCCTTATAATAAATTATCAGGAAATCCTTTTATTTGATTAAAGATTTAGTTATTTTTGCGGAAATTACCTAATGAATTAATATTAAAAAGGCAGTATGGACAATAGTAAAATTGTAGGAGAGAAGATTAAAGCACTTCGCGAAGCAAAGAGTATAAGTATTGATGAGCTGGCAGAACGTTCTGGTTTAGCAGTGGAACAGATTGAACGAATTGAAAATAATATAGATCTTCCATCTCTTGCTCCGCTGATTAAAATCGCACGGGTGCTTGGAGTACGCTTAGGTACATTCCTTGACGATATGGATGAACAGGGACCTGTACTTTGCCGTAAAGAAGAGGCTAGTGATACCATTAGCTTTTCGAATAATGCCATTCATTCACGTAGACACATGGAATACCATTCTCTTTCAAAATCGAAAGCGGACAGGCACATGGAACCTTTCATTATAGATGTGGCTGCAAGCTCGGATAATGAATTCGTACTCTCTTCGCACGAAGGGGAAGAATTTATCATGGTTATGGAAGGAACGATGGAAATTAACTATGGAAAAGATACGTATGTACTTGAAGAAGGCGATAGCATCTATTACGATTCTATTGTACCTCACCACGTACATGCTTTTGAAGGACAGGCAGCTAAAATATTGGCCGTAATCTATACTCCTATTTAATAAACAGACATATGCAATTATTTGATAGAACCTTGGGGCAGTGGCTGGAACACTGGGCTGAGGAAACTCCGGATAAGGAATATATTGTATATTCCGACAGAAACTTACGCTTTACCTGGAAGCAATTCAATGAACGTGTGGACGAGATGGCTAAAGGGCTTCTTTCTATCGGTGTAGAAAAAGGTACGCATGTAGGAATATGGGCAAATAATGTGCCAGACTGGCTTACGTTTCTCTACGCTTGCGGCAAGGTTGGTGCCATATATGTAACGGTCAATACTAGTTATAAGTTGGCCGAACTGGAATATCTATGCAAAAACTCGGATATGCACACATTGTGCATCACCAATGGTGATCGCGACAGTGACTTTGTGGATATGGTCTATAAGATGCTTCCGGAACTGAAAACCAGCCAACGTGGTCATTTGCAAAGCAAACACTTCCCTCAGATGAAGAATGTGGTTTACATCGGACAAGAGAAACTTCGTGGAATGTATAACACATCGGAAGTACTCCTTCTTGGAAAGAATGTGGATGATACTTGTTTGACTGAAGCTAAAAAGAAGGTAAGCTGCCATGATGTGGTAAACATGCAATATACATCCGGTACCACCGGTTTCCCTAAAGGTGTTATGTTGTCTCACCATAACATTGCAAATAATGGATATCTAACCGGTGAACACATGAAATTCACCGCAGATGATAAACTATGTTGTTGCGTTCCTTTGTTCCATTGCTTTGGAGTGGTGCTTGCCAGCATGAATGTATTAACACATGGCTGCACACAGGTAATGGTGGAACGTTTTGATCCGTTAGTTGTTCTTGCTTCCATTCACAAAGAACGGTGTACAGCTGTTTATGGAGTACCTACTATGTTTATAGCGGAACTTCATCACCCTATGTTTGATATGTTTGATCTTACCTCTCTTCGTACAGGAATTATGGCCGGCTCCCTTTGTCCGGTGGAACTGATGAAGCAGGTGCAGGAAAAGATGTTCATGAGAGTAACCAGTGTATATGGCTTGACGGAAACTTCACCGGGAATGACTCAAACACGAATTGATGATTCATTTGATGCTCGTTGCAATACAGTGGGTTATGAATTTGAATTTACTGAAGTGAAAGTTATTGATCCCGAAACGGGAGAAGAGTGTCTTGTAGGTGTTCAGGGAGAGATGTGTAACCGCGGTTATAATACCATGAAAGGTTATTATAAGAATCCTGAAGCAACTGCCGAAGTGATTGATAAGAACGGTTTTCTTCATTCGGGCGATCTCGGCGTAAAAGACGAGGATGGCAACTACCGTATTACCGGACGAATTAAAGATATGATTATCCGTGGAGGAGAAAACATCTATCCACGTGAGATTGAAGAATTCTTGTACAAGCTTCCCGGAGTAAAAGATGTGCAGGTAGCCGGAGTACCTTCTGAGAAATATGGCGAAGCGGTTGGCGCGTTTATTATACTTCACGAAGGAGTGGATATGGAAACTTCAGATGTTCGTGATTATTGCAAAGATAAAATAGCCAGATACAAAACACCTAAATATGTGTTCTTCGTTGATGAATTCCCAATGACGGGAAGTGGTAAAATTCAGAAGTTCAAATTGAAAGAGCTGAGTCTGAAGCTTTGCGAAGAACAAGGGATTGAAATTATTTAATTTTTAGAATAGCTTTATTGAATCCCGGGCAAAAGAATAAAAACTTTGTCCGGGATTTGTTGTTTATACCCTTCATTACATCTTTTATACCTCATGAAACACAAGAAAGCATAAAGAGGTGAGTATCATTATTAAAAAATCGGAATACCTTTTGTGTCACTATTTAGAAAATCTTATCTTTGCCGAATTAATTTAATAAACTAATAACATTTTAGTATGTCTACAAAATTATTCTCTGAGCTGCCTTATAAAGTGGCAGACATTACGCTTGCCGACTTTGGTCGCAAGGAACTCGATCTGGCAGAACAAGAAATGCCTGGGCTAATGGCTCTTCGCGAAAAGTATGGAGAATCTAAACCTCTTAAAGGTGCTCGTATTATGGGCTCACTTCACATGACCATTCAAACAGCTGTGTTGATTGAAACATTGGTTGCTTTGGGTGCAGATGTGCGTTGGTGCTCATGTAATATATATTCTACGCAAGACCATGCTGCTGCTGCTATTGCTGCTTCAGGAGTTCCTGTTTTTGCATGGAAAGGTGAAACATTGGAAGAATACTGGTGGTGTACTTTGCAGGCACTAACTTTCCCTGGTCACCAGGGACCAACAGTTATTGTTGACGATGGTGGTGATGCTACCATGATGATTCACTGTGGATATGAAGCAGAAAAGAATCCTTCTTTACTTGATGCTGAAGTTCATGCAGAAGACGAAAAGCAACTGTATGCTATCCTGAAAAATGTATTGAAGGAAGATAACGGTATCTGGGGACGTATGGTTCCTGAAATTCGTGGTGTATCTGAAGAAACAACAACAGGTGTTCACCGTTTGTACCAGATGATGGAAGAAGGAAAGCTTCTTTTCCCTGCATTTAACGTAAACGACTCAGTTACAAAATCTAAGTTCGATAACTTATATGGTTGCCGCGAGTCTTTGGCCGATGGTATCAAACGTGCTACTGACGTAATGATTGCCGGAAAAGTAGCTGTTGTTTGCGGTTATGGTGATGTAGGTAAAGGTTGTTCTCACTCTATGCGTTCTTACGGAGCAAGAGTTATTGTTACTGAAATTGATCCTATCTGTGCGCTTCAGGCTGCAATGGAAGGCTTTGAAGTAATGACAATGGAAGATGCCGCAAGTCAGGGAAACATCTTTGTTACCACAACAGGTAATATTGATATTATCCGCATTGAGCACATTGAAAAGATGAAAGATCAGGCTATCATCTGTAACATTGGTCACTTCGACAATGAAATACAGGTTGAGAACCTGAAGAACTATCCTGGTATCAAGAGTCGTAATATCAAACCACAGGTTGATCAGTACTTCTTCCCAGACGGACATTCTGTTCTTCTTCTTGCTGATGGCCGTTTGGTTAATCTTGGTTGTGCAACAGGTCACCCATCATTTGTAATGAGTAACTCATTCACAAACCAGACATTGGCTCAGATTGAACTGTTCCAGAAGAAATACGAAATTAATGTTTATCGTTTGCCTAAAGAATTGGACGAAGAAGTTGCCCGTCTCCACCTTGAAAAGATTGGAGTGAAGCTAACCAAACTGACTCCTGAGCAAGCTGCTTACATTGGCGTTTCCGTTGATGGTCCTTATAAAGCAGATCATTACAGATATTAATTCAGATAGAAAATTGTAAGTAGAAAGTTCAACTATAAAAGAATATGATGAAGAAATCATTGCCAGATATTATTGCGATTGTAGCATTCGTTATTATATCGCTGGCCTATTTCTTTCCGGCAATAACGGAAGGAAGAGTTCTTGCCCAACATGATGCTGTTGCAAGTATCGGGCTGGGACAGGAATCTAAGGAATTCACGGAAAAAACAGGTGAGCGTTCACGGTGGACTAATGCTGTATTTGGTGGCATGCCTACTTATCAGATATCGCCAAGTTATGACTCCACAAGTTTACTTCAGAAGGTAGAGAAGGGTTACAGACTCTTCTTGCCCGATTATGTTTACATGGTTTTCATTATGCTGCTTGGTTTCTATATCCTGATGCGGGCATTTGATTTCTCAGTCTATCTTTCCATATTGGGAGCCATAGTCTGGGCTTTCTCTTCTTATTTCTTTATTATTATTGGTGCCGGACATATCTGGAAATTTGTTACGCTGGCTTATATCCCGCCTACAATTGCCGGAATGGTACTTGCATATAGGAAGAAATATCTGATCGGTGGAGTGCTTACCGCATTCTTTGTGGCATTGCAAATTCTCTCTAACCATGTGCAGATGACTTACTATTTCTTGTTTGTCATTCTCTTTATGGTTATCGCTTATTTTGTTGAGGCTTACAAAAACAAAGAGCTGCCCCACTTCTTTAAAGCAAGTGGTGTGCTTATTGTTGCAGCACTGATTGGTGTGTCTGTAAATATCTCAAATCTGTATCACACGTATGAGTATAGCAAGGATACCATGCGCGGCAAGTCTGAACTGGTAAAAAAGAATAATGCCAATCAGACTAACAGCGGATTGGAACGCGACTATATTGTACAGTGGAGTTACGGCATTGGAGAAACATTCTCTTTGCTTGTTCCTAATGTGAAAGGTGGAGCTTCTCTTCCTTTAGCTGCCAATGAATCAGCAATGGAGAAAGCAAATCCTCAGTATTCTCAGCTTTATAGTCAGATAGGACAATATTGGGGAGAACAACCCGGTACTTCCGGTCCGGTTTATGTAGGTGCATTTATATTAACGCTCTTTTTCCTGGCACTCTTTATTGTAAAGACTCCTATTAAATGGGCATTACTTGCAGCTACAATCTTGTCAATACTCCTTTCATGGGGACAGAACTTTATGGGCTTTACCGATTTCTTCCTAGATTATATTCCAATGTATTCCAAGTTCAGAGCGGTATCTTCTATTCTTGTAATAGCGGAATTTACCATTCCTTTACTTGCCATACTTGCATTGAAAGAGATTATTGAGAAGCCACAGGTTCTAAAGCAGAACCTGAAGTATTTCTATATCAGTTTAGGACTTACAGGTGGAATCGCATTATTGTTTGCTTTGGCTCCGGGAATGTTCTTCTCTTCATATATTTCCAGCAGCGAAATGCAGGCATTGCATAACGGAATTCCGGCAGATCAGCTTTCTCCTATTATTGCTAACCTGACAGAGATTCGTCAAAGCATATTCACTTCGGATGCATGGAGAAGCGTGATCATTATCCTGATTGGTGCGGCTCTGGTTCTTGCATACAATGCAGGCAAGTTAAAAGCTCAGTGGATGATGGTAGCACTTACAATCCTTTGTTTAGGAGATATGTGGGGTGTAGACAAGCGCTATCTGAAAGATGCAGATTTTGTAGAACCAGAACAGCGTCTGTCTGTTGTTCAGAAGACTCCTACCGATGAATATATTCTTCGTGACAAGAGCTTGGATTACCGCGTGCTTAATTTTGCAGTCAGCACTTTTAATGATAATAATACTTCTTACTGGCACAAAAGTGTGGGTGGATATCATCCGGCTAAGCTGAGACGTTATCAGGAGATGATTGAAAATCATATTTCTAAGGAGATGGCATACCTGCAACGACAGATTCCGGCAGTCCAGGGAGATATGGCAAAGATTAATTCTGACTCTATCGGTGTAATAAATATGCTGAATACTAAATATTTTATCTTCCCAACAGGAGGAGGTAAAACAGCACCGGTTGAGAATCCGTATGCTTATGGTAACGCATGGTTTGTTGAGAACGTGAAGTATGTGCAGAATGCCAATCAGGAAATTGAAGCTTTGAATGCAACGGTACCTACTAAAACAGCAGTCGTAGCCGATAACTTTAAACAAGCATTAAATGGTGTTCAAACAGCATTCAAAGATTCTTTGTCTACTGTTAAACTAACCTCTTATGCTCCGAATGCATTGATATACGAAACCTCTTCATCCAAAGACGGAGTAGTTGTCTTCTCTGAAATCTACTATCCAGGATGGCAGGCTTATCTTGATGGAAAAGCAGTGCAACACGGACGTGCGGATTATATTCTTCGTGCAATGAATGTTCCTGCCGGTAAGCATAAGATTGAGTTTAAGTTCGATCCTCAGTCTATTCATACAACAGAGAACATTGCTTATGTAGCTTTAGGATTATTGATCCTTGGAGCAATAGGAGTAATTGTCATTGAAGTCAGAAAGAAGAAGGCATAAAGTTTTCTGATAAGATATAAATCAATCGCCGGTTAAGCATCTTTTTGTAAGTGCTTAACCGGCGATTTTGTGTAAAACTCGAATCTTTTTGTACTCTATGACTTTCTTAAGAATTTATTTAGCCAATTCAAGAAATAATATATTGCCATATTGGGAAGTTTTAATGCGCCAAATCAGTAAATAAAATAATGCCAAACTCGGAAGTTTATATTAGATTAATTTGTGAATTTAATTGATTGTAAGATATTTAATCTTATATTTGCAGTAGAATATTAAGTAACCTTTGATTATGCAGATAAAAGACTATTATCCAAGAATCGTAGACAAACTTCTTGATTTGCAACTGCAATCTTCCGGAGCAGTGCTTATTGAGGGGGCTAAATGGACTGGAAAGACTTATACCGGACGAGCAAAGGCCAATAGCGTGCTGTATATGCAAGATACAGACCATGCTGCGTCTTATATGAAAATGGCAGAAACTCAACCTTCGCTTTTGTTGAGGGGAGAAACTCCTCGTTTATTGGATGAATGGCAAGAAGCTCCTGTGTTATGGGATGCAGTTCGCTTTGCGACTGATCAGCGTGGTGAAATGGGGCAATTCATTCTGACAGGTTCTGCTGTACCAAAGGATGGCGAGACTAAACACACTGGTACAGGTAGAATTGCCAGAGTTCTTATGCGCCCAATGAGTTTGTATGAATCGAAGGAGTCAAGTGGCGATGTTTCTCTGAAGGCTTTGTTTGATGGTGTAGAAACTGTCGAAGGCTTTAATAGTATTACAATTGAGCAAATGGCTTTTATACTTTGTCGTGGAGGATGGCCTGCTGCTGTTAAGCAGACAAATGAAAAAGTGGCTTTGCAAATTGCCCGGAACTATGTGATGCAAGTGTCCGAACAGGATATTCAGCGTGTGGATGGTACAGAGAAGAACCCCGATCGTGTTCGCCTTGTTTTGCGCTCATTGGCTCGCAACATCTCCACTATGGCGACCATCCAAACTATCAAGGCTGATATTGAAGCCAATGATAGTATGGTTTCTGATAAAACCATCGCCAACTATATCAATGCCCTTCGTCGAATATATGTAGTAGAGGATATTCCTGCATGGCAACCTTCACTACGTTCAAAAACTGCTATTCGTACATCAAGCAAGCGTCAGTTTGTTGACCCTTCAATAGGCTTGGCTGCTCTTCGTGCAAATCCGGAAAGTATATTAAAAGACTTCAATACATTTGGTTTTTTCTTTGAATCCCTTTGTGCTCGCGACATACGTGTATATGCTGCTGCCAATGATGGCGAAATCTATCACTACCGAGACAAAAGTAATTTAGAGAGTGATATGATTATCAGACTTAACGATGGGCGATGGGCACCAGTTGAAGTTAAACTTGGCTCAAAAGAAATAGAAGAGGCTGCAAAACACTTATTGGAATTAAAGGCAAAAATAGATACCAGCAAAGTTGGAGAACCTTCTTTTATGATGATCCTAACTGGTGGGCAATATGCCTATCGTCGAGATGATGGTGTGTATGTGGTACCTATTGGTTGCTTGAAAGATTAGTGAAGTGTGTATTGATTTTCCATATAATAAATAAAAACTAGAATAATGATACCGAAAGACAATATAAAAAATTTGCTTACAATGCTTGGCTTTGCACATGATGGCGATGTATGCAAAGAATTATTTAAATGCAGTAAATCCCCTAAAGGTAAATGTTAAGTCTGAGCATATATATTATAAGTAAGCAGATATTTATATCTTCTTATGTGATGGTTATGTGATAGAGTATGCCTTATGGCTGATAGTATATCCATATTTATTAATAATCGCCGGTTAAACATCTTTTTATAAGTGCTTAACCGGCGATTTGTTTATTTCCTATTAATGCTCATTTGTATCTGTATTGTAAAAACATAAATCTTGCTTAAGATCATAGTATCTATTTTCTTTTATCATTAACTAATATACAATACTTTCTTCCCATATATCTGCCGGATTTACTCGCATACATCTATATAGCACAGGACTTTGTTTTAATTAGCAAACTCATCCATGTATTTTGAGCCTTATATCCGATTTCTGTTCGTCAGACCTGGAATTTGCCACAGGCTTCCTTCAGATTCCACTTCGCAATAGACACCCTTGCCGTAAGCTAACACTTTCAGCTATAATGGCGTGCTCGAGACTTGCACCCTAAAGCAAATAGTTCGTGCTGGGCGAACAAACCGCTCCGCAAGTCTGACCATTGAGGGACAATGATGTTTAGAGGGGGTATTTGAAAAACGCCAAATCTGATACATTACCGACTAACTAAAACACCCCAGCAAAGCCAATAACATTAATACACCTACAATGATTGCGACAATACCGGCAAGATAACCTCCAAAATGCATAATATAAGAGACTGTAAAACGATGATTTACAAAGCGCTTTTCATCTTTATATGTAGATTGAGTAGACCATACTCCAAATATAATACTAGCTATGGCTATTAAATAATATTTCATATCATTACTCTTTTGATTGTTCGTTTTCGGCTTTATTTTTCTCCACAATTGCGTCAGTAAGCCTTTCTGCTCCTGTGACTTTTAGTTTAGAATCTTTGGTATTACCAACTTAAAATAGACATAAGGTTACTCCATATCGAATTCAGGTTATATTAAGAATAGAATTGTATTTTACTTGAAAGTACTTGGCAAAGCCAACAACTGATATTGTATTGTCTTTGCCAAACGGTAATGACCTAAAGCATTTGGATGCAGACGGTCAGTTTTGCTGTCATGAAAATAGGGCACGTTGGAATCGTATAATGGATACAATCCGCTTATAGAATGTAAATCAATTAGTGGAACAGCCCAATAATCGCTTGCCTGTTTTAAAATGCCGATATATGAGTCTAAGTATAAGCCGAGGTCATTAGCATAGTTTTCATCTGGCTGCACATTCTTTTCGCTGAATGTAGCGAAGGCACGGTGAATAGGCGTCAGGATTATAATTTGTTTACTTGCATAATGCTCTTTCAGAAATGACATCACTTTGTTGATGCGACCGCAGAAAGTTGAGTCGCAAAATATTGGTTCGCGATGTTTGCGCGTTACAGTTTGTCCGTTGAAGTTTGTCGTTTCATTCGTTTCAGTAAAGAACTTCCCCAACGGAGTATTGTGGTTATAGTCATTTGTACCTGCCCAAATAAAAATAGCATCAATAGAATCAGCCTTTTCGCTGTGTAACTTATTTGCCATTTTGTATATGCCATCCCATTGATAACCACTCTTTGCATATACACAGTAATTTATTCCTATTAGCTCTTTCAGGTATTGCCAATACCATACGGTTGTGGCATTATTACCGGGGTCGGTCATTGAATCACCTAGAAACGCTACCTTCTTGCCCTGCCATTGTGTGTTAAGTGTCTTTTCGTTTTTCGCAATAGTCACCTTACTCACTGCAGGATGTCCATTTTGAGCGATAACTGAAACTCGGGCTGAAACCAGTACGGCCAGCAATAATGTGATTATATACTTTTTCATTATACGTTAATATTTTATTGTTTTGTTGACTAACATTTCTTTAGTATTATCATTCATTCTTTTCTTAATAATTACTTGAACTATTACAAATGTAGTAAGTCTTTTTGATAGCTTGTTACTACTGAATAAGAATATTATTCAGATTCTGCTTTGTTAATTGACAATGGAAGCAATGTTTCTAAAAGTGAGTATTGATAATCAGTGATTTATAAATATTAGGTGGCAGAGGTGGCAGTAAAAAAGAGTTTTTTACGGTTTCAGAAATAGAATTTCAATAATTCCGCAATTTGCGGAATTATCAAATTTTTATTTTCAGAATCGAAAAAAGTATAATTTTACTGCCACCTCTGCCACCTGCTGTTTTGTAAAGATCATATTATTAGTAAGTTATGATTCTATGGATTGACAACAGTTTATAATCCGACAAGAATGTGGTGGAGATGGTGTACATAAAAAGAGTTTTTTTGGCTTCCAGAAATAAAATTTCAAGAATTCCGCAAAATGCAGAATTTTCGTTTTTTTATTTCTCAGAACGAAAAAAGAACGATTTATGTACACCATCTACACCCTAAAAATCTATCTTATTGATAATCAGTTGTATTTGTCCGGCTGTAAAGTGCTTAGTTACTAATAGTAGGATAAAAGCAATATGGATTATTGCAATACAGCTTTGGATTTATTTATATGAAAAGGGAGATTAGTAATTCTCAAAGGAGGGTACAATCCAAACATGTACAAGTTTGAATCCAAACACGTACAAGACTGGGGGCAAACTTGTACATGTTTGGATTGGGAAGACTAGAATAAATTGTTAGTTACTGCTTTTGTTTTTTTACTTTGTGCTGATGCAAGTATTAAACTTCTCTGATAGCATAATAGAAAGGAATAAATTCTTGTAACATTAAGTTTTGTCAAAAGAGCGTAGTTCTTAATTCTTCTGCATATATTCCTTAATCTGCTTAGAAATCTCTGCCATTCCTGCTATTGACGGATGGCCGCTTTTCTTCTCAATATTGTGAAGCTCGATGCAGTCTATCTTATAATGAGCGCAGATTGCTTTTGTAGATTCGTTAATGTCATTGGTTAGTTCGCTGTTTAGTATAAAATAGATCTTAACATTAGGATAGTAATCGATCATATTTGATAGAAGGTAAGCTAATGCCGGACGGAATGAATAGAGGTCTTTCTTTGCCCAGTTGTCGTACTGGTATTCTCCAACAGGAGATTTAGCCCAGCAGTCATTTGTGGCACCAAATATGAATATGATGTCTGGATTACCCAGCTTTTTCATTCTGGTAATAAAAGAGCGGTCACTGTAATCTTCTTTGCGATAGCCGGTGTTACATATAGTTGAGCCCGAAAAAGAATTGTTGACGCACAGTTTGTAATTGTTTTCTTTGATAAGTTTGTGCCACCATGTTTCACGAACCGATGTAACGTCGGTTTTATTCTTTGGATTTGCGTAATACCAAACAAAGTTGGTGTCTGGTTGTAAATATCCATCAAAGGTGGAATAAGAATCGCCTAAAACAGAGATAGATTTCAGATTTTGACCGAAACATAAACTGCAACATAACGTGCAGAGCAAGAAAAAGAGTACTCGGATTTTCATGATATTTAGTATTTTAATGTTTCTCATCTTTACTAATTTTGATCATTTTCGTGAGATCACGAAAATGATCATCTATATTGATATCCACTTATCAGGTTCTTTAATTATTTTTCTGGCTTAACAATTAACCTTATAACAAACCAGATATGATGCGCAACGGTACTTACCCAGCCATAATGTTTTGCCATAATGTGGAATCGCTCCTTTAAAGATGCTTTGTGGTTTTGTGTGGTTAATCCTTCATCCAGATAATCAATAACTGTGATGTGGGTGTTATGCAGCGTTGAGGCTTTTTTCATAACCCTGATGCACCAATCGAAATCGGCTGAGAAACGGTAGGATAAATCGAACGGTTCTGCAAGAGTACGCTTGGCAAAGAAAGCCTGATGGCATACCAGCATGCCTTGCTTAAAGCTTTTCCAGGTAAGCTTTTCCGGAGTCTTTAAACGGCGCATGTGTAGAAAGTTGTCATCCTTATCTACTATGGCTGTTTCTCCGTAGATAATATCCGGTAACGTATTGCCGGATATAGAATCTGATATAAACTGAAGGGTGTTGCTTTCATGGAAGATGTCTCCGGCATTCAAGAAGCAAAGATAATCTCCCGATGCTGCTGCAATTCCTTTGTTCATGGCATCGTAGAGTCCTTTGTCCGGTTCACTAATCAGCTTGTTTACATTATCGCGGTATTTATCTATAATAGCAAGGGTATTATCTTTTGAAGCCCCGTCAATGATGATATATTCCCACTCTTTGTAGGTTTGCCCAACTACACTTTGAATTGTCTTTTCAATTACCTTTTCAGCATTGTAGGTGACGGTTATGACAGAGAAACGTGGATTCGGGCGGTTATTCATTTTTACCGGTTATTTTATTGTAGATATCAATATACTTCTTTGCAATAATTCCTTCAGAATAGTAAGTAACAACCTTGCGGGTTGCTTCTTCTGATAGGGTTGGGTATTCCGATTCATTCAGTGCCCAATGAATTCCATTGGCAAAGTCCTGAGATGATTTGTATTCAGCTACATATCCGTTGTGAAGATGATCAATCATTTCTGGAATTCCTCCGATGTTGAAGCCTACACAAGGAGTTCCGCAAGCCATAGCTTCCATAATGGTATTGGGAAGGTTCTCTTCCAGAGACGGAGTGACGAACAAGTCCACAGAATTATAGATGTCTACCATTACTTTTTCATCACTTACAAAGTCGAGTGCATATACCGGGAAAGGTATCAGTTCTTTGAGCTGTGATGATTGTTTTCCAAAAACAACAATCCCCAGCTTCTCTTTCGTCTCGGGATATTTCTCTGCCAGTAAGCGGCAAGACTCTACAAAATAATCAATCCCTTTACGTTTATCGGTTATTTTCACTGAGCCAAACAACAACAGTTTCTTATCCTGGGGCAAATTGCATTTATAGCGCGCCTCTTTTGTGTCGTGTGGCTTGAATAGGTTGATGTTGATTGGATTTGGAATATTTGTTGTACGGTGGCCAATAAGCAGCAGACTCTTTTCCGCTTGTGAGCGAAGCCACTGGCTGCATGCCACGAACGTGATGTTTGCATTCTTGTAAAGAGCCAGTTTTTTCTTGAATATGCGGTATGAAAGATCTTTTTTACTTCCGCCTTTGTATAGGAAAGGACAGTTGTGGCATCCTTCCTGATAGTTGGTGCACTCTCTGGCATGGTGACAGATTCCTGTACATGGCCACATGTCGTGCATGGTCCATACAATAGGCTTTCCCGATTCAACAATGTGTTTTATATCATTTAACGAGAGCATTCCCTGGTTTATCCAGTGGAGATGAATAACATCAGCTTGCTTGAATTCCGGTAATGAAGTGATATTTGTTCCGGTATTTGCAATTGATACAGCAAAAAGATTATTCTTCTTAAAGCTGTTTGCTTTCCAGATAACAATGCGTTCCCATACAAACCGAACAACGTTCATCCATGAGCGATCCAGTGGCACTACGCTTATTTGGTCCGTTTGCTTGTCACGTACCAGCATTTTTGCCTTGATTCCATTATTCTTAAGGGATTCCATTAATCGGCCGGCTGCTATAGCAGCACCTCCGATGCGTTCCGATGTATTAATTATAAGTACTCTCATTTTGTGAAATGTTTCCACAAAAGTAGTCGTTTTAACCGAAAAAAGAACAGGGAAAGATGTTTTTTTGCGCAACAGTTTTATTATGCGCCGAAGTCTCCTTTAAGCGTACGTTTTATCCTTCTGATAGCTTTTGCGCTGAACGAGTTTGTCTTTCCGTAATAGTTCTCAACCGACTTCCTGGCTTTTCTGTTTTCTTCTATTGGCTCAATCTTTATCACCAGGAGTACTTCCTGATAGAGAGAAGAGGCATACAGTCCGCCTCCGCCGCAGTTTGTTCCGCTTCCGTCGAATCCCACATTCTTTACCAGTGACTTGCCCACGTTCAGTGAGAGGACATCTTTCAGGAACAGACTGGCGTTCCAGCGGATGGCCCAGGAATTGTTCTTCCCTTCAATCTGACGGCGAAGCATACGTGTAAAACCGTACTTGTTATTAAAATCAAAAGTCCTTGTTAGCTTACGTTCCTCCAGCTCTTTGAGCAAAGCCTTTCCATCCGGATTGAATAAGTTCCATGCCCTTTCCCAGGTTGCCCATCCCCAGCTTCCGGTCCATTTAATTAAGAATGTATCGGGAAGGGTAGAATCCTCAAAGAATTCACAAGCCTGAATATGTCCCACTTTTGGTTCGTCCTTATACACTTCAAGCGCATCGTTCATGAACTTAAGGAAATGAGGAGCCACCACCAAATCATCTTCCAGTACAATTACACGGCCATATTCCTTTACCCGGGTAGTTACTCCGTCAATGATACTTTTTGCCAGTCCCCAATTCTCTTCCCGCTCAATGATGGTAATCTGTGCAAAGCCGCTGACAGTGTGAATAAGTCTTCTCACTTCATCAACAGCCGGCTGTGTTTCTTCATTTTTAGCTGCATCCGAATAGATATAAAGTTCACTTTCTTTTGCCAGACTGTTCTGCAACAAAGACTCGATAGTCATCCGTGCATGATCGGGACGGTTATAGACAAATAAAAGGATAGGGGCGTAACTCATAATCAGATATAATTTAATGCTTCTTTTTTGTTCTTGTTTCTTATATGCAGAATATGTTTGGTCTTCCAAAGCAACCCAAAGCTGATATTGATAAATGCAAAGCAGTTGGCTATTTTCCCTTTAACAAGAGCTTGCATAGCCTTTTTAATTCCTGCCAGAACTCCGTAACCAAAGGCTTTGGTGAAAGTATAATTGATATTGGCGTACTCAGAAAGCAGATAAACCCTTTCTGAACGGAGGAAACCGGCGCGTGAAACTTCTCTGCTTTCCCGGTCATGGTAACCAAACACGCGAGGTGAGTAGCCCAATTGTAAACCATGGTAATGAAGTCGGTTTATATAATCAATATCTTCTCCATAATGATAGAACAGGGGAGAGAATCCACCGACCTTCTTTATGGTCTGAACAGAAATCATCCAGAATGCCGCATTAATAAATTTCAAGGTTACCACCTCGTGATCTTTTTGCATGGTGAAAAACTCTTCTTTCTCATTCATTCCTGAATAAGTGGAAAAACCAAAATCAAGTTTGTCTCCTTTTCCGTTTAAATGGGTCGGTGAAAGGATTCCATATTTGGGATGTTCCTCAAAGAGGTCAAGCAGTGTCTTAATGGTCTTTTCACTAATCCATGCATCCTGATTGAGCAGGAAGAAATAATCTGCACCTCGTTCCATGGCACACCGGATGCCAATATTATTAGCCTTGCCGAATCCCAGGTTTACTCCGGTTTTTATTAAATGAACCTCGGGATACTTCCTCTCTATAATCTGAGTGGTATTGTCTTTGGAACCGTTATCAACAACTATTACCGAAACGGGAAAAGTTGAACGGCGCAAGCTGCCTAAACAACGATCTATCCATTGCTCAAAGTTATAGGATACGATGATAACTGATACTTTCATACTATTTCTTTAAAATAACACAATCAATACCGCTTATTTGTGCCGCCGTCTCCGAATAAGAACTCTTGGCGGAGCCTAAGATCTTACTAGTTTGTGCCAGCGTGTACATTTCCACCAATGCATCTTGCATGCCGCTTACACTGTTCCTGTCAGCCGCTTTGTCGGAAGTCATAATCCTGCTACCAAAAGTCTCAATGAGGATTCTTTTATCCTCCTGAGAATCCGATGCCAGATAGAAATTAGCATCACTGTATTGTTTAATCTCTTTTTTTATCTGTTCAATAAAGAGTTCTGTCGGACTCTCCTTGATTGATGATATATTATCGGTACGGCGAATGTGAATACCAATGGTATGTTCATTGAACAAGGCCGACCTACGGTTAATCTCTTCCTGTAGAGAGGCGATCGGAGTAAATACATCAAAGAGCTTCTTCTTTTCCGAATGGAAAAAATAGACACAGCTTGCCAGATATACCCGCTTTTGCTTTGCCCACTCCTTGAAATCAAAACCTTTGTAAAAACGTTCCGTTGCATCAGCTTCATAGATGCAATCATCAAAAAGTAACCGTTGAAAAGGCTTTGGCAGATAGAAGTTCTTTTTCCTTGGACGGTCGTTTATGTATAAATCAAGGAAAGAAGCTTCTTTCAATCTAATATTATCAACATGTATCTGTTGGAATAGTTCATCGAAACGGCAATTAAGTCCCTGATCTTTATACCAGATAATTTGCAATCCGGTATTTACTTCCCGGGCCAAAGCAATGGCTGAGTCAATTGCCTTCATCCTGTTAGCTAAACCTCCTACGGGTACTAATGTAATCATCCTCTTGTAAGTTTCTATTTATTTAGTCGCTCTGATCAATCCTTTTCTGAAATAGGGCGCTTTGAGGCTTTCCAAATCATTAAGGAAGAGCATAACTCCCTTAGATGCATTCCATTTAAATCCTTTTTCAGAGAGGTAACTTGCAAAGTTCTTAAAATCCTCTTGTTGGTGATAGGTACATAATGCCAGCTTCAGATCGGGTAGTTTGATTGTTTTCTGCATACCATTGAGCACTCTTCTTTCGGCTCCTTCCACATCAATCTTTATAAAAGTTGGAGTGTAGGGTTTATCCGACAAGAAAGAGTCGATGGTTACATTCTCCTCGTCGTCGCAGTCCGATACATATTTCCTTATGATAGTTACTTTATCCTTCCACGGTGCAAAGGTTGCTTCGAGTGCTTCTACCCACTGCGGGTCTCTTTCAAAGAGAACCACGTGTTTAAGTGTTTCAATATGAGTCAGGGAAAAGATACCTTCGGCACTTCCTACATCCATCAACACATCATCTTTTGCAATCTTAAACTTATCACTTAGATAGCAATGCGGAGAATCCTCGTCTTGTTCGGTAAGCAATCCGTTATAACAATACTTCACTGTTCTGTCGTTGAAGGAGCGGACAAAATACAATCGCTTGCCCTGGTGCATAACATAACGCAATCCATTTGAGGAATCCAGCAATACCTCAATGTTTTCCCATTTATAAGCTTCTGCAAATGGGGAACAGAATGTTTTAAGTGAAGCATTTCTCAGATAGTTAACTGCATCTTCCACTTCTCTGTTTTCCGGAATATGTTTCTTGTAATAAGAAAGAATCCGGTCCTTTTTCTTGTTGAGAGCTTTCTTTCTTTTAATATTTCTTAGTTCACAGTCCACTTTATATTGAATGGTCTGGAGAAAACTTGTAACCTTCATTTTTTTTAGATTTTAGGTAAAGGAATCAATTTGGATATTTCACGCCTGATTGCTTTAATTGAACGAAATATGCGTTGTGATATTCTCTTTTTTAATGGAATTTCTTTTGTTTTTTCCATCTCCTTCACTTGCTCAATGGTAAGTGCAGGATTGGCTTTTAAGATAAAGTTCTCTGCTTCGAGCTCTTTCTCTGTATTCCCAATGGAATGATAATATTGTACGAGCCGGATGCATCCGTTTGTGCAAGTCTCTGTCAGCTTATTGCAGATGCTTTTATTCTTTTCTTTGTAATGATCTATCAGCAATTGTCTGTTTATAACAGAAATAAGTATCTGCTTTTCCGATGTAGCCATGCTCCAGATGCTTTCTTTGTGCTGGCGATAGACGGCCATAACCTTATTCATAAAATAAACATCCCCATGTTCTGCATTCAGCACGTGGATGGCAAAGTCGTATGAGGTCACTTTGCTGAACCAGGAAGGTAATTCACCAAACAATCCCAGACGAAACATCACCGTTACGTTGGTAATGGGATTGCTGTTGATGATATCGAATACAGTATTTACTTTCTTCTGATAGCCACCGTTGCCAATGCTTTTACTTCCGTCTTCCTGATAATAATTCAGGGCGCGGTGAAAGCAGGCTGAGTATTCTTTATGCTGATCCAGAAAATCAGCTTGTATTTGTAGTTTGTGCTTGCTAATCCAAAAATCATCTCCTTCGCAGATAGCCATATATTCACCCGAGCATTGATTATAGGTGCGAATAAAGTTTTCCTGAAGCCCAAGATTTTCCTCATTGATAGTAAGCTTGATGAGATCAGGATACTTTTCCTTATATTCCCGGCAGATACGTGCGGTATCGTCTGTGCTGCGATCTTCTCCGATGACCAGTTCGAAAGGAAAATCCGCCTGTTGCTTTACCACACTTTCTATGGCATCGGCAATGTATTTCTCGTGATTGTAGGTAAGCATCAGTACGCTTACTTTAACTCTTGGCTTCATTCTTCTGTCTACTTGTTTTGTGTTGTTTTCTTCTTGAAAATCATCGTTATTATTTCATCAAAGATTGCTGAACCCAGCCATTTGTTGAGGCCGATATATGCAGCTCCGAAAAGCAGAACCTGCGCAATTAGCAGCAATACCAGATTTGAAATCACTAAACTCAGAGGATAGAGGCATGCAAAAAGGAACAAAGATATCAAGAGGTAAGGCATAATATCTTTTATCTGATACCATCCCGGATAGTCGCCATGTTTGTGAACCATAACTACATTAGAAAGGTAGATTATCAAACGGGCAACAACCTGTCCGGCTACCATAACCCATACGCTTTGATGAAGGGTGCATACTAAAGCTATAGCCGTAACTATGAGTTTAAAGACTTCCAGCTTCAGAAGAATATCCGAGCGTCCGCTTACTTTAAGGAAGTTACTGTTGATTGCTGTTAGTATGGTGAATATTCCTCCTGCACATAATAGTTGAAAGAAAGGGATTGCATTGGCCCACTTGTCTGTTAGCGCGATTCGTATAAACGGGTTACCTACCAGTACCATTCCAATCATTGCCGGAAAGGTAAGGAAAGAGGTAAACCGGATGGTTTTGCGGTAAGCGCGCTGCAGGCGTTCTTTGTCATCCTGTATAGATGAAAAGATAGGGAAAGTAGCACTTTGAATACTTCCATAAATAGTGCTGACCCCCATATCGGACATCTTACCTCCCTGACTATAGTATCCCAATTGTTGCAACGGGAATATCTTACCGATGAAAACGGAGTAGATGTTGAGGAAACCTGTATTAATGATACTGGATAGCATGAGGTTGGAAGCGAAAGCAAACAGTTCTTTAATGGACTGGAAACTGAATTCCCGTACCGGGCGCCAGTTACTCACTACCCAAAGAAGCATGGAGCGAACAATTGCCAGTGAAACCGGTTGTACTACCAGTGTCCACACGCCATAGCCGGCATATGCCATGTACAAGGAGAGTAAACTTGAAGCCAGCAAAGAGATAAAGTTTACTTTGGTTAGCTTCTTGAAATTAATCTGCTTGGTCAGTATAGTGGTCTGAATCAGACTTAACGAATTTACCGGAATGGCAAGGAATACTATCCGGGCAATCAGTGTAAGCGACGGCTGGTTATAGAAGTCGGCAATGAATGGTGCACAGAAAAACAGGATGAAATACACCAGTATGCTGGCTGCCAGATTAAAATAGAACACGGAACTGTAATCTTTTTCCGTGGCATTGTTTTTACGAATGAGAGCAGCTGAAAAGCCGCTCTCAATTACAATATTTGCTAAAGCTGTGAAGATGGCAAGCATGCCGACCAAGGCGTAATCTTCAGTAGAAAGAATACGAGCCACCATTATTCCCACCAGGAAGAGAATGATTTGTTGTCCTACTTTATCCAGCACATTCCAAATCAGTGCCCAAATGGTTTTCTCTTTCAGTGTTTTTGCCATTCTTCTTTTATCTTGCTTATTTTACTTCACTACCCGGTTTTACTTCTTTGCCCGGCATAATTACAGCCAGACTTCCGTCATTGTTTTCGGCAGAAAGAATCATTCCTTCAGAAACAATGCCTTTCAGCTTGCGTGGAGCAAGGTTGGCAATGAAGCATACTTGCTTGCCTACCAAATCTTCGGGCGCATAATGTTTTGCGATGCCCGATACAATGGTGCGGCATTCCAGTCCGTCGTCAATCTTGAACTGAAGAAGTTTATCGGCTTTAGGAACCTTTTGGCATTCCAATACTGTTCCAACACGGATATCCAGCTTAGTGAAATCATCAAACTCGATGTTCTCACGGATAGGATTTGCTTTATAGTTTGCTTCTTCGTTAGCTTTCTTTGTATCTAACAGCTTTTGAACCTGTGCTTCAATCACGCTGTCTTCAATTTTTTCGAAAAGAAGTTCGGCTTTGTTTAGCTTGTGACCAGCTTCTAAAAGGTCAGTGTGACCAAGTTCTGCCCAGTCAAAAGTAGGCATGTTAAGCATATCTCTCAGTTTCTCTGAGGTAAATGGCAGGAATGGTTCGAAAGCGATGGCAAGATTCGCTGCAAGCTGCAAGCTGATGTTCAGAATGGTTGCCACACGGGTAAGGTCTGTCTTGGCAACTTTCCAAGGTTCAGTATCAGCCAGATACTTGTTACCGATACGGGCAAGGTTCATAGCTTCTTTCTGAGCTTCACGGAATTTGAATGTATCCAGATAGTGTTCTACATCCTTTTTCACGTTCTCGAAATCGGCAAGAGTCTGCTTGTCATATTCATCCAGTTCGCCTGCAGCAGGAACCTGAGCGCCGAAATATTTCTCGGTCAGCACCAAAGCACGGTTCACGAAGTTACCGAACACTGCTACCAGTTCGTTGTTATTGCGAGCCTGAAAATCTTTCCAGGTAAAGTCATTATCTTTAGTCTCAGGAGCATTCGCTGTCAATACATAACGAAGCACATCCTGCTTTCCAGGGAAATCTTCCAGGTATTCGTGTAACCATACAGCCCAGTTGCGAGAAGTTGAAATTTTATCTCCTTCAAGATTCAGGAACTCATTGGCAGGAACATTTTCCGGAAGGATATAACTGCCTTCTGCCTTCAACATTGCAGGGAATACAATGCAATGGAACACGATATTATCTTTTCCGATGAAATGAAGTAGGCGGGTATCCGAATCTTTCCACCATTTTTCCCATGAATCAGGCAGCAATTCTTTGGTATTTGAAATGTATCCGATAGGAGCGTCAAACCAAACATAAAGAACTTTTCCTTCTGCACCTTCAACCGGAACAGGAATACCCCAGTCGAGATCGCGGCTCACGGCACGTGGTTGGAGTCCCATATCCAGCCATGACTTGCATTGTCCGTATACATTCGGCTTCCATTCCTTGTGACCTTCCAGAATCCATTCACGCAACCATGCTTCGTGCTTGTCGAGTGGCAGGTACCAGTGCTTTGTTTCGCGCATCACCGGCTGACTTCCGCTGATAGCCGATTTAGGATCAATCAAATCTGTGGCATTAAGCGAGGTTCCGCAAGCTTCGCATTGGTCACCATAAGCATTTTCATTGCCACAATGAGGGCATTTTCCGGTAATATATCTGTCGGCAAGGAATTGTTTTGCCTCTTCATCGTAATATTGTTCAGAAGTCTTTTCGATGAACTCCCCTTTGTCATACAACTTTTTGAAGAAATCAGAAGCCACTTCGTGGTGAGTCTTTGAAGAAGTACGTGAGTAAACATCAAACGAGATGCCGAATTCTTCGAAAGATTTCTTGATAATGCCGTGATATTTATCAACAACGTCCTGTGGAGTAACGCCTTCCTTTTTTGCACGGATAGTGATGGGCACACCATGTTCGTCTGAACCGCCAATGAAGAGCACATCTTCTTTTTTAAGGCGAAGGTAACGTACATAAATGTCCGCCGGAACGTATACTCCGGCAAGGTGTCCGATGTGAACCGGTCCGTTTGCGTAAGGCAATGCCGAGGTCACTGTGGTTCTTTTATATTTCTTTTCCATGTATGATGAATTTTTATATTTCAGTTTCGGGTGCAATGCTTTGGTTTTATCGCACAAAACCTCAGTAATTGCAACGTGCAAAGATAAAGTTTTTTGGGGGAATAATGGAATATTAAGATGGAAAAGCTTCAATATTATTAAAGAGAAACTTGAATATTAGTAAAGAAAACCTGGGATATTAACTGTTTTATTTAAGCATACTAACAGTAGCCTCATGAGGCTATGGCTTTAGGGTCGTGACTCTGATTGTTTGACCTCATGAGTCTAGCGGATTGTGGTCACGACCCTAATTGTAATTTCCCAAGGGGTTTTGGTTAATGTTTCGGCATTAATCGTCTAGTTTAACCCTATAAATAATAAAAAGTTGGCAGTCTTATGAAAAAGAACTGGCCGGAAGTGGATTATTTCACAAATTTGTTACCTTTGTTTTTAATAAATAAACGAAAAATATACGCTCAATGATAACTAAAGAATTACTACACCCGCAGAGTATTGTAGTGGTGGGTGCATCAAATAATATACATAAACCGGGTGGAGCAATCCTTAAAAATCTGATAGCCGGCGGGTATCAAGGCGAGTTGCGGGCAGTAAATCCAAAGGAAACGGAAGTGCAGGGAGTAACGTCCTATGCTGATGTAACTCTTCTTCCTGATACAGACCTTGCCATTCTGGCTATCCCTGCAGCAATGTGCCCGGGAACTGTAGAGATTCTTGCACGCGACAAGCGGGTGCGCGCTTTCATTATCTTGTCTGCAGGCTTTGGTGAGGAAACTCACGAAGGTGCTTTGCTGGAAGATGCCATTCTTGAAACAGTCAATAAGTATGGTGCGTCATTGATTGGGCCTAACTGTATCGGCTTAATGAATACCTGGCACCACAGTGTGTTTACAAAACCTATTCCTCTGCTTAATCCTAAAGGAGTAGATTTGATATCCAGTTCCGGAGCCACAGCGGTTTTTATTCTGGAGAGCGCAGTAGCAAAAGGATTGCAGTTTAACTCGGTATGGTCGGTGGGTAATGCCAAGCAAATTGGGGTAGAAGATGTGTTGCAATACATGGACAATACATTTAATCCCGAGACAGATTCTAAGATAAAGCTTGTTTATATAGAAAGTATCAAGGATCCTGACCGGTTACTCTTTCATGCTTCCTCACTTATCCGCAAAGGTTGCAGGATTGCCGCCATTAAATCGGGAAGTTCGGAGAGTGGCAGCAGGGCTGCTTCCTCACATACCGGAGCCATTGCCAGTCCGGATTCTGCTGTTGAGGCTCTGTTTCGTAAAGCTGGTATTGTTCGCTGCTATTCCCGCGAAGAGCTGACCACTGTAGGCTGTATCTTTACGCTTCCTCAGCTGAAAGGGAAAAACTTTGCCATCGTAACTCATGCCGGAGGACCGGGAGTGATGCTGACCGATGCTTTATCAAAGGGAGGATTAAACGTTCCCAAGCTGGAAGGTGAACTGGCCGATGAGCTGAAAAGCAAATTGTTTCCCGGTGCTGCCGTGGGGAATCCTATAGATATACTGGCAACAGGTACGCCCGAACACCTGGGCATTGCCATTGATTACTGTGAAGAAAAATTTGATGATATAGATGCTATCCTGGTAATCTTCGGAACTCCAGGTTTAGTGACCTTGTTTGATGCTTATGATGTGCTTCATCAGAAGATGCAGACTTGTACAAAACCGGTCTTTCCGGTACTGCCTTCGTTACACACTGCCGGAAAGGAAGTGGATGTATTCCTGAAAAAAGGACACGTGAACTTTTCCGATGAGGTAACGCTGGGCACGGCTTTAACACGTATCATGAATGTTCCTCAGCCTGCGGTGAAAGAGATAGAACTTTTCGGGGTGGACATTCCGCATATCCGAAGGATTATTGATTCCATTCCCGGTAACGGATATATAGAACCCAGTCAGGTGCAGGAACTATTGCGCTCTGCAGGCATTCCTGTAGTAGAGGAATTTGTCTCTGATGATAAAGAAGCAGTACTTGCCTTTGCTCATAAATGTGGTTTCCCTGTGGTTGCCAAAGTGGTGGGACCTGTACACAAATCAGATATTGGCGGTGTGGCATTGAATATAAAGTCGGCGCAACACCTGGCGCTGGAGTTTGAACGGATGATGAAGCTCCCGGATGTAACAGCCATAATGGTTCAGCCCATGTTGAAAGGCACGGAACTCTTTATTGGTGCCAAGTACGAAGAGAAGTTTGGTCATGTGGTTCTTTGCGGACTTGGAGGTATTTTTGTGGAAGTGCTGAAAGATGTTTCTTCTGGTCTGGCTCCTTTGTCTTATGAAGAAGCTTATTCCATGATTCATTCCTTGAAGGCTTACAAAATTATTCAGGGAACTCGTGGTCAGAAAGGAGTAAATGAAGCCAAATTTGCCGAAATAATTGTTCGTTTATCTACGTTACTTCGTTTTGCAACTGAGATAAAGGAGATGGATATTAACCCGCTATTGGCCACAGATAAAGATGTGATTGCAGTGGATGCCCGTATTCGGATAGAGAAATAGTTAATTTTTTAAAATGAGAAGGATAATGATGCAGTATTTTTGTGATGATTGCATTTATATTAGCGACATATGTTATGTACGATGTTTGTGATAGAATGGTATTCTGTGATAAATAATTGGTTAGGTTAGGGTCGTATGCAAAAACCTGAAGGAAAGAGATTCTTCAGGTTTTTATTATTTTATTGCTTTCTTTGGAGTATAGATGTAGTCTTCAATCTCAATATTCTCAGTCTTATTGGATATTATTCTTAAATCTGGGTCCATATACTGAATCTTTAATGTGGGCAAAATCTTCAGGATTTCCTGAGAATAGTCATAATAATCAGACTTGCTTTTCTTTCCTTTCACCAGATTAGTTCCAGATAACAGGCGTATCCCGAATTCAACCGGATATGTTTCATTCGGTTTAAGACGCACTTCTTTCATTTCATTGAATGATTCTAAAAAGAGTGAGAGGACTTTTCTTTTGTAATCGAGTCCATTGTATCTGAACAGAAGCATGAATTTTGAATGTGAGGAATCTAATGTAATAGTAGAATCGGTATTGTTCTCAAACTCTAGCTTGAAGTTTGCCCGAGGTCCTTCACCTTCGCTCTTTTCATGAACGTTATTCTTTATTTTCGTTATAACACGGGATATAGTTATACATTTAATATTTAAGTTCTGTCCATACGATGCTATGGTAATTAGCAAGCAGAATAATGTGGAAAATAACAATCTGGCCATATTCATTTTCTATTAAATGTTAAATCCTTAAGTTTACTATCAGGCTTTTCTATTCAAGTTTACGTGTTAAGTTATTATCCTGCCCAGCTTTCCCGGTCGAGGTTACGGTAACTAATAGCTTCTGCCAGATGTGCAGATTGTATCCGTTCACTTCCTTCTAAGTCGGCGATGGTACGTGAAACTTTCAGTATCCGGTCATAAGCCCGGGCGGAAAGATTCAATCGGTTCATGGCATTCTTTAAAAGCGCAAGTCCGGTGCTGTCTGGTTCGGCAAAGGTGTGAAGTAACTTAGTCGTCATCTGAGCATTGCTATAAATACCCGGATGAGTAGCGTATCGTTGCTCCTGAATCTGGCGGGCCTTAATTACCCTTTCCCGTATTTCTGTGCTCGATTCAGAGACTCTTTTATCAGACATCTTCTCAAATGGCACGGGAACAATCTCAATCTGTATGTCAATTCTATCCAGAAGCGGACCGGAAATCCGGTTCAAATACTTTTGTACTTGGCCCGAATTACAGACACAAGCTTTAGTAGGATGATTATAATATCCGCACGGACAAGGATTCATTGAGGCAATCATCATAAATCCGGCTGGGTAATCAATGCTATATTTGGCACGGGATACTGAAATCATGCGATCTTCCAGCGGTTGACGAAGTACTTCCAGTACACTTCTGTTAAACTCAGGAAGTTCATCTAAATAAAGCAATCCATTGTGAGCCAGGCTTATCTCCCCAGGCTGTGGGTAAGTTCCACCACCAACCATGGCTACTTGAGAAATAGTGTGATGTGGGCTGCGGAAAGGTCGTTTAGCAATCAGGGAAGTTTCTTTTCCTAATTTCCCGGCTACAGAATGAATCTTGGTAGTTTCCAGACTTTCTCCTAAAGAGAGTGGAGGAAGGATGGATGGAAGACGCTTAGCCATCATGGATTTCCCACTTCCCGGAGCGCCGATCATAATCAGGTTGTGACCTCCAGCGGCGGCAACTTCAAGAGCTCGCTTTACGTTCTCCTGTCCTTTTACATCAGAAAAATCAAAATCAAAGGATGTTTGCTGAGAGTAAAACTCATCCCGGGTATTGACAACTATTTGTTCAAGTTCCTTTTCTTCATTGAAGAACTCAATAACTTCTTTAATATTATCTGCTCCGTAGACTTTCAGGTTATTCACAACCGCAGCTTCCCTGGCATTCTGTCGGGGAACAATCAATCCTTCATAGCCTTCTTCACGGGCTTTTATTGCAATGGGCAATGCTCCTTTTATGGTTTGCAGACTACCGTCCAGACTGAGCTCGCCCATAATAATGTATTTACTGAGCTTTTCGGTAGAAACATTCTCTTTGGCAGCCATCATACCTATAGCCAAGGGCAAATCATAGGCAGATCCTTCCTTACGAATATCCGCCGGAGCCATGTTTATTACTATCTGCGAAGTAGGAAATTTATATCCATTCACCTGTAAAGCTGAAAGGATGCGTTCGTGACTCTCTTTTACAGCAGAGTCCGGTAAGCCGACAAGATGGAACATACATCCTCTGGTACTGTTTACTTCAATAGTGATAACGGTAGCGTCTATCCCTTGAACAGCAGCACCAAATACCTTTACAAGCATATAATATTAGTTTGTGGTTTTGTTTTCGATAAATAGCTCCTCTAACTTTTTGATCAAGTCCTTTTCCTCAAGGTTTCTGCCTACTATTGCACCCCGGGGATCAATAAGAATATTGGCCGGAAGAGATTCAATGCCATATTGTTGTATTACAGAAGAACTCCAGCTGTTAAAGTCGCACACTTGTTCTCCTGAAAGTGAATCTCTCTTTACAGCATCCTGCCATTTCATCTTGTCAGTATCCAGAGAGATACCTAGTAAGGCAAAGTGATTCTTATTAAAACGTTTATAAATACGATTGATTCTGGAATTCTCTTCTCTGGAAGAAGAGTTCCAGGATGCCCAGAAATTAATTAGCAGATACTTATCCTTGAACTTATAAAGGCTGACAGGTTCTTTTTTGCTGTTTAGAAGACTGAAAGAGGGAGCTTGCTTACCTTCTTTGAGGGTTTCCACTGAATTAAGGTATTTCATTATTTGCTGCATATAAGGAGTGTTTTTAATATTCCCGTTTAATGCGGTTATTAATCCTTTTATTTTTGCAAAGTCTGGATTTGTTTCCTGAACAAAATATTTGTCTAACAGATAAACACTGACGAGTGAAGAAGTGTGTGAACGAATAAATGCAGCTGCTTTCTCCTTTATTTCTTTTGTAGCTTTAGTATATTCAGGTGACTGCAACAGAGTGTTATACTTGTTTTGATTTCCTGAAGTATAAGAGGTGTATAGCTCTTTCTTTAATTTACTTGTAGATTTAGAAATATCGGTAATGCTTTTTTTGAAATCATTCATCTCTTCATTCAAGTCATTTCCGCTAACTTCAAGTAAGTCCAGTGAAGATACATCTCCGCTGATTTTTATCTTATCGCCTTTGTCGGCAAATACTACGCACTCTTCCATATTCTTGAAAAGAAGAGTTACCTGAGTGAATGTGTCAACCGGTGCTTTATAAATGAACTCGCCGTCTTTAGCGAATATGGTGTCTAAAGCATCTCCATTCTTTTCTGCACCATATACTAAGATCATTTCATTCTTCAAACCATCAATATCTCCTTTGATGACAATTCGCTTGTTTTTATTGGTGCAGCTAAATAAACATAGCATTAATGTAATAGCAATACTTATCTTTCTCATGCTAATTATTTTTTCTGCAAATGTAACAAATTTGTTTTCATACAACTATATGGTCTGCACTCTTTCTTACAAAATACAAAAAAAAGAACGGGATTATCTGAATATACAGATAATCCCGTTAATGTTGTTATTTCGAATAAATCCTATTCCTTATTTGATAATGTTAAGGAAGTCAGAGCTAGTTGCGAATTTAGCAAATTCTAAGTCAGTTGCAGCTTTCTTAGCTAAAGATGCATCTTTCTTAACTGCGCTTGACAAGCTGCTAGTTACCATAGAAGCATTGTTAGTTCTTGCGCCTAAGATAGCCATCAAATAGTCTGTGTAAGCATCTGGAGTTGCAATGTTAGAAAGAGTGTTCTTTGCTTTGTTATAATCCTTAGCAAGGATCTGAGCAAGAGCAGCACTGTTAGTTTTTGAATCACCGAATGAAGTTACAGCTCTGTCATATTCACCTCTTGAAACATATAAGTTACCAAGTGATTCGCTTAATTGTTTTGCACCTGCAGCTTTTCCGAAGTAAGATTCTGCAGCTGTTTTGTCACCACTCTTCAAAGCAACCAAACCTAAGTTCATGTTAACTTCAGGAGCAGCTTGTAAGTTAGCAGCTTTAGCTAAGTAAGACTTAGCTTTTGCAGCATCACCATTCTGGTAAGCAATACTTGCTAAGTTGTTATATGCACGGTAGTCGTTAGAATATAATTCTGTAGCTTTAGTGTAGATAGCTTCTTTCTTAGAATTGTCTTTAGTTAAAGTTGCAGCGTAAAGTAATTCTTCAATATTTAGCTTGCTAGCGTCGCTGTTTGCTAAAGTAGTGATTTCGTCATCTGACTTACCAATGATGTCATAGTTCAAAGTCAAACGTGAACGTCTCAACTGAGGAAGAATCTCGTCAGCAAGATTTTTGAATACAGAAGAAAGATTCTTGATTTCAGTTTCTCTTTGTTCTGGATCCTTATACATAGAAAGAACACGAATAATAAGATCTTTATCCTGAATGTTAGATTTAGAAACTAATTCCTGGAAACCGTCCCAGTCTTGTGCTGTGTATTTAGAATCTACAGTTGTGTTAACTTTACCTTTCTTAAGTTCTTTGTTTAAGTATGTTGCGGTATTAGATTCACGACTTTCAGCAAGTTTAGTATTTAATTTAGGACCGCCATCAGGAGATGCATAAGAAGAAATTTCAATGTTGTTGATCTTCTTTCCTTTAACGTCAGCGTTAGCATCAGTAACAGCCTTTTGGAAGTCAGCAATGCTTGTAGATTTCAATTCGCTTTTGCGGATATTCGCTTGTTGGATAAGGAACATGATCTTAGCTTCCTGAGCTTGCTTGATGATACGTTGGAATGCATCGTCAGAACCAGCAGTGTTTGCACTTGAAAGAGTGTTGTTGATCAATTCTGAAGTTGAGATAACACCGTCGGCGATCTTAACATCAGGAATAGTGATAACCTTGTTTCCTTTTTTTGCATTGAAAGTTAAGTATAATTCTGATTTAGCCATTTCAGGAACATAATCAAAATTAGCTTTCATTGTGTAGTTACCTCCCATTTTGTAAGAGATAGTTTGATCGTTACCTTCTACTTTTTCACCTTGGAAGAGAGCAGGCTGACTTTTAGATTCGCCTCCATTCCATCTTAATACTGGAGTAACTTCTACAACAGCTTTCTTTTTGAAGTACTTTTCAGGGAACTTGCCGTTAATTGTTACTGGGACCTTACCTCCAACAGCCTCTAAAACTTGAGGATTAGTTGTGAAGTATTCCGATGATAATTCACCCATCTTTCCACAGGAAGAAAGGGCAACAACTAAAGCCATAAGTAATGGCAAATACAACTTCTTAACCATGTTTTTTTGATATAAATTAAATGTTTGTAATTGAAATCGTTTTTCTCTGCTCACTCACTTGTTTGCAGAATTACGGACAAAGATATTAAATATTAAATATATTGGCAAATCTTATGCGTATTTTCTTGTTGTTTAGTAGGCTTAGGGTCATTTTTCATGTTCATTATTTACTGAACTATCTTTATACTCTTGCTCTTCTGCTTTTCTTTTTTCATTTTCACGGTATTTTATATTCCGCGGATGGTGCTCAATAATCTCACTTCTAAGCATATTACGGTCTATATGGGTGTATATTTCTGTAGTTGTAATAGACTCATGCCCAAGCATGCATTGGATGGCACGGAGATTAGCTCCGCCTTCCAATAAATGGGTGGCAAATGAATGACGAAAAGTGTGTGGACTTACATTCTTTTTTATACCTGCAATGTTGGCCTGTTCCTTGATGATGTGAAAGACCATAATGCGTGATAGATTAGTGCCTCTTCGACTAAGGAAAAGAAAGTCTTCATAATCCTTTTTGATTTCTATGGTTGCGCGGTCCGTTAAATATGAATTAATTTCTTTAATAGCCCGGGGGGAGATAGGTACAAGTCTTTGCTTGTTTCCTTTGCCCTCTACCTTGATGAAACCTTCATTGAAATAGAGTTCTGATAATTTCAGATTAGTCAGTTCCGAAACGCGCAATCCACAGCTGTAGAGTGTTTCTAATATTGCTCTGTTTCGCTGCCCTTCTTTCTTTCCTAAGTCTATCGTTGAGATAATAGAGTCGATTTCCTGGACTGAGAGAACGTCAGGTAGTTTGAAGCCAATCTTTGGCCCTTCAAGCAATTCCGTAGGATCAGATTGAATGTAGTCATCTAAGATCAAGAAGCGATAAAAGGATTTAATCCCGGAAATAATACGTGCCTGTGAACGAGGATGAATTCCTATGTCATGTAATCCAGCTGCAAAATTCTGCAAGTCATCTAGAGTTACCTCAAAAATATTGATCTCTTCCAGCAATAAAAAGCTAAGAAGTTTGTCCAGATCGGTCATATAAGCATCTAATGTATTGTTTGATAGAGACTTCTCTAACAATAAATATTGTTCATATTTCCTAATTAACAGCTTGTTTTTATCCTTATTTTCCCTTTTTTCGTATATTCTCATTTCTTTTTTCTACCTTTGCAACTTGATAAATTGGCCACACAAAGATATTGAATTAAATAGAATTATTTGATTTATGAGAATACAAATTATTAATGGACCTAATATCAATTTGTTAGGTAAACGTGAACCTTCTATTTACGGTGCTGTTTCTTTTGAAGAATATCTTCTGGGATTACGTGAAAAATACAATGATATTGAGATTCAATATTATCAATCAAATGTGGAAGGGGAAATGATAAACAAGATCCATGAGGTGGGTTTTGATTTTGATGGAATTATCTTGAACGCCGGAGCATATACTCATACCTCAATAGCTCTTCAGGATGCTATCAGGGCGGTAACGTCTCCTGTTATTGAAGTCCATATTTCTAATGTACATACCCGTGAGTCATTTCGTCACGTTTCAATGATTTCTTCGGCTTGTGTAGGAGTGATTTGTGGCTTTGGCCTCGATTCTTATCGTTTGGCTTTAGAAGCCTTGTTAGTAAAAAAATAAGTAAAAGATATAATTAAAGTATTTAGTTTATGAAAAAACATACAAAGATTGTAGCATCTATTTCAGACAGACGTTGTGATGTTGAATTTATAAGTAAGCTGTATGATGCGGGTATGAATGTAGTGCGAATGAACACAGCTCATGCCGGGGCAGAAGGTCTCGAACAGATTATTAATAATGTAAGAACTGTTTCAAACAAGATTGCAATTCTGATAGATACAAAGGGACCTGAAGTAAGAACTACAGCTAGTGCTGAGCCTATCCTTTTTAAGGTAGGAGAAAAGCTTCGTGTTATAGGTAATCCTGATGTTGAAACAACTCATGATTGTATTGCTGTTTCATATCCTAACTTTGTGCGCGATTTGTCAGAAGGTGGAGAGATTCTTCTTGATGATGGCGATCTGGATTTGCACGTAGTTAAGAAATACGATGATTATCTGGAAGTTGAGGTGATGAATGAAGCTACTCTTGGTAGCCGCAAGAGTGTTAATGTTCCTGGGGTACGTATTAATTTACCTTCATTAACAGAAAAAGATAGAAAGAATATTCTTTATGCAATAGAAAAGGATATTGATTTCATTGCGCATTCATTTGTTCGTAATAAACAGGATGTATTGGATATACAGAAAATTCTGGATGACCACAATAGTGATATTAAGATCATTGCAAAAATAGAAAACCAAGAGGGAGTTGACAACATCGACGAGATCCTTGAAGTGGCTTATGGCGTGATGATTGCCCGTGGTGACTTAGGTATTGAGGTTGCTCAGGAAAAGATTCCGGGAATTCAACGTGTGTTGATCCGCAAGTGTGTATTGGCAAAGAAACCTGTTATTGTGGCAACTCAAATGCTTCATACAATGATAAATAATCCTCGCCCAACTCGTGCGGAGGTAACGGATATTGCAAATGCTATTTATTATCGTACAGATGCTTTAATGTTGAGCGGTGAAACTGCTTATGGTAAATATCCTGTTGAAGCGGTAAAAACTATGGCTGCGATTATAGAAGAAGCAGAAAAAACAAAGATGGAGGAAAATGATATTCGTATTCCTTTCTCTCCTGATAATATGGATGTTACTGCATTCCTGGCCAAACAAGCGGTAAAAGCAACAGCTAAACTGAAAATCCGTGCTATTGTAACAGATAGTTATTCTGGTAGAACGGCAAGAAACCTTGCTGCATTCCGTGGTAAATATCCGGTATTAGCTATGTGTTATAAAGAAAAAACAATGCGTCATCTAGCTCTTTCTTATGGAGTATTACCAATTTACCTGGAAGAAAAAGCTAATGCACAGGCTTATTTCTTTGCAGCATTGGAATTATTGATGAAAGAAGGAAGATTAAGTGAAGACGATATGGTTGCGTATCTAAGCGGAAGCTACGGTGAAGGCGGAGGTACAACATTCCTCGAAATCAATAAAGTGAATGATATCCTGAAAAAATCAAGTAAATATCTGTTACCTAGTTTTGTTGAATGATGAATGCCTATGACGAATCATTAGAACAATACATTCTTGCACATATTGATGAAGAAGGAGATTATCTTCGCGCTCTTTATCGGGATACTCATGTAAAATTAATGCGGCCAAGAATGGCTTCAGGGCATTTACAGGGTAGGATGCTTAAGATGTTTGTAGAGATGATTCGTCCCAAACAAATATTAGAAATAGGGACTTATAGCGGGTATTCTGCTATTTGTCTGGCTGAAGGTTTGAAAGAAGGAGGGATGCTTCATACATTTGAGATAAATGATGAACAGGAAGATTTTACCCGACCTTGGCTCGAGAATTCTCCGGTTGCAGATAAAATCAAGTTTTATATAGGGGATGCATTAGAACTTCTTCCCTCTATGGATATAATCTTTGATCTGGCCTTTGTTGATGGAGACAAACGAAAATATATAGAATATTATGAGATGGTCCTTCCCAAATTATCTGAAGGGGGATATCTTATAGCTGATAATACATTGTGGGATGGTCATGTACTTGAAGAACCTCGTAATAATGATTATCAGACAATAGGAATTAAGAAGTTCAACGATTATGTAGCTCTTGATAAGAGAGTAGAAAAAGTGATTTTACCATTGAGAGATGGCTTAACTATTATCAGAAAAAAATAGGTATAATGGAAACTACCAGACAAAATAAAATAGCGCGTTTACTTCAGAAGGAACTGAGTGACATCTTTTTGTTGCAGACAAAAGCAATGAGAGGTGTACTAGTCTCTGTCAGTGCAGTAAGAATTAGTCCGGACATGAGTATTGCCCGTGTTTATTTGAGTATTTTTCCTTCTGACAAAGGAGATGAATTAATTAAGAATGTGAATAGTAACATGAAGTCTATTCGCTTTGAACTGGGAACTCGTGTTCGTCATCAGCTAAGAATAATTCCTGAGCTGAAGTTCTTTGTGGATGACTCTCTGGATTATATTGAAAAGATAGATTCTTTGTTGAAATAGAACCGTGAATTTCCCCATTTACATAGCTAAACGTTACCTCTTTTCTAAAAAGTCGCACAACGCAATCAATATAATTTCCGCAATATCTGTTTGCGGAGTAGCTCTTGCTACGCTTGCTTTAGTCTGTACACTATCTGTGTTCAATGGTTTTCAGGACATGGTTGCTACCTTTTTTACAGCCTTTGATCCGCAAATAAAGATTACTGTAGCTCAGGGAAAGACTTTTGATACGAATGATACTCGTATTCAGAAGATACGTGCAATGAAAGATGTTGCAGTGTTTACCGAGACTATTGAAGAAAATGCGATGGTTCAGTACAAAGGGCGTCAGGCTATGGCAGTGATAAAGGGGGTGCAGGATAACTTTGAGCAATTAAATAGAATAGATAGCATTCTTTATGGAAACGGTAGGTTTATTCTTCACGACTCCATAGTAGATTATTGTGTAATGGGCGTTGAACTAGTGTCTAAGCTAGGATCAGGCGTCCAGTTTGTTGATCCGTTGCAGGTGTATGCTCCTATCCGTGATGCAAAGGTTAATATGGCAAACCCTGCTTCTTCTTTTAATGTGCAATATCTTTATTCTCCCGGTGTAGTGTTTGTGGTGAATCAACGAAAGTATGACGGTTCATATATTCTTACTTCCCTTGATTTTGCAAGGAAGTTGTTTCATTATACAACCGAAGCATCTGCTCTTGAATTAAAGTTGAAGCCTAACGCAGATATTGATAAAGTTAAGAGTGAGATGAAACAAATATTGGGAAATTCTTTTGTAGTTAAAGACCGGTATGAACAGCAAGCGGATGTTTTCCGTATTATGGAGATTGAAAAACTGATTTCCTATCTGTTCCTGACCTTTATTCTTATGATAGCTTGTTTCAATGTTATAGGTTCTCTTTCAATGCTTATTATTGATAAAAAGAAGGACGTTGAGACGCTTCGTAACCTTGGAGCAGATGATAAGCTGATAGCACGGATTTTCCTTTTTGAGGGTAGAATGATTTCCATGTTTGGAGCCGTTATTGGTATTGTTCTGGGCTTAACTCTTTGTTATATTCAGCAGAGATACGGAATTATTTCTTTAGGAGAAACACACGGCACTTTTATTGTCGACGCTTATCCGGTAAGCGTTCGTCCTCTCGATATCTTGATTATATTTGTGACAGTACTTGTAGTAGGTTTTCTATCCGTATGGTATCCTGTCCGTTATCTAAGTAAGCGTCTGCTTTTAAAGTAGGTGAATCTCATCATTGGAAATACAAAAAACATCTCCGGAAAATATTAAAAGTCAAATATACTCTAGCAGTCTAGCGTTTCGCTATAACTGATTGATATATAATTAAGTAAAGGCGCTAGACTACCTAGTAGAAGTCTAGCGGCAGTCTAGCAATCTAGCGCTTTGTCTCGTCCTGTCTCGTTCTGATTATGTATATCACTAATCTTTTAAAAGATTTCATCATCCTACAAAAAGTATACTAATTGGTAAATCTGATATAAAATCGATTGAATTAATAAGCATTTAACAACATAAGCAATAAATTGCATGTTCATTTAAAGAGGCAAATAACTTAAACTGCCCCGTCGCCCCAACAAAATTAAGCAAGGACAGCGGGACAATATTTCTATTTCGCAGAAGCAAATTCTTTACTCACATCAAAATAAGAACAGGATTTAATAATTCATATTTGTGTAACTATAGGAATACCAAGTAGCCCTGTCAATGCAGCATATTCTATATTATTGATCCTTTACTTAATTACAGTAACCTTCGATCTGTATATCTGCTTTTTGTTGGAAGTAATAATCAAATAATACAACCCATCTGACAAACTTCCCAAATCAAGAGTGTTTTCTCCATTTTGAATTTGACTTTCCATAAATTTCTGACCTGCTGTATTAAAGATTTTAAGCATGGCTTTTTGAGACTCAGAAATGTTTAAATTAAAATGAATGATCGAATTTGTTGGATTCGGATAACTAGAAATATTATTATCCATTTTATTCAGGTTAATGCCTGTAGAATTCTGAACAATAATTTTACCTTTCATCCCCGTGGTGCCTACATGCACAGTACAAACATAATAATGTGTCCCAACAGTAAGCTTATTCGGCAGTACCAGTCCACCACCCAAGGGTGTCGAAAAACCTCCGGGAAGAGGTGTTACATCGTCTGCATTCCATGTATTTAGATTAACTTCCTGAACAGTGTGAATACTGGCTATGCTAAAATTAACGCTATCTCCAACGCTTATTGTTAAAGTAGACGGACTAAATGTAAATCCCGAGTTTGTGATACTCCAGGTTTTGCCAAAACTTGCTATCCCCATTGTAAACAGCAAAATAAAGAGTAGTATTTTTCTCATCATTATTCTTTTTTATTGATTTATAAATTTTATCCATACATACATTCAGTCATACTGGATTCTAGGTTGCTCCTTTTCGATTGAATAATTTATATATCTATTGAACAAAGAGTGAAGGGCGGATCAATAATCGAACTGACAGTCAGCAAATAAATTGCATTTTTTACAAAATCAATTATCACGTTTTAAACGTGCTTTTAGTGTTATTAAATAATGAGTTTTGAGAAATGAACCTGTGAGAATTTGGGAAATAATTTGATTAGTTAGTAATATATATATTAGAAAACATATGCTATGAATTTTAAGTTCTAGCGTATTAGCTAATTTATATAAATATCAGATAATTAAATGTTTATTTAAACTTTTAGATGAACATTATACCTAATCCTACCTAACCAGATATATTATTATGCGATTAGAAAATAACTCTCTATATCAATTTTCCCATACTTCCATATTCTTGCTTTAATTATGAAATATAAAGCTGTAATTATCTTTTCTGAATACAAGCATGTTCTTCTGGAGTTAATTGCCTGCTGTTTTAGGTAATCAATCAATTATTTTCCGTCCATCCGGATGTACAAGAGCTGTACATCCGGATGGAGGTTACTTATACATCCCGATGTGAATAACTCGTACACCCGGGTGGACAAAGAAAGGATAGACTAGTTTGTAATAACCTGATAAAGGTTGACTAAATTTGTTCTTCCCCCTTTTTAGAGTTGACTGGTTATACAAGATTGTAAACAGTTCAAATGTAATAGCCCTTTAGAGATATAAACCAAGCTATTATTCTACAGACTTTCTGACTCTCTTTGAATAAACTCTTAAAGCGTAAGCCCCTGCCAGTGCTATCAAGATTAGTGTGCCTCCATCAACAGGTACAGTCTCAGGAGCTACATCGTCTGCTGTCTCGTCTGTTGTTGTAGCATTGTTGGTGTATAGGCTGAAAGACTCACTTGATTCAAAGGCCATTGCAGTTGTGATGCTGGCACACAGAGTAAAATAGATGAAAACAATTAGTGTTTTTCTCATGTTTTAGATTGTTAATTGATAATTATTTTGGTTGTCTGATTCTTTATCTTAATCAAGTAAAGACCAGTTGGTAGCATTATTTGTTTCAGGGCTTCAGTAGAGCCAGTGTAGACTAGTTTGCCTTGAGCTGAGTAGATGTTTACTGTACCTTCTGTTCCGGTTACGTATAAAGTCCCGTTATCTTGCCATATTTTTATATTATCCGATTCTGCATTAGAAATTCCTGTACTTTCAAGCTGTGGATCGGTATAAATAGCGCTAACTGACAAGTTCGGCATTATCTCTTTATAAGCGATAAATGATTGATAAGGGAGAATATCATCGTTACTTTCAATATATTTATTGTTTTTGAGACTATAATATTTGTCGGCACCAACCAGCTCTTTGGGATTAATGCTGTATGTATATGGATTGCCCAAATGTGTGTAACCATTGCTAATAGCATATTGAGGAGCGCTTTCGTTAAGTGTTACTCCTTTGTCGGAGAAGAAAAATAATTCTCCATTGTCAATGTTTGATGAGACTTTAATGATATAACCTTTGTCACTCAATGTTGCATCAGTAAACTTTTCGTTTTCATAGCTCTTTAACATGTAGTCATGGTTTGCTCTTAACGAATATGCTTTACCATTTATGTACCCTCCCACGTTTTTTGGAATAAATGGGAGTGAGAAACTGTGCCATTTGCCTTGAGCAAACTTGCAGGTATATAATATTTCTCCGGTAACTGTAACTTTTCCACTTACTTTAGCTCCTTCTTTAATCTGTAGATTGCCATTTATTATTTCATTATTAAAAATCTTCTCTTCATTAGATTCAACAATTATTTGATCTCCAGAGAGTGTTTTAGCACAGATTTCATTGGACTGGTGCGTAGTAATATAACCATTGGTGGCTTTTACATTGTAGTAATAGGTCGTGTTTGGTGCCAGCCCCTCAACGGCGTAGGATGTCTGATTTCCCACATTCTTAGGATATCCCGCAATTGATGTTTCTACTCCGTTTTGAAGTTGAGTAATTTTTATGTTGTCTAAAATGAATGAATAGCGATCTTTTGTAACTCCTTCTAATCTAATTATGCAATTTTCGGTTCCATTACTGAATGAATATGTTTTGTGTTGGCTCGTGTATAAACTAGTAGTATTAATTGTTATAGCTTCTACTTTCTCGTTATTAATGGAAAGATATACATCGCATGGCGCTGCATTTAATGTCCCAATATCAAAGTCCAGTTTAAATTTCCCGTTATCTTCTGATAAATTAAGTGGAGGCAATTCAATATAACTACCTTTTGTGCTGGTATTCCCTACTTTTAGGAACTTCTGATTTTCTGAAGCAGATATTTGGAAAGAAACATATTTTCCTTTCCATTTGGGTAATAAAGTTGATAATTCAGTATCAATGGCTGACGATTTTGGATCTTGCTCACTAAAATCCTCGTATAATATTGTCTTTTCAGCGTTTCCGGGCAGCTTATTATATATATTGATTTCATAATCGGTTGCATTATTACAATTATTCCAGCTTGCAATGAATGATCTGGTTGTTATATTAGATGCTTCATTTGCAGTTGGAATAGGAATAAATTTAGGGATACCAGTTATATCAATACTGAAAAGCTTTGCGCCGGCTGTGTTGTCTGAATTTGCAGCGATAAGTCTTATTTTTGCATGTTTATTTGGTAATGAGGTTACAGAATAAGTGAAGGTCTTTGTAGCTGTACTTTCTGTGAGGGGATATTCATTAAGCAATCTCCAGTTTATCCCGTCGTCTGATATTTCTAACCTTGTTGTACAGTATTTATAATAATTAGAGATTCCAAGTTTTACTTGAATATATACTCCCGAAAAAGCAGTAAAATCATAAAACTCTGTTGTTTCTACGGATGAACTAGAATTATTCATAATCCAGTAGCCTGCATTTGTTTTTACATTGCTAAGTGTCCAGGCTTCTGATTTGCCTGTGGTTCCATCTAATTTGGGAATGATTATGTCACTGTAGCAGTTTGTGTTGTAAGATAGTAATAGCATAAAAAAAGCAGCCAGGTTTAAGCCTAGCTGTTTGTGGTTAGTTAACTTTGGCATGTGTTTATTTTTTGTATTATTTGCCAAAGATATACAAATTATTATTACATGAAAATTATTTTCAATGTATATTTATTGAGTGTTGCTTATGTTGATTAATTATATTTATTTACTAATTACTTAAACTACTCAATAACAACTCTTTCCACTACTATTTCAGTATTAAGAAAAGTTGATGCTGAATCGGAAAATTTTATTTCTGATTCAGTGGTAAGGAATTTACAGGATCCATTTTTTGTGCATAGTCCATCCATTTCAGGATGTCTTCTTAAATAACTTTTCAGACTGGTAGCTACATATTCTCCTTGTGATATAACTTTAATTCCTTTCGGCAGATATTTATTTATCTTTGATAGGAGTAAAGGATAATGAGTGCACCCAAGAATGATTGTATCAATTTCCGGATCTTTTGTAAGCAGGCTGTCAAGATGCTTTTTTACAAAATAATCAGCTCCTGGAGAGTCGTATTCCTGATTCTCTACTAAAGGAACCCACATAGGGCATGCTTCTCCACTAACTACAATGTCTGGGTAAAGCTTATGTATTTCTAATGGATAGGACTGTGATTTTATAGTTCCGGAGGTAGCTAGAACGCCAACATGTCTGGAATGAGTGATATCTCCAATGCATTCTACTGTGGGACGAATTACTCCCAATACTCTACGATTAGGGTCAATGCCTGGCAAATCATTGATTTGTATGCTTCTTAATGCTTTTGCAGATGCTGTGTTGCAGGCAAGGATTACCAGCTGACAACCCATCTCAAAAAGCTTATTCACTGCTTGTAGCGTGAACTCATAAACAATCTCAAAAGAACGTGTTCCGTAAGGTGTTCTGGCATTATCACCTAAATAGATGTAATCATACTCAGGCATGGTCTGCTTTATTTGATCCAGAATAGTTAAGCCACCATATCCGGAATCAAAGACTCCGATAGGACCTGCTGATTTTGATAATTCTTTTTTCATTTAATGGAAAGTATATAAATAGAAAAAGGATGATATTATTATCATCCTTTTTTCATAATATCAATAAAATCTTATTTGATTCCTAGTTTTGCTTTAATAGCAGGAGTAACATCAACGCTTACTTTATCGTTAAAGAAAGGAATTGTTGTTTTGTTGCTTACGTCAAAGATATAAGTATATCCTTGTTCCTGACCAACTGTTGCAATTGCAGTTTCTAATTTCTTGAAGATTGGAGCAGTCTTTTCTTCCTGAGCTTTTTGCAATTGTTGTTGTGCTTCTTGTTCGTATTCCTGACCTCTCTGTGACATGTCTTGTAATTCTTTTTGTCTTCTTTCAGAGATATTCTGAGGAAGAGTATCTTTTGCAGCTACAAATTCAGCATATTTCTTGTTAAACTCATCAGATGTTCTTTTAATTTCAGTGGTGTATTGTTTCTGCAATGCCTGCAATTCACTCTGTGCCTTGATATATTCAGGCATAACAGTAATAACATCAGAAAATTTCATGTGGCCAAACTTGAATGTTTGAGCTGATGCTCCTATAGGTAGAGCAAACAATAATACTAAAGCAATTTTTTTAAGCATAATTCTATTTTTTATTAATGATTCCGTTTTAAATACAGGATGCAAATGTATGAAATTAATTTGAATATCCTAATTTTAAAAGAACATCATTGCTGATGTCTATTTGTGGTGAAGCAAATATGATGCTTGATGCCGATGCCCTGTCAATAATTGCTGAGTAACCTTTAGCTTCGGCTATACTTTTCACAGCATTATAAATTTCATCCTGAATAGGTTTTACTAAGCTTTCACGCTTTTTAAACAGTTCACCTTCAGGGCCAAAATATTTACGTTTCAGTTCTCCCGCAGCTTTTTCTTTTTCTACAACCTCATTTTCCTTCTTTGTTTTCTGCTCGTCGGATAAGAAAACAGCTTCAGATTGGTAATTTTTATAAAGCTTTTGAGCTTCATTAGATAAAGTTTCAACTTCGCTTTGCCATCTTTTAGAGATCTGGTTCAGTTGTTCATTTGCTCTTTCATAAGCAGGGATATTCTTTAAAATATATTCCATGTCAATCAAAGCAAATCTTTGTGCATTAGCAGCTATAGAGAAGGCGAACAATAGCACTGATAAAAGAATAGACTTTTTCATAACTTTTCGGTTTTTAAATATTAATAATTTAGAATTCCTGTCCTAAGATAAAGTGGAACTGGCTGCCTCCGTATTGTTTTGAGCCAAATACTTTATCGAATCCATAAGCCCAGTCAATACCCATCATACCAATCATAGGTAAGAAGATACGAACACCGACACCTGCAGAACGTTTCAGATCAAAAGGATTGAAATTCTTTATATCGTGCCAAGCGTTACCTGCTTCAACAAAGCTTAGTGCATAGATACTTGTTGAAGATTCCAGCATTAACGGATATCTTAATTCAAGACCTAAACGAGTGTATGCATAGCCAGCTAAACCACTTGGTGTTAAAGAGTTGTTTTCATAACCACGTAAAGCTACACTTTCAGTTGCATAAGTTGAGTAACCTGTCATACCGTCACCACCCATATCGAATGTTTCGAAAGGAGATTTCTTATTCACATCAAAATGTCCTAAGAAACCAAAATCAGCTCTGGTCATTAACACAGGACATTTTGTTCCGTCTGTAAGTGAGGTAAATGTCTTTGATTTGAACTTCCATTTGTGATACTCAACCCATTTGTACATCTTGTTTCTGTCATTTACATTGTTTTGATTATATGAACTATAATCTACTCCATCAAATAAAGAATAAGGAGGAGTTACCTGTACAGACAGAGAGAAGTCTGAACCACGACGTGGATAGATTGGATTATCAGATGAACTTCTGGCAAGTGTAAGGTTCAAACTAAAGTTGTTACAGTTTCCGTTTGTTACAGGGAAATATTGCCAGTTTTTAAGCTCATATCTTTGGAATGATAGTTCAGAAGAAAGCGTAAAGTAGTCATCCGGCCATTTTAAACGTTTACCCCAACCAATAGAAACTCCATACATTTGAATGTTTTTATTCTTGTCGTATGCGCTTGACATGTCATAGTTGTTACCATAATTATAGTTTCCATATCCACCATATCCACTATAAAGGCTGCTGTTATAACTGTTCTGGTAAGCTGAATTATAATAGCTGCTGTTTATATCTGTTTGCTTAGAATAGAAAGCAGATACAGAGAAAGAGTTAGGTCGCTTTCCACCAAACCATGGATCAAAGAAAGATACGTTGTATGATTGATAGTAAGTACCATTTGTCTGACCACTGATTGTTAATGTCTGTCCGTCACCTTGTGGTAGTATTCCTCTATAGTTTTCTCCCGGATGGAAAAGGTTTGCAAAGGAGAAGTTGGTGAACTTTAAACTTAGTTTACCGATAACTCCTGTTTGTCCCCAACCTGCAGAGAATTCCACCTGGTCATTAGCTTTTGATTCCAGATTATAAGCAATATCTACAGTTCCGTTAGTCTGATCGGGTTGTATATCCGGTTTGATAGTTTCTGGATTGAAGTGTCCCATCTGGGCAATTTCACGCACAGATCTTTCAATATCTTCTTTGCTAAATAATTGTCCCGGTTTAGTACGAAGTTCACGGCGAACAACATTCTCATATAAACGATCGTTTCCGTTAATCTTAATCTTATTGATATTTGCCTGACGACCCTCTGTTATTCTCATTTCGAGATCAATAGAGTCTTTGTCAACGTTTACTTCTACCGGATCCAGTGAGTAGAACAGGTATCCATTATTATAATAAAGATTTCCAATAGCGTCAGGGTCAGAAGATGTACGTTCTCCCAATAATTTTTGGTTGTAAACGTCTCCTTTTTTCATGCGGAGTAAGAAGTTAAGATAATCAGTGGTGTACAGAGTGTTTCCAACCCAATTGATATTTCTTACATAATACTTGCTTCCCTCATCTATCTTAATAAATACATTAACAGTCTTATCATCATAAGGAGTTACGCTATCTGAAACGATAGCTGCGTCACGATATCCCAGCTCATTGTATTTGTCGATAATAAGTTTTTTATCCTCAACATATTTTTCATCTACGAATTTCTTTGTGCGGAAAAGGTTGAGAAGTTTTCCTTTCTCATTCGTTTTTTTCATAACGCGCTTCAACTTAGACTCTGTTATAGCGCTATTACCAATGATAGTGATTTTATTTACTTTTACCTTATCCTTTTTATCAATGTTAATGTCAACAATGACTTTGTTCTCGCCGGATACATCGTCTCGTTGAACAATAACAACCTCGGCATTCTTGAATCCTTTTTCATCAAAATGTCTTTTGATAAGAGTCTTTGCACGGTCAACCAGGTTAGGGGTAATTTGATTCCCTTTTACTAATCCTAGCTTTGCCTCCAGATCCTCTCTATCCGATTTCTTTATTCCATTGTAGTGGATTTCAGATATACGCGGTCGTTGTTTTAAAGCAATATCGAGAAATACTTTATTATCTTCTATTTTTGTTGCGTAGATATGAACGTCAGAAAACAGACCGTGTTTCATGTAACGTTTAACAGCCTGTGTTATTTCGTCGCCTGGCACAGATACAACCTGCCCAACAGAGAGTCCGGATAAACCTATGAGCAAGTAGTCTTCTTGTTCTTTAACTCCTGAAACGGTTATTCCTCCGATTTCATATTTTTTTGGGGTAGCAGAATACAGGATTACTGGCTTGGCAGACTTCACTGAATCGCTTTTCTCTTGCGCATAGCCTGATAATGTGAATAAGCTCAGGCTGGTTAATAGTAGTATTCGGGAAATACGATAATGCATTTTATTTGTTTTATATTTGTTCACTTGTTTTGCCAAAACGGCGTTCTCTTTTCTGAAACTCACAAATTGCTTTCCGGAGCTCTTCTTCTCTGAAGTCCGGCCAGAAAGTATCGCAAAAGTAAAGTTCTGAATACGCACATTGCCACATCAGATAGTTACTAAGACGAAGCTCTCCTCCAGTCCGGATCAAAAGGTCCGGATCGGGCATAAAGTTCGTGGCAAGATGAGATGCAATACATTCATCAGTAATCTGATCAATGGAGAGTTTCCCTTGCTGAACTTCTTTAGCAATCTGTCTAGTTGTTTCTGTTATCTCCCATCGGGATGAGTAGCTTAAAGCTAATACAAGACACATTCCAGTATTGGAAGCAGTCCTCTCGATGCAATGATTTAAGCTGTTTCTCACATTCTCGGGTATCATATCCATGTTACCAATAATGCGGAAGCTTATATTATTTTTCATAAAAATCGCCTCTTCAATAGAATCAAACAAGAGCGCCATGATTGCGGCTATCTCATTTGCTGGTCTGTTCCAGTTCTCTGTCGAGAAGGTATATAAAGTGAGGTATTTCACCCCTAACTTTGCTGCTTCTTCTGCAATAATATGTACTGTTTCAGCTCCGGCCTGATGTCCAAAACTTCGTTCATGACCACGTTGTTTGGCCCATCTCCCGTTGCCATCCATTATTATTGCAATATGCTTGGGTATCCGATCAATATCTATTTCTTCTTTATATGGCATAATTCCTTATAAATTATTACATGTCCTACATTTGGGGAAAAGGTCATAGGTTAGGAAGACTGTTGTAAACGAGTAACTGTCCTTATTCTTAATTCCCATTCCCTTTATTCCGTATGGGTCACTCAATATTAACCCATCTTTGTTGGTTACGTCCAGGTTGTCAGAAAAACTGAACCTCATGGTTATTTCGCAACCGATGTTCAGTCTTTGAGCTATTTTGTATTTAACTCCAATGCCTATCGGAACATTTACTGTAAAAACGCCCTTGGCCGGAGCCGGTGCAAATGTAAAACCAATTCCTCCCAAAATATAAGGAGTTAATTTTTTATAGCCTTTATACTCTTGACCTATCCCATATCCCCAGAAATTATATTCAAATTGAGAGCCCAAATCAAAAATATTCCGGCTAAAGCTCACTTGCTTATTCTCTGGATACTTATTATCGAAATTTTCCGTATTACCGGATATTCTTCCCATGGTTAAGTTTGCCTTTAATGCCATGTGCGGATTAATTATATATCTCGCCATAGCTCCTCCGGCAAATTGTGTGTTTTTAAAAGGAACCGATGTGTTAGCATCTCCCATATAAAAACAACCTCCAAGCATTCCTCCCGCTTCCATCCTATATTCATTCTCTTGTGCCTGAACAAATAAGGGTAATGAGGAGGTTAACAATACAAATATAATAAGCGTTTTATTAATAACTGTCATACCTACATATTTTATAAGTTAGTATATACTATTAACAAAACGCTGATTCTTTTTTTTAATTACATTTTAAGCTGATTATTGAGCAATAAAACCTAAAGAATTTATTCTCCCTTTCCAGATCTCGTCATTCTTTTGTGTTGTTTTACTCCATATTAACCAGATAAAATTATTATTGTCTATAACATAGGAATAATCTCCTCTTCCGGTAAAAGATGCAGGGAAGCAAACCTTTTCTTCAACTGCTGTCCAAACCCGAGCGTCTTCAGAAGCATAAAATGTTTTAAATCCATTTTCTCCTTTACCTCCGAAAGCATAAAACTTACTATTATAGTATATTATCGACATATTACTTGTCTTTGGACAGTAACCGGTGCTTGCACTTAAATCTACCCATTCTTTTCCATCAAATGTAGACCATGGAACTGCAATTGTATCATTTACTCCTAATGAAGAGTTATCTCCCATAAGGATTGCTCTGTGAATGTTCGCGTTTGTTCTTAGTGTGTATGAAGTGGCGGAATAATTTGTGGTAGGGAAATCAGCAGGAACTGTTTGTCCGGTTTCCCAGGTCAATCCGTCAGAGGTAACACAGAATTTGCTATCTGAACCTACTGTCTTGATTCCGGTTAAGATTCCATTAAATGAAGTGAGCAGTGTTTTTACATTCTCACTTAATCCGTTGCTTTTAGTCCAGCTAGTACCATTTGTAGAAACATAAACATTTCCTCCGGCAACAATGTAAAGGCTGTTTTTGAATAAAGTTACTGATGAATAATCGGCTTTATCAATAATTCCACTAATGGTTTGTAAAGGGCTCCAGTTTTTTCCGTCGCTCACGGCAGAAGAAGTTACTTTTACCTGTCCACTTCCATCATCAGTAAAGACAAATACCTTGTCGTTCAAGATCAGACTCTTTTGTTTGCCAGTGAGTCCTGTTCCTGTATAGAAAGCCTGCTTTCCCCAGTTAAGAGAGTCGGGGTCTTGTTTGTGTACGTTGAATGAGATTTTATAAATCTTCTTTATGACTTCTCCATCTGAGTTGTTTGCATATATAGTGAAGGTAACAGGATTTGTGAAGTTTATAGAGTCTGTAGATGTATAAACTGTGTCTTTTCCATTTTTAAAGTAGGTAACACCTCCTGCGGTGGTAAGGTTTATCTTAACTTTTGATAAGTTTGTATTTACCGGCAAAGAATCTGCATTGAAAATTAAAGCTGTGCTTCCATCTCCGATCTGATTTATTGAGAACGGATATTTCTTCCCTATTGCTGTGTGAGTAGCATCAATTTTGATTGAATCAAAAGAAAAACTCTTAATTGTAGGATCTGTCTCATAATTTACTGCACTGTTGTCTGAGTTCAGGCAAGAGGTAAAAACTAATGATATAAAAAAGATACTGGCTATTATTGAGAGAAACGGTATTTTCATTTGGGATAACTTTGTTTATTACAAGATGCAAAAATAGAAAGTTTTTTCTCTCTATTGAACATTCCGGTAAAGTTTTATAAATAATTATAGATAAAAAGTGCTATTTTCTCGATTAATAATGTATTAAAGTAATATTGATGCATCGTTTTCGTTAAAATAGTGCCAAATCGGAGTGCTAAAATGAGTCTTGATAGAATAATCATTTCCACTGATAAACGGAGCCTTAACTCCACTATTCAGTTTAATGGTTGTTTTTTCTATAAAAGCTTCGTCCCATAAATCTTTGTTGATAAATGATTGCAACAGTACACTGCCGCCTTCTACTAGTACAGACTGGACATTGTTTTTGTGAAGTTCAGCCAATATTTGCGGGAGGAGCTCATCTGTAAACTGCATAATTTTATATTTAGTCTGACTATTATCCTGATGCTCTTTTTCAGTGATTACCCATGTGCTGATTTTATTATTTAGCAAGTGGAAGTCTTCCGGAATCTTTAAAGTTCTGTCTATTACAACCCTTAGCGGATTCCTTCCATACCAGTTTCTTACGTTTAGTACCGGATTATCCAGAAGGGCGGTTCGGGTACCAACAATAACGGCATCTATTTCGGCCCGTTTTTTGTGTACAAGCATATTCGTTAACGGGCTGGAAAGAATAACCGGATGTCCGCCTGTTCGTGTTAAATCAATGAAACCGTCAGCAGATTCAGCCCACTTCAAAATAACATATGGACGATTCTGCGAATGGAATGTGATAAATTGCTTGTTAAGCTCACAACATTCCTGTTCCAAAACTCCAACGGTTACCTCAATTCCTGCATCCTGTAACTTCTTTATTCCACGTCCTGCTACTTTCGCGAAAGGATCCATACAGCCTATTACCACTTTGGGTATTCCTTTTTGTATAATCAAATCAGCGCAAGGGGGCGTTTTACCGTAATGAGAACAGGGCTCCAGACTAACATATATTGTTGACTGTTTTAATTTTGATTTGTCTTTTACCGAATTTATTGCGTTTACTTCGGCGTGTGATTCACCACACTTGCGGTGATAACCTTCGCCTATTATTTTACCGTCGCACACAATAACCGCTCCCACCATAGGATTGGGAGATGTTCCGCATTTTCCTTGTTTGGCCAACTGGATGCAGCGGGCCATATATCTTTCTTCCTGTGTAATTTTTCCGTTATTTTCCATTTATTTTTCTACTTTTGCAAGCAAATCATATTTTTATGCATGCAGTTGAGTTACATATCAAACAGTTGTTGACCGGGATATATTCCGTGGCAGAGATCAAGAGTTTCACGAAAATTATTTTTACTGAAGTGTTTCACTTGAATATGCTTGATATATATATGGGCAAAGATATTAATTTATCTGCAAATCAACTAAGAGAACTGGATGAGATTCTTGCCCGTCTTCAAAAATATGAGCCTATACAATATATAGTAGGATGTGAAACGTTCTTTGGTCTCAGCTTTTATGTTACTCCTGCGGTGCTGATTCCCCGGCCGGAGACAGAAGAGCTTGTTTCTTTGATTATTAAAGAAAATGCAGATTACCCCGCAAGGATTCTGGATATTGGCACCGGAAGTGGCTGCATTGCCATTTCTCTTTCAAAGAATCTACCTCAATCAAAGGTCTCTTCCTGGGATGTTTCCGAAGAGGCTTTGCTAGTTGCACGAAAAAATAACGAAGCATTGGGTGCATCAGTCTCCTTTAATCAGGTGGATATTCTGGAGTATCAACCCAATGGTGAAGCGTTTGATGTAATTGTTAGTAATCCCCCTTACGTAACAGTTTCCGAGAAAGTCGATATGGAAGAGAATGTGCTCCATTGGGAACCCTCTTTGGCGCTGTTTGTTCCCGATAACGATCCTTTGCTCTTTTATAGAAAGATAGCAGAGATCGGTCTTCGGTTGCTTACGCCCAATGGGAAAATCTATTTTGAAATTAATCAGGCTTTTGGAAAAGAAACGGCCGATTTACTTCTTGGTCTTGGATATCGCAACGCAGAAATAGTAAAAGATATATTCGGTAAGGATAGAATAGTAAAAGCAATAAGATGAATGAGTTGACAGAAAAGGAGGCTTTAAGTAAAGCTGCGGCATATTGCACTGCATCCGAGCGTTGTTTTTTCGAGATAAGCACAAAGCTTTCCCAATGGGGGGTAGATTCCGATGCTCAGGAAAAGATACTCAAACGACTTGCCGACGAGAGGTTTGTTGACGAAGAGCGTTACTGTCGTTTCTTTGTTAATGATAAATTCAAATTCAATAAGTGGGGGCGGATAAAAATTAGTCAGGCTCTTTATATGAAAAAGATCCCTGCTGCCGTATCCCGAAAATACCTGGATGAGATTGATGAAAAGGAATATATGAATACGCTGCGCTCTTTGCTGGCCTCGAAAAAGAAATCCACTCATGCTACAGACGATTATCAGTCGACAATGAAACTTATCAGATTTGCCATGAGCCGCGGTTTCGAGATGAACATTATTCGTAAATGTATGCAATTATCCGATGAATATGATTCGCTGGATTGATTCATTCTTTAATATATTGTTTCCAAGATCTTGTGTGGTATGCAACGGAGGTTTGGTAAAAGGAGAAGAGTTGATCTGTACAATGTGCAACTCCCGGATGCCGCGTACCAATTATCATCTGCAGGCAGACAACGAAGTTGAGCAACGCTTTTGGGGAAAAGTAGAAATAGAACGGGCCACTTCTTACTTTTTTTACACAAAAGGAAGTGATTATCGGCACATCCTGTTTAAGTTAAAATATCACGGTTACAAAGAACTGGGTGAGGTGATGGGTCGCTATATGGCAAAAGAGCTCTTAGCTTCAGACTTTTTGCAGGGCGTTGATCTGATTATTCCTGTTCCTCTTCACTCTAAGAAAAAGAAAGTCCGCGGGTACAACCAAAGTGAATGTATTGCACTGGGGCTTTCTCATGCATCAGGTATCCCTATGGATTTGAGTGCATTGGTAAGAATGGTCGACAGTAATACCCAAACCCGTAAAAGTGTGTTTGAAAGATGGGAGAATGTGAAAGATGTCTTTCAGGTTTCTTCTCCTGAGAGGCTGGAAGGAAAACATATTCTGCTGGTGGATGATGTTCTCACAACAGGTGCCACCCTTCTTTCCTGTGCTACTGTTCTGGCTGCATCTTCCAGTGTAAAGATAAGCATTGTAACACTTGCCGTTGCCTGATTTTATTTCTTCTAATTACATTTTTATTACCTTGTACAAAAGAATTAATTGTTTTGTACAAAAGATTGCAATCATCTGTACAAAAGAAAACAATCTTCTGTACAAGACTCAAAAAGGCACAGGAATAACTTTTTTGCTTTCTCTCCAATAATATTGAAACAATATCATTAATAAATGAAAAAATATTTGTTTAGCTTATCCCATTTTCAATGAGTTTAAGTACCTTTGCGATAATTTATATAGTTAATTTATTTATGGAAACTTTAGAGAGATTATTTGCTGAGAAATTACTCAAGATTAAGGCCATCAAGCTCCAACCGGCTAATCCTTTTACCTGGGCCTCCGGATGGAAATCTCCTTTCTATTGTGATAATCGTAAGACACTTTCTTACCCTTCACTTCGTAACTTTGTGAAGCTTGAAATCTGTCGTTTGATTTTAGAAAGATTTGGTCAGGTCGATGCAATTGCAGGTGTGGCAACAGGTGCTATTCCTCAGGGAGCTTTAGTTGCGGAAGAATTAAACCTTCCGTTTGTTTATGTACGTTCAACACCGAAAGATCACGGTTTGGAGAACCTTATTGAAGGTGAACTTCGTCCGGGAATGAAGGTTGTTGTAGTAGAAGATTTGATTTCAACAGGCGGAAGCAGTTTGAAAGCAGTAGAAGCGATTCGTCGTGATGGATGTGAAGTGATTGGAATGGTCGCTGCATTTACTTACGGATTCGATGTTGCAGTAAAAGCATTTAAAGACGCTAATGTACAATTGGTTACATTAACCAATTATGATGCTGTGTTGGACGTTGCTCTTCGCACCGAATATATTGATGAAGAAGACATCCCTACTTTGCAGTCATGGAGAAAAGATCCGGCTCATTGGGAAGCAGCTAAATAACGAAGATACAAGAATATGACTCAATTTGAAAGCAGTATAAAGGTTATCCCTTATGCTCAGAAGCGTGTGTACAGTAAACTTTCTGATTTAAGTAATCTGGAAGGAGTTAAAGACCGTTTACCGGCCGACAAAATTCAGGATATGAGTTTTGATTCAGACAGTTTAAGTTTTAGTGTATCACCGGTGGGAAAGATAACACTTCGTATCTGTGAACGTGAGCCTGAAAAGTGTATCAAGTTTGAAACAACAAAATCCCCTCTTCCTTTTAATCTTTGGATACAATTAGTATCCACTGCCGAGGAAGAGTGCAAGATTAAACTTACAATTAAGGCTGATGTTAATCCTTTTATTAAAGGGATGATTCAAAAGCCACTTCAGGAAGGATTAGAGAAAATGGCAGAAATGCTTTCTAGTATCCCTTATTAAAAGAAAAAATAGAAATTATGGCGCAGAAACTTTGGGAGAAGAGTGTACAAGTAAACAAAGACATTGAGAAATTTACAGTAGGTCGTGATCGTGAGATGGATATTTATCTGGCCAAGCATGACGTGATTGGCTCAATGGCACATATTACTATGCTCGAAACCATTGGTCTGCTCACTTCAGATGAACTTCAACTTCTTCTTGAGGAACTGAAAAACATCTATTCTACGGCTGAAAACGGTACATTTGTTATCGAAGAAGGCGTAGAAGATGTTCATTCTCAGGTAGAATTGATGCTGACTCGCAAACTGGGAGATGTGGGAAAGAAAATCCATAGCGGACGATCAAGAAATGATCAGGTGCTTCTGGATTTAAAACTCTTTACCCGTACTCAGATACAAGAAATTGCTGAAATGGTTGAACAACTGTTTCAGGTTTTAATAGCTCAGAGCGAGAAATATAAAAATATTCTGATGCCGGGCTATACACATCTTCAGATTGCTATGCCTTCTTCTTTTGGATTGTGGTTTGGTGCATACGCTGAAAGTCTGATAGATGATATGCTGTTCCTGCAGGCAGCCTTTAAAATGTGTAACCGCAATCCGCTGGGATCGGCGGCAGGCTATGGCTCTTCATTCCCTTTGAACCGTACCATGACAACTAATCTTCTGGGCTTTGATTCAATGAACTACAATGTTGTTTATGCTCAGATGGGACGTGGCAAGCTGGAACGTAATGTTGCATTTGCTTTGGCAAGTATTGCCGGAACCATTTCAAAACTGGCTTTTGATGCTTGTATGTTCAATAGTCAGAACTTCAGTTTTGTGAAACTGCCTGATGATTGTACTACCGGTTCAAGCATTATGCCACATAAAAAGAATCCGGATGTATTTGAGCTCACTCGTGCCAAATGCAATAAGATTCAATCATTACCTCAACAAATTATGATGATTGCCAATAATCTGCCTTCTGGTTATTTCAGAGATCTGCAGATTATCAAAGAGATCTTTATTCCTGCTTTCCAGGAATTGAAAGATTGTCTTCAGATGACAACTTACATAATGAACGAAATTAAGGTCAACGAGCATATACTCGATGACGATAAATATTTGCTTATCTTTAGTGTTGAAGAAGTAAACCGCCTTGCGGCAGAAGGAATGCCTTTCCGTGACGCTTATAAAAAAGTGGGTCTCGATATAGAAGCCGGTAAATTTACTCATGAAAAGAAAGTAAATCACACACACGAAGGAAGTATCGGCAATCTTTGCAATGAGGAGATCTCTTTGTTAATGCAGAATGTTGTTGATGGCTTTAACTTCCGAAAAATGGCTCAAGCTGAAAAAGAGCTTCTGGGAAGATAATTATTTAATCTTAAATACATATTATTATGGGATACGAACCTGCAGAGGATCGCTATTTCGGAAAGATGCAATATAAATATTGCGGAAACAGCGGTTTGTTACTTCCCCGAATTTCATTGGGGTTATGGCATAATTTTGGTGATGTAGATAATTTCGATGTGGCAACCGATATGGTGAAATATGCCTTTGATAGCGGCGTTACTCATTTCGACCTAGCCAATAACTATGGTCCAACCCCCGGCTCTGCGGAAACCAATTTCGGAAAAATATTAAAGAATAACTTTCAGGGATATCGTGATGAGATGATCATCACCTCTAAGGCTGGTCACGAAATGTGGGCAGGACCTTATGGCGACAGAAGTTCCCGAAAGAATATAATGGCAAGTATTGATCAGAGTCTGAAAAGAACCGGACTCGAATACTTCGATATTTTCTATTCTCACCGTTATGATGGGGTTACTCCGGTAGAAGAAACCATACAGGCACTTATTGATATCGTAAAACAAGGTAAGGCTTTGTACGCCGGAATCTCTAAATATCCTCCCGAAAAAGCAAGAATTGCTTATCAGATGTTGAAAGATAATGGAGTTCCTTGCCTGATAAACCAGTCACGCTATAGTATGTTTGACCGTGAAGTGGAGAACGGAACTCTTTCTCTTGCCGCTGAATATGGAGTAGGCTTTATTGCATTCTCTCCGCTTGCTCAAGGCTTGCTGACAAATAAATATCTGCACGGCATTCCAGATGATTCTCGTGCAGCTAAATCTACAGGATTCCTGAAAAAAGATCAGGTAACAGATGATAAGATTGTTATAGCTCAGAAACTAAACGAGATTGCTGCTGAAAGGAATCAGACTCTTGCTCAAATGGCTTTGGCATGGGTGCTTAAAGATGAACGCGTAACATCAGTGATTGTGGGTGCAAGCTCTGTTAAACAGTTGGCCGATAACTTGAAAACAATCGAGAACCTTGAATTCAGTGATGATGAAATTTGCAGAATTAGTTCACTTATTGAGCCAATAAAAGCTTATTGATAGAAATATGCGAAAGATAATCCTTCTTTCATTGTTGCTGCTAAGTGTTGTGTCTTGCGGCGATAGTTCAAGGTCGAGTATCCCGGATGTGACAAAGTTCTCTTTCGAGGCAAATCTGTTGCAAGCCCAGTTTCAGTCCATAAAATCTCTGGGACAATATGTGCTGGTGCTTAAGAATGAGCACAATCTGAAGTTGGGCTTTGGCGGATTGATAATAGGCAACTCCTATTATAACGGATATTGCGCCTTTGATGCTACGTGTCCGGTTGAAGCAAGCAGAGATATTGTAGTTACGCTATCTAATGATGGTTTGGGGAAGGCTGTATGCCCAAAATGCAAAACGGTTTACGACTTAAATAATAGTGGAGCACCCAATGGAGTAGGGACGGAATATCTAAGGCATTACTCTGTAATAGTGGCTGGAGAAGATAAACTTTATATAAGTAATTAAATTAACGAGTAAAAAAGTTAAGGAAATATTTGGCAGATATATTAAAACTACTTATCTTTGCACCCGTTAAAACGCGAAAGTAGCTCAGTTGGTAGAGCATAACCTTGCCAAGGTTAGGGTCGCGGGTCCGAGTCCCGTCTTTCGCTCTCTCTATCAAGGATGCCCGGATGGTGGAATGGTAGACACGAAGGACTTAAAATCCTTTGGCTATTGCAGCTGTGTGGGTTCAAGTCCCACTTCGGGTACAAGGTGCATCCTAAAAAGCTTCGTAAATGAATAATTTACGGAGCTTTTTTAATTTCGGCCCCCAATTCTAAAATTATTGGACTTCTTTATTTTGTAAATAGACATTTTTATTATCTTTGCAACAGCGGTAAAATTTACGGCCGTAAAAATAATAGCTATGAAATTTTATAATCGCACCAAAGAAATAGCTGATCTTCAGCGAATAAGAGAAATGTCATACAATGACCACTCTAAATTAACTGTGCTTACGGGACGACGTAGAATAGGTAAGACATCGCTTATCCTTAATGCGCTTAAAGACGAAACGATTGTTTATCTTTTTGTGAGCCGAAAGAGTGAGGCCGATTTATGCAAAGGCTTTTGCAGTGAGATAGAAAAACGATTATCGGTATTTGTTCCAAAGATGAATTCTTTTATCGAGATTTTCCGCTTCTTGCTAGAACAGGGTAAGGCCAAAAAGTTTTCATTGGTTATTGACGAGTTTCAAGAGTTTATCAACATAAACGAATCTATATACAGCGAAATTCAGAATTACTGGGATCAATATCGCACTACTACCCACATTAATTTTATAGTTAGCGGATCAGTCTATTCCCTCATGATAAAAATCTTTCAGGATAAGAAAGAACCACTATTTGGTCGTGCAGACGCAATGATGAAGCTTGCTCCGTTCACCACCTCTGTGCTGAAAGAGATCATGAGCGATTATAAACCGGACTACACCAACGATGAATTACTTGCGCTTTATACCTACACCGGTGGTGTTCCCAAGTATGTAGAACTTTTGGTAGATAACAAAGCTCTCACTATTCATAAAATGATAAAGTACATTTGCCAAAGTGATTCTCCTTTTATTGATGAGGGAAGGAATCTTTTAATTCAGGAGTTTGGTAAGAAGTATGGTAATTATTTCTCTATATTAGATGCTATATCATCCGGCATGAATACTCAATCGCAAATTGAGGCTTTTATGGGTGAAAAAAGCATAGGAGGACAATTGAATAAATTAGAGACTATTTACGAGGTTATCAAGAAACAAAGACCATTATTCGCCAAGGAAGGTTCGCAAACGGTGAGGTACGAGGTGTCTGATAATTTTCTGCGTTTTTGGTTCAGATATATTGAACGCAACAGAACACTTATTGAATTAGGAAACTATGAAGGCTTGTCGAAGTTAATAAATGATGATTACCCAACTTATTCAGGTAAAACACTTGAACTATATTTTAAACAGAAGCTGCAAGAAAGTTTTGAATACAGAGCCATCGGTTCGTGGTGGGAACCAAAGGGTGATCAAAACGAAGTGGATATTGTTGCCATTACGCTTGATAACAAAAAAGCATTAGTAGCTGAAGTAAAGAGGCAGAAAAAGAATTTTAAGCCTCAATTGCTCGAAAGTAAGATTGAGGTATTGAAGAATAAAGTGCTGAGTAAGTACGAAATTAATTCTCTTTGTTTGGATATTGAGGATATGTAATTGTTTACTAAATAAATAAGAGGTTAATCCATAATTCTCTCTGATAACAGATAAAGTTCCTGATGGGGATTTCTTCCCTGTATAGTCTCTTATTAAATTTCGGAATATGCTTTTTAATGTTTACTTGTTGATTATTTCGAGTAATCGTTTGCCCGATTCCGATATTTTATATCTTTGTTCTGGGTGTGTTCTGTTGTCTGGATATTTCATTTCAATCCATCCAATATCCAGTAAGGGGTCTAAAAATTTCTTTCTATTAAATGATTGATTTGTCAGACCGATTCTTTCAAATAATCCTTCTCTACTTATCCAGAAATCAGCTGCAATAAGCATTTCTTTTACTTTTGTATGTAGAGCTTCGGCAAGTAAAGTCTCAGCTCCGTTAGTAGCTCCGTTAGTAGCTCCGTTAGTAGCTCCGTTACTAAATGCAATTAAATCATCTATATCTTTGAACAACAACTGATTAACTCTGATACCAGCTCCGATACTTTCTTTAATTTCTGGAACGTTAAAAGCTGGATGAACAGGTATTGTAACTAAAACATAAGTGCTATCATCTGAATCAAAAATGGGAGCCGGAGAACCATTCTTTTCCATGGCATCGTAAATAGTGGGGAAGCCTGTAGCACGACCTTCAGTTAAATGAAGTTCTTTCAGAAAATCACCGATTCTGCGGTTGCGGTATTGACGGGCAATAATTCTGCGGCTGGAAGTCAGTATCTGTTTATTGACTGGTGGCATTGCAGCCGGATAGCTTAAAATCTCAATTTTATCTGACCAGACCTGAATCTCGATAGGAGAATTCATTTCATAACTCTTATGATATACCGCATTTGAAAGTGCTTCCTCTATTGCAGCATACGGAAAGTTGAAAAAGCGGTCCGATTCTGCCCTATCTGGGTACTTAACTACTTTCTCAGAAATGATATTAGTCTGAATGTAAGACAGTGCGTCCCGTAATTGTTTTTGCAATTGACCTTTAAAATAGTGCTCGGTGTATCCTCCATCTTTATGCCACACTAGTTCTATCCATGTACGTGGAAAAAATGTCTCTGGTTCTTTGTTGAAAAACAATAAGCCAACGTTTACAGGACGAATATCTTCATCAGCTCCTTTGGCTATCAGCATAGCACGGCAAAGGTCAGCAAATGGCATTGTTTTACTCTCTTCAAACAATTCGCTTTTTATTTCCTGAAGGTGTGCCTGAATCAATCCCAAATCCAAGGCTTCAAGAGTTGCCCTGTTATTGATTCGGTCATCAAATGGTATACGTGCAGTCAATTCATGAAGTTGCCTTAAATAATCGCCTGTAGCCTGAATACTATGAGAACCAACTCTAATGTAATGATAACGTTGACCATTTACTCCCAATGTAGAAGGAGCTGTATATGGACGGTTGTCTCCAGCAGGACACCAAAGCACCAATATATGTTTCCCATCTAATACGTACGGTTGACTTATAGGAAAATAAGTAGGAGATATTTTATGCCCTAGCCGGACAATTTCACCTTGAATTCTATCTAAATGACTTTGCTGCAAACCTGTGGGAGGTAATATGGGCTGACCAGCATTCTCGGCAATACCAACAATGATATAGCCGCCACCCCAGTTGTTTAAATCGTTGGCAAAGGCACAAAGGCTGTGAATAATATCTTCGGGATTCCAGTCTTGCTTAAACTCCAAACGTTCCCACTCAACTGTGCGGCCGTGTACTAAGTCTTCGATATTTATAGGTAATGCCATGTGTGTTTTTTTATTCCGTTAAATTTCTATCGCATTATAATCCGCTTCACTTATTTTGCTCTCAATATTTGAGTCGATTATTTTTGCTTCATCATAACATAGATAACTATTCAAACTAGTTTTAATGGATTACAAACTTACATAAAAAATCTTGATTCATAAGCGTGCTAAATAAAAACATGGCTTTTATTTATAGAGGAAATATAGAAAAAATGTATTTGTTTAACAATTTATTTTATTGGCTAATCATTAGGAACTTGCTCGAGCAAAGTTATCATCTACAAATAAATATTTTTTTCATCACTTTATCTGCCACCTGCTACCAAATAGCTGCTAATAGGCTGATTAATAATATAATAACTTAGTAGCAGATAAACTTTCTATACAATTCATCTGCTACTAAAATCAGTTATCTGCTACTAACCCACTATTCCAACTACCCTATAATTTTGGAAACAATAGCTATTTCAGCCCTCTTGTGTAGGGCATCTTCTTTAATAAGTTATCCATTTCTTCCATTTTAGCTAAGTGAGCCCACAGCCGTGAACCCATGAGTTCACAGTTGAGAACCTATGGGACTTCATTCGAGAACCCATGGGTTCTCATATGAGAACTTACTTAGATTCCTTTGCAAATTTGGTTATCTTATCAGAGAAAAGCAGTTAACAAGCTTATTGCCACAAGCTCTGTTTGCTTTGATTTTACTTTTAAAAGCTGAACATTTCTCACTCTAGGATCAGTGATAATACTTGCTATGATGCTGTGGAGCGCTGAATTTAGTGGCAGATAGCCCTGGTTTGTAGCAGATAAACGGGATTTTGTAGCAGATGAATAGTTAAACTTTTTTATCTGCTACTAGCTGAAAGTCCTTTTGCAAGGGCTTCTTGTTCGTTTTAGTGGGGGATGTGGAAGATGATTTTGATTTTTTGTTGTTTATACTTTGTGAAATAGTTTTAGTTTGTTATTTTTGGGATAGTAAACTTCCCATAAATCAGATACTATGAACAGGCAAATTATTCTTCTTTATTCGGCCTTTATCGGGTTATTACTTATCAGTTGTAATCACTCTTCACAAAATGGAGGAGTTAATAGTGATTACTCTGGCATAGTTGCAGAAACGGCGGCGGGAAAGGAGGCTTCAGCTGTTAAGTATGCCATCAATACTGCTGCGGAGATTTATGCAAAGCCACAAGTACCTGTTCTTTGCTATCACCGTATTGAAGATGGAAGGAAAGGCGAGTATGCTGTGAGCCCTGCTACATTTGCTGCACATATGAAGGTTCTTGCTGATAGTGGCTATCATTCCATTTCACCCGACCAACTATATGATTATCTGGTTAAGAATAAAAAGTTGCCCGACAAGCCTGTAATGATAACCTTTGATGATTCGAGGGTGGAACATTATAAAATTGCTGCTCCGGTGATGGAGAAATATGGATTTAGGGGAGTGTTCTTCATCATGACAATTACATATAATAAGAAGAACTATATGACGAAGGAGCAAATCGCTCAGTTGGCAAAATCAGGACACACCGTTGGACTGCATAGCTGGGATCACACAATGGTGACCAAATATAAAGATTCGGATTGGCAGAAGCAGGTGGTAAATCCTAAAAAAGAATTAGAGAGAATAATTGGTATGCCTGTTGAATACTGGGCTTATCCAAATGGTGTTTATGATCATAAAGCAGCTGAGGAGTTAAGTAAGTACTTTAAGCTTTCATTTATACTTATATCAAAACGTGATTCAGTAAAACCCTTGCAAACCATTCGCAGAATGATCGTTTCTAAATGGACACCGCAAACATTGCTGAAATCAATGCATGGAACTTTCGACAAGAAAAAATAGTTCGCTAAGGTTTACAGAACCATTTTTTCAGGGATGAACATAGCTTATCCCTTTACGGAAAAACAGAATACCGGTAATGATCAGAGCGATTGAGAGTCCGGTATAAAATACCGAGATGAATGAGTTAGGCAATAGCTGGAACTTTCGGACTGTAACTCCGAGAGTGATCATAAAAAACATAATGATCCATCCTTTGAGGTCAAAGAATGAAAGCAGATGATTATTATTGGCTTTATTGCAAATGCGTTTTGTATGTTTGTTATATAGCTTTTTGAATATCAGATTGAAAAAGATCAGGAATACAATAGCTGCCTCTCCTGCTTTAAACAACCAGGACTGGGAGTCTGCCAGCCATGTAAGAATACCGATCCTTAAGATATTAGCTCCGGCTACTATCCATACCATTCCTGCTAAGAGAAGTAATTGTCGGTTGTTTACTTTAAATTTCATTTAAATAATGTATATGCTTTATTCTTTCTCTGCAAAGAAAGCGCATTTGCTCCGCTTATGAATGAAAAAACGGTTAAATATTCCTTTTTTTATAATATCAGATACGCTGAATTTATCGGCTTGTTACCGAACAAATGCAAAATAGGAGCGTTACATAAATACAGGGGTATTTATATTTAAAACTCAATTTATCATGGAGAAAAAAACGAAGATGAGCAATCTCGGGAAATTCATTACCAGGATATTGCCGAACTTTGGGGGAGAAAAAATGCCGAGATCAGTCCTTCCCGAACCAGGAAAAACAAACAAGCCGGTGATTCCTAAATTTGGTAAATCAAGCATGCATCAAAGTTTTGAGAAAGCAATCAGAAATGCATTCTTTAAACCAGGAAAAACCAATATGCAGGCATGTGCCGGGCGAAGAGCCAGGAAGGCTTAGTCATATTTTGTTAGCGAGACTATTTGTCTCGCTAATTTTTTAAATCTTTAGCGCAAGATTGCAAGACTTAGAAAGCAGATATCAGTAATTAAAATACCCTCAATAATGACATGTTTGCCCGCGCATCTTATTTTTACCTGTTTCCTTATCTAATTTTAATAGCAGAGTACTTGCTTTTCCAAGAGTAAAGATAAAAATTTGTTTTTTAATTCATTTGTCTACTTATATGGTCCAAATTTGAACTATTAATTAGGGGAAATGAGCTATATTTGTAACACATATTTTGTTTCGAAATCATTATAATTATATTTAATACTTTTAAAGACATGAGAAAAGCATTCCTGTTAGGCACTTTGCTTGCCGCGAGTTTATCAATTTCCGCGCAAAAGAAGGCTACAATTGAGATTCATCCTGAGCAAGGAACACAAACAATCAGTAAACACATTTACGGACATTTTGCCGAACATCTTGGTAGCTGTATATATGGTGGACTTTGGGTTGGTGAGAATTCGGATATTCCAAATACAAAAGGTTATCGTACTGATGTGCTTGAGGCATTAAAGAAATTGCATATTCCAAACCTTCGCTGGCCGGGTGGATGCTTTGCCGACGAATATCATTGGATGGATGGTATTGGCCCTAAAGAAAATCGTCCTAAGATGGTAAACAATAACTGGGGAGGTACCATTGAAGATAACAGCTTTGGTACAAATGAATTCCTTAATCTTTGCGAATTATTAGGTTGCGAACCATATATCAGCGGAAATGTGGGAAGTGGTACAGTTGAAGAATTGGCAAAATGGGTGGAATATATGACTTCGGACGGTGATAGTCCAATGGCTAATCTTCGTAGAAAGAATGGTCGTGACAAGGCCTGGAAAGTTAAGTTCCTTGGTGTTGGTAACGAAAGCTGGGGTTGTGGTGGAAACATGGAGCCTGCTTATTATGCAGACTTATTCCGTCGTTATTCTACTTATTGCCGTAACTATGATGGTAACCAGTTGTTTAAAATTGCCAGTGGTGCCAGTGATTATGATTATAACTGGACTGAGACTTTGATGAAAAAGGATGCTAGTAATATGAATGGTATTTCACTTCATTATTATACTTGTAAAGGCTGGAACGGAAGTAAAGGCTCAGCTACTAATTTCACTAAAGATGATTATTACTGGACTATGGGTAAATGTCTGGAAATTGAGGATGTGGTAAAGAAGCATATTGCCATTATGGATAAATATGATGCAAAGAAGAAAGTTGGTTTAATGGTTGATGAATGGGGAACATGGTGGGATGTTGAACCAGGAACTAATCCAGGACACCTTTTCCAACAAAATACAATGCGTGATGCTATGGTTGCTGCTCTTACCCTGAACGTGTTTAATAAATATGGTGACCGTATTCAAATGGCTAATATCGCTCAGGTGGTTAATGTGCTTCAATCAATGATTCTTACTAAAGGTAAAGAAATGGTGTTGACTCCAACTTACTATGTGTTTGATATGTATAAAGTGCATCAGGGTGCAACTTATCTTCCTTTGAATCTGGCTTGTGATACAATGACATTTGAAAAGAATCACGCAGTTCCTATGTTGAGCGCTTCTGCATCTAAAGATGCTAAAGGATTAATACATGTTACATTGGCAAATGCAAGCTTAGACAATAGTGAAGAGGTAGATATTAATATTCCTTCATTAAAAGCTAATAAAGTAAGCGGACGTATTCTTACCTCAAAAGAAGCAGGTGATTATAATGCTTTTGGTGCTCCTGAAAAAGTGCAGCCAAAAGATTTCACTGATGCTAAAATTACTAAGCAAGGAATCAAAGTAAAGATGCCTGCTAAATCAATTGTTGTATTGGAAATTAATTAATAACAGGTAATGGGTATTAAACGAATTCTATATTCAACCTTATTATTTGCCGCTGCATCATCGGTAACGGCTCAAACAGCTCCCTCCTTAGAGGGGGCTGTTCTTTTAGCAACTGCAAAAACAACTCAGTTGAATCAGTCAAAAGCTGTTGAACCGGGTAACTATAAGATTAAGAGAGTTGTCAGGGTAGGCAATGTTCCTGCTGATTTCCCGGTAAACTTTGCTCTTTATACGAAAGGGAATTGCCAGTATGTTGCTTATTACGACACGCTTCATAAAATGGTTCTGGCTTCCCGTAAGCTGAATCAGAAGAAGTGGAGTTATAAGTCCTTAGAGACAAAGGTTCCTTGGGATAGCCATAATTACATCTCATTGTTTGTTGATGAGGCTGGTTATATTCATGTGGTAGGAAATATGCACTCTTCACCATTGGTTTACTTCAAGAGTAGTAAGCCCTGGGATATCAATTCCATGCAGGCTCTGCATAAGATGACGGGAAAAGAAGAAGATGTAACCACTTATCCGGAGTTTATGTACGGTCCGAAAGGGGAGACTCTTTTTCATTATCGATATGGCCGTAGTGGTAATGGATACGAGGTGTTTAATGTGCTGGATGTCTCTTCTCAAAAGTGGAGCAGGCTGATAGATAAACCTCTGATTGATGGAGAAGGAGAGCGAAATGCTTATATGCAGGGACCAGTTCTTGGACCTGATGGTTATTTTCATTTATTATGGGTGTGGCGTGAAACACCTGATTGTTCCAGTAATCATACGCTCTCTTATGCACGAAGCAAAGATCTTATTCACTGGGAAAGTGTGAATGGAGAGAAAGCCGGTTTCCCGATCACATTGAAAGATAGTTGTCTGGTGGTTGATGCTACACCTGAGAAAGGTGGTCTTATTAATATTGGAATAAAGCTAGGTTTTGATTCTTCTAACCGGGTGATGGTTGGTTATCATAAATATGATGATAAAGGTAATACGCAGCTTTACTTATCACGTAATGATGGTGGAAAGTGGAATGCAGTAAAACAAACCAGCTGGGATTACCGTTGGGATTTCAAAGGCGGCGGAACAATTGTCAATGAGCTATTAATTGATGCTCCTGTTGTAAAAGACGGTAAGGTAACGATGGGGTATCATCGGCTGAATCTTAAAGATGCTCAGATTATTGCTGATGAAAATACGTTTGCTCCTTTAGGTGAAGAAGTTATTCCGTCTGTCTATCCAAAAGAAATGGAGAAATTAGACTCTGCTTTTCCTGGAATGTTAGTTTATAAGATTAAAGATTCAGCTTCTGCTGATAACGATAAAACTAAATATGTTCTTCGCTGGGAAGCTCTGTCTCCCAATCGTGATCAGAAACGTACAGGTAAGCTTCCTCAGCCATCTGTTCTTCGGGTTTATGAGCTACAAAAATAAATGAGTATTCTGTTTCGGGACTTTATTTAATAATATAATCTGAAACACGAGCATAAAAAAAGAGCTTAGTTGATTATTCAGCTAAGCTCTTTCCTATATTATATATAGAAGTTTATTCTTTATCTTCTTTCTTTGGAGGACGTGGAGTTAAAGCTTTCTTAGAAAGTTTGAACTTACCAGTCTTAGCATCGACGTCGATTAACTTAACTTCAATTTCGTCACCTTCTTTAATTCCAGATTCTTCAACTGTTTCAAGACGTTTCCAATCTATTTCAGAGATATGAAGCAATCCGTCTTTTCCTGGAAGGAATTCAACAAATGCACCGTAAGGCATAATTGAGCGAACTTTACCTTTGTAAACTTCACCAACTTCCGGTACTGAAACAATGCCTTTGATTAAGCGCATAGCGTTCTCAATAGCAGCCTTGTTTGTTCCTGAAACTTCAATTTTACCAACACCTTCAACTTCTTCAATAGTGATAGTTGCACCAGTTTCTTCCTGCATTCCTTGAATGATCTTTCCACCAGGGCCGATAATTGCACCAATGAATTCTTTAGGAATAGTCAATGTTTCGATGCGTGGAGCATGGTCTTTCAAATCAGCGCGAGGCTCTTGAATAGTTTCCATTATCTTACCAAGAATGTGCATACGACCTTCTTTAGCTTGATTCAGGGCTTGTTCCAGAATGTCAAAAGAAAGTCCGTCTACCTTGATATCCATCTGAGTAGCAGTAATACCGTCTTTTGTTCCTGTAACCTTGAAGTCCATATCGCCTAAGTGGTCTTCATCACCAAGGATATCAGATAACACAGCAAATTTATCTTCTCCTGCGTTTTTAATTAATCCCATTGCGATACCCGAAACTGGTTTCTTAATCTTCACACCAGCATCCATAAGAGCTAATGTTCCGGCACATACAGTAGCCATTGAAGAAGAACCGTTTGATTCAAGAATCTCAGATACTACACGAACTACGTAAGGATAGTTATCAGGGATTATATTTTTTAATGCCATGTGGGCAAGGTTTCCGTGTCCAATTTCACGACGACCTGTACCTCGTTGAGCTTTTGCTTCACCGGTACAGAATGGAGGGAAATTATAGTGTAACAAGAAACGTTCTTTTCCTCGTGCCAATACGTTATCAATGATTTTCTCGTCCATCTTAGTACCTAAGGTAACAGAAGTCAATGATTGAGTTTCACCACGGGTAAAGATAGCAGATCCGTGAGGTCCTGGTAAGTAACCAATTTCACTCCAGATAGGGCGAATTTCTGTGGTCTTTCTTCCATCCAGACGTTTTCCTTCATCAAGGATGCAACGACGCATAGCTTCTTTTTCCACATCGTGATAATATTTGCTGATCAAAGCACCTTTTTCTGCTAATTCTTCATCAGTCAACTGAGCCTTGAATTCATCGCGGATAGCATTGAATGCATCTTCACGTTCGTGCTTGTTCTTATTTCCGGAAGCTGCAATTGCATATGATTTGTCATAACATGCATCACGAACAGCCTTGCGAAGATCTTCATCATTTACTTCATGACAATATTCACGTTTTACTGTTTTACCTACAGCTTCGGCTAATTCCATCTGAGCTTTGCAGTGAACCTTGATTGCTTCGTGAGCAACTTTCATTGCTTCCAATAGTTCAGCTTCTGAAACTTCTTTCATTTCACCTTCAACCATCATGATGTTTTCATAAGTTGCGGCAACCATGATATCCATATCAGCTTTTTCAAGTTCAGCGAATGTAGGATTGATAACAAACTTACCATCAACACGTGCAACACGTACTTCTGAAATAGGTCCGTTGAAAGGTATGTCAGAAACAGCTAATGCTGCTGAAGCAGCAAGTCCTGCTAATGCATCGGGCATATCTACACCATCTGCAGAGAAAAGGATAATGTTTACAAAAACTTCTGCATGGTAATTATCTGGGAATAGTGGGCGTAAAGCACGGTCTACAAGGCGGCAGGTAAGGATTTCATAATCAGAAGTTCGACCTTCTCTTTTTGTAAAACCACCAGGGAAGCGGCCAAATGCTGCGTATTTCTCTTTGTACTCTACCTGTAAAGGCATAAAATCTGTTCCGGGAACTGCATCTTTAGCGGCACAAACAGTAGCTAATAACATGGTATTTCCCATGCGAAGCATAACAGAACCGTCTGCCTGTTTTGCCAATTTTCCCGTCTCGAGAGAAATGGTTCTTCCATCTCCTAACTCGATCGTTTTAACAATTGGGTTAATCATAAAAATTGTTTTATCTATTTCTTTCTTTCAAAATTAGTGCAAAGATATATATTTATTAGTCTAACACAGTGGGAATGAGTAAAAAAAATACGTCAGAATTGTTTTTTTTCATATTTTAGAGATAAGAAGCCGTGTAAATGCTTTGTCAAAACGTGAAAAGAAGTATATTTGCATTTAATTAATTACTATAAATCGTGCAAATTTAAGAACATATACCATGAAAAAGATCTGTCTATTTATATTTGGGACTTTGGTTTTGGCTTCTTGTAACAGAGAACCAAAATTTAATATTAAAGGAACTGTTGCTGATGCGAAAGGCAAAATGTTGTATCTGGAAGCTTCCGGCATTGAAGGCGTTGAGCCTCTGGACTCTGTTAAACTAGGAAGTGACGGTGAATTTAGTTTTAAGAAATTGCGTCCTGAATCTCCCGAGTTTTACCGATTGAGAGTTGGTGAAAAGGTAATCAATTTTTCTGTAGACAGTATTGAAACTCTTGATGTTAAAGCAAAATATGGTGATTTCTCCACTGGGTATTCTATTGAGGGTTCTGCAAATTGCACAAAAATAAAAGAGTTAACTTTGATGCAGATTGATTTGCAAAAGAAAGTTGACGGATTAGTGAAGGTTGTTCAGCAAGGTAAGATTGCAGAAAGTGTATTCCAGGACAGCGTGTCAGGAATGATGGAAAGCTATAAGAAGCAAGTGAAAACGAAGTATATTTTTGCTGCTCCTAATATGACCTATGCTTATTTTGCACTTTTCCAGAAAGTAAACGGTTATGCGATTTTTGATCCAATGAATAATAAGGAAGATATTAAATGTTTTCAGGCTGTTGCAACAAGCTTAACAAATAATTATCCTGATGCTGACCGTACTAAGAATTTATATAATGTAGTAATAAAGGGACTTAAGAATACAAGAACTGCGAAAAGCAGAATTATTGAACTTCCTAAAGAAAAAATATCTGAAGCTGGTTTGATTGATATTAATCTGAAAGATATTAATGGTGTTACCCGTAAATTGAGCGACCTGAAAGGTAAGGTTGTACTTCTTGATTTTATTGTTTATCAAAGTGAAGCTTCGGTTGCGCATAATTTTGCATTGCGTGATTTATATAACAAATATGCAGCTCAGGGGTTGCAGATATATCAGGTTTCTTTAGATGCAGACGAACACTTCTGGAAAACAGCAACAGATAAGTTGCCTTGGGTTTGCGTTCGTGATGAGGATGGAGTTCAATCAAGATATGCTTCTGTGTATAATATAAAGAAAGTTCCTGCATTCTTCTTGATTAATAGAAATAATGAGCTGAAGGCTCGTGATGAGAATATTAAAAATTTGCAGGAAGAGATTAAGAAATTGCTTTAATTTGCTAATATTTAGTGCTTTTAGGTAAAACATGTTACAAAGCATGCTGTTTTGATTTGCATGTGTCAGATAAAACAGTATCTTTGCACAGTATTAAAAGAGAAAGAGGGTTCCGACATGTTTATGTTGGAATTCTTTTTTGTTTATAATGACTGTTAATTTACTTATTGCTTAGGCATATTAATAATTAATTAAATAAGGAGGATCGAATTATGGCTTATATGTCAGAAGAAGGTTACAAAAAACTAGTTGAGGAACTGAGAGTACTCGAAACAGTAAATCGTCCTGAAATTTCAAGACAGATTGCTGAAGCGAGAGATAAAGGTGACTTGTCTGAAAATGCAGAATATGATGCGGCAAAAGAAGCACAAGGAATGCTGGAGATGAAAATCAACCAGTTGAAAACCATTGTTGGTGGTGCCAAGATCATTGATGAAACGAAATTGAAAACAGACTCTGTTCAGATTCTTAATAAAGTTGAACTTAAGAATGTAAAGAACGGAATGAAGATGGTATACACCATTGTTTCTGAAAGTGAAGCAAACCTGAAAGAAGGAAAATTGTCAGTAAGTACTCCTATTGCTCAGGGACTTCTAGGTAAGAAGGTGGGTGATATTGCTCATATCTCTGTTCCTCAGGGAAACATCTCTCTTGAAGTAGTGAATATATCTCTTTAATATAGATAAAGCGATGGCAACAATATTTAGTAAAATTGTAGCTGGTGAGATTCCTAGTTATAAGGTAGCAGAAGATGATCGTTTTTTTGCGTTTCTCGATATCAATCCTTTGGTAAAAGGCCATACATTGGTTATACCTAAACGAGAAATAGATTATCTTTTCGATCTGGAAGATGAAGAACTTGCATCAATGACTGTTTTTGCCAAAACTGTGGCAAAAGCTATAGAGAAAGCTATTCCTTGCAAAAGAATAGGAGTTGCTGTGATGGGGCTTGAGGTTCCTCATGCTCATATACATCTAATTCCAATAAATAAGGAGTCGGATATGATAATCTCAAATCCTAAACAGAAGTTATCAAACGAAGAATTTGTAGCTATTGCAGAGTCTATCAAGACCGTTTGGGAAAGTAATAGGACTGATATATAAAAAGAATGCGCATGATTAATAATCACGCGCATTCTTTTTATATAGGTTGATTTGTTAGATATAATCTTCACCCATTTTTATCTGGGCATCATTTACAAATTTACGAATAGCATGTTCTTCGTCCTTTTTACAGATTAGCAATACATTATCCGATTCTGCAATCAAATAACCTTCCATATCCTGTATTACTGCTAACTTTCCTTCCGGCATTACAACAATATTATCTTTACTGTTATACATTAAAGTTTCACATTTTAGAGCAACATTTTTATCTTTATCTTTTGGAGAAAGATCGTATAGTGATCCCCATGTTCCAAGATCAGACCATCCAAAGTCGCCTATTAAAACAAATACATTATCTGCTTTTTCCATGATACCAAAGTCAATTGAGATATTTGGACATGCAGGGAAATACTCATCAATGAAAGCTTTTTCTTGCTCGGTACCATAAACGCCTTCATTTGCTGTTAGCTTAGCTACTAATTCAGGCAGAAGTTCATTGAATGCCTTTAGAATGCATTTTACATTCCAGATAAATAGGCCTGAGTTCCAATAAAACTCACCACTTTCCATAAACACCTTGGCTAGTTCCAGTTCAGGTTTTTCTGTAAATGTTTTTACCTTACAAAAGTCGCCATCTCTTTCCTCGTCAATCTGAATATATCCATATCCGGTTTCCGGTCTGTTAGGCTTAATACCTAAAGTTAGCAGATTGCATGATTTTGCTGCAAATTTAAATCCCTTTTCGATAGCTTCCAGGAACTCGCCTTCTTTTAATATAAGGTGGTCGGATGGTGCTACTACTATATTTGCATTCGGATTTAATGCGTGAATATGATATGATGCCCATGCTATGCAAGGTGCTGTATTTCTGCGAGTTGGCTCTAAAAGAATCTGGCTGGGAGAAAGCTGCGGTAGTTGTTCTTGTACTAAAGAAGAATATTGGTCGTTAGTAACGATAAATATGTTTTCTGCAGGTATAATTTTGCTGAAACGGTCATAAGTTTGTTGAAGTAAAGAGCGACCTGTTCCAAAGAAATCAAGAAATTGTTTAGGGAGACTTTTCCGGCTGAAAGGCCAAAAACGGCTTCCTATACCTCCACCCATGATTACACAATAATTATTGCTGTTTGTCATGATTATAATCAATTTAAAAGTTTGCGCTAAGGTACTATTTATTTTATAAAAATCGAATTCATCTTTACATAAATCACTTTTTTAGTTATTTTTTTTAGAGTTGTCTTGGAAATATGGAAAAAAGCAGTATCTTTGCACTCGCAATTCGCCCAGATGGCGGAATTGGTAGACGCGCTGGTCTCAAACACCAGTGGATTCACTTCCATGCCGGTTCGATCCCGGCTCTGGGTACGCTAAAAGCCTCTTAATCAACTGATTTTGAGGCTTTTATTAGTTCGCCCAGCACGAACTATTTACTTTAGGGTGCAAGTCCCGAACACGCCATTATAGCTGGAAGTGTTAGCTTACGGCAAGGGTGTCCATTGCGAAGTGGAATCTGAAGGAAGCCTGCGGCAAATTCCCGGTCTGACGAACAGAAACCGGATATAAGGCTCAAAATACATGGATGAGTTTGCTAATTAAAACAAAGTCCTGTGCTATATAGATGTATGCGAGTAAATCCGGCAGATATATGGGAAGAAAGTAGTAGTTAATAACTGGGGAGATCTCACGGACGTGTGGATGCTTTTCTTTTCAGAAACATGGATAACAATTGTCGTGAGAAGTCAGCCGAGGACATAGTACCCGATTTAGATTGACCATTCGGGGAAGGTCTGAACCTTATCTAAGTGAGAAGTAAATGAATGTAACCTTATGAAGGGAAGAATGCAGAAAATATCAGCAACGAATGATAGCTGCCCGCAAAAGAATAGGACGGAATCCGAATGCTATGCGGGAGTGCAGACTTTTATAGGGATTACTGAAAACAACCTCACGGAAGTGCATTTTACAAAAGATGATTTACTGGAACGTATCTTGTCGCCTGCCAATTTGAACAAGGCTTATAAACAGGTCGTATCGAATGGTGGCAGTGGAGGTGTCGATAAGATGGAAACGGAAGAACTTCTTCCGTTTCTGAAACTCCATAAAGATGAACTGGTAACATCTTTAATGGATGGTAATTACCATCCTAATCCAGTCCGTAGGGTAGAAATCCCTAAGGAGAATGGCAAGAAGCGCCAGCTTGGTATCCCTACCGTAGTTGACCGTCTTATTCAACAAGCCATATCCCAAATTTTATCTCCGATTTATGAACGAGAATTCAGTAACAACAGCTTCGGTTTTCGTCCGAAACGCAGTGCGCATAAAGCGCTGCGAACAGCCCAGAACTATATTAATGCAGGCAATAAATATGCGGTTGATTTAGATCTGGAGCATTTTTTCGACACAGTCAACCAAAGCAAGCTGATAGAAATTCTTTCCCGCAGGATAAAAGATGGGAGAGTGATTTCTCTTATCCATAAATATCTCCGCGCGGGAATTATAATTGGTCATAAATTTGAGGAAAGCAGTCGGGGAGTTCCTCAAGGTGGTCCCCTTAGTCCGCTACTGAGCAATATAATGCTCAATGAACTGGATAAAGAGCTGGAACGCCGAGGACATCCATTTGTCCGCTATGCAGATGATTGCATGATATTTTGCAAAAGTAAACGCTCTGCCAGTCGTACGATGAAGCACATCATTTGTTTTATCGAAGAAACCCTCTTCCTGAGGGTAAACCGAGAGAAAACGAAAGCAGGATATGTGCGGGGCATGAAGTTCTTAGGTTACTCCTTTTATAATAGCAAAGGAGGATTTCGCTTATCTGTACACTCCAAAAGTTACATGAAACTGAAAGTTCGTTTGAAAGAGCTGACAGGTCGCAGTAATGGCATGGGATACAATAAACGCAAATACGAACTTCATCAATTCATTCGTGGCTGGATTGAATACTTCAAACTTGCAGACATGCAAAATCATCTGAAGAGGATAGATCAATGGCTCCGTCGCCGGCTTCGTATGTGTATATGGAAAAGTTGGAAGAATGTCAGTACTCGTATAACCAATCTATTGCGTTGCGGTATTGATAGATGGCATGCTCAGAAATGGGGATATGTGAAAGGTTACTGGCGAATAGCTGGCAGCCCGATTCTTAGCTGTGCAATTGATACAGATAAATTGCGAAATGCAGGTTATCCAATGATGTTGGATTATTACAGTAAAATGTATCGTAAATAAGGAACCGCCGTATGCGGAACCGCACGTACGGTGGTGTGAGAGGTCGGAAAATGAAATAGGAGGAAACTATTTCATTTTCCTCCTACTCGATTTTAAAAAAAAAGGTGCAAATATTAGGTTTTGTATGAATAGAAGCCACACCCACTCTTAACACCAAGTTTACCCTTTTCAATATATTTATGCAGTAATTCTCTTGGGCCTGTTGGCAGTGAAGGGTTTAGTGTTGCATAGTATTCTTCAATCTCAAGAATTACATCTAGTCCGATTTGATCCATTTCACGGAAAGGCCCCATGGAGATGCCGGTATTTACCATAAAAATGCGGTCAATATCTTCGGGCGTTGATATGCCTTCGGCAACAACTTCCAGGCACTCTCTTTTGATAGCAGCCCAAACTCTGTTGAAGATAAAGCCAATGCTTTCCTTTTGTACTTCAAACGGCACTAATCCTCCATATGTTGGCAGGGTGTCCATTAAAGTGTTAATTACCTCCTGATCGGTGAAGCCGCAACTCATAATCTCTACAGCGTTCTGAATAGGTGGCATGTAAAAATGTGCATTAACAACCCTTGTTCTACCTCTCTCGCTCACCTGCTCTATAAGCTGACTACTTGGGAATGAGGAGGAGTTACTTGCCAGGATTGCATCAATGGGAGCAAACTTGTCGAGGTCGCTAAAAATCTTTTTCTTTAGTTCCAGCTTTTCCGGTATTGCTTCAAATATGATCCATGCATTCTCTACTGCTTTACATGTATCATCGAAGAGCACAATATGACCTTTGCTTCTGCCCGGAAACCTGGCGAGCAGATTGGGTAGTTGCTGCTGTATAAAATCATTTGCTTTGCTTCGTTGCTCTGAAGAGGGATCGTAAATCCTGACTTCACCATCCCGGGTTGCCATCATCAATGCAATGCGCATTCCTAGTGTTCCTGCTCCAATGATTACAATTGGTCTTTCTTTGTAATTTGTTGGTTTTGTATAAGCCATGGCATTTAATTCTATACAATTAAGTTTTTAGACTATTCTTAAATGCAATTAAAGCGTTACGCAGTAGCAATGGCAGAACTACAGCTACCACTCCACCGGGAATAGGGACAACAACACTCGCAATATCCTTAACTGAATCCACATTGATGCCACCCCTGATAATGGGAACTAATCTACTTGGATCTTCTTTACTGGGGATTTCTTTTACTAAGTTTGAATAAACGTCAACAATGCAGACACCTGGCTTGAGCCATTCAGCCTTTATATATTCAGGATTCTTAGTTACAACAACTAAAATGTCTGCTCTTTTGCAATAGTCAATCATGTTTTTGGAATTCTTATTAATGATTGCCAGGGAGCAGTCGTGAGGTACGGCTTGAGAGGCTGCCGTTTTTACAACCATATAGGTCAATGGGTTTGATACGAATTCATCGTCTAAAACAAATACCCATTCCTGATCTTTCTTTAGCTGAACTTCCGCATCTTTAAACAGCTCAGATAGGGCTGTGGGCAGACACATAGGATATTTATTTGTCTGTATGTCCGGTATTAAAGTGCTTAGCATGTTTTCCGGATGAAAACCTTCTACTTCTTTATCCCGGTTTATTTTATTTATAATCCGGATTGGATTTAAATGTGGGGGTAGGGGTTGCAGAAGAACAATAGCATGTATGTCATTATTGCTGTTCAATTTATCAATTAAGCTAAACATTTCTTCTTCTGTAGCATCATCGGTTTTTATTTCCTTAAACACTTTGAATCCAGCTGCCTCTGCCAGTTGAACATGAAGAGGAATAACATACTTTGATAAAGGAACACCTGAAAATCCAATAAATGCAATTCCCGGCACTTTATTATATTTTGCTTTGAGTTCCGTTATTTCGCTTTTTACTTCATTAAAGATTTTCTCTTTAATGAAATCTCCTTTAATGATTTTAGCTTCCATAATGTCCTGTTTAAGCCGTACTTAATTCCGTATTTATTTTACATAACCAGACGATAAATATTTCGCCTTTATATATAACAACAGAGTCTGAAACTAAGTTCTGAAAGGACTATTTGTTTATGCAGTTTTATATTTCTGAGGAAGTATACCTACGCTTTACCTAATTCGCTTATCATGGTTATGGTAAATATCATACCGATGATGCAGCATAATGTGATCAATAGAAGATTGAGGATTCTTGCTTTTGGCTTGCTCGATTTATGCAGGTTAGAATTAACGTATTCTTTAAAGAAAAGATAGAGTGCGGGAACTGATGAACTGGCTAAAAGAAAGTCTTCCGGTATCTTAAAGAAATATACTTTAGTAAAACCAATCAACGCCCAATGAGTTAAAAAGAGAACTAGGAAGATATTTACTTTTTTTGAGAATGCCAGCAACAGTCCGATAGTAAATACTGCAACGGAGCAGGGCATAACGGGAGATGTCATTATTGGGAAATGAAGGCCACGAACCAGAGAGAATAATGGATAAATTAATGGAAGCAGACAAAGTAGTATTGATAGCTTATCATATTTATAGGTTCGTTCAAAAGGCGTATGGCCAATGAATAAATCGTATAACCAGAAGAGAACCATTATCCCCCAGAATATAGCAAAAATATTATTAAAACTTCTTGGTTCACAATAGATGTAGTAGTAAACTATTGCAATCCATGCATTAAGAAATGCGAGAAAAATTTTCATGGCATACTTCACCGCCTTTGTGGGATGCCTGAATAAAGAGATGGTTAATGCAATTGCAATAATTGTTATCAATATCTGATAAACCCAGGTTCCGGCATTATATTGGCCAATTGTATTCCAGAAAATTTCCATATATTCTTAATTCGTTATATTGTTGCTTCTTCTCATTTTAATGATATGCTATAGCCACGAAATTAAGAAAACAGGAACTTTGGCAATTGCGGCTATCTATTTTCTTTGTTTTTCTTTCCTTCTCAGGTTCAATAAGGTATAGCAATTTGGGGCGGCAAAATTACGAATATATTTTCCCTGTCACAAATATTAAAGAATATAATCTCAGACTTTTCTTCTTATTCTGTTTTGGTGAGGTACATGTGTTTAGAGTTGCTGATCAGAAGAGTTTTTAATTCTGTTCTTATATTTTTCTCTATCCCAAACAAATTTTAGTTTCATAGCATCAGATTTGCATACCTCAACGCATTTGCCACAAAGTATACATTCTGAGTTTGTAACTAACCCTTCGTTGTTTTTTATATAATCAACAATTGGTATTCCAAGCAGACATTCTTTTTCGCACTTTCTGCATAGCGTACATTTGTTTGTGTCAACTACTGAAATAAGTCGGGAATAGTTAGCTCCTCTGGAGTATAGTGTTCCCATGACGCATAGATTTTTGCAGGCCCACCTTTTATCAAGGAATAATCCAACAATGATTGCAGAGAGAGTATCTGTCATCCATACTATTTTATAATGCATATTAAAGTCCAGCTTAAGGAAAGCGGGGATTACAGCAAAATCATGGGTTATTCCGCGTTCACTATTTAAATAATAGAACGAAAATGCAGATATAAAGAATGGTATAAGAATGAGTGATCTAACCCATAATTTGGGCTTCTTCCATTTCGTCTTGAAGAAAGAATGCTTTCCTGAAAAGTCAACAGTGGTACCCATGAAACAGAACCAACCGCATCCTACTCTGCCAACCAAAGGAGAAAGAAGGATAAACGCCATCCAGATTATCATAACGGATGTTATTACTCCCCAATAAATGGAGTGCCATATAAATCCAATTGCAAAGAACTGAAAGAAAACAGGAGTTATTAGCAAAAACATAAGTCTTGTTAAGAAATTAAATGAATAGATTCTTTTCATACAAATATATTTTTTTGATTTACACTAGCATTGTTACTAATAACTCGATTATATGGAGACTATGGATATTCCATATTCTAACATGAGTTATATTTAGGCCCTTGTTAGCGATGCCGCTTTGATTAATTACTGACAAAGATAATTGTTTTGTGGCTATTTAGTTAATCTCTTAGTTAAATATTTTTTATATTTTCCATGCAGAAAAAGAAAAATCATCTGCTACCTGCTACTAAATTGTTTCAATATATTGTATATTAGATGATTATCTAGTAGTAGATCCGCAGGGTTGGTAGCAGATAAATTGAGTTTAGTAGCAGATGATTTTGCATCTGCTACAAGCTACATTGTTGTATATAAGCTTCTTGGCTTTGAAATAGTGGGAGGTAGCAGATCGAGATGCGTTTTTCTTTATTTTGTTGAGGCTGAAGAGGAAAGATATAGATACTTTTTGAAGATCACCAGCTTCTGACAACGAGTGTCTGAGAATAAAATATGAAGTATGCTAATATGTCACTTTGTTAAGTTACTTTTTTGATGCACTGCTTTTATAAATTGTTTTAGATATATGTTGGATGGTGCTTAGATGTATATCTAATGATATCTTTGATGTATATCTAAGCATACGTTTGATATACATCAAACACTCACTTTGATATATATCAAAATATTAATGTATCGGATTAGATTATAGAAATCTCTATTTATATTATTTATTTTCACTGTTTTATCTAAATTAACTGACAACGATCATTAATGGTATAGTCTTTGCTTCATTGGAACTGTTCGCAATTTTAAAACGAACTGTTATTAATTTATATATATAATTTCAACTTTAAATTTTTAGAAAAATGGGAGCTGCAGGAAACAAGAAGCCTAAAAAAGGGGCTGACAAGCCAAAAGTTAAATCAGAGTATCAACTGGAAAAATCTACTGAAGGCGGGAAGCATAAAAAGGAAAAGCAATAATTCCTTGTTCTTACTCTAAAAATAATCCATTGAAATAGTATATTTTGATGGATTATTTTTTTTAGCCTTATTTCACTTATCTTTCTGCTTAATAGTATCATAAACAACAAAAAGTATAATAATCCCATCAAATTATAAACCGTTATTGTATCTTGCATTCTCTATTTTTGTAAAGTCAAGTGTTTTGTATAAACTAAAAAGACAGATACTGTTATGAAAAGGCAAATCTCTTATCTATTTTCTATTTTATTATTCATTGCTTGCTCTGTTAAGACCAATGCAACAGTTAAGCTTCCTTCCATATTTTCTGATAATATGGTGCTGCAGGAAAATACCCTCGTAAATGTTTGGGGTAAGGCTTCTGCAAATGAACTTGTTACGGTTACTACATCTTGGAATTTTAAAAGATATGCAACCAAAGCTGATGCTGATGGTAGATGGACGCTGAAGATTAAGACTCCAAGAGCTGCAAAAGATCAGAAGATTACAGTAAGAGGTGAAAATGTTATTCAGATTAATAATATCCTGATTGGTGAGGTGTGGTTATGCTCCGGACAATCGAATATGGAGTTTCAGGTTTCCAAGGCTGAGGGCTGGAGAACCGGTATGTTGAATGAAACTGAAGAAATGAAAGATGCCGATTATCCTGAAATTCGTCTGTTCCATGTTGAGCATCAATTGGCTCATCAGGGTCCGGTGGATGATTGTGTAGGACACTGGGTAGTTTGTAATCCAGCAAACCTGAAGGATTTTTCAGCAGTAGGATTTGTCTTTGGTCGTAAACTTCATAAAGATCTTAAAGTACCGGTAGGGCTAATTCAGTCTACATGGGGCGGAACTCATGCTGAATCGTGGACTAAGATGGATGTAATGGAGAATAATCCTCTTTATGCAGATGTGCTTGATAAATTTGCCTTGAAGAATGTGAAGATTGAAAAGAATTACTGCAAGGTGCCTTCTACTTTATGGAACGGAATGATTAATCCTATTCTTACCTATACAATTAAAGGTACAATATGGTATCAGGGCGAATCAAACTCTGACCGTTTCGAAAAATATCAGGATGTATTTACTAATATGATTCATAGCTGGCGTAAAGAGTGGGGACAACAGGATATGCCTTTCTACTTTGTGCAGATTGCTCCTCAATACAAACAACCAGCTGGAATTCGTGAAGCTCAGCTAAAGACCTGGCAGTCTGTTAAGAATACAGGTATGGCTGTTATTACTGATGCTGGCGATTCTACAGATATCCATCCACGCAACAAACGTGTAACAGGCGAACGTCTGGCATTATGGGCTTTAGCTAAATCATACGGAAAGAGTTGCGCTTATTCTGGTCCTCTATATAAGTCAATGAAAAAATCGGGTAATAAGTTTATTCTTTCTTTTGATTATGTGGAAGGCGGACTAAACTCTAAAGGTGAAGTGTTGAATGGCTTTTTCATTTCAGGAACCGACAGACGTTTTTATCCAGCAAAAGCTGTGATTGTTAACAATAAGGTGGAAGTCTCAGCACCCGAGGTGCTTGATCCTGTAGCTGTACGCTATGGATGGGGATACTTCTTCCGTGCAAATTTATTCAATAATGCTGGTCTTCCAGCTTCTCCTTTCCGCACAGACTCTTTCCAGAACGATACTTATGCACGCCGTTTTGCAGATTCTGAGATGAGACGCTTTCCTAAGGCATGGATGTTAGATTATGGTAAAAAGCCTTTCTTCGGTTACGCTCAGGGAGTGGGATGTTGTGGCATGTTGAAAATGTGGAAGCAGACAGGAGAAAAACGCTATTTTAATTACGTAAAGGAATACGCAGACAGCCTTATCAATGATAAAGGCGAAATTTATTTATATGACAAGTCTACTTATAATGTTGACTATGTAAACTCAGGTAAAATATTGTTTGATGTTTATAAGGAAACCGGTAATAAGAAGTATAAACTTGCTATGGATTTGCTTATTAGTCAACTAAAGGTTCAGCCAAGAACTCTTGAGGGGGGCTACTGGCATAAGCTTGTTTATCCTCACCAGATATGGTTGGATGGCATTTATATGGCATCTCCTTTTATGGCTCAATATGGTGCTGAGTTTGGTCAGCCACAATGGATTGATGAAGCAGTTAATCAAATCACTCTTTGCCACAAGCATACTTTTGATGCGAAAACCGGACTTTACTATCACGCCTGGGATGAAAGTAAGTCTCAACGTTGGGCGAATCCGGAAACCGGACTTTCACCTAACTTCTGGGGAAGAAGTATTGGCTGGTATTTCATGGCTATGGTCGATGCTCTCGATTTTATTCCTGCCGATCATGCCGGTCGTGCAACTATTATTGGCTATATTCAGGGATTGGCAGATGCACTCCCTAATTATCAGGATAAAAACGGATTGTGGTATCAGGTTCTTGATCAGCCAAAACGTGAAGGAAACTTCCCTGAAGCATCTGTGACAACTCAATTTATGTATGCTTATGCTAAAGCTGTAAACAAAGGATATATTGATAAAAAATATCGTGTTTATGCTGAAAAGGCTTTTGAAGGCTTGAAAAATAAGCTGATTATTGAAAACGGAGACGGAACTCTAACTCTTTCACGTTGCTGCCAGGTTGGTGGATTAGGTGGAAATCCTTATCGAGATGGAAGCTTTGAATATTATATCGGTGAAAAGATGCGCGATAATGATGCCAAAGCTACTGGTCCTTATATTATGGGTTGCATTGAACTGGGACGCTAAATATTATTCCGGGTGGAAATATAGCACCCGGAATTTTTTATATCTGCATTTTAAAGCTTGCAAATTTAATCTTAAACTTTTATACAATGATTAAACAAATATTGTTGATTAGCGGTTTTGCCACGTTATGTATTAATTCCTCCGCTCAGGAGGTGGCATGGCCAAAGATAACTACCGAAACAAAACCTGCTGCCCGTTGGTGGTGGTTGGGAAGTGCGGTTGACGAAAAGAATCTGACTTATAATCTGGAAGAATATTCCCGTGCGGGTATGGGAACCATGGAAATCACTCCAATTTATGGGGTGAAAGGAAATGAGGCCCGCGATCTTAATTTCCTTTCTCCTGAGTGGATGAAGATGTTGCGTCACACAGAATCCGAAGCAAAAAGATTTGGTATGCAAATGGATATGAACACTGGAACCGGATGGCCTTTTGGCGGACCGGAAGTGAGTATTGAGGATGCTGCCAGCAAGGTGTTTTTTGAAGAATATAAATTGAATGGTGGTGAACAGCTAAAGGCTGCCATTCAGGTTTCTGATGTAAAACAGAAATCAATAGCGACTCTTTATCGTTTGATGGCTTTTTCGCAGAAAGGCGAGCGAAAGGACATCACTTCTAAAGTTGATAAAGAAGGGAAACTAAACTGGATAGCTCCGGTAGGTCAGTGGAGATTGATAGCTGTCTTTAACGGGAAAACGCTTCAGAAAGTAAAACGCGCTGCTCCCGGTGGTGAAGGTTATGTGATGAATCATTTTTCACACAAGGCGGTTGCTAATTACCTTCATCGTTTTGATAAAGCATTTGCGGAGACAAAGACTCCTTATCCGCATAATTTCTTTAATGATTCCTATGAAGTTTATAATGCTGACTGGACACCGGATCTTTTTGAACAGTTTTATAAACGACGCGGATATAAGCTGGAAGAGTACCTTCCCGAATTTCTTGATGAGAGCCGCAATGATATAACTGCCCGGATTGTTTCCGATTATCGTGAGACTATCGCAGAATTGTTACAGGAGAATTTTACTGCTCAGTGGACAAAGTGGGCACATACTCACGGAAGTCTTACCCGTAATCAGGCTCACGGTTCACCAGGTAACCTGATAGATCTTTATGCTACTGTAGATGTTCCCGAATGTGAAGGCTTTGGTATCTCAAACTTTGGTATAAAGGGCTTAAGAAAGGATTCACTGACAGTGAAGAATTTCTCTGATTTGTCTATGTTGAAGTATGCCTCTTCAGCAGCACACATTTCAGGTAAACCTTATACTTCTTCTGAAACATTTACCTGGCTCACAGAACATTTCCGCACCTCATTATCTCAATGCAAACCGGATATTGATTTGATGTTTGTTTCGGGGGTTAATCATACTTATTTTCATGGGACTCCTTATTCACCAAAAGATGCCAAGTGGCCGGGATGGTTGTTTTATGCTTCCATTAATATGTCACCTACGAATACTATCTGGCGGGATGCTCCGGCATTCTTTCAATATATAACCCGTTGTCAGTCTTTTCTGCAAATGGGTAAACCAGATAATGATTTCCTTATTTATCTGCCGGTTTATGATATGTGGAATGATCAGGATGGCCGTATGCTGGCGTTTGATATCCATAAAATGGAAAAGAGAGCTCCTAAATTTATTGAAGTTGTTCATAAGATAAGTGAGAGCGGATATGATGTGGATTATATTTCTGATCAGTTTATCCTTAACACTAAATGTGTGGATGGTATGCTTCAAACGAAAGGTGGAACAAAATACAAAGCGATTATTATTCCTGCAGTGAAAAAGATGCCGGATAATGTGCTTGCTCATTTAATAAGCCTGACTGAACAAGGTGCGAAGATTATTTTTATGGAGAACTATCCGGAAAGTGTTCCCGGCTTTTCTAAACTTAACGAACGCAGTCTTCATTTCAACAACTTACTCAAGACTCTTCCAGCTGTTGCTGATTTTAAAGAAACAATGAACAGCCCTCTTAAAGAAGGTGCAGTTATTACAGGAAGTGACTATAAGAAGGCATTGGCCGCAACTGGTGTTGTTTCTGAAGATATGAAAACGGTTTATGGATTGAAGTGTATTCGTCGCTCCAATGAATCGGGATACCATTATTTTATTTCATGCCTACAGCCAAAGGATGTTGATGCGTGGATTAATCTTGGTGTAAATGCTGTTTCGGCTGTAATTTATAATCCATTGAATGGTGAAAGTGGTAAGGCAAAACTCAGACAAGTGGATGGACGCACTCAGGTTTATATGCAGATTAAGTCGGGAGAATCTTTCTTACTGAAGACCTTTACTAAGGAAGATGTGAAGATGGCCGATTGGGAATACACTATTCCGCAGACAGTGGGTCTGACTATTGAGAATAACTGGAAACTTCATTTCGTTAATAGTGAACCGGCTATAGAAGGTTCTTTCAATATTGGCAAACTGGGTTCATGGACAGAACTTGATGAACCGAAAGCCAAAATAAATATGGGTACCGGGGTTTACAATGTTAGCTTCACTTTACCTGCTATCTCTGCCGACGAATGGGTACTTGATTTGGGTGATGTGAGAGAAAGTGCCCGTGTTAAGATCAATGGCAAAGAGGTTTGTACGCTTTGGTCGGTTCCTTATACTGCTAAAGTTGGGAAATTTTTGAAGCAAGGAGAAAATCATTTAGAGATTGAGGTAACCAATTTGTCTGCTAATCGTATTGCGGATTATGACCGTCGTGGAATAGAGTGGAGAAAATTTAAAGAGATAAATATCGTTGATATTAATTATAAAACGACTAAATATAGTAACTGGGAACCTGTTCCATCTGGATTATTAGGTCCGGTGAAGCTTATTCCTTTGAATATTGCTAATAAGTAACTTTCTCTTTTTGTATCGGCAATTGTAATTTATCAACCTATGATCATTTACAATTGCCGATATTTTTTCTATTACCGGAGGATAAATGAATTGATTAATAACTAAAAAATAACATGATTTCAAGAACAAAATTATTTTTGGCTGCTCTGGCTTTGAGTAGCGTGGCAATGGCTTCATCAAAAACTTCTTCTCAGTCTACTGATAAATACAACTACTTATATAATGGACTTCCTTTTGAAATGCCTAAACTTAAAGCTCCTGCATTTCCTTCCAATAAGGTTAATATTGCCGATTTCGGAGTAAAAGGGAATGGCGTGGATTTGTGTACGGATGCTTTCAGTAAAGCAATTGAAACTCTAAGCCGAAAAGGAGGTGGTCAGCTCACTGTTCCTTGTGGTGTTTGGTTTACCGGCCCCATTGTGTTGAAGAATAACATAAACCTTCATCTTGAAAAAGGGGCTATCATTTTGTTCTCTCCGAATGTGGATCTGTATCCGTTAGTGGAAACAGTCTTTGAAGGACTCAATACTCGTCGTTGTCAGTCTCCGATTTCCGGTCGCAATCTGACGAATGTGGCTATTACAGGTGAAGGTGCTATTGATGGGAATGGTGATTATTGGCGTCCAGTGAAGAGACAAAAGGTTACAGAGTCACAATGGAAAGAGTTTACCTCACGAGGTGGAGCTTTTAAACGTGAAGATTACTGGTTTCCATCTGAGAAAACATTGCAGGGTGATAAGATAGCCGATATGAATGTTCCCCGTAATCTTAAAACGGAAGAAGAATGGCAGTCGGTGAAAAACTTCTTGCGTCCCGTGATGATTAGCCTGATTGAATGCAAGAATGTCTATCTTCAGGGAGTTATTTTTCAGAATTCTCCTGCATGGAATCTTCATCCATTAATGTGTGAGAACGTAATTATTGAGGAAGTTTCTGTGAGAAACCCTGCTTATGCTCAGAATGGTGATGGGCTGGATTTAGAATCCTGCAAGAATGCGCTGATTATTAACAGTACATTTGATGTGGGCGATGATGGTATTTGCCTGAAATCAGGTAAAGATGAAGATGGTCGCCGCCGTGCTCGTCCATGTGAGAACGTAGTTGTTGATAACTGTACTGTATTTAAAGGTCATGGAGGTTTTGTTGTAGGTAGCGAAATGTCCGGTGGGGTTAAAAATGTGTCGGTTACCAACTGTAAGTTCCTCGGTACAGATGTAGGTCTCCGCTTCAAGAGTTGTCGTGGACGTGGTGGAGTAGTAGAGAATATTTTTATTAAAGATATTAGCATGATGGATATTGCTACTGATCCTCTTTTGTTTGATCTTTACTATGCCGGAAAATCAGCAGTTGAAGTTTTAGAGGATGGTGATGAGAATAAACCTAAAAAGGTGGTGCTTCCTAAGGTGGACGAAACTACTCCTGCTTTTAAAAACATCCATGTAAAAGGTCTGAATTGTAGCAATGCCCGACGTGCAATGTTCTTTAATGGCTTGCCAGAACAAAATATTCATGGTATTTCCATTGAAGATGTATTTGTAACATCTAAAATAGGAGGCGAGATTGCTGAGTCGGATCATATAAAACTTAATAACATAACAATACATCCAAAAGAAGGACCGGCATTACTAATCCGTAATTGTAAGGAAGTGACTATTAAAAATTTAAGTGGAGAAATTAAGCGTATCAATACGCCGGAGTAGTTAATTACCAAAACGGATAGTGATAAAATCAAATCATACAATGAAGCTCGTTGCATATTTGTATATATTTGCAAGATAGACAGCATAAATTTTAAAAAAGTAGTTATTATATAACAGAATGAAAAGTACAACTTTTATTTTTGGCTTTCTGACGCTAGCTTTGCCTTTAATTGCTAATGCTCAGACCAATAATGTTCCAGATCTTCTACTGATGAGATCGGCATTGATAAATGTTGTTGACCAGACGTTAAATTAGATAAGTAAGTATATATATGGAAAACAAAAACTTTTTTGCCGTAGATTTAGGTGCTACCAGTGGTCGTACAATTCTGGGCACAGTAAAAGAAGGTGCGATTGAACTGAGAGAACTAACTCGCTTCCCTAATAATATTATTGAAGCAAACGGTCACTTTTATTGGGATATTTATGCACTTTATCAAGAAATCCTTAACGGATTAAAGGTTGTAGCAAAAGAAAAAATCGAGATTACATCAATTGGTATTGATACCTGGGGTGTGGATTTTGTTTGTATCGGTAAAGATGGTGAAATACTACGTAACCCTTATAGCTACAGAGATACACACACAGTGGGTGCTCCTGAAGAGTTCTTCAAGAAAATGCCACGTGAAAAAGTATATGGCCTGACTGGTATTCAGATCATGAATTTCAATTCATTGTTCCAGTTAGCAACAATTCAGAAGAACAATTCATCTGTATTGCCTATTACAGATAAAATTCTGTTTATTCCTGATGCATTGTCTTATATGCTTACAGGAAAGATGGTTACAGAATACACTTTTGCATCAACATCTCAGATGCTGAACCCTGAAACAAAACAGTTTGAACCTGAATTGCTGGATGCAGTAGGAATAAAGAAAGAGTTATTCAATGATATAGTTTATCCGGGAACATTAGTAGGAACACTTACTAAATCAGTTAAAGAACAAACCGGTTTGGGTGATATCCCTGTTATTGCAGTAGCCGGACATGATACAGCTTCTGCTGTTGCTGCCGTTCCTGCTGAAAATAAAAACTTTGCTTATCTAAGTTCTGGTACCTGGTCATTGATGGGTATCGAATCTGACAAACCAATCATCAATAAAGAAAGCTTTGAACTTAACTTTACCAATGAAGGTGGCGTGGAAGGTACAATCCGTTTCTTGAAGAATATTTGTGGTATGTGGTTGTTGGAACGTTGCCGCAAAGAGTGGGCTAGTGACAATGATTATTCTTACCCTGAACTTATTGAAGCTGCTCTTGCAGCTCCAGCTTTCAAAAGCCTGATTAATCCCGATGCACCATGTTTTGCCAATCCGGTTTCAATGATCGAAGCAATAAAAAACTATTGCGTGAAGACTAATCAGCAAGTTCCGGAAACTTATGGTGAGATTACAAGATGTATTTTTGAAAGTCTTGCATTGAGATATCGTCAGGTGTTGGAAAGCTTAGAGAAGATGGCTACTAATCCAATTGAGAAGCTGCACGTGATTGGTGGCGGATCAAAGAACAACTTGCTAAACTCATTTACTGCAAATGCATTAGGTCTTGAAGTAATAGCAGGTCCATCTGAAGCAACAGCTATTGGAAATGTTATGTTGCAGGCTAAAGCTGCAGGACTTGTTCCTGATATTCAAAAGATGCGCGAATTAATCCGCAAATCTGTTGCCGTAAACGTATTTACTCCTGCTGATAAAGAATTGTGGGAAGGCGCTTATGCCGATTTTCTGAAAGTATATAGAGAAGATATTTAAATAAAAAATAGAAACAAAAAATTAAAATTATCATGAAAAGCGAACTTATTAACAAAGCTTTTGATATTGCAGTTGAAAGATATGCTGCGGTAGGTGTTGATGTAAACAAAGCACTGGAAGATCTGAGCAAAATTTCATTGTCATTACATTGCTGGCAAGCTGATGATGTAGTTGGATTCGAAAACCCAGACGGACAGTTGTCAGGTGGTATTCAGACTACAGGTAATCATCCTGGTAAAGCACGTAATATTGATGAAGTAAGAGCAGATATTCTTAAAGCAGCTTCTTATATTCCTGGGACTCACCGCTTGAACTTACATGCTATTTATGGTGATTTTGGTGGTCAGTTTGTTGACCGCGACCAGATTGAACCAAAACATTTCGAAAGTTGGATGAAATGGGCTAAAGAAAACAATATGAAGTTGGATTTCAACTCATCTTCTTTCTCTCATCCAAAGAGTGGAAGCCTTACTTTGGCTAACCCTGATAAGGAAATCCGTGATTTCTGGATTGAACATACAAAACGCAGCCGTGCTATTGCTGAAGCAATGGGTAAATATCAAGGTTCTCCTTGTGTTATGAACCTTTGGATTCATGACGGCTCAAAAGATCAGACTGTTAATCGTCTTAGGTATCGTGAACTGTTGAAAGAATCTTTGGATGAGATTTTTGCAACTAAATACGATAACATGAAAGACTGTATCGAAGCTAAATTATTCGGTATCGGTGCTGAAAGCTATACAGTAGGTTCATATGACTTCTACTTAGGTTATGGTGCTAAGAACAATATGATTGTTACTTTGGATACAGGTCACTTCCACTTGACAGAAAGCGTTGCAGATAAGATTTCTTCTTTATTGCTTTTCACTCCTGAAATCATGCTTCACGTAAGTCGTCCTATCCGTTGGGATTCTGACCACGTTACAATTATGAATGATGATACTTTGGATTTAGCTAAAGAAATTATTCGTTGCAATGCACTTGATCGTGTTAATATTGGTCTTGACTATTTTGATGCTTCAATTAACCGTATCGGTGCTTATGTAATTGGATCACGTGCAACACAAAAATGCTTTATGCAGGCATTACTTGAACCACTTGCTAAGTTGCGTGAATACGAAGCTAATGATCAGTTGTTCGAACGTCTTGCTCTTCTTGAAGAAGCTAAGAGTCTTCCTTGGAATGCAGTTTGGGATATGTTCTGCTTACAGAATAATGTTCCTGTAGGTGAAGAGTTCATCGCTGAAATCCAGAAATACGAAGCTGACGTAACAATTAAGAGATAAATAATTTGATGTGCTGATGTGCATGGATACCCATATGCTTTTTTTAGCATATGGGTTCATTCGTACATTAGCTATTGATAAAATATGATATTATGAACACACTGATAGGGTTAATAATTATTGCTATAGGTAGTTTAGGACAGAGTAGCTCATATGTGCCTATTAAGAAAGTGAAGGAATGGAGCTGGGAAAGTTTCTGGCTTGTACAGGGAATCTTTGCCTGGTTGGTTTTTCCTTTCTTAGGTGCTTTGCTTGCCATTCCATCTGGCAGCAATCTTTTTGAACTGTTAAGCTCAGGTGGTGCTCTTTCTTCAATGGCGTATGGCGTTCTTTGGGGAATTGGAGGCTTGACATTTGGATTAAGCATGCGTTATCTTGGTGTAGCTCTTGGACAAAGTATTGCACTTGGTACATGTGCCGGATTCGGAACTCTTTTTCCTGCAATCTTTAGCGGGAAAGATCTATTCCACGGTGAAGGTTTGATGCTTCTTATCGGCGTGTGTATAACCTTGGCGGGTATAGCTGTTATTGGGTTTGCCGGAAGTCTTCGTTCAAAGAATATGACTGAAGAAGAAAAGAAAGCAGCAGTTAAGGACTTTGCTTTGACAAAAGGATTACTGGTTGCTCTGCTTGCCGGAGTAATGAGTGCTTGCTTTGCTTTAGGACTTGACGCAGGAACACCTATAAAAGAAGCCGCAATAGCTGGTGGAGTTGAAGGACTATATGCAGGTCTTCCTGTTATATTCCTGGTAACACTAGGTGGATTCTTTACTAATGCAGCTTATTGTATACAACAGAATGTAAAGAACAAGACTGGAAAAGAATATTTTTCTGCTGACAGCCAGACTTTGACAAATAATGTTTTATTCTGTGCTCTTGCCGGTGTATTGTGGTACTCACAATTCTTTGGACTCGAGATGGGTAAAAGTTTTCTCCATGATAGTCCGGTATTGCTGGCATTCTCCTGGAGTATTCTTATGTCACTCAATGTTACATTCAGTAATTTCTGGGGTATCATTCTTAAAGAATGGAAGGGTGCAAGTCGCTCTACCATAGGTATACTTATTTTAGGACTCGTTGTGCTGATTTCGTCTATCATTGTGGTAGCAATGGCACAATCCTAATTTTTTTAAACGAAAGATTATATAAATAGAAATATATGTGTTTGTATAATCCGTATCAATAAAAATAGTATTTAGAATATGAAATCAATTTTAGAAAATAATCCAGCTCTTGCAAAGCAAGTAGCTGAGGTAGCTGAGGTAGCTGGATACCTTTGGCAAAAAGGTTGGGCTGAACGTAATGGTGGTAACATTACTATCAATATTACAGATGTAGTTAACGATGAAATCAGAAACCTGAAAGCGATTAGCGATAAAACGCAAATCGGAACAACTCTTCCTCACTTGAAAGGTTGTTATTTCTTCTGTAAAGGAACAAACAAACGTATGCGCGACTTGGCTCGTTTCCCAATGGAAAACGGTTCAGTTATCCGTATCTGTGATGATTGTGCAAGCTATGAAATCATCGCTGATCAACCTGTTCGTCCTACTTCAGAACTTCCTGCTCACTTGTCAATGCACAACTACTTAATTGGTAGTGGTTCTAGCTATAAAGCAGCTATGCACACACACCCAATCGACTTAGTGGCAATGACTCACAATCCTGCATTCCTGGAAAAAGATGTTCTTACTAAATTACTTTGGAGTATGATTCCAGAAACAAGAGCATTCTGTCCAAGAGGATTAGGTATTATTCCTTATAAATTACCTAGCTCTCTTGAACTAGCTGATGCAACAGTTAAGGAACTTGCTGAATACGATGTAGTAATGTGGGAAAAACATGGTGTTTGTGCTGTTGGTGAAAACGTAATGGAAGCATTTGATATGGTTGACACGCTTTCTAAATCTGCTCAGATCTATATGACTGCTAAATCAATGGGCTTTGAACCTGCTGGTATGGCTGATGAACTGATGGAAGAATTGAAAGTAGCATTCAATTTGCCTAAATAATTAGAATATAGATTCGATATTATAGGATAAGAGATTACAGATTGGGGAACTGGTCTGTAGTCTCTTTCTAATATAATAACTATTAGTAAAAATCGCATTATGATGAATTTGAGAAAAAGTTTGTTGCTGGGTATGGTTACCCTTTGCTTTGCACCTCTTACTGCTCAGACTAAAATGACAGCAAAAGAGGCTGCAATGAAAATTGCAGACCGAATATTGAGTAACACTGCCTATGAATTTAAAAATACTAAAACCGGAGAGGTTTATAAAACAGTTAAAAATCTACCGCTCTCTACCGATGTAAAGGTGGCAAGCAAGTATAATGACTGGCATTATACAAATGGAGTAACCAACATTGCTTTGCTTGAATTAGCAGATAAAACCGGAGATAAAAAGTACAATGAATATGTTTTAAAGAACATGAACTTTGTTTTTAATGACGGCAATCTGGATTATTTCAGGAAAGTTTACGACAAGGCTTTAAAGGAAGGTGGATGGAGTGCAATCCGAAACATTAACTGGAGCATGATATTCCGTGGAAAGCGATTAGACGATAATGGTCCTATGGGAGCAAGCTTGATTGAACTTCAAATGCGTTATCCAAATAAATCATTCCTGAATTATATTAATCAAACGGCAGATCATTTGAATTATGCTGAACCTCGTTTGGCTGATGGCACCATTGCGCGTATCTGGCCTCATGAAAATACAATCTGGGCCGACGATTCTTTTATGGCTATCTCATTCCTGGCGCGTATGGGAACTATGACAGGAGACGATAAATATTTCACTGATGCCGCAAATCAGATATTGAATTATAATAAATATTTGTGGTGCCCGGAAAAGGGCATTTATTATCACTGCTATCATACAGATAATAAAGAACATGGAGTGGCTCATTGGAGTCGTGCCAATGGATGGATATTTATGGCGCAGGCAGATCTTCTTTCCAGAATGCCCAAGAATCATCCGCTTCGTGATGCTGTAATTAAGAACTTTCAGCAACAGGCAAGTGGTGTGGCTCGTTATCAGGGAAAGAACGGTTTATGGCATCAGCTTCTTGATAAGGAAGATTCTTATGAAGAAATAACAGGCACTGCCATGTTTGTCTTTGGTATGGCTCGTGGAGTTAAACAAGGGTGGTTACATCCTGATTTTATCTATGTAGCAGAACAAGGACTTAAAGGTATGATGAAAATGATTACTGACAATGGTGATGTTACCGGGATCTGTGTTGGTACTGGTATTATGCCTTCTATAGCATATTATTATTCTCGTCCTACTCAGTCGAATGATCCTATGGGGGAAGGTCCTGTTTTAAGAGCGCTGATTGAGATGATTGATGCTCCTAAGTATACAGAGATTAAAGCAGAACAACAATACGATAAAATTGCAATTAAGAAATAGAATTTCTTAAAAATGTAAAGCTCAGGAAGGATTATTTGTGTGAATAAATTATATTTGTTTATAAATTCTTTCCTGAGCTTTTAAATATTATTAATATTCCTTTCGTTCTTTGGTATTGGATTAAGAGAAATAATCTCTACTTTTGTCACATTAATATGACTGATAGACAATATGATAAGGGATTTTAATGATTTGGGAGTTGATTTTAAGTATCTAATAGTAAATGACATGGATCAAAAGTTTGGTCTTTCTGTCAATACTGTTGGTTTCCAATCCATCCAGCCAAACTCTCCCTATCCTCTTAAAGATCACCCTTCCGGATATTTTTTTAATGCCCAGAAAGGTAGAATACTGCCGGAATATCAATTTGTTTATATCACAAAAGGCAGAGGACTTTTTACTTCAGACTCTATGCCGGAAACTCAAGTCTGTAAAGGACGCCTTTTAGTTCTTTTCCCAGGACAATGGCATACTTATCATCCTCTTCTCCAAACTGGATGGAATGAATACTATATTGGATTTGAAGGACCAATCATTGATAATATTGTTAAGAGCTCTTTTTTGTCCGAAAAAAATCAGATACTTGAAGTTGGTTTAAATGAAGAATTGGTTAACCTTTTTTCGCGTGCAATAGAAGTTGCCGAATCTGATAAGATCTCTTCTCAGCAATATCTTGCAGGTATTGTTCTTCATATGCTTGGAATGATTCTATCCATCTCTAAAAATAAAATTTATGAGATCGGAGACATGGATCAGAAAATTGAGCAAGCAAAGATTATTATGAATGAGAATGTTTTTAAGGATGTAGATCCCGAAGAGCTTGCTATGAAACTGAATATCAGTTATTCCTGGTTTCGTAAGATTTTTAAAGATTATACAGGGTATGCTCCTGCAAAATATTTTCAGGAACTAAAGCTTCGTAAAGCAAAACAATTATTGGTGGGAACATCTCAATCAGTTAAAGAGATCTCTTATCAATTGAATTATACTTCTACAGAACATTTTTTCTCATTATTCAAAAAACGTACGGGTTTTACTCCACTTGAATACCGTAGTTTTGGTCGCGAAACGGAATCCGACCTATAATTGACTAAAAAATCAAAATCAACATCTTATATGTCAATTTGATTAATTATTGTTTTATAATAAAACAATGCAATACTTTTTGTATATAATCAAAGGTCAAAATAACAAGTCTTTCAATCAAAAGGACAACTACCTACCGCCTCGTTATTCCTATATTTGCTAGTCTAATTAATATTTAGACACATCTATTAATTAGTTTTTTGTTCTTTATGGATATTTTGCTAATAGATGTAGACAGTTTATAATATTTCTGTAAGAGGAGTAGTCTCTTTTTAAGAAAACAGACTTAATGTAATGTTTACAATACTATTCAAACTCCTTCTTAAAAGCACAAAGATTGTGTATGATATTTTTTAGGAATAATGTGTTGATCTTGATTTTTCTATTAATCATTATAATAATTAGTCTATGAGAATCTTACATCAAAGGTTATGCTTACTTATGCTTTTATTAGTAAGCTGTACCTTAAGTGCGTTTGCACAAAACAAAACAATCACGGGCACAGTAAAGGATGCCACTAATTTCGGAATTCCCGGAGCATCTGTCATCGTTAAAGGTACATCAAAAGGTACAATGACAGATATCGATGGAAAATATTCCATTACTATTCCTTCCTCTTCAAAGCAATTTGTTGTTACGTTTGTTGGCTATGAAGCTCAAACAGTAACCATTGGTAACCAATCTAAAATTGATGTGGTACTAAATGAGTCTTCAGTTATGTTAAACGAGGTCGTTGCTATTGGTTATGGTAAGATGAAGAAGAAAGACCTTACCGGAGCTACAGTTTCTGTTCAAGGAAATGAACTTAAAGCAGTTCCTGTTACTACTCCAGCTCAAGCTTTAACTGGACGCGCAGCAGGTGTTAACATCACATCTTACAGTGGCGCTCCTGGAGCAGATGTAAAGGTAGTAGTTCGAGGTGGAACTTCTATTACTCAAGGAAATGAGCCTCTTTATATTGTTGATGGATTTCAATTGGATAATGCATTGACAACAATTAATGCGAGCGATATTGAAACCATTGACGTGATGAAAGATGCATCATCAACAGCTATTTATGGTGCCAAAGGTGCTAACGGAGTTGTCATTATTACAACAAGATCAGGGAAATCCGGTAAAACTCAGGTTTCATATAATGGATATATGAATACCCAGAAATTAGGAAAAGATCTGAATGTTCTTTCTCCTTATGAATATGTAAAATTGCAGTATGAACATTATACCCTTGATAAGAAGCTTAGTGTATTTAATTCTTTATATGGAAGTTGGGATCAGATGCACGCTTTGTATGATAATGCAGATGCAATCGATTGGACTGATCTGATGTTTGGTGGCACCGGCGTTATGTATAATCACGATTTGAGTGTATCAGGTGGTAATGACAAAACAAAGTTTGTATTGAGTTATAATAATATAACTGATAATTCGATCCTGGACAAATATGGTTTGTATAAAAACAGTATTCGTGCTAAGTTCAACCATGAAATAAAGAAAGGTGTAAGACTTGATTTTGGTGCAAAATTTAATGATACCAAAACAAATGGTGGCGGTGATTTAGGTGGCCGTTTGAAATATGCTATTTTATCACGACCGGTAGGTGGCTTACTTCATACTAATGAAGAGTTATTAAATATGTATGGTTTGGATACTAAATTGTCGGCAGCAGACCCTTCTATCAATTATGATATTGCCAATCCAATAATTACTAATGATGCTATTACCAATTCTAAACGTGTACGTACTTTTGATACTAACGGAAGTTTGGAAATAGATCTTTATAAAGGATTGACTTATAAAATGGCTGGTAGTTATTTGTGGCAGCAAACACGTAGCGATTATTGGGATGACGGACGTACTTTAGATGCTGCAATTAAGGGAGGCCCTTATGGAAGCAGAAATAATTCTGAGAAATATACTTATCAAATTACAAATACTCTTACTTACGATACAACAATTGCCCAGAAACATAATCTTACTTTGCTTGCGGGACATGAAGTATGGTATTCTGAGAATATGAATATATCATCTGGTTCACAGAATTTCCCTTCAAGTAATTTTGGATTGGATAACATGGCAATGGCTGGGGTTACCAACAATAACGAAACAGGCATAAGTAGTGTTGGAACAGTGTCTTTGTTTGGACGTGCATTTTATAGCTATGAAGGAAAATATCTGTTGACTACAACTATGCGTGCAGATGGTTCTTCTAAATTCATCAAAGGAAAACAGTGGGCCTACTTCCCTTCTGTATCCGGAGCTTGGCGTATTAGTGAAGAGTCGTTCATGAAAAATCAGAATGTATTCTCAAACTTAAAGCTTCGTGTAGGATATGGTACTTCAGGAAACTGTAATATCAGTAATAATATGTATGCTACAAATTATGTAGCAGGTGTTTATGGAATTGGTAAAACAGAAGCAGCTACAATTGAACCAAGTTCTACTCTTGGTAATGAAAATTTGAAATGGGAAACTATTAAAGCTACTTCTTTAGGGCTTGACATGTCATTTCTTAATAACCGAATTAATTTCAGCGCAGATTGGTATAACAATGTTTCTGATAACTTGTTGATGCAGGTTTCTATCCCTGCTACTACAGGATATAATTCTCAATATCAAAATGTAGGTAGCTTACGCAACCGTGGATTTGAATTTGTATTGAATACCCTCAATGTAAAGGCCAAAGACTTTAGCTGGAGCACAGATTTTAATATATCATTTAATAAGAATAAAGTTATCAGACTTTATGGAGAAGATGCCGAACAAAATTATAAGCTTGTAAGCTCAGGATCAAATGGTGTTGCATACTGGCTTCAGGAAGGTCAGCCTCTAGGACAGATTTATGGTTATGCTTATGATGGTTTCTATACTTCTGATGACTTTGATCAGTTGCCAAATGGCGGGTATTTATTGAAAAGCGGCATTGCTTATGATAAAGCTACAAAAAGATCTGCTGTAAAACCTGGAGATGTAAAGCTCAAGGCTAGCGGTAAAACAGTTGATGCTGATGGAAACCCTATGTGGACAGCAGATGATCGCCAGATTATTGGTAATGCTAATCCAAAGTTCACTGGTGGTCTTAATAATACATTAAGATATAAAAACTTTGACCTTACAGTCTTTATGAACTTCGTATACGGTAATGATGTCATAAATCTGAGTACTCAAAGATTTGTTAGTTCATATATCTCAAATCAAAATGCTTTGAGTGTCCTGGCTAATCGCTATACAACTATTGATCCTGCTACAGGAATTGAAACAACAAACTTAACTCGTTTAGGTGAAATAAATAAAAATGCAACTATCTGGAGTGTTAATCCAAATGTAAAGACAAATACAACATTGAATTCATACTATGTTGAAGATGGTTCTTTCTTGAGAATTAATAATATATCACTTGGATATTCATTCCCAAAACAGTGGTTGAATAAGTTTAATGTTGAAAGTTTCCGTATCTACGGTACATTAAATAATGTACACACCTTTACTTCTTACTCTGGATTTGATCCGGAAGTAACAAGTAGTAGTTCTGCTCTTACTCCAGGTATTGATGATTCTTCTTTCCCAAGATCTAAGAGTTACGTTGTAGGTATTAATTTAACATTTTAATTAGAGAATTTATGAAAAAAATTATAAGAAAAGTTTGCATGCTGTGTTGTGCTGCATCTTTGATCACAATGATATCATCCTGCCAGGATTGGTTGGATATGCCAAGTAAGTCTGCTTATGATAGTACATCTATATTCACATCTGTTGATCGTGCAGAAATGGCAACTAAAGGAGCCTACAGTGGTTTGTGGGTTCTGTTATGGAATTATTATGTTAATTATGGAACTGACGAAATGCAATCTTCAGAAGGATTGTCTGGCTCTAAAAACTGTGTAGGAAATTATGTTTATACAACAGGTAATGTTCCCGGTTCAGAGTTTAATTCAGTATATACTGGCATTGCTAAAGCAAATAACTGTATAAAGCAAATACCTTTAATGGATGCTTTCGAAAATGGAACAGCTACAGAAAAAGCCCGACTTCGTGAATATCTTGGTGAATGTCTGGCTATCCGTGCTATTCATTACTGGAACCTGATCCGTTATTGGGGTGATGTGCCATATATAACATTACCTCAGGAAGATTACGATTCTTTTTATTCTTCCAGAACAAGTCGTGATGTTATCTATGATGGCATTATTGCAGATATGCAAAAGGCTATTGAGTATTTGCCATGGTACAGTGAAAGTGGATATTCAACTCCTGAAAGGATTACTAAGAATGCTGCTTACGGCTTCCTTGCAAGAATTTCACTTTATGCTGCAGGATATTCTTTGCGTTGGGATCTTAATACATATGATGCCAACACTTGTAAAATGGCAAAAAGAGATGATGCAAATCGTGTAAAACAGTTATACCAGATTGCCAGTGATGCTTGTCAGGCAGTTATTACTAAAGGTGAAAATACTCTGAATCCTTCTTTTGAAGCTCAATTCAGAACTTATGCAGAAGGTAAGTATTATCCACAGGAATCAATGTTTGAATATGCCCAGTATGGTAGCCAGATGAATTCCCTGCGTGCCGGATATTCTTATGGTATGCGTATAATTAGTGGAGCTTTGTATGGTAAGTGTGAACCGCTGGTTTATTACCAACCTACACTATATTATTCATTTGCTGATGGTGATAGTCGTCGTGATGTTTCTTGTCCGAACTATGAAATTGCAGCAGATGGAAAACGTACAATGACTACTCTTGCTAATCGTAAATCTATTGGTAAATGGCGTGTAAACTGGAGAAGTACTGCAGCTGGCACAACTAGTGCTATGTATCAGAATATAAATTTTGCTTTATTGCGTTATTCTGATGTTCTGTTAATGTATGCTGAGGCTCAGAACGAATTGAATGGAAAACCAACAGCTTCAGGAATTGCTGCTTATGAAACCGTAAGAAAACGTGCTTTTGGAAATAATAGCATTGGAACAACACCTACTGATTACGATGGTTTCTTTAAAGCTATTGTGAATGAACGTAAATATGAGTTAGCTTTTGAAGGAACGCGTCGTACAGACCTTATCCGTTGGAACCTTCTGGGTCAGGTAGTCAATGATACTAAAGCAGAACTGACTAAAATGTACAATAGACAAGCTCCTTATCAGAACTTACCTGAATGGGTTGCTTATCCAAACGAATATTCAAAAACATGGCAAGATCCTAGTGTAACATTGAATGGTATTATTGAAGTGAAACCTTCAGAAACAGCGACTTTTAAATGTCCGGCAGGTTATACTTTACTAAAGGATTATATTACAGGTTTGAAACCTTCAGATAACTTTGTTGCAAACTTTGCCAGAGGATATGAAGCTAATAATGTTGAGCTATTCCCTATTGCACAATCCATTATGGATGTAAATAAAGGATTGGCTGGTCAACAGCATCCTAAATATTAATCTTTGATATAAATTAAAGATTTTATAAATGGAAGGGTAGTCGTTTTGGCTACCCTTTTTTCATTCTACAGCGAAAACGCATTTTCATCCCTCACTCCCTCACTGAATCTTTCAATAGGTTGATTTATAGAGAAATACCCCGTGATGGTAGCATTTTTATCCCTAACTGAAACATCACTAAAAGGGGCTACCCTCACGTTTTCGATCATAATCAGTAGATTTTGAACTGTTTTTTTTATCAAAACTTTTCTGTTTATGTTTTAATTCTCTCTGCATAGATTGTGCTTGCTCTGAATTTTTCATGCAAAAAATAGTAAGAATTGGCACGAAAACGTGAGGGATGGCTTCCAAAGTTAGAGAATCGTGACGGATCAAAATGCTACCCTCACGGTTTAAAAGTCAGTTAATCAGGTTGCTATATGGAAAAGTGATGGAGTGATGGTAGCTTTTCATTTTTACGGGTTCTTCGTCACTTTAGGTGCAAGCTATTAGGTTTTAAACGCAATGAGTTTGACATTAAGTAGTCTATAGCTTGCCCTATTAAACATCTGCCTTTTGATGGCCTTTATTTTATTGACAGTTCCTTCCAAGAGTCCGTTGTTCAAATAAATATCCATTGCATTTTGCACCGCTTGTTGGTCTGCTTTTATTCCACAAGCAAATGTCTTCATGGCTTTTGAATCACATTCCATAGCCTGTTTTATCCAATTTTCCAGAGACCATTGCTTGGGATTTCCTTTTATCATTTCCCTGAATCTCAATCCTAATGTTATGACCTGTTTTATTAATGGATTCTTCAATAAAGCAGTAAGACTTTGCACGGCGGATTCCCCTTTCAATATAAATCTCCGTATACTCCTTATTGATGCATGTTTTTTGTTTTTTCTTTCAGCTATATTTTTGTTATATTTCCTGATTTCCCGTAGCTCTTGCTTTATTTTGTTTCTGATTCCTATCGTGGCAGCCGAGATTGCAATCGTATCCATTTTGCTTTCCATTTTCTTCTTCAATTTCTTTATATCCGTACATCCATGGCTGATTTCCAAAGCCAGTTCATCGACATGTTTTAATATACTCTTTTGCTGCGCAGACATATAATCCTTGCCTGTATGGTGACGTACCAAACGCCAGATAACCTGTGAATGCACTCCTAATTGGCGGGCTGTTTCTGAAATGCTCATTCCTTTTCTGATAAGGCTATCTGCTTGCACAAACAGGTTCAGTTTATGTCGATGTCTGGCATCCCCCAGGCCATAAAGAGCTTCCATGATTTTGGTTCTGCATTCTTCCGTGGAGGGATAAGAATAAGTTTGCTTATGTACACTTAGCCGCGATAATGAGGCTATTTCTTCCGTCAGAGCATCCACCAGATTCTTTATCAAATGGAATCTGTCACAGATTTGGGTAACACCGGGTAGGATACGATTAATAGCTTCAACAAAGTTTCGCCCCCGGTCTCGGGTTATATATTGTATCTGAGGATTATTTCGCAAGAACTGCTCTAATTCATCCCCCTCCCGGCAAGGAAGTACCGCAATGGGACGATGGGTCATCTGGTCTACAATAACACTCCCATATATATGCCCTTTCTTCTGTGCAAAGTCATCTATACCTATAGCCACAGGTAGAGAATTACTACTTTTTGAGGGCAATTCCTTGTGAGCACTCCGTAGACAGGCAGATTGACTGCAGAAGATGTTCTGCCCGTGTAAAAGCTCACTGGCAGTACGGGATGTGACTTTTAGAGATACTTCACGGATACGTTCCTCTACCTCCAGAGTGTTGCGGCCATAGGGAGAAGCCAGGCAGGAATGGTCCTCACTAAAGACCTTGCGGAGACAATGCTCATTTCGGCAACGAAATTTGCGGGTTTTGACCCGTAGAGTCAGGGGATGATTAAATATTTCTGAGCCCTGAAGTTGGCGTATATAGTGCCCATGTAAGCTTTGACTCAAACAACCACAGGCCGGACAGCGGCTACTATTAGAGTTACGGGACAATTCTACAGTGTACGATTTTCCACTTATAGAGACTCTATCCTGGCGATAATGGGGAATATGAAGTTTAAAAGATATAGTTGATTTCTTTTTGTTAACATTGACGTAAATAGGCTTATTTGTAGTAACTTTGCCAACTGTAGATATGCTTTGATTCATTGGAGTCTTGATGCTTTGGTCAGCTTAAAGATACTGATTTTCAAGCATATCTACAACTTTTTAAACACTTCATTCTCTGATAATCAGATAGATACAAATCTTTAGATGGCTTAATTATAGAGGTTGTTAGAAATTTCAATAGAACTTCCCTTTATCACAACTTTTGACAATATCATGACTTTAGATAACGGGGCATAATATTCAAGATAGAAAAACATTTGAAATGCCTATGAATAAAGACTTTTATCTGAATAACTTGCACCTAAAGTGACGAAGAACCTTTTTACGTATTGTTTTGAAAAAATGCGAAACAAAAACATCCCGCCTGCTTTTTTAGAAACGTAACCGGATGTTGAGCAAACTCCCGCCTGCTTTCAAAAAAGGCAGGCGGGAGTTTGAAACGCTATTTGCCAATATGACCTTTCCTGGATTGGGTTTACAGTTTCTGTTGAGCTTTTATTCACCAATTTCTATCAGATTATTCGCCTTTGATTTTCAGCCATTCACCAATGGATTTTATTTATTGGAGAATGATTCTGAATATACAGCGAGGAATGAAAGTAGCTTTTGCTTTGTTTATATTGAACCGCAGTCAATTTAACTGTCAAATAACACAGCATAAATATCATTGTTTATAGATGTTAAAGTAAAACTAACAATTATATTTGTGCTTATAATCAAAATATTATCTAAGTACTATGAGAAAAATTTTATATTCTTGTTTAGCACTGATCTTGTCAGCAAGTGGGGCTGCAAAGCAAATGCCGATTAATCGCTTAGCTTTGGTTACCCGCAATAATCCTCAGATTACTGCATTCGATTCCCTTTCTTCACTTTCAGTAGGTAACGGAGAATTTGCATACACTGTTGATGCAACGGGTTTACAAACATTCCCGGAAATGTATTCAAAAGGGGTACCACTTGGAACTCAGTCGCAATGGGGCTGGCACAGTTACGCCAATCCAAATAATTACAAGCACGAAGAGACGCTAAAAATATATGATTTTGGTCATGGCAGACAGGAACCTTATTCTACTGAATTCAAGGAAGATGGTCGCCAAAAAGGGGCATCCAGTTGGTTTCGTGTAAATCCTCACCGTTTGCACTTAGGTATTGTTGGCTTTGAATTAGGAAGAAATGTAAAAGCAACTGATATTACCAATATCAAACAGACACTTAATTTGTGGAAAGGCAATATCATCAGCAGCTTCACTTTGAATGGAAAGGCTGTTCAGGTAGAAACAGTTTGTCATCCTCAGAAAGATATGATTGCAGCAAAGATTAATTCGGCCCTGCATCCTGTGGTTAACTTCCGTTTCCCTTATCCTTCGGGAGGCCATTGTGATGATGGATGTGACTGGACAAAGAACAATCTTCATAACACTACTATTGTAAGCCAGACTGACCACTCTGCAATCCTGAAAAGAACAATTGATGCAACAGTTTATTATGTTCAGATACAGTGGGAAGGCAAAGCTAAACTGTCTGAAAAGCAAAAAAACTATTTTGTGCTGACTCCTGAGTCGGACAATTTTGCATTCACCTGCTGGTTTACTTCAGAAAAGCAAATAGCTAAACAACCAGGTGTTGCCGAGACAATCCTTGCTGCAGGTAATTACTGGACTTCTTTCTGGAAAAGAGGGGGAGCGGTTGACTTCTCAGCTTGTAAAGATGCACGTGCCAAAGAACTTGAACGTCGCGTGGTGCTTTCACAATATCTTCTTGCTATTCAATGCGCCGGTTCTACTCCTCCACAGGAAACAGGATTAACTTACAATTCATGGTTTGGCAAGTTCCACCTTGAAATGATTTGGTGGCATCAGGCACAATTCGCTTTGTGGAACCGTCCGGAACTTTTAGATCGCACGCTTGGCTGGTATGAAAAAGCTTATCCAATAGCTAAGGAAATTGCAAAACGGCAAGGTTTTGACGGAGTGCGTTGGATGAAGATGACAGATCCTTCGGGAATTGAAGCTCCTTCAAAGGTGGGTTCGTTCCTTATCTGGCAACAGCCTCACTTAATTTATCTGGCAGAACTTCTCTATCGTAATCACCCAAATGCTCAGATAATTAAGAAATACAATAAAATGGTTCAGGAGACTGCTGCCTTTATGTATTCATTCGCTACTTATGAGAAAGATAAAGATCGTTTTGTACTGAAAGGAGCTATTCCTGCACAGGAAACTCTTCGCGCTGCGGAAACTGTAAATCCTCCTTTTGAACTTTCATACTGGCACTATGCTATGAATGTGGCTCAGAAATGGCGTGAACGTGCTGGCGAAAAACGTAACCAGAAATGGGATGAGATGATTAATAAACTCTCTCCGCTTGCAGCAAAAGATACTTTATATCTGGCTGCTGAAACTGCTTTGGATACATATACAGATATTCGTTTCACTTCCGATCACATGGCTGTTCTTGGCGCTGAAGGTATTCTTCCTAAGTGCAAACTTGTGCGCAATGACTATATGAAGAATACGCTAAACTGGATTTGGGATAACTGGAACTGGGATCAGACCTGGGGATGGGATTATCCAATGACAGCTATGAATGCTGCCCGCCTTGGCGAACCCGAGAAAGCTGTTGGCGCATTGTTAATGAATAAACGTACTAATACATATTTGGTGAACGGACATAATTATCAGGACGATCGTTTGCGTATTTACCTACCTGGTAACGGTGGTTTGCTGACTGCCATCTCTATGATGTGCGCCGGCTGGGATGGTTGCAAAGTGAAGAATCCAGGTTTCCCTAAAGATGGAAACTGGAACGTGAAGTGGGAAAGTCTCACTCCAATGCCTTAACACAATCATTTGATGAATAATTCCCGGACTTTGAAATATAAAGAATAAAGATATGTTCAATATGAAATTTGTGAGAATGCTACCACTCTTCCTTTGGGGAGTGGCAGTTTCTGCACAGCCATTAGCCTCACTGAATGATTCCCAAAGGGGAGTGCAGCGTACATTACGCTATACTCCCGATGGTGAAGACTTTGTGATTGTTAATGGTGATAAGAAGTTTAACCGTGCGCTTTACGGGTCTCACACAGGGTTTCGGGTAGAAACCGGCGATGTGCCTGAATTTGCTCTTTATCTTCCGCGAATGGGGGGTAATCTTAGCTTTGGGATTGTCAGCGGTTCTAAGGTCTTATCCTTAAATAAAGCGGCCTATATTGAAAGTCGCTACCGTGCGGGTTCCCGCATCTATACAATAAAAGATCCTCTTTTAGGAAAGGGATGTATTCGCATCACAGCTCTTTCAATGTATAATGCCGATGGAGCAATCTTTAAAATTGAAACAGAAAACATTCCCGGAAATGTATCCTTAACCTGGCGCTTTGGCGGTGCTGCCGATAAACGGTTCAGCCGTGAAGGCGACTTGGGTGTTGATCCGTATGATAGCTTTGACTTAAAACCGGAATACTGTGCGGGTAATGTTTATTCTATAAATAACAATGCCTTTACCCTGAAGTTTGGAAAGAAAGAACCTCGCCAGTTGGCAGGTGTTTTTCCAACAGACTCAAAGCTGAGCATTGCAAATGAACTTCCTGTACTAGATGGGAAGCTGTCTCTTGCCGGAAAGAAGGTTTACTTTATGGCATTGCAGAGTTCTCACCTGGATAAAACATTAGATTATCCGGCGCTGACTGATTGTTTTGCGAAATCAGAAGCGGCTCGTGTAAAGCTTGCTTCACAAATAAAAATAGATACTCCCGATCCTTACTTTAATACACTTGGTGGTACATTGGCTGTAGCGGCTGATGCTATATGGAGTGGTGAGGTGTGGCTTCACGGAGCTATTGGCTGGCGAATGCCTCTTAACGGTTGGCGTGCAGCGTATACCGGAGATGCATTGGGATGGCATGATCGTGCCCGTACTCATTTTAATGCTTACGCAGCAAGTCAGGTGAAAGATGTACCTGCTATATATCCTCATCCAACACAGGACAGTGCTATGAATCTTGCCCGCTCGGAAAAGAAGTGGGGTACGCAGATGTACAGCAATGGCTATATTTGCCGTAATCCTCGCGAGAATAACAAGATGCATCACTATGATATGAACTTGTGTTATATTGATGAACTTTTGTGGCATTTTAACTGGACGGGAGATTTAGCCTATGCAAAGCAGATGTGGCCCGTACTTACCCGCCACCTTGCATGGGAAAAACGAAACTTCGATCCGGATAATGACGGACTTTATGATGCCTATTGTTGTATCTGGGCCAGCGATGCTCTTTATTACAATAGTGGGGCTGTAACGCATTCTTCAGCATATAACTACCGTGCCAACCGCATGGCTGCAGAGATTGCTGCCAGAATAGGAGAAGATCCTAAGCCTTATGCTGATGAGGCTGATAAGATTCTGAAAGCACTGAATACTCGTCTTTGGATTCCTGCCAAAGGACATTGGGCGGAGTATCAGGATTTCATGGGGAAGAAAAAGCTTCATGAGAGTGCGGCTGTGTGGACCATCTATCATGCTATAGATTCAGATGTGCAGAATCCTTTCCAAGGTTATCAGGCTACCCGTTATGTAGATACGGAAATTCCTCATATTCCTGTTGTTGCGAAAGGATTAAAGGACGAAGGTTACGCGGTGGTTTCCACTACCAATTGGATGCCTTATTCATGGTCAATTAATAATGTGGCTGCTGCCGAGGTGATGCATACTTCACTTGCTTACTGGCAAGCTGGAAGGAATGAAGAAGCATTTAAATTGCTAAAGAGTTCGGTGCTCGACGGAATGTATCTGGGTAGTAGTCCCGGAAACATTGGACAGATAAGCTTTTACGATGCAGCTCGTGGTGAATGCTACAGAGATTTTGGTGATCCTATTGGTGTTGCTTCCCGTGCGCTTGTTCAAGGACTTTTTGGTGTGATTCCAGATGCTATGAATGGTCGTGTGCTGGTTCGTCCGGGCTTTCTTTCAGCCTGGGATCATGCATCAATCTCTACACCGGACATCAACTTTGCTTTTAAGCGTATCGGTAAAAAAGAAATATACAATGTAGAATTGAAATTTGAAAAGCAACTGGTGCTTGATTTACAGGTCCGTGCTCTTTCAGACAAAATCAATTCTATAAAAGTAAATGGCAAAGAGGTGAAATGGACTCTTGCAGAATCTGCCTCCGGTTATCCTGTGATTAAGATTTCTTCTCTTCCGGCAAAGAATAATAAGGTCGAGATTGTTTGGACTGGAAAAGAATTATTGAAAGTTCCTGGTGTGGCTTCGGCGTCAAATGGCCTTTCATGGTCTTTGAATCTGGGTAATCCTATTAAAAAGATTTATGATCCTCAAGGAATTATTGAAGATGCAAAAACTTCCGGCAGTATTATTTCGGGAAAGATAAAAGCTGAGGCTGGTAGTCATACGCTTTTTGCATTGATTTCACAAGGCGAAATGGAGTGGTGGATGCCGGTAAATATCGAAGTTAAAGAAGGATCTCCGGTTGCTGCAAAGGCATTTGCCAATGTAAACAGCTCTACTTGTGAGCCGGTTAATATGGATAAAGCGTTGAATGATTCGGTTAGCCGGATATTTAAGAATGAATATCTTGCTCCACGTTCTCCTTATACCACATTGCAATTACCCAAACAGGGGATAGGTGAGTGGTGTCATCCTCAGGAAACAGCGGAGATTAACGACTCCGGCGTTCGCTCTAAAGTGCGTGACGGAATATTGTCCACCTCTCTGGGAGTGCCTTTCAGAACTCCTGCCAAGGGTAATAATATTGCTTTTACATCTCTTTGGAACAATTATCCTGATAAGCTTTCTGTTGAATTAAATGGGAAAGCATCAAATATTTATTTGCTTATGGCGGGTACAACAAACCATATGCAGAGTCATATAGTAAATGGAGTTGTTAAAGTGACTTATAAAGATGGCTCGGCAGAGGTGTTGAACTTGATTAATCCGGATAACTGGTGCCCTGTTGAACAGGATTACTTTGTTGACGGACTGGCTTTTAAACTTAATAAACCGCGTCCGTACAGATTACACTTCTTATCTGGTGCAGTGAGTAATAACCTTGAGAAGGAACTTCATATAGAAGGTGTTTACGGACGAAGCATCAAAGGAGGCGCAGGCATTTTGTTGGACTTACCTTTGAATAAGGCAAAAGAATTAAAAAATCTGCAGTTAGTGACTGAAGCCAATGATGTGATTATTGGTTTAATGGCTGTTACTTTGCAGAGATAAAGTAAGTATAAGATTAGAAAAATATATGTTTGTTTAGATTAGATTTGTTAGTGTTACAAGAGGCGGAATTTTAGTCCTGTGAAGGAGCGAAATTCTGCCCTTGTTGTTTTATGATGGTTTATAACTGTCTGCTTATATATTTTTTAATCTTCGGTGGGGCGGTTAATTTTATTGGAGAGTGCTTTGTCGATGCTTGTACAAAAGAATGCAATCTTTTGTACAAAACAATTAATTCTTCTGTACAAAAGAAAACATTGTTTTGTACAAGATATTTTTAATGTTCCGCCGCCTGTTCTAATAATGTAAGGTATCATTGAATAAATTAAATCTAAAATATTATATTTGTCATCATTAAGATAGATAAACGAGGCGGCGATACGTATTTTTTCATTATGAAGAAACAGATGTTTTATAAAAGAGTTCTGATTTGGTTGCTGAGATTCAGGCATCGTAAGGGTTATGGTGTACATTCTCCCTTTGCTTTTAACCTGATAACCGGAGTGTTTTACGAAAAGACTCCTTATTATGATTATGAATATTTAAAAGGGTTGGTCAGTAGAGCAAGCGACAAGTCACCAGCTTTATGGAAGCGCAATCTGGAGAGTACCCGGGTTTATGAACTCCTTTTTAGACTGGTCAACGATGCTCAGCCTCATTCAATTCTCGAGATTGGAACTTCTGTCGGAGTCAGCAGTATCTATCTGTCCTGTTCCAGGAAAAAGGCTCGTTTTATCACTTTAGACGAGAAATCAGAGGTGAATAATTTAGCTGTTGCTCTATTTAGACGCTATTGCGGTAAGATTGATTATCGGACAGGAGATGTTTCTTCTTTGGTTCCTGAGGCGTTATCTGAATTAGGAACTCTCGATTTTTTGCTTTTGCATCCCGGACATTATCCTTTAATCGCCCTTCAAACGTTGTTTGAACAGTGTCTCAGTGCCAGCAATCCTTGTTCCGTTTTTGTGATACAAGGTATTCACTCTTCATCAACCATGAAGAAATGGTGGAAAGAACTTGTGGCCGATGAACGCTTAGGGATAACCTTTGATCTTTACGATATGGGTATCATTTATTTTGATAAGAAAAAGATAAAACAACACTATATCGTGAACTTTTAAGTCTGTATGTCGGCTAACATTATCTTACTATTAATAAAGACACAATGAAAAAAAGTGCAGTATATACTAAAACAGGAGACAAAGGAACTACCTCACTGGTAGGAGGGACAAGGATATCTAAAACAGATGTCCGTCTGGAATCGTATGGTACGGTAGATGAACTGAATGCAAATTTAGGTTTGCTGATAACATATCTTGAGGATGAATCGGACAAAGAGTTCGTTTTAAAGATTCAACATAAGCTTTTCTCCGTAGGTTCTTATCTGGCTACTGACCAAAATAAAACGGCTCTGAACAATTCCAGCATTTTACTGTTGTCGGATATAGAAGCAATAGAAAAAGAAATAGACATGATAGATGAACAATTGCCACCAATAAACCGCTTTGTGTTACCTGGAGGAAGTCGTGAAGCTGCAATTTGTCATGTTTGCCGAACGGTTTGTCGCAGAGCAGAAAGACGTATATTGTCACTTGCAATGACTTGTGACATAGATGAAAATGTAATAGCATTTATCAACCGTTTATCCGATTATTTGTTCCTTTTATCGCGAAAACAGAATATAAGTAAGAATAGTAGTGAAATATTTTGGGATAAAACTTGCAAATGAGATTATTTATTATACTTTTGCGGGAAAATTAAAACACGAGTTTAGTAATCATTTTTAATACTGACAACTATGTATTGGACATTAGAATTAGCATCTAAACTGGAAGATGCACCTTGGCCAGCTTCCAAGGATGAACTTATTGATTACGCGATGCGTTCAGGCGCACCATTAGAAGTGATTGAAAATCTTCAGGAAATGGAAGATGAAGGTGAGATATATGAAAGTATAGAAGATATTTGGCCGGATTATCCCAGCAAAGAAGACTTTTTCTTCAACGAAGAAGAGTATTAACAAACTTATTAAAGGAAGGTAATTTTAATACCTTCCTTTTTTTGTTGGTGTATAGCTCCTTTTTTTACTGCTCTTTTTGAGCTTTGTACTTCATTATATGGGAAGTAACACAATTTATTGACTCTTTTGCAGTTAATAAACATAGTTATATACTTTGTTCGGATGCATAAATGACATTTAAAAGATTTCTTTTCTTTTATTCTGCTTTGCTTTGCTGCCTTGCTGCAAATGCACAGTTTGATGCGCAATTCAGTCAGTATTGGGCGGTGACGGGATATTATAATCCTGCTTATGCCGGACAAACGGATAAATTAACGGTATCGGGTGCCTACAGTCAGCAACTGATGGGGTTTACCAATGCTCCTAAATCAATGTATTTCGGTGCTGATATGCCATTTAAATTCCTTGGAGGTAAACATGGTGTAGGTGTCACTCTTTTTAATGAAGGAATAGGTCTTTTCAGAAACCAGATGTTTGGTGTGCAGTATTCGTATAAAAAACAGATAGGGAAAGGACAATTAGGTCTTGGAATGCAGGTGGGTGCTTTAAATATCTCTTTCGATCCAACTAATATTAATTTAGGTGACGAGACTAATGATAATGCTTTTCCAACTACCAACATCTCTGGAATGAGTATGGATGCTTCATTGGGTGCATACTATACACATCCCAAGTATTATGCCGGAGTTTCGGTCACTCATCTCACTGCTCCAACAGTGTTGCTGGGAGAAAATAATGAATTTAAGGTAGATCCTACCATTTATTTAACAGGTGGATGCAATATAAATACGAATAATCCGTTAATTTGGTTACAGCCATCTTTCTTACTGAAGAGTGATTTGGTTTCTACAAAAGTAGATTTAACGGGACGAATGTTCTATAACTATAATGATAAAACTTTATATGGTGGTTTATCATATAGTCCTGGTACATCAGTAACGTTTTTAGTGGGGGCAAAAATAAAGAATATTACTGTGGGTTATGCTTACGATATGTTTACGTCGCAAATAGGAGCCGGAAGCGGAAGTCATGATCTGTTTATTAATTATACAACAGATATAAACTTCTCGGGACACAGTAAAAACAAACATAAAAGTATACGTATTTTATAATAAATATGAAAAAGCTCTTATTCATTGCAAGTATAGTTATTGCTAGCGCACTTAGTTCATGTGGCGGTCCAATCGGTGAGTCTTCAACGGGTGGCGAGTTAACGGGCGTTGGTGCAGTGGCGTGGGATGAACCATCGCCTTACGGAATGGTGCTGATTAAACGGGGATCTATTAAAATGGGACCTGATGAAACCGACAGTCTTTGGGGAAAGTCAACTCCTTCAAAAGATGTATCAGTAGATGCTTTCTGGATGGATGAAACAGAAGTCAGCAATTCCAAATACAAACAATTTGTGTACTGGGTGCGTGATTCCATTATCCGTGAACGCTTAGCCGATCCTGCCTACGGAGGCAATGAAGCTTATAAGATTACGGAAGACAGAAATGGAGATCCGGTTAAACCTCATCTAAACTGGGCAAAACCAATTCCATGGAAGCGTGCAACGGAAGAGGAGCAGGCTGCTATTAAAAGTGTATACACAGTTCATCCAATTGAGGGCACTACTATGCTTGATGCTAAACAAATGAATTATCGTTATGATTTCTTTGACCAGGCTCAGGCTGCTCTTCGTAAGAATAGGTTAAACCCTGCCGATAGGAACAGAAACACGGATATTCCGGTGAATAATGATGAGGTGATTATGATTTCAAAGGATACGGCATATATTAATGACGAGGGCAGGATTGTGAATCAGACAATTACTCGCAGACTTTCTTCTTTATATGATTTTCAGAACAGTTATATAGTGAATATTTACCCGGATACTACTTGCTGGGTGAACGATTTTCAGAATTCATATAATGAACCTTATATGAAACTTTATTTCAGCCATCCCAGCTATAACGATTATCCAGTAGTTGGTGTCTCATGGGAGCAGGCAAATGCCTTTTGTGCATGGCGAACAAACTACTTGCTTGCTGGTTTGCATGGCGCTGCCCGCAATATACAACGTTACAGGCTACCAACAGAAGCGGAATGGGAGTTTGCAGCAAGAGGTCAGGAAGATAACGCTTATCCCTGGAAATCTAAAGATACAAAATCGGATAAAGGTTGTTACTATGCAAACTATAAACCAGGCAGGGGTAACTATACAAAAGATGGAAATCTGATTACCACGAAAGTGGGCTCTTATTCTCCTAATTCCAATGGCTTATATGATATGGCAGGTAATGTCTCCGAATGGACTTCTACAGTTTATACGGAAGCCGGTGTACTTTCCATGAACGATATGAATCCTGAGCTGAAGTACAATGCAGCAAAGGAGGACCCTTATGTGATGAAGAAGAAAACTGTTCGCGGCGGCTCCTGGAAAGATGTTGCAGCTTATGTTCGCTCTGATGCCCGTTCTTACGAATATCAGAACGAAAGCAGATCTTACATTGGTTTCCGTTGTGTCAGAACGCAGATTGGGTATAACAAAAAAGGCAGATAATTATGAATGACAATATTAATAAGAAGAGAAGGCTATTCACTCGATTTCAGGATTTTATGGCCAGCTATAAAGGGAAAGTCTTGCTTAACTATATTTACAGTTGGGGAGCTTCTATTGTAATTGCGGGCGTATTGTTTAAATTAACTCATTTACCGGGGGCTAATTTAATGTTGTGGGTTGGTATGGGTACCGAAGTAATTGTGTTTTTTATTTCAGCTTTTGATCGTCCCGCTAAATCTTATAAATGGGAAAGTGTATTCCCTAATATAAAAATCTCTGGTTCTGGCTATAACAAGGTAAATGAGTGGCCGGATTCAGATCAGGATATTCAGGATGACAAAATACCGGAAACTGTAGAACAGGCAATAAATCAGTCTTCTGCAAATCAGAAGACTGTGAATAGAGTTGCATCACAACCAGACTATTCGCAAGGAGTCTCATCTGTTTTACCCGGTAATGCGCAATCTGTACCGGCTGGATTGCAGCCACCTTCTTTTAGTGGTGGTGGAAATGTTGTATTTGTAGGTGGTATACCAGCTTCAAGCGATGAGAACTGGGCAGCTGGAATTAGTGGTGAGGTTGCTTCAAACTCACCGGAGGTGGCAGATGCTACAGCCGTTTACCTAGGTAAACTGCAATCTATGGCAGAGACTTTGGAACGTTTTAATTCTGCCACAAACTCGTTGACAGACGTGTCTGATACTTTGTTGAGATCATATAAAAGTATAAGTGATAATTCTGAATCAATTACTTCAAATTCACAGGGATATGTGGAACAAATGCAATCTTTGAACCGCAATTTGATGGGATTAAATACGATTTATGAAATACAACTAAAGAGTATTAGTTCGCAGATTGATACTATAGATAAAGTAAATGCAGGCCTGATTCGTATTAAAGATATGTACGAAGGTTCAACGGGAAACAGTGAAAAATTCAATGAGGAAGCCGAAAAGATGGCACAGCAAATGGAGGAACTAAACAAAGTTTATGCTCGTATGCTGAAGGCTATGACGGTGAACATGAATAATCAACAACAATAATAAACTAGTAGATAGATATGGCATCAATTGGACGGGAGTCTCCACGGCAGAAGATGATAAACTTAATGTATCTCGTCTTGATGGCTTTGTTGGCTTTGAATGTTTCTTCAGATGTGCTCAATGGCTTTTCACTGGTAGATGAAAGTTTGAACAGATCAACAGCTAATTCAACAAAACAGAATAAGGCATTATACAAAGATATGGCCGATTTCTTGAATAAGAATCCTGAGAAGGTGCAGGAATGGTTTAATAAAGCTCAACATGTAAGAAAGATGTCCGACTCTCTTTATGAATATGTAGATGTGTTGAAATTCAAGATTGTAAAGGCTGCTGATGGTGATGAGGCCAATGTAATGGATATAAAAAATAAAGAAGACCTGGAAGCGGCAAACTTTGTAATGCTTGCTCCAGGTACTGGTCAAGGAAAGAAACTGTTTAATTCTATAAATTACTACAGAAAAACAATTCTGACTATGGTTACTGATAGTGCGCAAAGGAATATTATTGGCAGCAATCTAAGCACTGCAGTTCCTCGGAGAGCAACAACTATTGGAAAGAAATGGCAGGAATATATTTTTGAGAATACTCCTACAGCTGCAGCTGTTACTTTGCTGACTAAGTTACAGAATGATATTCGTTATGCGGAAGGAGAAGTTTTACATACATTGGTGAAGAATATTGATGTAAGAGATATCCGTGTAAATCAGGTAAATGCTTATGTGATTCCTAATGCTCAGACTATTGTTCGTGGAGGAAAATTCAGTGCTCAGATTATTCTGGCAGCAGTGGACTCTACACAAAAGCCATCAGTATATATTGGAAACAGATTATTACCTGCTCAGCGGAATGGACTTTTTGAAACAATTTGTAATAACACTGGCGAATTTACTTTAGGTGGTTATCTGGAGCTAAACAGAGGCAATGGAGATGTTCTGAGACGCAATTTTTCTCAAAAATATACTGTTATAGATCCTTCTGCAACAGTATCAGCAACGATGATGAATGTACTTTATGCCGGATATGATAATCCAATGAGTGTATCCGTTCCGGGAGTTCCAAGTCAGAATGTGCAAATGAGGGTGACTAATGGTAATGGAGTTCTGAGGTCAGCACGTGGAGGATATATATTACGTCCATCAAGAACCGGACAAACGGAATTAGCTGTAACGGCTAACATAGGAGGGAGAACTCAGCTTATGGGTAATTTTATATATCGGGTGCGGCAATTACCCGACCCTATGCCATTTATAGAGTATGATCGAGCTGCCGGAAACCCTAAGAGGTACCGTGGAGGAACAGGCTTCTCAAAGGCTCTTCTGATGAGTACTGATGGTATTGTTGCAGCAATAGACGATGGATTATTGAACATTGATTTCCGGGTTCTCAGTTTTGAAACAGTGTTCTTTGATAATATGGGTAATGCGGTGCCGGAAGTATCAGCAGGAAGCAAGTTCTCATCACGGCAAAGGGATGTTTTCCGCAGATTGTCTCGTGGTAAACGATTCTATATTTCACGGGTAAGAGCAGTTGGTCCTGATGGTATTGAACGCTTGCTCCCAACAACTTTGGAAGTAATTGTAAATTAATAAAATACAGATATATGAAACGCTTTATATGTATTATGGCTCTTCTTTGTACTGCACTTGGCATGTATCAGGCTGCAGCGCAACCTAAAGCGCGTAAAGCTAAACAAGAAGTTAAAGAATCAGGACCGGCACTTTCCGTAAGGGCGCAAACTCAATATACCGGACAAATAAACATGCCACAGGAGGTAATATGGAAGCGAGAGATTTACAGAACGCTTGATTTGAAGCAAGAGAAGAATTCAGCTTTATATTATCCGGTAGAGCCTATTGGTGATAAAATGAACCTTTTTACTCTGATATTTAAGTTAATAGCTGACGGGAAAATTCCTGCTTATGAATATCGTCTGGATGGTACTGAAGCCTTAACAGCAGACAATAAGGTGAAATTTAAGGACGTACTTGATCGTTTTCATATCCTTTATCAGATAAAGAAAGATGGACAGACCAGGGATACTCTATATTCTATTGATAATAGTGACATACCAAGCAATGAAGTTCTTAGCTATTTTATCAAAGAGGTTTGGTATTTTGATCAGCATTCTTCTACTTACAATTCAAAAGTTGTAGCTATTTGCCCAGTACTTCATCGTTCCGGTGACTTCTCGATGGATGTGACTAAATATCCAATGTTTTGGTTAGATTATACTGATCTTAGTCCTTATCTGGTTCGTATGAATGTTATGACCAGTAATCTGAATAATGCATCTAATATAAGTCTGGATGATTATTTTGCAACTCGCCAGTTTAAGGGTGATATTTACAAAACGACCAACATGTTGAATCAGACTCTTGCGCAGTATTGTACAACCGACAGTGCAATGGTAAAGGAACAAAAAAAGATAGAAGGCCAGCTTAAAGCTTTTGAGGAACATTTATGGCAGAACCCTTCAGATTTAATTGTGAGAAAGGATAGTAGTTCAAAGGTATCTGTTCCTTTAGCTACTGAAAAGTCTGTAAAAATGAGTTCAAAAAGAAAGGTTGCAACAGCTCCTACTGTAAAGGTAAAGAAGGAGAAGTCTTCTGCTCCAAAAGCTTCTGTTCGTCGTCAAAGGAGGTAGGTGTTATTTTATCCATCATCCTTCTGATCTTAAGAATGCTTGTATTAAAGTAATAGATCCGTGCTAGTTACAAACTTATCTAGCACGGATCTATTAGTTCGCCCAGCACGAACTATTTACTTTAGGGTGCAAGTCCCGAACACGCCATTATAGCTGGAAGTGTTAGCTTACGGCAAGGGTGTCCATTGCGAAGTGGAATCTGAAGGAAGCCTGCGGCAAATTCCCGGTCTGACGAACAGAAACCGGATATAAGGCTCAAAATACATGGATGAGTTTGCTAATTAAAACAAAGTCCTGTGCTATATAGATGTATGCGAGTAAATCCGGCAGATATATGGGAAGAAAGTAGTAGTTAATAACTGGGGAGATCTCACGGACGTGTGGATGCTTTTCTTTTCAGAAACATGGATAACAATTGTCGTGAGAAGTCAGCCGAGGACATAGTACCCGATTTAGATTGACCATTCGGGGAAGGTCTGAACCTTATCTAAGTGAGAAGTAAATGAATGTAACCTTATGAAGGGAAGAATGCAGAAAATATCAGCAACGAATGATAGCTGCCCGCAAAAGAATAGGACGGAATCCGAATGCTATGCGGGAGTGCAGACTTTTATAGGGATTACTGAAAACAACCTCACGGAAGTGCATTTTACAAAAGATGATTTACTGGAACGTATCTTGTCGCCTGCCAATTTGAACAAGGCTTATAAACAGGTCGTATCGAATGGTGGCAGTGGAGGTGTCGATAAGATGGAAACGGAAGAACTTCTTCCGTTTCTGAAACTCCATAAAGATGAACTGGTAACATCTTTAATGGATGGTAATTACCATCCTAATCCAGTCCGTAGGGTAGAAATCCCTAAGGAGAATGGCAAGAAGCGCCAGCTTGGTATCCCTACCGTAGTTGACCGTCTTATTCAACAAGCCATATCCCAAATTTTATCTCCGATTTATGAACGAGAATTCAGTAACAACAGCTTCGGTTTTCGTCCGAAACGCAGTGCGCATAAAGCGCTGCGAACAGCCCAGAACTATATTAATGCAGGCAATAAATATGCGGTTGATTTAGATCTGGAGCATTTTTTCGACACAGTCAACCAAAGCAAGCTGATAGAAATTCTTTCCCGCAGGATAAAAGATGGGAGAGTGATTTCTCTTATCCATAAATATCTCCGCGCGGGAATTATAATTGGTCATAAATTTGAGGAAAGCAGTCGGGGAGTTCCTCAAGGTGGTCCCCTTAGTCCGCTACTGAGCAATATAATGCTCAATGAACTGGATAAAGAGCTGGAACGCCGAGGACATCCATTTGTCCGCTATGCAGATGATTGCATGATATTTTGCAAAAGTAAACGCTCTGCCAGTCGTACGATGAAGCACATCATTTGTTTTATCGAAGAAACCCTCTTCCTGAGGGTAAACCGAGAGAAAACGAAAGCAGGATATGTGCGGGGCATGAAGTTCTTAGGTTACTCCTTTTATAATAGCAAAGGAGGATTTCGCTTATCTGTACACTCCAAAAGTTACATGAAACTGAAAGTTCGTTTGAAAGAGCTGACAGGTCGCAGTAATGGCATGGGATACAATAAACGCAAATACGAACTTCATCAATTCATTCGTGGCTGGATTGAATACTTCAAACTTGCAGACATGCAAAATCATCTGAAGAGGATAGATCAATGGCTCCGTCGCCGGCTTCGTATGTGTATATGGAAAAGTTGGAAGAATGTCAGTACTCGTATAACCAATCTATTGCGTTGCGGTATTGATAGATGGCATGCTCAGAAATGGGGATATGTGAAAGGTTACTGGCGAATAGCTGGCAGCCCGATTCTTAGCTGTGCAATTGATACAGATAAATTGCGAAATGCAGGTTATCCAATGATGTTGGATTATTACAGTAAAATGTATCGTAAATAAGGAACCGCCGTATGCGGAACCGCACGTACGGTGGTGTGAGAGGTCGGAAAATGAAATAGGAGGAAACTATTTCATTTTCCTCCTACTCGATTTTTTAGGGCTTCAACGATACTATTGCAATCAAGCAACAGATTGTAAAAACAGATATTTTCTATTCTTACTTGTGTGGCACCCCGTATTCTTTAGCACTAATGCTATCAATAGGAATTTCCCATATTTTCACATTCTTTACTGCCGGCTCCGAGTACTCAAAGGTTTTATCTGAATAGTGGCTCATAATAATGTTAAGTGCATCTCGTTTATCGTCTAAGTTTTCAATGAAGCATACTTTTCCACGGCAAATTACACTTTTTGCTTTCATGCGATAGCTGCAAGCTACCTTGGGATGCTGAAAAACCAGTTCGTGATCAATGCTAAAGGTTACACAAACATTATTGTTTAAATTAAGTATATCAATAGAATGTCCTGTAGGTCCTGAATGTAAATAAATAACTCCGTCCTTATATCCAAAATTCATAGGAATCACATAAGGGGTATTCTGCTCGTCGACCATTCCTACATAGCAAATATCCGCCTGTGAGATAATATTTTCTACTATTTCCTGCTCTTCTAAAATAACGGTTTTCATTCCTCTATTGTGTTTGATTGTTTTGTCCAATGCACTTTTGCTAATTCAAAACCTCGGTTAACCAAGCGATAAACAATTGGTCTTAGAACCTCATTAGCAATTGTCGGTTTGCGGTAAAGAATCCATAAATTTGTTTGTGAAGGATTAGAAACAACGGCCCATTGATAGTTCTCGTCTAAATCAATAATCCAGTAATTGCCTTTAAACGGCCATCTGAACTCAACTTTTAGTTTTGCGTTTCCAGAGTCGGGTACAATATATGCTTTGCCTTTTATCTCGCGGTGTTTGTTTAATCTCTCGCAGCGGTTAACAACTTCAATATAGCCGTCTTTTGAAGAGTATTCAGCTGAAACATTATAGGCACCTCTTTCATACCAGTGTGGGTATCGACCAATCTCGTACCACACACCCGCATATCTATCTATTTCTACATAGGGGACAACGTCTATTTCTTTGTTTCTTTTCATTTATTCTACAAACTTACTAAGTAACAATTTGGTTCTGAAAATGTTTTATTGAGATTAATAAATTTATTCTACTAAAGCAAAATCAAGCTGTTTCTTTTCTATGTTTGCGCGTGCAACTTTAATAGTTATAGCATCTCCTAAGCTGTATGTACGGTGCTTTTTGCGGCCTTTCAGACAGTAGCTCTTTTCATCGAATTCATAATAATCATCGTCCAGATCACGAATAGGAACCATCCCTTCACATTTGTTCTCGTTCAGCTCTACATATAATCCCCATTCTGTAACCCCGGAAATTACTCCATCAAAAGTCTGTCCAAGTCGTTCGCTCATGAACTCAACCTGCTTGTATTTGATTGAAGCACGTTCAGCATTAGCTGCAATTTGTTCCATGTCTGAACTGTGTACACAAAGGTCTTCATATTTGGTTTCCGAAGCAGTTCTTCCTCCATCCAGATATCTGGTAAGCAGGCGGTGAACCATTAAGTCGGGGAAACGACGGATTGGTGATGTAAAGTGAGTATAATAATCAAAAGCAAGTCCATAGTGTCCAATGTTGTGAACGGAATATTTTGCTTTCTGCATTGCACGTATTGATACAGTCTCAATAAGATTTTCCTCATTCTTCCCTTGAACATCATCTAAAAGGTGGTTGATTGACTTTGAAATATCAGTCTTTGTTCCACTTGTGCGGAGTTTATATCCAAAACGGGCGATAAACTGTGAAAGGTTGTCCAACTTTTCAGGATCGGGTAAGTCATGGATACGATAAGGCAATACCTTCGCATTCTTACCTTGGGGAACCTTTCCTATTTTTTCGGCCACTGTTTTGTTTGCCAGCAACATGAACTCCTCAACTAATTTGTTTGCGTCTTTAGAATATTTGAAATAAACGCTGATAGGTTTCCCTTTCTCATCAATTTCAAACTTTACCTCATAGCGGTCAAAGTTGATGGCTCCGGCTGAATATCTTTTATCGCGGAGAATTTTGGCGATGCTGTCCATAGCCAGAACTTCCTCTTTATAATCACCTTCCTTTGTCTCAATAATATTCTGAGCCTCTTCATAGGTGAAACGACGGTCTGATTTAATAATTGTATGCACAATGCGTGAATCTTTCACCTCTCCTTTTTCCGTGATATCAAAGATTACAGAATAAGCTAGTTTCTCTTCGTTAGGACGAAGTGAACAGATGAAGTTACATAAGCGTTCCGGCAGCATAGGAATTGTGCGATCTACCAGATAAACTGATGTTGCACGTTTCTCAGCTTCTTTATCAATGATGCCTCCTTCCTTAACATAGTGAGATACATCGGCAATGTGTACACCAACTTCCCAAAGTCCGTCTTTTATTTTACGGATGGAAAGGGCATCATCAAAATCTTTTGCATCTTTAGGGTCGATGGTGAAAGTCGTAACGTTACGGAAATCTTCACGTTTTGCGATCTCCTCTTCAGGGATTTCTGCCGGAATCTTATCAGCTGCCTCTTCAACAGCCTTTGGGTAAACATATGGAAGACCAAATTCGGCTAAGATAGCATGCATCTCTGTCGTATTATCTCCGGCAACTCCCAATATATCAATAACCTGCCCTATAGGATTCTTAGCTTTATCCGGCCATTCAGTGATTTTAACCACTGCTTTGTCACCTGTTTTTCCGCCTTTAAGCTTTTCTCTTGGAATAAAGATATCGTTGGCCAGCGTGCGGTTCTCAGTGATAAGGAAAGCATACGATTTGGATACTTCCAGAGTCCCTACAAAATTATCATTTGCTCGCTCCAGAATCTCAGTAACTTCCCCTTCTGCTTCGTGGTTTTTACGCTTTGCATAGAAAGCGATTCGCACACGGTCTTTATTCATTGCATGGATAGAATTACGCTCTGCAATAAAAATGGCATCTCCGCCTCCATCAGGGATAAATGAATTCTTTCCATTGCTTTTACGCAAGAAAGTTCCTGTCATTTCAGTCCCGTGAACGTTGAGCTTGTATTTTCCTTTATCTACTTCCGTAAGGTAATCATCAGCCAGCATCTCGTAAATAATATCCATACACAACATCTTGAGGGGATGTGTGATTAAATTCAATTCCGCGAAAATATATTTTAAAGGAAGAACTTCTGCTGATTTACTTTGAAACAGGTTCATTATCAGTTCCGCCAATTGCGCTTTCTTCATTCTTTTCCCTGCTTTCTTTTTATCTTTTTTAGCCATAAAATGGATTGTTATATAGTTATTGATTACAAAGTAAACAAATTATTGCATTCGATGTACTTCAAATTTAAGAAACTTCTGCCTAAAAGTTGAAAAAGGAGTGAATCAATTCATCAGATTAATTAAAATATTATCTTTGCCTGACAGATTAGTCAGAAGATAGTTATAAAATATATTTTAGACCCGGGTCTCAGTACCATTTAGATGGGGGTCTAAATTGTTTTAGACGGGGGTCTTAATATAGCTGAGACCCGGGTCTAAATGAAAATCATTAATTGAATGTTGAAGAAATGTCCGGTATATGTCAGATTGTTCTGCTTATTCCTGATATAAATATTTGTTCTTTTTAGGCATCTATGGCCTATGACTATTAAAGCAAGGAGAATGAGAAACTAAGGAATAACAATTGAGAATCAAATCAGTATGAAGGGAAGTGTTTTAGTGACCGGAGCTAGTGGATTTATTGGTAATTTTATAATAAAAGAAGCAATAAAAAAAGGGTATGATGTGTGGGCTGGAGTACGTGCAACAAGCAAGTTGGAAGGTTTGCAGGATAAGAATATAAATCTGATAGAACTGGATTTTGCACATCCCGGAACACTAAAAGTACAACTTTCTGATTTCAAAGAGACGAATAGCAAATGGGATTATATTATACATACGGCGGGAGTTACAAAATGCAGCGATAAAAAAGATTTTGATAAGGTAAATTATCAAGGGACAAAGAATTTTGTAGATGCTTTATCTCAGTTGGGAATGGTTCCCGGCAAGTTTATCTATCTGAGCTCATTAAGCGTTTTTGGCCCAATTCATGAGAGAAAGTTATTGCCTATCACTGACGACGATAAACCCAGGCCCAATACAGCTTATGGCATAAGTAAACTTCGTGCAGAAGAATATATTAGAAGTCTGCCCGATTTTCCTTATCTTATTTATCGCCCCACGGGAGTTTACGGTCCTCGGGAAAAAGATTATTTCCTGATGGTTAAGTCCATTCAGAAGCATGTGGACTTTGCTGCCGGACTTCGCAAACAGCTACTTACATTTGTTTATGTAGCCGACCTGGCTCAGGCCATTTTTCTTGGAATGGAGAAAGATGTTTGTCAAAAATCATACTTTGTGAGCGATGGTAAAGTCTATAAAAGTAGAGATTTTTCTGATTTAATAAAAAAAGAGCTGGGAAATCCTTTTGTAATACATCTTAAATGTCCATTAATTATTTTAAAAGTTATATCTTTGTGCGCCGAATTTGTAGCCTCATATTCAGGCAAGAGCAGTACACTGAATGCTGACAAATATAAAATAATGAAACAACGAAACTGGCAATGCGATATTACGCCTTTGATAGACGATTTGGGATATAACCCTCAATATCATTTAGAGAAAGGAGTAAAGCAGGCTATTGACTGGTATAAAAAAGAAGGATGGCTTTAGATATATTTAAAAAAGTAGAAACTCAGAAAGGGTTGTTCGCGGTAGAGAAGGTATCATTGATATATAATCTTCTTACATCAATTTTGATTCTCTTTATGTTCCCTCAGATGAGCCATCCGTTAGGGATGTTATGGGATAGAGCCGTAATTGCGCTAATGACTTTCTGCTTGATATACCTTTATCGTTTGGCACCATGCAAGTTCTCCGCTTTTGTTCGTATTATCGTTCAGATGGGATTGCTCTCTTACTGGTATCCTGACACTTTTGAATTTAATCGTTTATTTACAAACCTGGATCATATATTTGCCGGAACCGAACAATTCATCTTTGGATGTCAGCCGGCAGTAGAGTTCAGTAAGCATTTACCTTATTGGTGGGTGAGCGAACCATTAAATCTAGGCTATTTCTCTTATTATCCAATGATTGCCGTGGTGGGAATATTTTATTTCCTTCGCCGGTTCGACTTATTTGAAAAATGGTCTTTTATAATTGTGACCTCTTTCTTTATCTATTATTTCTTTTACATCTTTATTCCGGTGGCTGGTCCTCAGTTCTATTTCCCGGCTATTGGAATGGATAATGTTACGAATGGAATATTTCCGGCAATAGGCCATTACTTTAATACTCATCACGAATTGCTTCCTGGTCCTGATTATCAGCACGGATTCTTTTACAGCTTGGTTGATGCGTCGCAACAGGTTGGTGAAAGGCCTACCGCTGCTTTTCCAAGCTCGCATGTCGCAATATCAACATTACTTATGATCTCTGCTTTCCGTGTAAGTAGAAAACTGGGTAGTTTCCTTTTACCATTTTATTTTCTTCTTTGTTGTGCCACAGTATATATTCAGGCTCACTATCTGATTGATTCTATCACAGGATTGATTTCAGCCTTCTTTATGTATGTACTTGTCACAAAGATGTATAATAAGTGGTTTGCAGATCCACTGTTTAAATAAAAAGTCCCTTCACAGATGAACTGTGAAAGGACTCTTCTATTCTTGATGCACAAACAATAGCGGCTAAATATGAGGTTAGTTTTTCGTTATTGTTCCGCTTTTACCTGTTCAGCAATAATCTTATCGAATATAGTAAACAGCTCTTCTTGTGTATTAGCTCTTAGCATAGCTATGCGGGTATCCCTGAAGTTTGGAATTCCTTTGAACAGGGGAGAGGCTGCCAAATGGCGGCGAACGTGGATGATTCCGCGGCGCTCGTCAAGTCTTTCAATGCTTTGCTTTACCTGCTCGCGGAGTACATCCATTTTCCAATCAAAGGTGAGGGGAGGAAGCTCTTCTCCTGTCTCCAGATAATGCTTTACTTCCTTGAATATCCATGGACGGCCAAAGCTTGCCCGGCCAATCATGATGGCATCTACACCATAACGGTCAAAATAGTCCTTTACTTGTTGCGGAGTGGTTACGTCGCCATTTCCAATGATAGGGATATGCATGCGTGGATTGTTCTTTACCTCACCGATAAGTGTCCAATCTGCTTCACCTGTATACATCTGGCTGCGTGTTCTGCCGTGGATGGTTAGTGCGGCAATACCGCAATCCTGCAATTGCTCGGCAAGGTCCACGATAATCTTACTGTCATGATCCCAACCTAGACGGGTTTTTACGGTAACAGGAATATTAACAGCATCAACCACAGCTTTGGTTATTTCAAGCATCTTAGGGATGTTTTGCAGCATTCCTGCTCCGGCACCTTTACCGGCAACCTTTTTCACCGGACAGCCAAAGTTGATATCCAGAATATCCGGGCGGGCAGCTTCCACAATCTTTGCGGCTTCCACCATAGGTTCTACTTCTCTGCCGTAAATCTGCATGGCAACCGGACGCTCTTCTTCACTGATAGTGAGTTTCTGAGTTGTTTTATTTACGAAACGTACCAGCGCATCACTGGAAATAAATTCTGTATATACCATGTCTGCCCCGAATTGCTTGCACAGCAGTCGGAAAGCAATATCTGTAACATCCTCCATCGGAGCCAGAAATATGGGGCGTTCCCCCAAGTCTATAGAGCCTATTTTCATATTCATATTAATATTGGCTGCAAAAATACGCAAAAAACCACTACCTTTGTACACAACAAATTATAAAAATTAGGTATGAATCATCAGTTAAAAGACTTTGAAATAATGGCGCCTGTGGGTTCTCGCGAATCTCTTGCCGCTGCTATTCAGGCAGGAGCCGATTCAATATACTTTGGTATAGAGAATCTAAATATGCGTGCTCGTTCATCAAACACCTTTACTATAAATGATTTGAAGGAGATTGCCATGATTTGTGACGAACATGGCTTGAAGAGTTATCTTACTATCAATACAATCATTTACGATAACGATATTCCTTTGATGCGCACCATTGTTGATGCAGCAAAAGAGGCGGGAATTTCTGCAATTATTGCGGCCGATGTGGCAGTTATGTGTTATGCCCGTTCCATAGGTCAGGAAGTGCATCTCTCTACTCAGCTAAATATTTCCAATGCTGAGGCGTTGAAATTCTATGCACAGTTTGCCGATGTGGCAGTTCTTGCCCGCGAACTGAATATGAAACAGGTTAGAGGCATTTATGATAAGATTAAGGAAGATAAAGTATGCGGTCCGAGTGGCGAAGAAATTCGTATAGAGATGTTTTGTCACGGCGCGCTTTGCATGGCTGTCTCCGGAAAATGCTATCTTTCTTTGCATGAAATGGATAACTCTGCCAACCGCGGAGCATGTATGCAGATTTGCCGCAGAGCTTATACGGTAAAGGACAAGGAAAGTGATATTGAGCTGGAAGTAGATAACCAGTATATTATGTCGCCAAAGGATTTAAAAACCATTCATTTCATGGATGAGATGATTGAAGCCGGCGTTCGTGTGTTCAAAATTGAGGGACGCGCTCGCGGACCAGAGTATGTGCGCACCGTTGTTGAGTGTTACAAGCAGGCTATTCAGTCTTGTCTGGACGGAACTTTTACCGAAGAAAAGGTACAGGCCTGGGATAACCGTCTGAAGACGGTGTTTAACCGTGGATTCTGGAACGGATACTATCTGGGACAAAGACTTGGCGAGTGGAGCAAAAACTATGGCTCGGAAGCTACTGAACGAAAAGTTTATGTAGGTAAGGCGGTTAAATATTTCAGTAACATCAATGTTGCTGAGTTTCTGGTGGAAGCTTCTGAAATTAAGCTAGGAGATAAACTTCTTGTAACCGGACCAACCACCGGTGCTTTGTTTTCAACACTTGATGAAGCACGGGTAGATTTGAAGCCTGTAGAGTTAGTTCACAAAGGAGAGCACTTCTCTATGAAATTCTCTGAGAAGATTCGTCCAAGCGATAAGCTATACAAATTAGTTTCTGCCGAGGAGTTAAAAAAGTCTTGTACAAAAGATTGATTTCTTCTGTACAAAACAATTAATTCTCTTGTACAAAAGAATGCAATCTTTTGTACAAGAGAATATTTATTATTCTAGTTACTTTAAAAACCTATTATGAATAAATACATTTTCGAACTGAATATGAAGGTTCGCGACTACGAATGCGATATGCAGGGTATAGTTAACAATGCAATCTACCAGCATTATCTGGAACATACACGTCATGAATTCATTACCAAACTAGGCATAAACTTTGCCGAACTGCATGGACAAGGACTCGATCCGGTTGTAGCCAGAATCACCATTGCTTATAAAACTCCATTGCACAGCGGGGAAGATTTTGTTTCCAAGCTATATATTGAAAAAGAAGGAGTGAAATATGTATTCTATCAGGATATCTTCCGCTTGTCTGACGGGAAAGTATCTGTAAAATCAAAAGTGGAACTGGTATGCCTCACCAATGGCCGTCTTGGACATAGTGAACTTTTCGACAAAGCATTTGAACCCTATTTCGCCAAATGACGGATCAGGAGATAATTGCCACCATTGCGCTGACACAAATCCCGGGAGTGGGGTTGATTGGTGCCCGTAATCTTATCAATGTTACCGGAAACGCGGAAATTCTCTTCTCACATCGTACAGAACTCACTCAACTGATTCCAGGTATTTCGCCTCGCACGGTTGAGTCACTTAACAATCCTCAGGCTCTTTTGCGGGCTGAGGCTGAATATTCCTTCGCTCAGAAAAACAAAATTACTTGTATTACCATAAATGATGAGGCTTATCCTTCGAGATTGAGGGAATGCCCTGATGCTCCTGTGGTGCTCTTTTTTAAAGGAAAGACGGATCTGAATGCACTTAAGGTAATCAATATGGTGGGAACCCGTAATGCTACCGATTACGGACAACGCATCTGCAATGATTTTCTTCAGGATCTTAAGACTCTTTGTCCCGAAGTACTTGTGGTGAGCGGACTTGCTTATGGAATTGATATCTATGCGCACAGAGCAGCTTTAAGGAATCAACTGGCTACAGTTGGTGTGTTGGCGCATGGATTAGACCGGATTTATCCGGCTACTCATCGGAAAACGGCGATAGAAATGCTGGATAACGGTGGCTTGCTCACGGAATTCCTTTCGGAAACAAACCCTGACAGGCAAAACTTTGTGAAGCGCAACCGGATTGTGGCTGGAATGAGTGATGCAACCATTGTGGTTGAATCGGCTGTGAAGGGTGGGGCGTTGATCACTGCCGATATTGCACAAGGTTATCACCGCGATTGTTTTGCTTTCCCCGGGCGAGTGGCTGACGAGTTCTCCATCGGTTGCAATAATCTGATAAAGGATAATAAGGCAGGATTGATTCTTTCTGCTGAAGATTTCGTCAAAGCAATGTGTTGGGATGCTGATAGCAAAACTATTCCAGTAGCAGTGCAGCGTGAGCTATTTATTGATCTTACTCAGGAAGAACAACAAATTGTGGATATTCTTCGCGATAAAGGAAATTCTCAAATTAATTCGCTGGTTGTTGAAGCGGATATAGCTGTAAATAAGATGAATGCACTCTTGTTTGAGTTGGAGATGAAAGGCGTAATTCGTGTGTTAGCTGGCGGAATGTATCAGCTACTTTAGATAAGGGCAAAAAAAAAGGAGTCACGCCTGACTCCAACCTTTGTTAACCTTAAATCTAATACTATGAAAAACACACTGCAAATGTATGCCTTTTCGCCATTTCAGCCAAACTTTTGACCATTACTGGCTAGTCTTTTAATCTTATTTCACGAATTTTTATTGTTTTCGCACACGGCGTATCATTTTGAAACTAAATTTAGCATTTAAGATTCTTTTAAGTTACACTTTGTATCTTGTAGGGCACTTTTTTTTCTCAGTCTTTTACGGTTTCATAGCTGCGTATAAAAAAGAAATCCTCTACCCATTTCTGAGTAGAGGATTTTTTTATAGTGATATAATCAGTAGATTAATCTTTCAGTTTAGCTGCGATAAAGTCGCGGTTCAATCTTGCAATGTTGCTGATTGAGATAGACTTTGGACATTCAGCTTCACAAGCTCTTGTATTAGTACAGTTACCAAAACCAAGTTCGTCCATTTTAGAAAGCATAGCTTTAGCACGACGGCCAGCTTCTGCTTTTCCTTGAGGAAGAAGTGACAATTGGCTAACTTTAGCAGAAAGGAACAACATAGCTGAACCATTCTTACAAGCAGCAACACAAGCACCACAACCGATACAAGATGCTGCATCCATTGCTTCGTCAGCGATAGGCTTTGGAATAGCAATTGCATTAGCATCAGGAACACCACCAGTATTTATTGATACGTAACCACCAGCTTGCATAATTTTATCAAATGCATTACGGTCTACCATCAAGTCGCGGATTACTGGGAAACCAGCAGAACGCCAAGGCTCAACAGTGATAGTATCACCATCTTCGAAACGACGGATATACATCTGACAAGTAGTTGCTCCGGTTGCAGGTCCGTGAGGATGTCCGTTGATATAAAGAGAACACATACCGCAGATTCCTTCGCGACAGTCATGGTCGAAAACTACTGGTTCTTTACCTTCGTTGATAAGTCTCTCATTCAGGATGTCAAGCATTTCAAGGAATGAGGTATCACCCGAAATGTTTTCCATTGTATAAGATTCAAAAGCACCTTTAGCTTTCGGACCTTTTTGACGCCAAACCTTTAGCGTGAAATTTATTATTTTTTCCATTGTGTACTAATTATTATGCTTTGTAATTACGTGTTTGAACCTTAACGAATTCGTAGTTCAGATCTTCCTTAATTAATTCTGGTTCTGAATCTTCGCCTGTGTATTTCCAGCAAGCTACATAAGAGAAGTTCTTGTCATCACGAAGAGCTTCACCTTCTGGAGTCTGGAATTCTTCACGGAAGTGTCCACCGCAAGATTCTTCACGGTTCAAACCATCACGTGCCATCAACATACCAACTTCAATGAAATCAGATAAGCGGATAGCTTTTTCTAGTTCCACATTCAAATCATTTACTTCACCAGGAATACGAACATTTGTCCAGAAGTCTTTCTTCACTTCTTTTAGTCTGGTTAATGCAGTTTCCAATGATTCTTTTGTACGTCCCATTCCAACGAAATCCCACATAACGTGACCAAGTTTCTTGTGAATAGTATCTACAGAATGTTTACCGTTGATATTCTTGATTTTGTTAATCTTGTCAGCAACAGCTTTTTCTGCTTCAACAAACTCAGGAAGTTCAGTAGAGAAACGTGGAACCTGAATCTGATCAGCTAAATAATTCTGAATTGTATAAGGTAATACAAAGTATCCGTCAGCCAAACCTTGCATCAAAGCAGAAGCACCAAGACGGTTAGCTCCGTGGTCTGAGAAGTTAGCTTCACCAATAGCGAACAATCCTGGAACAGAAGTCATCAATTCATAATCAACCCAGATACCACCCATTGTGTAGTGGATAGCAGGATAAATCATCATTGGACCTTTATATGGATTTTCGTTGGTGATCTCTTCGTACATATCAAATAAGTTACCGTAGCGTGCTTTTACTACATCTTCGCCTAGACGACCAATAGCCTCAGAGAAATCAAGGAATACGGCAAGACCAGTGTTGTTTACTCCAAATCCGGCATCACAACGTTCTTTAGCAGCACGAGAAGCAACATCGCGAGGTACAAGGTTACCAAATGCAGGATAACGACGTTCCAAATAATAGTCACGATCTGCTTCTGCAATATCTGAACCTTTTAATTTACCTGCTTGCAAAGCTTTCGCATCTTCCAGTTTCTTTGGAACCCAGATACGTCCGTCGTTACGAAGTGATTCAGACATCAATGTCAGTTTAGACTGAACATCTCCGTGAACAGGAATACAGGTTGGGTGAATTTGTGCGTAACATGGGTTAGCAAAATAAGCACCTTTCTTGTAACATTGGATAGCAACAGAACAATTTGAAGTCATTGCATTTGTAGAAAGGAAGTATGCATTTCCGTAACCACCTGTACCGATAACTACAGCATGTGCAGCGTAACGTTCAATTTTACCAGTAACAAGGTCGCGGGCAATAATACCACGTGCACGGCCGTCAATCATTACCAAGTCAAGCATTTCGTGACGTGTGAATAACTTTACATTACCGTTGTGTACCTGGCGGCTTAATGCTGAATAAGCACCAAGCAACAATTGTTGTCCTGTTTGTCCTTTTGCATAGAATGTACGTGAAACCTGAGCACCACCGAAAGAACGGTTGTCAAGCAAACCACCGTATTCACGAGCGAAAGGAACACCTTGAGCAACGCATTGGTCAATAATTGCGTTAGAAACTTCAGCTAAACGGTAAACGTTTGATTCACGTGCGCGGTAGTCTCCACCTTTGATAGTATCGTAGAATAAACGGTATACAGAGTCACCGTCGTTTTGGTAATTCTTAGCAGCATTGATACCACCTTGTGCAGCAATTGAGTGGGCACGGCGTGGAGAATCTTGAATGCAGAAGTTTAATACTTTGAAACCCATTTCTCCAAGTGAAGCGGCAGCTGATGCTCCGGCAAGACCGGTACCAACTACGATAATGTCTAGGCGACGTTTGTTTGATGGGTTTACGAGTTTTTGATGAGCTTTATAGTTAGTCCATTTCTCAGCCAATGGGCCTTCAGGAATTTTTGAATCTATCTTAGTCATAATATTTATTTCTTTTTTCTGATTTTATTAGAGTTCACATTCTCAGGTTAATTAACCCATTATGCCGTATTTAACGTAGAAAACTACTACTACTAAAGCAAAGCCTAAGAAGATTACTGTTGCAAAGATGTTTGAAATGCATTTCCAACGTTCGAACCAGATATTGTTGCTCAAGCCAAGTGTTTGAAGGGCACTCCAGAATCCATGAGTAAGATGGAACCAGATTGCTACAAACCAAACTAGATAAAGGATAGCAAATAAAGGATTTGCAAATGTTGCTCTTATTAGTGCAGCACCATCTTGTGGAGTAGCATTGATGCTCTCAAGGCCACTAATTTCAACAAACTGCATTTTAAACCAGAATTGTGCAAGGTGTAAAACAAAGAAAAGAGCAATGATAATACCCAAAACTAACATGTTTTGAGAAGCCCATTCTACATTCTTTGGCTTTTCTACTACTGCATAGCTTTCATTACCGCGTGCATTGCGATTTTGCATTGTCAGCCAAAATGCGTAAATGATGTGAACTCCAAAACCAGCAGCTAAAACCAGAGTTCCAGCTAAAGCGTACCAACTTGCTCCCAGGAACTCACAAACCATGTTATAGCCGTCTTCAGAGAAAACCGCCACAAGGTTCATCGCCATGTGAAATGTTAGAAAAAGGACGAGGAATAGTCCTGATACGCTCATGACTACTTTCCTTCCTACAGATGAATTAGTTAACCACATAAATGATTGAATTTAAATTATTTAATTGTTAGAACTATAATTTTCTTTATAATGAATTTGTTTGTTGCGCAAAAGTACATGAAATCCCCTTATTAAGCAAGGGATTAAAGAAATAATTCGTTAATTAGGCTGCCGTGGTTTTACTATATTGATCTTTAAACGTTATTCAATCTTTATTTGTTCCGGATATTTTAAATGCAAAGGAAAGTTTAGAGTGTATTTTGTACAAAAAGATGTCTTATTTTATTTGTTTTAGAAATAGTTTTGACACGAAGATTCTGATCTTATATTAATAATCAGCATTTATAATTACCTTTGTGAATATCATTATAGAAAATTGAAATGAAGCGTATTCTTTTATTTGTAATTGTAGCTTTCCACATTTTTAATTGTGGCGCTCAGAATTGGGATATTAATACTTTGAAGAAAATCAATAGGGTAGATAATTCATTTGTAACTGGATATAGTAAGGCTATTTCAAATTCAGAGCCATATTTGGCCGTAGGTCTTCCTGTGCTAATAGGGAGTTATGCCTTAATTGAAAAGAACGACCGATTATTAAGCGACGCAATTTATATTGGCACTAGTGTTGCTGAAGCTGTTGTACTGACCTCTGGGATGAAATATGCTGTTGACCGTGAACGTCCCTTTAATCGCTATCCCGATTTAATAGAAAATAGAGAGTCTGTTTCGAGTCCGTCTTTTCCTTCAGCACATACAGCTACCGCATTCTCTTTAGCTACATCTTTGAGTATCAAATACCCTAAATGGTATGTCATTGCTCCTAGTTACATTTGGGCTAGCTCTGTCGGTTTTGCAAGAATGAATGAGGGAGTTCATTACCCTTCAGACGTTATTGCTGGTGCAGCGATTGGAACTGGATGCGCAGTGGTGAATGTTTATGTAAATAAGTGGCTGAATAAATTAATTACTTCAAAAACCGGACTTAACTTTATTGATTACTAGCCATATTCCTCAATATCTTGTGGGGTGATTTGATTGCATTAACAAAATCAGAAGTGATTATTTCATTTTTCAGAATAGCTAAGATTTATGAATCAAAGATGAAACTTTAGCATTTCCAAAGAATATAGACAGATCAATAATATCTGGTATAAGCAATTAATATTCACTTAGAGTATTTTTCCATGAAACAAAAAAGAGGGTGTCAAAAAAACTTTGACACCCTCTTTTAATATTTATGTATAATGCTTATTCTACTTCACTGTAATCAAGCACTGTTTTACGATTGGCTAAAATCCGATCATATTCTTCCTTTGAACCAACAATGATTTTTTCAAATTCACGCTGACCAGTTCCAGCTGGAATCAAATGTCCACAAATAACATTCTCTTTCATACCTTCAAGCTTGTCAATCTTGCCATTGATAGCAGCTTCATTCAATACCTTAGTTGTTTCCTGGAAGGAAGCAGCTGACATAAAGCTCTTAGTTTGAAGTGCAGCACGAGTAATACCTTGCAGAATCTGAGTAGATGTCGCAGCGATAGCATCACGAACTTCTACTGGTTTCAAGTCACGGCGTTTCAGCATACTGTTTTCATCTCTTAGCTTACGAGCTGTAACGATCTGACCAGGTTGTAAATTCTGAGAATCTCCGGAATCAATAACAATTTTTTTGCCCCAGATATGATCATTCTCTTCCATGAATTCCATCTTGTCTACAATCTGTTGTTCTAGGAATCGAGTATCTCCTGGGTCATTGATCTGAACTTTACGCATCATCTGACGAACAATTACCTCATAATGCTTATCGTTAATTTTTACGCCCTGTAGACGGTAAACGTCTTGGACTTCATTAACTATATATTCCTGAACAGCTGTAGGACCTTTAATAGCCAAGATATCTGCAGGTGTGGTAGCTCCATCTGAAAGTGGTGTTCCGGCACGTACATAGTCATTCTCCTGAACAAGTATTTGTTTCGAAAGTGAAACTAGGTACTTTTTAACTTCACCAGTTTTTGATGTTACAATGACCTCACGATTACCACGTTTGATCTTGCCCATTGTTACTTCACCATCGATTTCTGATACAACTGCAGGGTTAGAAGGATTACGTGCTTCAAACAGTTCTGTTACACGAGGAAGACCACCGGTGATATCACCAGCCTTACCAACTGCTCGAGGAATCTTAACAAGAATATCTCCAGATTTCACTTTCTGTCCATTCTCAATTACAACGTGACCACCTACCGGGAAGTTATATGTACGAATTAATTCGCCATTCTCATCCAAGATGTGAGCAGAAGGAACTTTCGTCTTATCTCTTGGCTCAATAATGATATATTCTCGCAGACCTGTTGCTTCGTCAGATTCAACTTTAAATGTAACGTTTTCAATGATACCTTCAAACTCGATCTTACCTGTAGCCTCAGTAATAATTACTGCATTAAATGGATCCCATTTACAGATAAGTTTGCCTTTGTCAACCATTTCTCCTTCAGAAGCATACAGTTTAGAACCATAAGGTATACTGTGTGTTGAAAGAACAATATTGGTATTAATATCAACAATTCTTAGTTCTGCAAGTCGTCCAACAACAACTCTTACAGTTTCACCATTTTCGTCAACAGTGTCTACTGTACGAAGTTCTTCAAATTCCAGGCGACCTTTATATCTTGCTACAACTGTTGCATTTGCAGCAATATTTGCAGCAGTACCACCGGCGTGGAATGTACGAAGTGTAAGCTGTGTACCAGGCTCACCAATAGACTGGGCTGCGATAACTCCAACGGCTTCTCCTCTTTGAACCATTCTGTTGGTTGCAAGGTTACGACCGTAACATTTAACGCAAACACCTTTCTTAGATTCACATGTCAATACAGAACGGATTTCTACGCTCTCAATTGGTGAATCTTCAATCTTCTTTGCGACTTCTTCTGTAATTTGTTCACCTGATTGGACTAGTAATTCACCTGTTGTTGGGTGAATTATATCATGTACAGAAACACGGCCCAGAATTCGTTCATACAATGTTGCAATAACATCTTCGTTATTTTTCAATTCAGTACAAATCAATCCGCGAAGTGTACCACAATCTTCCTCGTTGATAATAACGTCATGTGAAACGTCTACCAAACGACGAGTCAGGTATCCAGCATCAGCTGTTTTAAGTGCAGTATCGGCCAAACCTTTACGAGCACCGTGGGTTGAAATAAAGTACTCAAGTACAGATAATCCTTCCTTAAAGTTAGAAAGAATTGGGTTTTCAATAATCTGACCACCTTCAGCACCTGCTTTTTGAGGTTTTGCCATCAAACCACGCATACCTGAAAGCTGACGAATTTGTTCTTTAGAACCACGGGCTCCTGAATCAAGCATCATGTATACAGAATTGAAACCTTGATCATCTGTTGAAATGGTTTTCATCAAGATGTTAGATAATTCTGAATTGACATGTGTCCATATATCAATAACCTGGTTATAACGTTCATTGTTGGTGATGAATCCCATGTTGTAGTTATTTACAACTTGTTCTACATCATCATATCCACGCTGAACTAATTCTTGCTTTTCTTTTGGAATGATAATATCATCTAAGTTGAAAGACAATCCACCTACGAACGCCATTCTATAACCTAGATTCTTAATTCCATCAAGGAAATCTGCTGTTTTAGCAACTCCGCAAACCTTAATTACATCACCAATAATCTCGCGAAGAGATTTTTTAGAAATAATTCTATTTATATATCCAACTTCTGGAGGAACAATCTCATTTACAATAACACGTCCAACAGAGGTTTCTTTCATCAGAACATCAACAATATTGCCATTCTCATCAAGATCTTTAACAACAACGTTGATAATTGCGTGAATGTCTACCTTTCCTTCGTTATAAGCAATTGTTGCTTCTTCCGGACCGTAGAATGTAAGGCCTTCTCCCTTGGCTCCTGTTCTTAGTTTTGTAATATAATACAAACCAAGCACCATGTCCTGTGAAGGCACAGTAATTGGAGCACCATTAGCAGGATTTAGAATGTTATGTGATGCAAGCATCAACATCTGAGCTTCCAAAACTGCTTCATTGCTAAGAGGTAAGTGAACAGCCATCTGGTCACCATCAAAGTCAGCATTAAACGCTGTACATGCAAGAGGGTGAAGTTGAATAGCTTTTCCTTCAATCATCTTAGGCTGGAATGCCTGAATACCTAAACGGTGCAACGTCGGTGCACGGTTCAATAGAACAGGGTGACCTTTCATCACATATTCCAAAATATCCCAAATGACAGGCTCTTTACGGTCAACAATCTTTTTAGCTGATTTTACAGTCTTAACAATACCTCTTTCAATCAGTTTACGAATGACAAACGGTTTGTACAATTCTGCAGCCATTAATTTTGGAATACCGCATTCGTGCATTCTCAATTCTGGTCCGACAACAATTACGGAACGTGCAGAGTAGTCAACACGTTTACCTAATAAGTTTTGACGGAAACGTCCTTGTTTACCCTTTAAACTGTCAGATAATGATTTCAAAGGACGGTTGGCATCTGTTTTTACAGCGCTTGATTTGCGTGAATTGTCGAATAATGAGTCGACAGATTCTTGCAACATACGCTTTTCATTACGTAAAATGACTTCAGGAGCTTTGATTTCTATCAGTCTCTTAAGACGATTGTTACGAATGATAACACGACGATATAAATCATTTAAGTCAGATGTTGCAAAACGGCCACCATCTAAAGGAACTAAAGGTCTTAATTCTGGAGGAATAACCGGTACTATACGTACGATCATCCATTCAGGTTTATTACGTCCTTTTGATGCTCTGAAAGATTCTACAACTTGTAGACGTTTTAATGCTTCATTTTTACGCTGTTGAGACGAATCATTACCAGCTTTATGTCTTAATTCATAAGACAATGTGTCTAAGTCAAGTCGAGATAATAAATCGTAGATAGCTTCAGCTCCCATTTTAGCTATAAACTTATTAGGGTCTGTATCTTCTAAATACTGATTATCTCTTGGAAGAGCTTCAAGAATATCTAAATATTCCTCTTCAGATAGTAAATCATAAGCATTAATGCCGTCTGCCTCTTTTATACCAGGCTGAATAACAACATATCGCTCATAATAAACGATAGAATCAAGCTTCTTTGTAGGTAAACCTAGTAAGTAGCCGATTTTATTTGGAAGTGAGCGAAAATACCAGATATGAGCAACTGGGACAACTAACTGAATATGTCCCATTCGTTCACGTCTTACTTTCTTTTCAGTAACTTCAACACCGCATCGGTCGCAAACGATTCCTTTGTAGCGAATTCTTTTGTATTTACCACAATGACATTCATAATCCTTAATAGGACCAAAAATACGTTCACAAAATAAACCATCACGTTCAGGTTTATATGTACGATAGTTGATTGTTTCAGGCTTCAAAACTTCACCACTCGAATTCTCAAGGATTTCTTCAGGAGAAGCTAAACCTATTGAGATTTTCGAGAAATTACTCTTTATCTTATTTTCTTTTCTAAAAGCCATACGATTAATTTATGTAAAGAGTTATCTATTAATTATTCTAAGTTAATACTTAGTCCAAGACCTCTTAATTCATGCAATAATACATTTAGAGATTCTGGAATACCAGGCTGTGGCATAGGATCACCTTTAACAATGGCTTCATAAGCCTTTGAACGTCCTACCACGTCATCAGATTTTATTGTTAGGATTTCTTGGAGAATGTGCGATGCACCAAATGCTTCCAAAGCCCAAACTTCCATTTCTCCAAAACGCTGACCACCAAATTGTGCTTTACCACCAAGAGGTTGCTGAGTGATTAGAGAGTATGGACCGATTGAACGTGCGTGCATTTTGTCTTCAACCATGTGTCCTAATTTAAGCATGTAAATCACACCTACAGTAGCTGGTTGGTCAAAACGATCACCTGTTCCACCATCACACAGATAACTCTTTCCAAAGCGAGGTACGCCTGCCTTGTCAGTCCATTCTGTTATGCTATCAAGTGTAGCACCGTCAAAGATTGGGGTCGCAAATTTAACTCCAAGTTCTTTACCTGCCCAACCAAGTACAGTTTCAAAGATCTGACCTAAGTTCATACGGGAAGGTACACCAAGTGGGTTAAGAACAATGTCAACAGGAGTACCATCAGCAAGGAATGGCATATCTTCTTGTCTAACAATTCTTGAAACGATACCTTTATTTCCATGACGTCCTGCCATCTTATCACCTACACTAATTTTACGCTTTTTGGCAATATAGACTTTAGCCATTTGAATGATACCAGCAGGTAGCTCATCTCCAATTGTGATACTGAATTTCTTACGTTTCAATTCTGCGTCTAGTTCTTTGTATTTCTTTAAATAGTTTAGAATTAGATCACGAATCATATCATTCTTGTGAGCATCAGCAGTCCACTTACTTATTTGAATAGAAGTATAATCTAGATTGCTAAGAATTGGTGCTGTAAAGGTTGCTCCTTTAGCTACAACGTCTGCTCCTAAGTAATCTTTTACTCCTTGGGATGTTTTGCCTTCTGTTAAAATTAAAAGTTTTTCAATTAAAATAGATTTCAAATCATCAACTTTAGCTTCAAATTCGTCATCAATTTTAGGAAGCAGCGCTTTATCTGCTAATTTAGAACTTCTGTTCTTAACAACTCTGGAGAAGAGCTTTTTATCAATAATAACTCCTTTTAAAGATGGAGATGCTTTTAATGATGCATCTTTTACGTCTCCAGCTTTATCCCCAAATATTGCACGAAGAAGTTTTTCTTCTGGTGAAGGATCTGATTCACCTTTTGGTGTAATCTTTCCAATTAGGATGTCTCCTGGTTGGATTATTGCACCAATGCGAACAATTCCGTTTTCATCCAGATCTTTTGTAGCTTCTTCACTTACATTTGGTATATCTGAAGTTAATTCTTCCATGCCACGTTTTGTTTCACGAACTTCTAATGAATATTCTTCAACGTGTACAGAAGTTAATATATCTTCGCGTACAATTCGTTCGTTAAGAACGATTGCATCCTCATAATTATAACCTTTCCAAGGCATGAAAGCCACAAGTAGATTTTTCCCGAGTGCAAGCTCACCATTTTGTGTTGAGTAACCTTCAGTTAAAATATCTCCAGTTTTAACTATTTGTCCTTTTGAACAGATAGGGCGAAGGTCAATTGTCATGTTTTGGTTAGTCTTGCGGAATTTAGGTAATTTATATTCTTTAAGAGCACTTTCAAAACTTACAAAGCTTTCGTCATCAGTTCTATCATAAATAACTCGAATAACTGTAGCATCAACAAAATCAATAACGCCGTTACCTTCAGCTGTAATCTGAGTACGTGAATCTTGTACTAATTGTTTTTCTATACCAGTACCTACAATTGGAGATTCGCACTTTAACAATGGAACTGCCTGGCGCATCATGTTAGAACCCATCAATGCACGGTTAGCATCATCATGTTCCAAGAATGGGATTAATGATGCAGCAATGGATGCAATCTGTTGAGGCGCGACATCCATTAGCACAACTTCTGAAGGATCTACAACAGGAAAATCAGCATCTTGACGGCTGTTAATTCTATTATTTACAAAATTACCGTCATCATCTAATGTTGCATTTCCTTGAGCGATAATTTTTCCTTCTTCTTCTTCTGCCGTTAAGTAGATGAGGCCTTCTGGTGTAAAATCAACTTTGTTGTCAGCAACTTTTCTATATGGAGTCTCGATAAATCCAAGATCATTAATTTTAGCATATACGCATAGTGACGAAATCAGACCAATGTTTGGACCTTCAGGAGTCTCGATTGGGCAAAGTCGTCCATAATGTGTATAGTGAACGTCACGAACCTCAAAACCAGCTCGTTCACGCGATAGTCCACCAGGGCCAAGAGCAGACATACGTCTTTTGTGAGTAATCTCAGCCAATGGGTTGGTTTGGTCCATGAACTGGGATAGAGCGTTTGTCCCAAAGAATGTGTTGATAACAGATGAGATCGTCTTTGCGTTGATCAAGTCAATTGGAGTAAAAACCTCATTGTCTCTGACGTTCATTCTTTCACGTATAGTTCGAGACATACGAGCTAAACCAACAGCAAATTGATTTGACAGCTGTTCTCCTACTGTACGTACACGTCTATTGCTTAAGTGGTCAATATCATCAACTATTGCTTTTGAGTTTATTAGCTCAATTAAATATTTGATGATCTCAATAATATCTTCTTTAGTAAGAACCTTAACATCCATGCTAGTTGTAAGATTCAACTTTTTGTTGATTCTATATCTACCAACTTCGCCTAGGTCATATCTTTTTTCTGAGAAGAACAGATTGTTAATTACTTCACGTGCACTCGCGTCATCTGCAGGATCTGCATTACGGAGCTGTCTGTATATGTATAGTACTGCTTCTTTTTCAGAGTTACTAGGGTCTTTTTGAAGTGTGTTGTAGATTATAGAATAATCTGACTGATTAGGTTCTTCTTTATGTACTAGTATACTTTGAACTCCTGATTCAATAATTTCATCAAGATGTTCTTGTTCAAGTACAGTCTCACGATCAATAATGACTTCATTACGTTCGATTGACACTACTTCACCGGTGTCTTCATCTACAAAATCTTCTACCCAAGTTTTTAAAACTCTTGCTGCTAGTTTTCTGCCAACGATTTTTTTAAGATTACTCTTGTTTACTTTTATATCTTCAGCTAAATTAAAGATTTCAAGAATATCTTTATCTTTTTCAAAGCCTATTGCTCTTAATAGAGTAGTAACAGGCAATTTTTTCTTACGGTCAATATACGCATACATTACATTGTTAATGTCTGTTGCGAATTCAATCCAGGATCCTTTGAATGGGATAATACGAGCAGAATAAAGTTTTGTACCGTTTGCGTGGACACTTTGGCCAAAAAAGACACCTGGTGAACGGTGTAGCTGGGATACTACTACACGTTCTGCACCGTTAATAACGAATGTAGCTTTATCCGTCATATACGGAATTGGGCCAAGGAAAACGTCCTGAATAACAGTGTCAAAGTCTTCGTGGTCAGGGTCTGTGCAGTATAACTTGAGTTTTGCTTTTAAAGGAACACTATAAGTTAATCCGCGTTCAATACAATCATCGATTGTGTACCTAGGCGGGTCAATATAGTAGTCCAGAAACTCAAGAACAAAATTATTTCTTGTGTCGGCTATAGGGAAGTTTTCAGCAAATACTTTATACAATCCCTCTTTTTTACGCTTTTCGGGTGGGGTATCTAATTGTAGAAAGTCTTTGAATGACTTCAATTGTACTTCTAAGAAATCAGGATATTCAAACGGATTCTTGATAGAAGCAAAATTAACTCTTTGATTTACAGTATTTGAAGACATTTGTTAATGAATTTGTAGAACTTATTTATAAATATATACACAAAAAGGTTAAGAACCCTCTTATGGAGGGCTCTTAACCGAATTACCTGATTAACAGGTTAATGTTATTTAAGTTCAACCTCAGCTCCAGCTTCTTCTAATGCTTTTTTCAATGCTTCAGCATCTGCTTTAGCAACACCTTCTTTTACTACGCTAGGAGCAGCATCAACTAAGTCTTTAGCTTCTTTCAAACCAAGACCACATTGTTCTTTAACTGCTTTAACTACTTGTAATTTTGCGCTACCTGCACTTTTCAATACTACATCAAAAGAAGTTTTTTCTTCAGCAACAGCTGCACCTGCAGCAGGACCAGCAGCAACAGCAACAGCTGCAGCAGCAGGTTCAATACCATATTCATCTTTAAGGATAGTAGCAAGTTCATTAACTTCTTTTACTGTCAAGTTAACTAATTGTTCTGCAAAAGCTTTCAAATCTGCCATTTTTGTATGATTTTAATGTTTAATTTACTAAATAATTTGTTTTGATATTATCTTTCACCAAGAGTTTTGAGAACTCCGTGAAGGGTGTTTCCACCTGATTGAAGAGAAGAAATAATATTCTTGGCTGGAGATTGCAGCAAAGCAATAACGTCAGCAATAACTTCATTCTTACTCTTGATATTGATAAGAGCTTCTAACTGGTCAGCACCTACGTAGAAACTTTCTTCTACATATGCGGCTTTAAGTCCAGGTATACCTTCTTTAGCTACACTTTTGATCAACTTAGCAGGAGAATTACCGGTGTTAGTAAACATAACGGTAGTTGATCCTTTTAATGATCCGTACAATGGAGAATAATCAACTTCTAAACTTTCTAATGCTTTGTGAAGTAAAGTGTTTTTTACGACAAGCAATTTAATGTCTGCCTCAAAACATTTTCTTCTTAGTGCACTTGTAGCTGCTGCATTCATTGCAGTAGTGTCTACAAGATAGAAGTGAGAATATTCTTTTGTAATTGCAGTAATTTGTTCAATTACTGTATTTTTATCTTCCTTTCTCATTATTCCTCCTATTATTAGATTTCTTCAATTGATTTTGGGTCAATTTTAATACCCAAGCTCATTGTACTAGAAAGATAAATACTCTTTATATATGTGCCTTTTGCTGCAGTTGGTTTTAATTTATTTAAAGTTGAAATAAATTCTTTTGCATTATCACGAATCTTTTCTGATTCAAATGATACCTTACCAATTGAAGTATGAACAATACCGCTTTTATCAACTTTAAAGTCAATTTTACCTTGTTTTACTTCTTTTACAGCTTTTGCTACATCCATAGTAACTGTACCGCTTTTTGGATTTGGCATTAATCCACGAGGACCAAGAACACGACCTAAAGCACCAATTTTACCCATGATAGATGGCATAGTGATGATTACATCAATATCTGTCCATCCACTTTTGATCTTATCAATATATTCATCAAGACCTACATAATCAGCACCAGCTTCTTTTGCAGCAGCTTCAGCATCAGGTGTACAAAGAACCAAGACTTTTACTTCTTTACCAGTTCCGTGAGGAAGAGAAACAACCCCTCTCACCATCTGGTTAGCTTTACGTGGATCTACACCTAAACGTACATCAATATCTAATGAAGCATCAAACTTAGTTGTGGTTATTTCTTTAACCAAAACAGATGCTTCTTTAAGTGAGTATGCTTTCCCTGCTTCAATTTTAGCGGCAGCCAACTTTTGATTTTTTGTCAGTTTTCCCATTATAATTGAAGATTATTAATTATTACCCGGGAATTCCCCTTTTACAGTGATACCCATACTTCTAGCTGTACCAGCAACCATAGTCATAGCAGCTTCCACAGTGAAACAGTTCAAGTCAACCATTTTGTCTTGAGCAATCGCACGTACCTGTTCCCAAGTAATCTCGGCAACCTTTTTACGATTTGGCTCAGCAGAACCACTCTTTAGCTTAGCTATTTCCAACAATTGGATAGCAACAGGAGGAGTCTTGATTACAAAATCAAAAGACTTATCTGCATAATAAGTAATAACAACAGGTAATATTTTACCTGCTTTGTCTTGGGTTCTGGCATTGAATTGCTTGCAGAATTCCATGATATTGATCCCTTTAGAACCTAATGCAGGTCCAACGGGAGGTGATGGATTTGCAGCGCCTCCTTTAATCTGTAATTTGATTAGTCCAGCAACTTCTTTAGCCATTGTTTTTAAATTTTATATAAACATTAATTAAGGGACAACACAGCGTAACCAATGCTATTCCTTTTCTACTTGCATAAAGCCTAATTCAAGCGGAGTTTTTCGCCCGAAAATCTTTACCATGACCTTTAACTTCTTCTTTTCGTTATTCACTTCCTCAATGATTCCACTGAATCCGCTGAATGGACCAAAAGCTACTTTTACAGTTTCTCCTACAATATATGGGATATTTAATTCTTCTCCCGATTCTTGTAATTCATCTACTGTACCAAGTATCCGATTCACTTCTGACTGTCTTAAAGGTGTAGGATTATCCGATCCACCTAAAAAACCTATAACATTAGGAGTGTTTCTTAAATGGTGAGAAACCTCACCAACAAGAGCCGCTTCTACTAAAACGTAACCAGGAAGATAATTTCTTTCTTTCACAACTTTTTTACCATTGCGAACCTGATATACTTTTTCAGTTGGAATCAATACCTGAGATACATAATCACCAAGGTTGCTGTTCTTTATATCAGCTTCAAGATATTCTTTTACCTTGCTTTCTTTACCGCTAATGGCACGTAAAACATACCATTTCTTTTCAATCTCAGACATTCTTTTTTACTCCTTTGTTAATGTGGATAAATGATATCTTCCATAAGAGTCTGGAAGCATAAGTCCATTACGAAAACTACCACTGCAATGAGTAGGGAAGCATATAAAACAACCACTGCACTGTTAGTAAGTTCAGAATACGTAGGCCACGAAACTTTATGCACAAGTTCGTCGTAAGTTTCTTTGAAGTAAGATACTACTTTTTCTACTAATTTTTTCATCTCTAATGTATTTGCACGGGAGGAGAGGCTCGAACTCCCGACACCCGGTTTTGGAGACCGGTGCTCTACCAACTGAGCTACTCCCGTAAATAATCAGTTCCTGATATAAAATCAAGAACTGATATTATTATTTGTTAGTCACAGATTTCTGTAATCTGACCTGCACCTACTGTACGTCCACCTTCACGGATAGCGAAACGAAGACCTAAGTTAATAGCTACTGGGTAGATTAATTCTACTGTAATTGTTACGTTATCACCAGGCATAACCATGTCTGTTCCTTCTGGAAGAGTGATTTCACCTGTACAGTCTAATGTACGTAGGTAGAACTGAGGACGGTATTTGTTGTGGAATGGAGTGTGACGTCCACCTTCTTCTTTCTTAAGGATATAAACCTCAGCTTTGAAAGTTGTATGAGGAGTGATTTTTCCTGGATGGCAAATAACCATACCACGTTTGATCGCTTCTTTTTCAATACCACGAAGTAAAAGACCTACGTTATCTCCAGCTTGACCTTCATCAAGAATCTTACGGAACATTTCAACACCAGTAACAACTGATTTCTTTCCTTCTGCGCCAAGACCAATGATCTGAACTTCTTCACCTGTTTTGATGATACCTGCTTCAATACGACCTGTAGCAACTGTACCACGACCTGTGATTGAGAATACGTCTTCAACTGGCATCAAGAATGGTTTATCAACATCACGTGGAGGAAGTGGAATCCATGTATCAACAGCATCCATTAACTCCATTACTTTATCTTCCCATTTTTCAACACCGTTAAGTGCACCAAGAGCAGAACCACGGATGATAGGAGTGTTGTCACCATCGAAATCATAGAATGAAAGAAGTTCTCTCATTTCCATTTCAACAAGTTCTAACATTTCTTCGTCTTCAACCATATCACACTTGTTCATGAAAACTACCAATTTAGGTACGTTTACCTGACGAGCTAATAGGATGTGTTCACGAGTTTGAGGCATAGGACCATCAGTTGCAGCAACTACAATGATAGCACCGTCCATTTGAGCAGCACCAGTTACCATGTTCTTTACGTAGTCGGCATGTCCTGGACAGTCAACGTGTGCGTAGTGACGCAACGCTGTTTGATACTCAACGTGTGAAGTATTAATAGTAATACCTCTTTCTTTTTCTTCAGGAGCGTTATCGATAGAATCGAAAGAACGCAATTCAGAAAGACCTTTCTTAGCTAACACCATGGTGATAGCAGCAGTCAATGTCGTTTTACCGTGGTCAACGTGACCAATAGTACCAATGTTAACGTGCGGTTTGGTACGTTCAAATTTCTCTTTAGCCATAGCTTTACTTGTTTATTTATTTGATTAATAATCAGCCTTTACATTATTATGAGCTGTTGACGGGAGTTGAACCCGTGACCTCTTCCTTACCAAGGAAGTGCTCTACCACTGAGCTACAACAGCAAGAATGGAGCGGAAGACGGGACTCAAACCCGCGACCCTCAGCTTGGAAGGCTAATGCTCTATCAACTGAGCTACTTCCGCATTCTTGCCAAAGCATGTGCTTTGTCTTTGTGGGCAAAGATGGATTCGAACCACCGAAGTCGAAAGACAGCAGATTTACAGTCTGCCCCATTTGGCCACTCTGGTATTTGCCCTACATAAAATTTTGAGCCTCTTGTCGGATTCGAACCAACGACCCCGAGATTACAAATCACGTGCTCTGGCCAACTGAGCTAAAGAGGCAGTTATTCTAAAAATGCAACCGTTACGTTTAGTCTAAGCGAAACGGCTGCAAATTTAGTTATTTATTTTATAACCGCAAAGTTATTTGCTTTTTTTTTATTTGTTAAGTTGCTTTTCCTTGTACTTCAACAATTGTTTTGATAGTGCATCTAATGCTTCATCAATAGATGCTTCAAACGTATCGTTTGTTTTGTCAGCGTAAAATTCGTAATTCGGTATTATTATCTTTATTCCGGCTTCTTTGTTTTTTACTGTTTCAGGTTTTACAACTTTTAATGACACCTCCACTGTTTTTATATCATCATAAAGTCTCTCTAGCTTCATAGCTTTCTTTTGGATGAAAGCTTCTAATTGTTCTGAAGCATCAAAGTGAATTGATTGAATTCTAATTTCCATACATACCTCCTTTTTTATGCTCTTGGATGAGCTAGTTTATAGACATTTTTCAACTCTTCAAATGTTGTATGCGTGTAGACTTCTGTAGCAGCCAGGCTGGCATGTCCAAGTATTTCCTTTATTGCATTTAGATTTGCTTCGTTGTTCAACATTGCTGTTGCGAAAGTGTGTCTTAATACGTGCGGACTTCTTTTTTTTAGCGTTACAACTTTTGATATTTGTCGTTTTACTAACCTCTCAACTAATGCGCTATAAAGTCTTTCGCCAGTTTCTTTTACGAAAAAGGCTTCAGGCCATGTAGTTATAGTCTCATTTCTTATGCTAAGATACTTTAATATAGACTCTTTTAATTCGCTTCCGAAAGGGATAAGTCTTTGTTTATTCCTTTTTCCTGTAACTTTTATGAGAGAGTCATTAAGGTTTATGTCAGCGTCATCTAGTCCGATTAATTCTGAAAGTCTAATGCCGGTGGCATAAAACATTTCTATGATCATTCGGTCTCTTACACCTAAAAATCCCTCTTTGAACTCTGTTTCATCAAGAATCTTGTTTATATCTGTCTCTTTTAAGAATACAGGGAGCGGCTTTTTCTTTTTAGGACCAGTAACCTTTCGGGCTGGATCTGAAGATACCTCCTTTTTTATTAAAAAAAATTTATAAAAAGTTCTTAATGAACTTAATTTTCGATTTACTGATGATGCCGTATATCCTTTACTTAATAGATTTACAATCCATTGACGAATAATATCAGTATCAACGTTTATCAGCGTTAACTCTTCGTTACAGTCTTTTGCATAACTCTCTAGTTGAATTAAATCTACTCTGTAACTGTTGATAGTCTTTTTTGAGTAGTTCTTTTCAAATTGGAGATAGTTTAGAAAAGAGTCAATTAGCATATGAATCGTTGCGTTAATAATTCTGCAACGAATGTATGAAAAAGAATTTAATAATTCAAGAGAAAAGATGAATTATTATTCTTCTACTTGCTGAAGCTTTTGTACATAAACTGCACGCTCTTTCTTAAACCTTTTAGTTACAGATGGTTTGTCAAACTGTTGTCTGCTTCTTAATTCTTTAACTACTCCGGTTTTTTCAAATTTTCTTTTGAATTTTTTTAGCGCTTTTTCAATGTTTTCGCCTTCTTTTACAGGTACTACTATCATTTTACTTCTATTAAATATGTTGTTTTTATAATTTCTATAGTCAAAATGCGACGCAAAATTACATATAGTTTCTTTATTCACAAAACTTTCGGCAAATAATTATTCTAAAAAATAGAAACTAAGTTATTTTAAGTGTGTTGTTTGTGTTTATTATATGTCCATTTATCATTGCGATGTTTCTAAAAAACATACTCCACTATAAACCAATAAAATAAAAAAGAATCTGTATCTTTGCTTGCATTGTCTAATTTATATAATGTCATTATGAAACAAAACATAACTGAACGCGTAACCGTATTAAGGTCGTTGCTTTCAGAGAAAGGGCTCTCTGCTTTTATTATTCCAAGTACTGACCCACATCTTAGTGAATATGTCGCATCTCATTGGAAATCCAGAGAATGGATTTCTGGGTTTACAGGTTCTGCTGGTACTGTCGTTGTAACTCTTGACAAAGCTGGTCTTTGGACTGACTCTCGTTATTTTCTTCAGGCTGCAGATCAATTAGAAAACACCGGCATAGAACTTTTCAAGGATGGCTTACCAACAACCCCTACTATAATGGAATGGCTTTCAGATGAACTTAAGGAAGGCGAATCTTTGGGTCTTGACGGAAAAATGTTTTCCGTGTCTGAAGTGGAAGATATGAAAAATGTTTTTTCTAAGAAAAGTATAACCGTAGATACGTCTCTTGATCCTTTTGAACAGATCTGGAGTGACAGACCAGCCATGCCTCAGGATCCGGCTTTTATTTACGAAACTAAATATGCAGGTGTTTCTTGTACAGATAAAATTGAGCAGATTCGTCAGAAAATGGAAAATGCAGGTGTTGAGAGCTTGCTGGTTTCTACACTAGACGAAATTGCTTGGACACTTAATTTAAGAGGTTGTGACGTGAAATGCAATCCTGTTGTAATAAGTTATTTGCTTATATCTAAAACGGAGATTGTTTATTTTATAGCTCCAGAGAAGCTTACAAAAGAAGTAAGAGAGTATTTATTGTCTCAGAATGTTGTTATTCGAAATTATGATGAGATAAATAATGCTTTATCAGAGTTAAATACTACAACTCTGCTAATTAACCCTTCAAGAACAAATTTTGATGTATGCAGTGCTGTTAATCCTTTATGTAAAGTAGTACGTGGGAATTCTCCTATAGCTCTTTTAAAAGCTATAAGGAATGAACAGGAAATTACAGGAATACGTTCAGCGATGATTCGTGACGGAGTTGCATTAACTAAATTTCTTCGTTGGCTTGAAGCTGCAGTTCCAAAGGGCACTGAAACAGAATTAAGCATAGATGCTAAATTGCATGAATTTAGGGCAGCTCAAGATATGTATATGGGAGAGAGCTTTGATACGATTGCTGGTTATAAGGAGCATGGAGCGATTGTTCATTATTCTGCAACGGCAGAAACTTCTTCAGTATTAAAACCTGAGGGCTTTTTACTACTTGATTCTGGAGCACAATATTTAGATGGCACTACAGATATTACTCGTACCATTGCTTTGGGACCGTTAACAGAGGAGGAAAAGATTGATTATACTTTAGTCCTGAAAGGACATATAGCTTTAGCTACATGTAAGTTTCCTTATGGCACCCGTGGGTCTCAGATAGATGTGTTGGCTCGTGCTGCTTTATGGCAGAGAGGACTTAATTATTTGCACGGAACCGGCCATGGTGTAGGTCATTTCCTTAGTGTTCATGAGGGACCTCAAAGTATACGTATGAATGAAAATCCAGTGTTATTACTGCCCGGTATGCTAACTTCAAATGAACCTGGATTATATAAAGGTGGTCGTCATGGTATTCGTACCGAGAATCTTACTTTGGTTCGCCGGGATGTAGAAACAGAATTTGGTGAGTTTTATCGTTTTGAAACAGTAACTCTTTGTCCAATATGCACTGAAGGAATTATTAAATCTCTTCTTTCTGATTTGGAAGTTAATTGGCTGAATGATTATCATAAGATCGTTTTTGATAGACTGAGTCCTTATCTTGATGCAGAGGAGATATCTTGGCTTAGAACAAAAACCGTCGCAATTTGATTATAGTAGTATATTAAGTTGAATTATACGTATAGATAAAATGGCATTAATAAAATCAGTTAGAGGATTTACACCGGAATTTGGTGAAAATTGTTATTTGGCAGATAACGCAACTATTATTGGTGATGTGAAGATGGGGACTGAATGTAGCATCTGGTTTGGTACGATATTGCGCGGAGATGTTAATTCTATCCGTATTGGTAATAGAGTGAATATCCAGGATGGCTCAGTCTTGCATACTTTATATGAGAAATCTACCATTGAAATAGGAGATAATGTCTCTGTGGGACATAATGTGACTATTCATGGTGCAACCATAAAAGATTATGCATTAATAGGAATGGGGTCTACCATACTTGATCATGCTGTTGTAGGTGAAGGAGCAATTGTTGCTGCAGGTTCTTTGGTATTAAGTAATACTGTAATTGAACCTGGAAGTATTTGGGGAGGAGTACCAGCAAAGTTCATTAAGAAAGTTGATCCTGCGCAAGCAAAAGAGCTAAATGAAAAGATTGCACACAATTATCTAATGTATTCTGAATGGTATAAGTAGATATTAAATCTAAAAAGGAGAGTCCGGCTTAATAGTATTCTAATACCATTAAGCCGGACTCTCCTTTTTATAATAATCGACATTGAACCAAAGAAGGCAGACCTTAATAATCAGTTCTTATAATAGGTATTGAACCAATATAATTGCATTGCGCTTAAAATTTAATCTGACTTAGTATGAGTTCGCTGGCTCCCAGATTCTTGGTTACATAATTACCTGCATTAGAACCACTTTCTTTCAAAAACTCTTTGTCAGAAATCATTTTATCCAATAACTGACTTAGTTCTTCGCTGTCTTTTATAGAAAAAGCTCCCTTACCCTCTATAAGTTGTCTGGCTTCCATGAATTTTTGATATTTAGGTCCAAAGATAACCGGTATGCCATATACTGCCGCTTCCAGAACATTATGAATGCCAACCCCAAATCCTCCACCAATATAAGCTATTTCGCCATATCGATAAATTGAAGAGAGAAGTCCATATCCATCAATGATCAGGCAGTCTGCCTTTTTAACATTCTGTTCCGTTGCTTTTGAATAGCGAACATAAGGGCGTTTTAGTTTGCTGATTATCTCCACTAAGTGGTTCTCATCAATGACATGAGGAGCAATGATTAGTTTCATCTCTGGATGATTGTTGAAATATTCAATGAATAAATCCTCATCTGGTGCCCATGAACTTCCCGCTACAATAGTTAACGAATTACCCTTAAAAGCTTCGACTAAAGGAAGATTTTTTGCTTCCTGTCGGATTTCAAGTACCCGGTCAAAACGGGTATCACCCACTACGGTAACCTTTTCTATTCCAATCTTGGAAAGAAACCGCTTGGATGTTTCGTTCTGAACAAATAACTGGTCAAAGTTTGATAAAACTTTGCGATAAGCTCCACCATACCATTTAAAGAATATCTGTTCTTTGCGGAAAATAGAAGAAACACTATAAACCGGTATATTCCGTTTATGTAGCTCATTCAGGTAATTTTTCCAGAACTCATATTTGATGAAGAAAGCCATACATGGCTGCATAATATCTAAGAACTTTTTAACGTTTCGAGGTTTATCAAGCGGTAGATAACAAACAATATCTGCTTCTTGATAGTTTCTGCGCACTTCGTAACCGGATGGAGAGAAGAACGTGAGTAGTATTTTATATTCAGGATATCTTTCTTTGATTTTTTCAATGAGAGGACGTCCTTGTTCAAATTCACCCAAAGAAGCGGCATGAAACCAGATGTATTTTGCGCCATTTTCTTTCTGTTGACGAAGTAGCTCGTATACAATCCAATGTCCTTTCATCATCTTGCGCGGCTTTCTACTAAAGGGTGCAGCCAGATGAATTATAAGTGAATATAAATATATACCTAAATTATAAAGCATATCCGTTTTTTTACTTCTTTATAGCATCGATTGCTCTTTTCATTCGGGCAATTGTTTCTTCTTTACCTAAAACTGCAGAGATGTCAAACATGTGTGGCCCTTTTCCTTCTCCTACCAGAGTGAGACGGAAGGCATTCATTATGTTTCCCAGATGATATTCTTTGCTTGCAATCCAATCCATAACAATCTTTTCCTGATTTTCAATAGAAAAATCAGCAATGCCTTCAAGTACATGCATAAGTTCGGTCATCTGAGCAGGAGAATCTTCTTTCCAGCGTTTTTTAACAGTTTTCTCATCATATTCTGTTGGAGAAACAAAGAAAAACTTGCACTGTTCCCAAAGTTCTTTCATGAAGCTTACGCGCTCTTTCATCAAACCAACAACTGTTACAATCTTATCAAAAGGAGCATCCACACCTTGTTCTTTCAAGTATGGTAAAAACAGATTTGCTAGTTCCTCATTAGATTTAAGCTGGATATATTGATGGTTAAACCATTTCCCCTTTTCGTAATCAAATTTAGCACCGGCTTTGCTACATCTGTGAAGATCAAATAGTTTAATGAGTTCTTCCATTGACATAATTTCCTGATCATTACCTGGATTCCATCCAAGCAGAGCAAGGAAGTTGATTATAGCTTCAGGCAGATAACCAGCTTCGCGGTATCCGGAAGAAATCTCGCCAGATTTAGGGTCATTCCATTGTAATGGGAATACAGGGAAACCAAGGCGATCTCCATCACGCTTGCTCAGTTTACCATTTCCGTCTGGTTTAAGTAAAAGTGGAAGATGAGCAAATTCCGGCATTGTATCTTCCCATCCAAAGGCACGGTAAAGAAGTACATGTAATGGCGCTGAAGGTAACCATTCCTCTCCACGTATTACGTGAGATACTTCCATAAGATGGTCATCCACTATATTAGCAAGATGATAGGTTGGTAATTCATCCGCTGATTTATATAAAACCTTGTCATCCAGAATAGATGAGTTGATGATAACTTCTCCGCGAATAATATCTTGAACATGAACATCTTCATTAGGTTCAATCTTCATTCTTACCACGTATTGCTTTCCAGAATCAATCAAGTCTTTAACTTCTTCTGCAGAAAGAGTCAAAGAGTTGCGCATACCCAGACGGGTAGATGCATCATATTGAAAGTTTTGTATTTCTGCACGTTTGGCTTCAAGCTCTTCAGGAGTATCAAAAGCAATGTATGCTTTCTCGTTATCTAATAAGATTTTTACGTACTTCTTGTATATTTCTCTGCGTTCGGACTGACGGTAAGGTCCATAATTACCACCAAAGCTTACTCCTTCGTCGAACTTAATTCCCAACCATTGGAAAGCTTCGATGATGTATTCTTCTGCCCCAGGAACAAATCGGTGAGAATCAGTGTCTTCTATGCGAAATATCATTTCCCCACCATGCTGACGGGCAAATAAATAATTGTATAATGCTGTGCGTACTCCGCCAATATGTAATGCTCCTGTTGGACTTGGAGCAAAACGAACTCTTACTTTTCTTTCTGTCATATTGCTTTGATATAATATAAAATCGGGGCAAAATTAATTTATTTTTTTCGAACTACAGCATAAGTTTGCTGATTGTATTGGTCTAAGTGGCTAAAAAGAACAATCTTATTGTTTTTTTTTGTATTTTTCGGCAAAATTTATATCCAGATGAATAAGTTAAAGAATAAAAAACGTTCTTCATATAAAGATTTGATATATAAGGCGCTGATTTTTCTGGCTACAGTGGCAGTAATAGTCAATTTTTTACCTCGTAGTGGGAAGTTTAACTATCAATTTGATATTGACAAACCTTGGAAATACGGTCTGTTGACAGCTCCTTTTGATTTTCCTATTTATAAAGATGAAGGTTTGGTGAGGCATGAACAGGATAGCATCATGAAGTTCTACCAGCCTTATTTCTTTTATAATCAAAAGATGGAGCAAAAGGCTCTTTCTAAACTTAATACTAATTTTAATAGTGGACTAAAAAGCAAAATACTTCCAGCTTCTTACTTTCAACATGTTAATGTTGTATTGAAGCAAATTTATAAAGCAGGCGTTATACCAAGTTCTGAAATGACCAACTTAAAGAAAGGTCGCGTTAAATCAGTAATGCTCGCGAAAGAAATGATGGCAAGTGCAAAACCTGCTTCTGAACTTTTTACGATTAAAACTGCTTATGAATATTTGCTGAATGCAGATACTGTTCATTTTAGTAAAGAGATACTTAGGCAGTGTGATTTGGATAATTACATTATTCCTAATCTTGCATTAGATAGAAAAAAATCGGATGCTGTAAAGAAGGAACTATTAGGTACCGTTTCATGGGCTAGTGGATTGGTACAATCAGGCCAGAAAATCATTGATAGAGGTGAAATTGTAAATGACAGAACTTTCCGAATTCTGGAATCCCTCAAAAAGGAATCTCTGAAAAGAAGTGGGTCAATTGATCAACAACTGCTTATTTTGGGTGGGCAGATTCTATTTGTTAGTATGCTGATGTTCTATTTTATGCTTTATCTTGACTTGTTCAGAAAAGATTATTATCAACATAAAGGTGGACTCTCGTTACTGTTTGCACTCACTATCTTTTTTTCTGTGCTGACAGCTTTGATGATAAAATACAGCGTTTTCAATGTTTATATGGTTCCTTATGCCATGCTACCTATTGTAATAAGAGTCTTTCTTGATTCACGTACTGCTTTTATGACCCATACGGTAACAATCCTTATTTGTTCCATTACTTTACGTTTCCCTTTCGAATTTATTTTATTGCAGTTGACTGCCGGGCTTGTTGCTATCTATAGTTTGCGGGAATTGTCACAACGCTCTCACTTATTCCGCACAGCTTTTTTAATTGTGCTCAGTTATGCAGTTCTGAATTTCTCATTAGAACTTATACATGAAAATGATATTTCGAAGATCAATTTAAGCATGTATATGAATTTTGCTATAAATGGTATCTTGTTACTCTTTGCTTATCCGTTCTTATTCCTTTTAGAGAAAACGTTCGGTTTTACTTCTAATGTAACTTTAGTAGAACTTTCTAATATCAATAACAGGTTATTGCGAAAATTGTCGGAAGTGGCTCCCGGAACATTTCAGCATTCCATGCAGGTTGCAAATCTGGCGGCAGAAGCTGCAATTAGGATAGGCGGTAAAAGTCAGTTGGTAAGAACTGGAGCTCTCTATCATGATATTGGGAAAATGGAGAATCCGGCGTTCTTTACAGAAAATCAGTCGGGGGTGAATCCGCATAAAGCTTTAAGCTATGAACAGAGTGCACAAGTAGTCATTAATCATGTGTATGACGGATTGAAATTGGCCGAAAAAAACAATTTACCCAAGGTCATAAAAGATTTTATCAGTACGCATCATGGGCTGGGTAAAACTAAATATTTTTATGTCTCTTATAAAAATGAGAATCCGGATAAAGAGATTGATGAAGATGTATTTACCTATCCTGGCCCTAATCCTTTCTCCAAAGAAACGGCTATTCTGATGATGGCAGATTCTGTAGAAGCAGCTTCCCGTAGTTTGCCGGAATATACAGAAGAGTCTATCAGTAATCTGGTTGATAAGATTATTGATTCACAGGTGGCAGACGGATTCTTTAAATATTGCCCTATTACATTCAAGGATGTTGCTACGGTAAAATTGGTATTTAAGGAGAAACTTCGAACTATTTACCATACTAGAGTCAGTTATCCGGAATTGAAAAAGACAGGAATCAAGTAATGTTTATATTGTCTTGTACAAAAGATTGTTTTCTTTTGTACAAGACAATTAATTCTTTTGTACAGAAGAATGCAATCTTTTGTACAAGGAAAGATTATTCTTTCGGGTTGTTTTTTAAATACTCCAGCAATCCTTCACAAGCATCCTCCAGGATATCCAAAACATTCTCGAATCCTGATGCGCCTCCGAAATAAGGATCGGGCACACAATCAGTTGGAATGTGTTGGCAGAAGTCAGCCATACGACGTATTTTTTGCTGTGCTTCAGGAGATGGAGCCAATTCCCTGAGGCCATCAATGTTCTGGTCGTCCATACCTAATATCAGGTCGAAATCATCAAAGTCGTCACTCTTTACCGGTCTGGAACGGCTTACCAAATTATACCCGCGCTTAATAGCATGTGCGCGCATTCGTGAATCCGGCAATTCTCCTTGATGATAACTAAGTATGCCAGCGGAGTCTACTTTAATACAATCTTCAAGCCCATCTCTTTCAAGATAAGTTTGCATTATTCCTTCTGCCAATGGTGAACGGCATATGTTTCCAAGGCAGACGAACAGGATTCTTTTTTCTATTTTCTTACTCATTGATTAAAAAGGATCTACATCATAATAAACAATCAGAGATTTAAAACGTTCGTCTTCTATCATCTCTTTTTGTACCTGCAATAAAAGTCTGCGGGCTTTTTCCATTGATGCGTTGCATTCAATTTTTACAATAATCTTCTTTATGAAGAGTGACTGAATGCGGGCAACGGGTGGATTGTCTGGCCCAAGGACACGACTACCGAAAATGCTTGAAAGCCTTTCCGCCATTGTGCGTGCCATAATGTCCAGTAAGTCTGCATTCCGATTCTTAAGATACACATATACCAGTCGGTAATAAGGCGGGTAGCGAAACATCTGACGTTCTGCAAGCTGATCGGCATACATCTGCTGATAATTGTTTGCTATAACCTGATGAATAATGGGATGGTCTATTGATTTTGTCTGCAATATAACCAGTCCTTGTTTATTTTTTCTTCCAGCTCTTCCCGAAACTTGCGCCATTAACTGGTAAGCCCGCTCATAAGAACGGAAATCAGGATAATTGAGCATGGTGTCTGCATTCAGTATTCCCACTACACTAACATTGTCAAAGTCCAGCCCTTTGGAAACCATCTGGGTACCAATCAGTATATCTGTTTTTCCTTGTTCAAAGTTTGCTATAATCTTTTCATAAGCTGTTCGGGTACGGGTGGTATCCAAATCCATTCGGGCTACTTTGGCTTCTGGGAAGATGGCTTTAATATCATCTTCTACTTTCTCGGTTCCAAAGCCTCTGTTTACTAATTCCACACTTTCGCATGCGGGACAAGAACGTGGAACTTGATAAGTGTAGCCACAATAATGACAGGTGAGCTGATTAATTCCTTTATGATAGGTAAGGCTCACATCACAGTTTTTGCATTTAGGAACCCAACCGCAGGTTTTACATTCAATCATAGGAGCGAAACCCCTTCGATTCTGAAAGAGGATAACTTGCTCTTTGTGCTCTAATGTCTTTCGCACGTGTTCTAATAATATAGGAGAGAACTGTCCGTTCATCCTTTTCTTGCGTGATAGTTCTTTAATATCTACCGAAAGAATCTCGGGCAACTGAATATCCTGATATCGTTCATTCAATTCTACTAACCCATATTTACCAGTTGTGGCGTTATAATAAGTCTCAATGGAAGGAGTTGCTGTACCGAGCAATGTTTTTGCTCCATAGAGTGAAGCCAGAACGATGGCTGCATTGCGGGCATGATAGCGCGGAGCCGGATCGTATTGCTTATAAGTATTCTCATGTTCTTCATCTACAATAACCAGTCCAAGATTGTGGAATGGTAGAAAAATGGAAGAGCGAACGCCAAGAATAATATCGTAGCCTTCTTTTCCCAATTGCTTACGCCAGATTTCCACCCGCTCTGCATCTGAGAACTTAGAGTGATAAATGCCCAGTTTATTCCCAAATACTCTTTTTAGTCGTTCAGTAATTTGGGTGGTCAGTGCAATTTCTGGCAGAAGATACAAAACTTGTTTCCCTGCTTTGATAGCTTTCTCTATGAGATGAATATAAACTTCAGTCTTTCCACTGGATGTTACCCCATGAAGCAGACATACATTTTTTTTCTTAAAACTGGTTTGTATTTCCTGAAATGCCTTCAGCTGATATTCGTTGAGGGGATTTATTTCTATGGTGGACTGGACTGCGGTGGCTAACCGGCCAATTTCCTGTCGGTAAACCTCAAATACTTTTTTTTCAACCAATCCGTTAAATGCGGCAGGTGAAGCATCAGCTTTCTTTATAAGTTCTTTCTTGATTACTTCTTTCAAATTTCCCCCATTAAGAAAATGGGAGAGCTCAAGATACTTCATCAAAAGGGCCAACTGTTTCGGAGCGCGCTCCAGCTCTGTAAATAGCTTATGCAGATAAGCTTCTTCTTTGGCAATCTCATTTAAACGGACACGAATCTCCTGCTTGGGCTGATAGTTGCGTTTTAGCTCCTCTTTAACAAAAATAGCTTCCTTGTCAAGCAGGGATTTAATGATAGGCAAAAGATTCTTTAGACCACTATCCTTTTCTAGCTGACTAACAGTTTGCTCAGGCTTGTTCTCTAATAGACTTATCAGTGTCTGCTCCCTGTCTGATAGAGGAACTGCGTATTCAAAATCCGGATTGAATTCTACAATTGTTTCACTCTCCAGTTTTAATCCAGAGGGTAAGGCAGCTTTATACACATCGCCTTGTGTGCAGAGATAATAAGATGAAAGCCATTCCCAGAACTTAAATTGCAATGGAAGTAGTATCGGCTCCGAGTCAAGGACAGTGGTAACTTCCTTGGTCTCGTATCCTTCAGGGGTAGAGTAATGTATGTTATATACTATTGCAGTGTAGAACTTCTTACGTCCGAAAGGCACAATCACACGACACCCAATCTGTACTCCTTCTGCCATATCTTCAGGCAGGGCATAAGTAAAACATTTGGGAAGTGGAAGGGGTAATATAACGTCTGCAAACTTTTTCACACTGTTTCTTTTTGGTGTGGCAAAGATATAAAAAAGGAGGCTTCCCAAAATGAGAAACCTCCTTTTTTATATAAGGTATATACTTTTTAGAAAATATACGCTACAGATACTTGCCAAACTTTTGTTTTGCTTTTGAATGATGTTCCGTTAATAACGTTGGTTAATTCGCCTAAATTACCACTTGCAAAATTTTCTTTTGCGGAATCAGTTAATGGCAAATTGTAGTTTAGTCCAACTTGCAAATGCTTTAAAAGTTTAACGCCACCACCAATATTTAATGATACTTCTGCATTCTTTCTATTAATAGAAGGTGTATTTCCTGCTATTGTCTGATTGGCAATATCAACTAAGTCGTTGGTTAAGTTATCGCTGTTTATATCAAAAGAAAAGTTTGGACCGGCAGCTAAGAATACACTAGCCATACTTCCCAATCCGATAGAATATTTCAGATTAACTGGAACTTCTATTGTCTTTTGTTTGTTTGTTACATCTTGGCTTGTTGATGTATTAGTAAACTTAGTCCCTTTTTCTGCATAAAGTAAAGATCCATCTAACCCTAAGCCTACAATTGGGATGTTAATATCTACCATTGGACCAATAAAGAATCCATTCATATTTTCAGTTTTGAAATTACTCTTCAATCCTGAGAAATCAGCATTTGAAAGGTTTAATCCACCTTTTACACCAAGTTTAATCTGTGCTTGCGCCGGGATAGCCATAAACAAACATATCGCTACCAAAAGAATACTAAAAATCTTTTTCATAAATCAATAAGTGTTTTAATTTCGGTGACAAACTTACACATAATTATTGAATTGCATGTACAATGAATAATGAAAATAAGAATCTTGCTTTCTTATATATTTGCAGTTAGGCTTATAATTCCTTTGACCCGGATGTCTTATTTCTGTTTGATATTATAACTCCTTAATGAATTAAGCTTACAGATGGCTGTCTTATGATTAACTACTAAATAGTTAGTACTGTATTTATAAATATCAAGTAGTCAATTTGTTAGTGTGGAAAAACGCAAATATCAAGTTGCTCCTGAAAAATAGAAAAACAAAAGGTTGTTTTGGAGGGGGTAACAGGGTGTCTCCTTCTGAAACCCTTTGCTGGCCGCGGTGCTAAATTTTAGCACGGGACATATAAAAGATGTTTTATTTGAAGTTTGTCACCACCTATAAATAAATGTAGACAGAATCTATTTGATGGTTGATTGTCCAAACGGGGGGATGAATGATTTTGTAAAAATGCGAAGTGGAAACATCCGGTTGTGTCTAAAAAACTATTAAGCAAATCCTTCTATACCATTCTTTAATGATTTTAACCCATTCATCACCAATGGAATTAATTTAAAGGCGGATGATTTAGAAACTGTGAGCATTGCTCGTATTTGAAACAAATTGCGCAATTTGTAGTTAAAAGGTTTCAAATAAGTAATCACTAGAAACATTATAGTAAAAGTAACTTCAGCTTTGCAATGGCATGGTTTTGCATTTAATTGATTTTGAAACAAAACGTTATTCTTTTTTTATGTATATAATTAGGGCCTTAGTTTACAAGAATCTGATTGCAATTTGCTATCTTTGCAGCGTGAAATTATAAAGATGTAATATAGTTGAAAATGAATAATGAAAACCCAACAAATCAGTTGCAGATAGAGTTGAGCGATGATGTAGCTCAGGGAATATATGCTAATCTGGCAGTGATTACTCATTCCAGTTCTGAGTTTATTGTTGATTTTATCCGTGTAATGCCGGGATTACCCAAGGCTGGCGTGAAAAGTCGTATAATCCTGACTCCGGAACATGCAAAGAGGTTGATGCGTGCTTTAGAAGATAATGTGCGTAAATACGAAAACTCTTTCGGATCTATTCATCTGAATGAAGAGAATTCAAACGTGCCTATTCCTGGATTTACAGGTGAGGCATAATCCTTGTAAAATAAACATGATATAGATTGGGAATTATCAGTGCGCTTTGCTCTGTTAAAAAATCATTTTTGCCTGATAATCAGAAAAAACTTTGAGCAATCAATTGGTTATTCAAATATAATTCGTATTTTTGCACCCCAAAATGTATACTAGCGAAATTAATATAACAATAATATAATAATTAAAAAACGATTAAAAATGCCTACAATTCAGCAATTAGTAAGAAAAGGAAGGGCTGCTTTGGTTGATAAAAGTAAGTCTCCAGCGCTGGACTCATGTCCTCAAAGACGTGGCGTTTGCGTGAGAGTTTACACAACCACTCCAAAAAAGCCTAACTCTGCAATGCGTAAAGTAGCTCGTGTGCGCTTAACAAACCAAAAGGAAGTTAACTCGTATATCCCGGGTGAAGGTCACAACTTGCAAGAACACTCTATCGTATTAGTACGTGGCGGTCGTGTGAAAGACCTACCAGGTGTTCGCTATCACATTGTTCGTGGAACATTAGACACAGCAGGTGTTGCAGGACGTACACAAAGACGTTCTAAATACGGAACTAAGCGTCCAAAACCAGGACAACCAGCAGTAGCAGCTAAAGGTAAGAAGAAATAATTCTACCGCTAGTTAAGCTTATTTTTTAGATTTAAAAATATCAATTTTCGTTTTGGTTTGTTGGAATAAGCTATAAAAGGTTGAGTAAATGCCCCAGCGGGGAAATTGAAGACATATTAATGCAGCCAAGAACAAAACATTATTTTTCAAACAAATGAGAAAAGCAAAACCAAAAAAACGGGTTATCCTTCCGGATCCCGTATTTAATGATCAAAAGGTTTCCAAATTTGTAAACCACTTGATGTATGATGGTAAGAAGAATACTTCATACGAAATTTTCTACGCTGCCTTAGAAACAGTAAAGGCAAAACTTCCTAACGAGGAAAAATCCTCTCTGGAAATCTGGAAAAAAGCATTGGACAATATTACTCCTCAAGTCGAAGTTAAGTCTAGACGTGTTGGTGGAGCTACTTTCCAAGTCCCTACAGAAATTCGTCCTGATCGTAAAGAATCAGTTTCAATGAAAAACTTGATCCTGTATGCTCGCAAAAGAGGCGGAAAATGTATGGCTGATAAGTTAGCTTCTGAGATTTTGGATGCATTCAACGAACAAGGTGGTGCATACAAACGTAAAGAAGACATGCATAGAATGGCTGAAGCTAACCGTGCATTTGCTCATTTCAGATTTTAAATATTGTAAATAAGATGGCAAAACAAGATTTACATTTGACCCGTAATATCGGTATCATGGCTCACATCGATGCTGGTAAAACAACTACTTCTGAACGTATCCTTTTCTATACTGGTCTTACTCATAAGATTGGTGAAGTGCACGATGGTGCTGCTACAATGGACTGGATGGCTCAGGAGCAAGAACGTGGTATTACTATTACATCTGCTGCAACAACAACTAGATGGAAATGGAATGATGATACTTATAAAATCAACTTGATTGACACTCCGGGACACGTTGACTTTACCGCTGAGGTAGAACGTTCTCTTCGTGTATTGGATGGTGCCGTTGCTACTTATTGTGCAGTAGGTGGTGTTGAACCACAGTCTGAAACAGTATGGAGACAAGCTGATAAATATAATGTTCCTCGTATTGGATACGTGAACAAAATGGACCGTTCTGGTGCTGACTTCTTTGAAGTTGTTCGCCAGATGAAAGATGTACTTGGTGCTAATCCTTGTCCTATTGTTGTTCCTATCGGTGCTGAAGAAAGCTTCAAAGGTCTTGTAGACCTTATTAAGATGAAAGCTATTTACTGGCATGATGAAACTATGGGTGCTGACTATTCTGTTGAAGAAATACCAGCTAACCTACTTGAAGAAGCTAACGAATGGAGAGGTAAGATGTTGGAATCTGTAGCAGAATATGATGATTCTTTGATGGAGAAATTCTTCGAAGATCCTACAACTATTACAGAAGAAGAAGTTATTAGCGCCCTTCGTAATGCTACAGTTCAGATGGCTATTGTTCCAATGCTTTGCGGTTCTTCATTTAAGAATAAGGGAGTTCAGACATTATTGGATTATGTTTGTGCATTCTTACCTTCTCCTTTGGATACAGAAGCTGTTATTGGAACAAATCCAGAAACAGGTGCAGAAGAAGATAGAAAACCTTCAGAAGATGATTTTACTTCTGCTTTGGCATTTAAGATTGCAACTGACCCTTACGTAGGCCGTTTAACTTTCTTCCGTGTATATTCAGGAAAGATTGAAGCTGGTTCTTATACTTATAATTCTCGCTCTGGAAAGAAAGAACGTGTTTCTCGCTTATTCCAGATGCATTCAAATAAACAGAATCCAGTAGAAGTTATTGGTGCAGGTGATATTGGTGCAGGTGTTGGATTTAAAGATATTCGCACAGGAGATACTCTTTGCGAAGAAGCTCATCCAATTGTTCTTGAATCAATGGACTTCCCAGATCCAGTTATCGCATTAGCTATTGAGCCTAAGACTCAAAAGGATATGGATAAACTGACAACTGGTTTGATCAAATTAGCAGAAGAAGATCCTACATTCACTGTGAAAACAGACGAACAAAGCGGTCAGACAGTTATTGCTGGTATGGGTGAACTTCACTTGGATATCATCATCGACCGTTTGAAACGTGAGTTTAAGGTAGAATGTAATCAAGGTCGTCCTCAGGTTACTTACAAAGAAGCTATCACTAAGACTGTAAACCTTCGTGAGGTTTATAAGAAACAATCTGGTGGTCGTGGTAAGTTTGCTGATATCATTGTAAATATCGGTCCTGCTGACGAGGATTTCGAAGGAAATCTTCAATTTATTGATGAAGTGAAAGGTGGTAATATTCCTAAAGAATTTATCCCTGCTGTACAAAAAGGCTTCACTTCTGCAATGAAGAATGGTGTTCTTGCTGGTTTCCCACTCGATACATTGAAGGTTGTTTTAACTGATGGTTCTTTCCACCCTGTTGACTCTGACCAGTTATCTTTCGAGATTTGTGCAATCCAAGCTTACAAGAATGCTTGTGCTAAAGCAGGTCCTGCTCTACTTGAACCTATTATGAGTCTTGAAGTTGTTACTCCAGAAGAAAATATGGGTGATGTAATCGGTGACTTGAATAAGCGTCGTGGTCAGGTTGAAGGTATGGAATCAAGCCGTGCAGGTGCAAGAATCGTAAAAGCTAAAGTTCCTATGGCAGAATTGTTCGGTTATGTAACTTCATTACGTACCATCACTTCTGGTCGTGCAACTTCATCTATGACTTTCTCTCATTTTTCTAAGGTATCTTCTTCTATTGCGAAGACGGTTCTTGAAGAAGTGAAGGGTCGTGTTGACTTAGTTTAAAATTATAGTTAAAAATAAATATGAGCCAGAAAATTAGAATTAAATTGAAGTCTTATGATCACAACTTGGTTGACAAGTCAGCTGAGAAGATCGTAAGAACTGTGAAGACTACAGGCGCTATTGTTAGCGGTCCTATACCTCTTCCTACGCATAAGCGTATCTTTACTGTGAACCGCTCTACTTTTGTTAACAAAAAATCCAGAGAACAGTTTCAACTATCTTCATTCAAAAGATTAATTGACATTTATAGCTCTACTGCTAAAACTGTTGATGCTTTGATGAAGTTGGAATTGCCAAGTGGTGTAGAAGTAGAAATTAAAGTTTGATAATTAAAAAAAAGTGAAATGCCAGGATTATTAGGAAAGAAAATCGGAATGACATCCGTTTTCAGTGCCGATGGTAAAAATGTACCATGCACTGTTATCGAAGCAGGTCCTTGTGTTGTTACTCAACTGAAAACAGTTGAAAAAGATGGTTACGAAGCAGTTCAGGTGGGTTTCCAAGACAAAAAGGAAAAACACACAACTAAACCTTTGATGGGACACTTCGCTAAAGCCAAAGTAACACCAAAGAGACACTTGGCCGAGTTCAAAGAATTTGAGAGTGAACTAAACTTAGGTGACTCTATCTCTGTAGAATTGTTTAATGACGCAATTTTTGTTGATGTTATTGCAACTTCTAAGGGTAAAGGTTTCCAGGGTGTAGTTAAAAGACACGGATTTGGTGGTGTTGGACAGGCTACTCACGGTCAGCACAATCGTTTACGTAAACCGGGTTCTATCGGTGCTTGTTCTTATCCAGCTAAAGTATTCAAAGGAATGCGCATGGGTGGACAAATGGGTGGTGACAGAGTTACCGTTCAAAATTTGCGAGTTTTAAAAGTTATTCCAGAACACAATCTTCTATTGATTAAGGGATCTGTTCCGGGATGCAAAGGTTCAATCGTAATAATTGAGAAATAATGGAAGTTAACGTATATAACATTAAAGGTGAAGACACTGGAAGAAAGGTTACGTTAAATGAATCAATCTTCGGAATTGAGCCTAACGACCACGCTATTTATTTGGATGTAAAGCAATTTATGGCAAATCAGCGTCAGGGAACTCACAAATCAAAAGAAAGAAGTGAACTTTCAGGTAGTACTAGAAAGTTGAAAAAACAAAAAGGTACTGGTGGAGCACGTTCAGGTGATATCAAATCTCCTGTGTTTGTAGGAGGTGCAAGAGTTTTTGGTCCTAGACCAAGAGACTATTTCTTTAAGTTGAATAAGAAAGTTAAGTCTTTAGCAAGAAAATCTGCTTTATCATACAAGGCTCAAGGCAATGGTATTGTAGTAGTAGAAGATTTTTCTTTTGAAGCTCCAAAAACTAAGGAATTTATTGCACTGATAAAAAATCTTAAAGTTTCTGATAAAAACCTGCTTTTCGTTTTATCAGATACAAATAAAAACGTATATTTGTCGGCTCGTAATGTTGAGAGAGCTAAAGTATTAACTGTCGCTGGATTAAATACTTACAATGTATTGAATGCTGGTGCATTAGTGCTTACTGAAAGTTCTCTTTCTGCTATCGACGATATCTTAATGAAAAAGGAGGCTTAAATAATGGGAATTATTATTAAACCGTTAGTTACAGAAAAAATGACTGCTGCATCTGAAAAGTTCAATCGTTTCGGATTTATTGTACGTCCTGAAGCTAACAAATTGGAAATTAAGAGCGCAATCGAAGCTTTGTATAATGTTACAGTTGTAGATGTAAATACAATCCGTTATTCCGGAAAGAACAAAAGCCGTTATACAAAAGCCGGAATGATCAATGGTAGAACAAATGCTTATAAAAAAGCTGTTGTAACATTGAAAGAAGGAGATACTATTGATTTTTATAGCAATATTTAATAAAAATGGCAGTACGTAAATTTAAGCCCACAACACCGGGGCAAAGACATAAAATTATTGGTACTTATGAGGAGATAACTGCATCAGTACCAGAAAAATCTCTTGTGTTTGGTAAGCTTTCTTCTGGTGGTCGTAACAACGAAGGGAAAATGACTATGCGCTACCTTGGCGGTGGTCACAAGAAGAAAATCAGAATTGTTGATTTCAAGAGAAATAAAGATGGTGTTCCGGCAGTAGTAAAAACAATTGAATATGATCCGAATCGTTCGGCTCGTATCGCTTTGTTATTTTATGCCGACGGTGAAAAAAGATATATTATTGCTCCCAATGGATTACAAGTAGGTAATACTCTTATGTCAGGTGAGAATGCAGCGCCAGAGATTGGTAATGCACTTCCTCTACAAAATATCCCTGTTGGTACTGTAATTCACAACATTGAATTACGTCCAGGCCAAGGTGCTGCTTTGGTTAGATCTGCAGGTAATTTTGCTCAGTTGACTTCTAGAGAAGGTAAATACTGTGTTATTAAATTGCCTTCTGGTGAAGTAAGACAAATACTTAGTACATGTAAAGCTACTATTGGTAGTGTTGGTAACTCTGATCATGGATTGGAACGCTCTGGTAAGGCTGGACGCTCTAGATGGTTAGGTCGTCGTCCTCGCAACCGTGGTGTTGTTATGAACCCTGTTGATCACCCAATGGGTGGTGGTGAAGGCCGCGCTTCAGGAGGTCATCCAAGATCTCGTAAGGGATTGTATGCTAAGGGCTTGAAGACTAGAGCTCCAAAGAAGCAATCTTCTAAGTATATTATTGAGAGAAGAAAAAAGTAAACTGATTAATTGAGTAAACTATGAGTCGTTCATTAAAAAAAGGTCCTTATATTAATATTAAGCTTGAATCAAAAGTGCTTGCTATGAATGAGTCAGGCAAAAAAGCTGTTGTTAAGACTTGGGCTAGAGCTTCAATGATTTCGCCTGATTTTGTTGGGCATACAGTTGCAGTTCATAACGGAAATAAATTTATTCCTGTTTACGTTACCGAAAACATGGTTGGACACAAGTTGGGTGAATTTTCTCCAACTCGTACTTTCAGAGGTCATGCCGGTAACAAGAAACGTTAACAGGATATATTAAATCTGAAATAATAAAGTAATAATAAATAATGGGAGCAAGAAAAAAAATATCGGCTGATAAACGAAAAGAAGCCCTTAAAACCATGTATTTTGCTAAATTGCAGAATGTTCCTACTTCACCGCGTAAAATGCGTCTTGTGGCTGATATGATCCGCGGTATGGAAGTGAATAGAGCACTTGGCGTTTTGAAGTTTTCTTCTAAAGAAGCTTCTGCTAGAGTGGAAAAGTTGTTGCGCTCTGCAATTGCTAATTGGGAACAGAAAAACGAACGTAAAGCAGAAAGCGGAGAATTATTTGTAACAACGATTTTTGTTGATTGTGGAGCTACATTGAAAAGAATGAGACCAGCACCACAGGGGAGAGGTTACAGAATTCGCAAACGCTCAAATCACGTGACTTTGTTCGTTGATTCAAAGAGTACTAATGATGATCAAAATTAAGCTAGATGGGACAAAAAGTTAATCCAATAAGTAACCGTTTAGGAATTATCAGAGGATGGGATTCCAATTGGTATGGTGGCAATAATTATGGTGATTCTTTGCTAGAAGATAGCAAGATTCGTAAATATCTTAATGCTAGACTAGCTAAAGCAAGTGTATCAAGAATTGTTATTGAACGTACACTGAAACTTGTTACAATAACTGTTTGTACTGCTCGTCCAGGTATCATCATTGGTAAAGGAGGTCAGGAAGTTGACAAGTTAAAAGAAGAGTTGAAGAAAATTACTGATAAAGATATTCAAATTAATATCTTTGAAGTAAAAAGACCTGAGTTAGATGCTGTAATTGTAGCAAATAACATTGCTCGCCAGGTAGAAGGTAAGATTGCTTACCGTCGTGCTATCAAAATGGCTATCGCAAACACTATGCGTATGGGAGCAGAAGGTATTAAAGTGCAAATTTCAGGACGTTTGAATGGAGCTGAAATGGCTCGTTCTGAAATGTATAAAGAAGGAAGAACTCCGTTACACACTTTTAGAGCAGATATTGACTATTGTCATGCTGAGGCATTGACTAAGGTTGGACTTCTTGGTGTGAAAGTTTGGATTTGTAGAGGTGAGATTTTTGGCAAGAAAGAGCTTGCTCCTAATTTTACTCAAAGCAAAGAAGGAGGCCGTAGCAATGCAGGTAGCAGAGACGGTGGAAAGAACTTCAAAAGAAAGAAAAATAATCGCTAAAACGAATTTGAATTTTAGGAAATTATGTTACAACCGAAAAAGACAAAATTCAGAAGACAACAAAAGGGTCGCATGAAAGGTAATGCCCAAAGAGGCAACCAACTCGCTTTTGGTTCTTTTGGTATCAAAACTTTGCAAAATAAATGGATTACAGGTAGACAAATTGAAGCTGCCCGTATTGCCGTTACTAGATATATGCAACGTCAAGGCCAGATTTGGATCAGAGTATTCCCGGATAAACCAATTACTAAGAAGCCTGCAGAAGTGCGTATGGGTAAGGGTAAAGGTAGTCCAGAAGGATTCGTTGCTCCTGTTACTCCTGGTAGAATTTTAATTGAAGTAGAAGGCGTTTCTTATGAAATCGCCAAAGAAGCGTTGCGTTTAGCAGCTCAAAAACTTCCTGTTACTACCAAGTTTATAGTAAGACGTGATTATGATACTCAAAATCAAAATGCATAGTGTTTATGAAAATTGCAGAAATTAGAGAAATAAATACCAAAGAACTGGTAGAAAGAATTGAGGCAGAAGTAGCCAATTATAATCAAGTGGTGTTGAACCATTCTATCTCCCCTTTGGATAATCCTGCACAAATAAAACAATTACGCAGGATGATTGCGCGTATGAAATCTGAATTACGCCAAAGAGAACTTAACAATAAATAATGGGTTTGATGGAAGCTAGAAATTTAAGAAAAGAAAGAACTGGGGTTGTTCTTAGCAACAAGATGGATAAAACTATTACTGTTGCTTCAAAGTTTAAAGAAAAACACCCCATTTATGGTAAGTTCGTTAGTAAAACGAAGAAATACCATGCTCATGATGAGAAAAATGATTGTAACATTGGTGACACTGTTACAATCGCAGAAACTCGTCCTTTGAGTAAGACAAAGAGATGGAGATTAGTTGAAATAATCGAAAGAGCTAAGTAATTATGATACAATCAGAATCCAGACTTACAGTATGTGACAACAGTGGAGCTAAAGAAGTTCTGTGCATCCGTGTGTTGGGTGGTACAGGGCGTCGTTATGCTTCTGTTGGGGATGTTATTGTAGTTTCAGTAAAAAGCGTTATCCCCGCAAGTGATATTAAAAAAGGTGCAGTGTCTAAAGCTTTGATCGTACGTACGAAAAAAGAAATCCGTCGTGCTGATGGTTCGTACATACGTTTTGATGATAATGCTTGTGTTTTGTTAAACAACGCAGGTGAAATTAGGGGAAGTAGAATCTTTGGACCGGTTGCGAGAGAACTTCGTGCTGCAAACATGAAAGTAGTATCATTAGCACCAGAGGTACTTTAATTTTGTAAAAGATTTAAGTAATGAGTAAATTACATATTAAAAAAGGCGATACAGTTTTAGTCAATGCTGGCGAAGACAAAGGTAAAACTGGCCGTGTGTTGCAAGTTCTTGTGAAAAAAGAACGTGCAATTGTTGAAGGCATGAATTTGGTATCTAAAAGTACTAAACCAAATGCAAAGAACCCTCAAGGTGGTATTGTAAAGCAGGAAGCTTCTATACATATCTCTAACTTAAACCTTGTTGATCCGAAGAGTGGAAAAGCAACACGTGTTGGGAGAAAAGAAAGTTCTGATGGAACTTTAGTGCGTTATTCTAAAAAATCAGGAGAGGAGATTAAGTAATGAGTAATACTGCTAGCCTTAAGAAAGAATATGCAGAGCGTATTGCGCCTGCATTGAAAGAACAATTTCAATATAGTTCTGCTATGCAAGTTCCAGTTCTTAAAAAGATCGTAATCAATCAAGGTTTAGGATCTGCTGTAGCTGACAAGAAAATTATTGAAGTTGCAATTAATGAGATGACTGCAATTACAGGTCAAAAAGCTGTAGCTACAATTTCTCGTAAGGATATTGCGAACTTTAAGTTACGTAAAAAGATGCCTATCGGTGTGATGGTAACTTTACGTCGTGAGAGAATGTATGAGTTTCTTGAAAAGTTGGTTCGCGTGGCTTTGCCTCGTATTCGTGACTTTAAAGGAATCGAAAGTAAATTTGATGGTAGAGGAAACTATACTTTAGGTATTCAGGAACAAATTATTTTCCCTGAAATTAACATTGATAGTATCACTAAGATTCTTGGTATGAACATAACTTTCGTTACTTCTGCTCAGTCAGATGAAGAAGGATACGCTTTATTAAAAGAATTTGGTTTACCTTTTAAAAACTCTAAAAAAGACTAATATATTATGGCAAAAGAATCAATGAAAGCTCGCGAAGTAAAGAGAGCAAAACTTGTAGCCAAATATGCTGAAAAAAGAGCTCAGTTGAAGAAAGACGGTGATTATGATGCATTACAGGCTTTGCCTAAAAATGCATCACCTGTTCGTTTACACAATCGTTGTAAATTAACTGGTCGTCCAAAGGGCTATATTCGTCAGTTTGGTATTTCAAGAATTCAATTTCGTGAAATGGCATCTAATGGTCTTATTCCCGGAGTTAAAAAAGCAAGCTGGTAAATTATTTTTTAAATATTGTCAGGAGGTTCCTGATTAATTTAATTTTTTTTATATGACTGATCCAATAGCAGATTATTTAACGAGGTTGAGAAACGCAATCGGTGCTAAGCACAGAGTTGTAGAAATTCCTGCCTCAAATCTTAAAAAGGAAATTACTAAAATACTTTTTGAGAAGGGCTACATCCTTAATTATAAGTTTGTAGAAGAAGGACCTCAAGGCACTATTAAAGTAGCCTTGAAGTATGATTCCGTTAACAAAGTAAACGCGATCAAGAAATTGGCAAGAATATCTTCTCCTGGTTTACGTAAGTATACAGGTTATAAAGATATGCCACGTGTTATTAATGGTTTGGGTATTGCTATAATATCTACTTCCAAAGGTGTAATGACAAACAAAGAGGCTGCTGAGCTTAAAATTGGCGGTGAGGTCTTGTGTTATGTATATTAATTAGGAGGAAAAAGCAATGTCTAGAATAGGAAAATTACCCATTAGTATCCCTGCAGGAGTATCTGTTACTCTTAAAGAGAATGTGGTTACAGTAAAAGGACCAAAGGGAGAATTAAGTCAATATGTAAATCCACTAATTACAGTGGAGGTTGCTGATAATCAAATCGTATTAACTCGTAAGAGCGACGAAAAACAAGAAAGAGCTTTTCATGGTCTTTATCGTTCTTTGATTAATAATATGGTTGTTGGTGTTTCTGAAGGTTACAAGAAAGAGTTAGAGTTAGTTGGTGTTGGTTTCCGTGCTACGGCTACTGGAAATATCATTGAATTCTCTCTAGGTTATTCACATAATATATTCTTGCAATTACCTGCAGAAATTAAAGTTGAAACAAAGTCTGAAAGAAACAAGAATCCTCTTATTCTTTTAGAATCTTGTGACAAGCAGTTAATAGGTCAAGTTTGTTCAAAAATACGTTCTTTCCGTAAACCAGAACCATATAAAGGTAAAGGTATTAGATTTGTTGGAGAAGAAATTCGCAGAAAGTCGGGCAAATCTGCCGGTGCTAAGTAATTTACATAAATTTGTATAATCATGACAACAAAAATAGAAAGAAGAACTAAAATTAAATACAGTGTACGTAATAAGATATCTGGTACTACTGGACGTCCACGTATGAGTGTATTTAGAAGTAACAAACAAATCTATGTTCAAATTATTGATGATTTGTGTGGTAAGACTTTAGTTGCTGCTTCTTCTCTTAGCATTGAAGAAAAATTGGCAAAGAAAGAGCAAGCTACTAAAGTAGGTGAAATGATCGCTAAGAAAGCGCAAGAGGCAGGGATCACTACAGTAGTATTTGACCGTAATGGTTACTTATATCATGGAAGAGTGAAAGAAGTTGCTGATGCAGCACGTAACGGTGGACTTAAATTTTAATTATTATGGCAGGAATAAGTAATCGATATAAAATATCTAGTGATATAGAGCTTAAAGACAGATTAGTTGCTATTAACCGCGTTACTAAAGTAACAAAGGGTGGTAGAACTTTTAGTTTTTCTGCAATAGTCGTTGTTGGTAACGAAGACGGTGTTATTGGTTGGGGTCTTGGTAAAGCTGGTGAAGTAACTGCGGCAATTGCTAAAGGAGTTGAAGCTGCTAAGAAGAACTTAATTAAAGTGCCTGTATTAAAAGGAACCGTTCCTCATGAACAAACTGCCAGATTTGGTGGAGCTGAGGTTTTCATCAAACCAGCTTCTCATGGTACTGGTGTAGTTGCCGGTGGTGCAATGCGTGCTGTACTTGAAAGCGTTGGTGTAACTGATGTGTTGGCAAAATCTAAAGGTTCTTCTAACCCTCATAATCTTGTTAAAGCTACAATCATTGCTTTAGGAGAGATGAGAGATGCAAGAACTGTTGCACAGAACAGAGGTATTAGTATGGAAAAAGTATTTAGAGGATAAGGAGGAAATATGTCAACTATAAAGATCAAACAAGTTAAAAGTAGAATTGGTGCTCCAGCTGATCAAAAACGAACATTGGACGCATTAGGACTTCGTAAATTGAATCGTGTGGTTGAGCACGAAGAGACTCCTTCAATTCTTGGTATGGTACAAAAAGTTAAGCACTTAGTTACCATTATTAAGTAATTTATTGTTCAATAATAAAATTAAATACAATATGAACTTAAGTAATTTAAAACCTGCAGAAGGATCCACCAAAACAAGAAAAAGAGTCGGTCGTGGCTCTGGTTCAGGCTTAGGAGGTACTTCTACAAGAGGTCACAAAGGAGCAAAATCAAGATCTGGATATTCAAGAAAGATCGGTTTTGAAGGTGGACAGATGCCTCTCCAACGTCGTGTTCCTAAATTTGGTTTTAAGAATATAAATAGAGTGGAATATAAAGCCATAAACCTTGATACTTTGCAAAATTTAGCAGAAGCTAAAAACTTGACAAAGGTTGGGATCAGTGACTTTATTGAAGCTGGATTTATTTCTTCAAATCAATTGGTGAAGATTTTAGGTAATGGTAGCTTAACTAATAAACTTGATGTTGAAGCTAATGCTTTCTCAAAAAGTGCAGTTGCTGCGATTGAGTCTTTAGGTGGAAATGCTGTAAAACTCTGATTCAATGAGAAAGGCTATTGAAACATTAAAAAATATATGGAAGATAGAGGATCTGAGACAACGGATCCTCATCACTATATTATTTGTAACGATTTACCGATTTGGTTCTTACGTAGTTTTGCCAGGCATTAATCCTGGAATGTTAACTCAATTGCATCAACAAACTAGTGAGGGTCTTCTTGCGTTGTTGAATATGTTCTCTGGAGGTGCATTCTCTAATGCGTCTGTATTCGCTTTGGGTATTATGCCTTATATCTCTGCTTCGATTGTTATTCAACTTTTAGCAATTGCAGTTCCTTATTTTCAGAAACTGCAACGCGAGGGAGAAAGTGGTAGAATAAAGATAAACCAATATACACGTTATTTAACGATAGCAATATTATTGTTTCAGGCTCCTTCTTATTTGATGAATTTGAAAGCACAAGCAGGTCCTTCATTGAGTCCCTCATTGAACTGGACTTTATTTATGATTACTTCTACAATCATTTTGGCTGCAGGAAGTATGTTCATTTTATGGCTTGGTGAAAGAATTACAGACAAGGGTATCGGCAATGGTATTTCTTTAATTATCATGGCTGGTATTATAGCACGTCTTCCAAAAGCTTTGTCTCAGGAAGTTGTTTCTCGTACAACAGATACAGGTGCGGGTGGTCTAGTTATGTTCTTATTTGAAATTATCTTCTTATTGTTAGTTATTGCTGGCGCTATTTTGTTAGTGCAAGGTACTAGAAAAGTTCCTGTGCAGTATGCTAAGAGAATTGTTGGTAATAAACAATATGGTGGTGCTAGACAATATATTCCTTTAAAAGTTAATGCTGCAAATGTAATGCCTATTATTTTTGCTCAAGCTATTATGTTTATTCCAGTTGCTATTATTGGATATTCAAATGTAGCTAGTGCAAGTGGTGTTGCTCGTGCTTTAACTAACCATACTGGACTTTGGTATAATTTGATTTTTGCTGCAATGATTATTATTTTTACATATTTCTATACAGCAATAACAATTAATCCTAACCAGATGGCTGAGGATATGAAGAGAAACAATGGCTTTATTCCAGGAATCAAACCTGGTAAGAAAACAGCAGAGTATCTTGATGAGATTATGTCTCGCATAACTTTACCTGGTTCTTTATTCTTGGCAATAGTTGCAGTTATGCCTGCTTTTGCAGGTGTATTTGGTGTCAAAGCTGAATTTGCTCAATTCTTTGGTGGTACTTCATTATTGATTCTGGTTGGTGTTGTGTTAGATACACTTCAACAAGTAGAGAGTCATCTTTTGATGAGACACTATGATGGATTGTTAAAATCAGGAAGAATTAAAGGACGCACAGGCACTGTTGCTGCGTATTAATTCATTTAATAATGATATTTCTTAAGACAGAAGAGGAGATTGAATTACTACGAGCAAGTAATTTGCTCGTAGCTAAAACATTAGCAGAAGTTGCAAAGCTAATAAAACCGGGTGTTACAACCCGTGAGCTTGATAAAGTAGCTGAAGAGTTTATTAGAGATAATGGAGCTGTTCCTACTTTTAAGGGGTTCCCTAATCAATATGGTGATCCGTTTCCAAGTGCTCTTTGTACTTCTGTTAATGATCAAGTGGTACATGGTATACCTAATGATAACCCTTTGAATGATGGTGATATTGTATCAATAGACTGTGGAACATTTATGAACGGTTTTTGTGGTGATTCAGCTTATACATTTTGTGTAGGTGATGTTGATCCCGAAGTTCGTAAATTATTAAAGGTGACAAAAGACTCTCTTTATATTGGTATACAGAATGCTGTTGCCGGAAAACGTCTTGGTGATATAGGGTATGCAATACAACAATATTGCGAATCTAATTCATTCGGAGTTGTGAGAGAGTTTGTTGGTCATGGCATTGGCAAAAATATGCATGAGGATCCTCAGGTACCTAATTATGGAAAAAGAGGATATGGTACATTGCTAAAGAAAGGCTTATGTATTGCTATTGAACCAATGATCACATTAGGATCTCGTGAGATCGTTATGGAACGTGATGGCTGGACTGTAAGGACAAGAGACAGAAAAGCTGCTGCACACTTTGAACACACAATTGCTATCGGTCCAAATGGTGCAGATATACTGTCATCGTTTGATTATGTTGAACAAGTTTTAGGAGATAAAGCGATTTAATATGGCAAAACAATCTGCAATAGAACAAGATGGAGTAATCGTTGAAGCATTGTCTAACGCGATGTTTCATGTAGAGTTAGAAAATGGACATGAGATTACTGCTCATATCTCAGGTAAAATGAGAATGCATTACATTAAAATATTACCTGGTGATAAAGTGAGAGTAGAAATGTCCCCTTATGATTTATCTAAAGGTAGAATCGTATTTAGATATAAATAATAAAAAATAATATGAAAGTAAGAGCATCATTAAAAAAACGTACGCCGGAATGCAAAATCGTTAGACGTAATGGCTGTTTGTATGTTATTAACAAGAAAAATCCTAAGTATAAACAACGTCAAGGATAATTTATTATTTTTGCAAAAAAAATAATTTAATATATGGCTATAAGAATAGTTGGTGTAGATTTACCTCAAAATAAAAGAGGTGAGATAGCGTTGACCTATGTATATGGAATAGGTCGTAGTAGTTCAGCAAAGATTTTAGATAAAGCTGGTGTAGACAGAGATCTTAAAGTAAAAGATTGGAGTGATGATCAGGCTGCTAAAATCCGTGAAATCATTGGAGCTGAATTTAAAGTAGAAGGAGATCTTCGTTCTGAAGTTCAACTAAACATTAAGCGATTAATGGATATTGGTTGTTACCGTGGTGTACGTCACCGTATTGGTTTACCTGTAAGAGGTCAACATACTAAGAACAATGCACGTACACGTAAGGGTAGAAAGAAAACAGTTGCAAATAAGAAAAAAGCTACTAAATAATAATTGTTGATATGGCAAAAAAAACAGTCGCAGCTAAGAAGAGAAATGTAAAGGTTGATGCTAATGGACAATTACATGTTCATTCATCATTCAACAACATTATTGTTTCTTTAGCAAATAGTGAAGGTCAAATTATCTCTTGGTCTTCAGCAGGTAAGATGGGATTTAGAGGTTCTAAAAAGAACACTCCTTATGCAGCACAGATGGCTGCACAGGATTGTGCAAAGGTTGCATTCGATCTTGGTTTGAGAAAAGTTAAGGCTTATGTTAAAGGACCAGGAAACGGACGTGAGTCAGCAATCAGAACTATTCACGGAGCCGGTATTGAAGTTACTGAAATTGTAGACGTAACCCCACTTCCACACAATGGTTGTCGTCCTCCAAAAAGAAGGAGAGTCTAAAATTTCTTTATTTTAAATATGATACTTGATTTTGTTATTGGATTACATATTCCTTTCTGTAATCGCGGCTGCAACAGATTAAGTTCATTAGCAAACAATTAAATATTAAAAAAAATGGCTAGATATACAGGTCCTAAATCAAGAATTGCACGTAAATTTGGTGAAGGTATCTTCGGTCCTGATAAAGTATTATCAAAGAAGAACTACCCTCCTGGACAACACGGAAATTCTAGAAAAAGAAAAACTTCAGAATATGGTATTCAACTTCGCGAAAAGCAAAAAGCGAAATATACTTATGGAGTTTTAGAAAAACAATTCCGTAATCTATTTGAAAGAGCTGAAAGTGCTAAAGGTATTACCGGTGAAATTCTTGTTCAACAATTGGAACTTCGTCTTGATAATATTGTATTCCGTTTAGGTATCGGAAATACACGTGCAGCAGCTCGTCAGTTGGTAAGTCACAGACACATCACTGTTGATGGGAAAGTAGTTAACATTCCTTCTTATTCAGTTAAACCAGGACAAGTAATAGGTGTACGCGAAAGATCTAAATCTATGGAAGTGATTGCAAATTCACTTGCAGGTTTTAATCACAGCAAATACCCTTGGTTAGAATGGGAAGATACTGCAAAGGTTGGCAAATTATTGCATGTTCCTGAAAGAGCAGACATCCCTGAAAATATTAAAGAGCAGTTGATTGTAGAGTTGTATTCTAAATAATAATTAATTTCATGGCTATATTAGCATTTCAAAAACCTGATAAAGTATTGATGTTAGAGGCAGACTCTAAATTCGGGAAATTCGAATTTCGTCCGCTGGAACCTGGTTTTGGTATTACTGTGGGTAATGCTTTGCGCCGTATTCTTCTCTCTTCATTAGAAGGTTATGCAATCACTACTATTAAAATAGATGGTGTTGAGCACGAATTTTCAACTGTTCCAGGGGTCAAGGAAGACGTAACTAACATTATTTTGAATCTGAAACAAGTAAGATTCAAGCAAGTAGTTGAAGAGTTTGAAAGTGAGAAGGTCACTATCTCTGTAGAAAATTCTACTGAATTTAAGGCAGGTGATATAGGCAAGTATTTGACTGGATTTGAAGTGTTAAATCCTGAATTAGTTATTTGCCATTTAGATTCAAAAGCTACAATGCAAATTGACATTACAATTAACAAAGGTCGCGGATATATTCCTGCTGATGAAAATCGCGAATATTGCACTGATGTGAATGTAATTCCAATTGATTCAATTTATACACCTATCCGTAATGTAAAGTACGTTGTAGAAAACTTCCGTGTTGAGCAGAAGACTGACTATGAGAAATTAGTACTTGAAATTACAACAGATGGTTCTATTCACCCAAAAGATGCACTTAAAGAAGCTGCAAAGATTCTTATTTATCACTTTATGCTGTTCTCTGATGAAAAGATTACTCTTGAAAATACAGATGTTGACGGTAATGAAGAGTTTGATGAAGAAGTATTGCACATGCGTCAATTATTGAAAACTAAGCTTGTTGATATGGACTTATCAGTTCGTGCTCTCAACTGCTTGAAGGCTGCTGATGTTGAAACATTAGGAGATCTTGTAGTATTCAATAAGACTGATCTTCTTAAGTTCAGAAACTTTGGTAAGAAATCGCTTACTGAGCTTGATGATTTGCTCGAAAGTCTGAATCTGTCGTTTGGAACCGATATTTCTAAATATAAATTAGATAAAGATTAAAAAATGAGACATAATAAGAAATTCAATCATTTAGGTCGTACGGCTTCTCATAGAGGTGCTATGTTATCTAACATGGCGTGCTCTTTGATTACGCACAAAAGAATCACTACGACTGTTGCAAAGGCAAAAGCTTTGAAGAAATTCGTTGAGCCTTTGATTACAAAGTCTAAAGATGATACCACGAATTCTCGTCGTGTAGTTTTTAGTAACTTGCAAGATAAAATCGTTGTAACAGAATTGTTCAAGGAAATCTCTGTAAAGGTTGCTGATCGTCCAGGTGGTTATACTCGTATAATCAAAACTGGTAATCGTTTGGGAGATAATGCAGAAATGTGTTTTATCGAACTTGTTGATTACAACGAAAACATGGCTAAAGAGAAAGTTGCTAAGAAAGCTACTCGTACTCGTCGTTCAAAGAAAGCTGCTGAAGCTGCTCCTGCTGATGAAGCAACTGTTGTTGAAGAAGCTCCTGCTGCTGAAACTGCTGCTGAATAATATACACCAATATATTTATAAAAGGGATGTCCTAAAGGGCATCCCTTTTTTATTTCCTTTTTTCCTGATCTTTGCTTTTTTGTTACAATTAGTTGGCTGTCTCGAATTATTATTTATCTTTGCATAAAAGGCTCATCTATGTATAAATACATTGGCTTAATGCTTTTTTTTATTCTGGCAGCTATTATCACTTCTTACCAGGATACTACTTCTTTTAAAGAAAAGAAGCAGGCAGATATTGCTGCCATGCTTGTACATAATCCAGGTAAAGCAGTATGCTTTGATAAAGCACAATATTTCCATTATTCCGATGCTGAGCAAAATGAGATTTTTCAGAATTACCAAAGAATGAGTTCCCTTCGATATAAGCGTTTACTTACTGCTGAGAAAAGCTTGTTTTTCAAACCATTTATGCAGAATTTCAGCGTTAGAAGTTTATCAGTTAATTACTCTTATAAGGCTTATTCCAGTTCAAATGGATTTCTTAGCCAGTCGGTAAGCGGGTACTATGTATTTACTTTGCGGCATATTATTATTTAGTGGTTTACATCTTATTTATGGTGTTATAGTTTGCTTATTTACACCTGATATTTTGTTAATAATGAATTTATCAATAAAACTACTTTATGATTATGAATGAGAAATTAATAGAAAAACATCTTTTCGAATCAACACATCAAGATGTAATAAAGCGCATCAATACTTCAAGTATGTTTCTTGCCATTTTTCTCATTCTGGCTGGTATTGCTCTTCTTCTTGGAGAGAGTCAGTTAGAAAGAGTGTCGGCTGCGATAACATTAACATTAATGATTTTGGGCTGTGGCCTTTTGCTCCTGGGGATATACTGGATGGTCTTTAAATCAAAGACACTGGTGTTTGGTGCTACAGGTAGTAAGATATTAAAGAACTCGGTTTCTTTTGATATACACGAATTAATTAAATTAGAGCGGATTCTTAAGTCGGGTTCTTTCTCTCCGGAACTTATTCCTACGAGTGAAAAGGGGAGTGTACGGCTGGATTATCTAATGTCAGAAGATGGGCAGTTTGTAGCAGTTCAGTTGTTCCAGTTCTCTACTTATAAATACACCGCTAATATTCCTATTACTTATTTTAGAGGAGACAAAGCCGAGGAGGCTTTCGCCTTTCTAAAACAGTTTAACTTAGAATTCTAAAATATTCTGTAGTGGGGTTAGTTGTCAATAACAGCTATCCCCATTTTTTTCATTAAGAAGCAGGCGTTCATATTTTGCGCTACCCCATCTTTTAATTGGTAAGAGAAGTTTAGCTCATTATTCATGATCTCAGCTTCGAAACAATAATTCTGAATATCTTCAGGATAGAGATTGACTAGTGAACCAAGTAATAAATCATGGGTAGCAATAATTCCGTTTGCATTGAGAGCCATAAACTGTTTTACAAGTGCCAATGAACCTTTTTGCTTATCCATGGAATTAGTCCCTTTCAGAATTTCATCCAAAATAATGAAAAGTTCCTCACCACTGTTTAGCTTATCTATTATCAGTTTCAGCCGTTTTAACTCGGCAAAGAAATAAGATTCATTTTCGGTCAGTGAATCTGTTGTCCGCAGGCTGGTGATTAAGTGGGAGGGATATATCTCCATTTCGTTGGCGCATACCGGTGCACCCATGCAAGCTAAAAGATAATTCACGCCAATGGTGCGCAAGTATGTACTTTTTCCTGCCATATTTGCCCCTGTTATTATCACGAAATAAGGCCGCTTACGGATATCAACATCATTCTTTACGCACTTATCACGAGTCATTAACGGATGCCCCATTTCTGAAGCCTTAAGAGTAAACGGCTGATCGGTGATGATAGGATAGGAATATTCAGGATGATTATATGCAAAGGTGGCAAGTGAGCATAGAGCATCCATTTCTCCTACGGCCTCCAGCCAGGTAGAAAGTAGAGCAGCATGCTTTTCTTTCCAGGATTCTATTTTTATAACCTGACGGACTTCCCAGAACAGGAAGCCATTCAGAAGAACGGTAACCAGAATATTGTTTCGTTGGTCGAGTGCATTCATTAGTCTGGCCAATCGGTTGACTGCAAAAGATGCCGGATTTTTCTTGCCTCCTAGTTCCTTCTGAATCTGTTTAATCACGGCACTCTTTGCTTCCTTTTGTTCAATCATCTCAATCAGTCCTGCATAAGTGGCAAGGATCTGTAGTTTTTTGCCATACGAAATCTGCATCTTTGTAATGCTGCTTGAGAGTCTCGAGCTGCAATTAACGAAGATAAGGAATGAAATTCCAAGCAGATTGAAAGACACTAGTCCTGTCATTGCCAGAATAAGAATGAGTAGATTAACAGCCGGAACCACGAATATGGCAGCGTTAAGTAACTTTTTCCCTTTAAAGGAACTTTTGCTTGTTGCCCATTCTGCTATTTCCAGTCTATCGGCTGCTTCACCTTTGTAAAGAAGCCCCAGAATGCGAAACCGTTGGCGGAATTTTAATTCAGGAGCCAACTCTTTCACAGCTTCCTGTCGCTCCTTAATCATCTTTTTATTATCCAGATGATGACTGAACCATTCAGCCAGTTTCTCCTTACCAAATGATGTTGATGTGCGGTTTATATATTGAAACAACGAGTTCTCTCCAAAAACATCCAGATCGTAGGAATAGAGGTGAGCCGGATCAATGAACTCCTCTCCACTATCAAAAGCCGAAGTATCATAATTAATGGCCGAAAGTTCCTGCTCATTAATCTCGATCTTCTTTTCCAGATAATCTTTTTTATGGAATAACTGATTATGAAACTTTACCAGTGCCAGAAAAGGAACGAATGTGCAAGCGATGATACCGCTAATAACCAGCCACCCTGCAGAAAAGAAATAAATAATACCGGCAACTCCAGCTATAAACAGCAGCACACGAATGGTACTGATGCGATAAATTTTCTTTTTCTCAGCTGATAGTTTTACCTGTGTATCTTCAATAATTTGCTTGTATGCGTTGATTATATTATTCAGATTCTCCATCTTTTCACTATTATTGTTTCATGAATTGCAAATGTAAAGAATATATTGTTCCAAGTCCCCTTTTGTTTAAGACAATTAACAAGAGACTTAAGGTTGTTTTAAACCGGATGTTTTTCGAAGCTAGTACGGCTAAATATGAAATAGCGTAGACTAAATATACAAAAGGTGTACACATAATTAATGTTTTGTGTAGGTCATTTTATGAATATATAACGTTGCGTTGCCTTAACACTGCTGTAGAAAATGCTTATATTTGTAGTCGGTTCCTATAAAAGATCATTAAAACACATAGGCATCATGAAAAAGATATTCATTTATTCAGCATGTGCCATCCTTCTATCAGGATGTGGAACGATGGACGAATTCACGAGATCCATTTTTGCAACTCAAACAGGCGCAGCCATTGGTAATGTAGCGGGCTCTATTATTGGAGAAAATGTTGGAGGATATAAAGGATCTTTTATCGGTTCAATGGTAGGAACGGCAGCCGGTGCCATGATTGGTGCAAGTATTGTGGCCAGATCACAAGCAAATAACGAAAGAGAAAAGGATTACAACTCTTCTCCGTCTCCACACCTAGACATTCGCGATATCCGTTTGCAGGATGAAAACTGGAATAGAGTAGTAGATGCCGACGAAAATTGTGTGCTTATTTTTGAGATATACAACGATGGAGAGAAAGCGGCATTCGATGTAAAACCTATACTAAAAGGAGTGGAAGGAACTCAAAAGCTGAATTATTCACGCCCGCTTGTTATTGACCGGATAAAACCCGGCGAAGGGGTGCTCTACAAAGTAAATCTTTCCGCATCCTCTGATGTGAGGAGCGGTGACGCTATTTTTGAAATTCATCTCGAGGAGAGGAATGGATTCGGAACTCCCCGGGAAGAATTTACTATCAGAACTCAGGAAAAATAATAATCAGGCGGAACTTTGTTATCTCACGTTGAATCGGATAATAAACTTACTTCCTTTACCTATTTCACTTTCTACAGTCAATGTACCGTCATGGGCTTCAATAAAATCTTTTGAGATTGAAAGTCCTAGTCCACTGCCTTGCACTTTGGTGCCCGGTACCCGGAAATATCTGTCGAAGATACTTTGATGATAACGCGGGTCAATACCTTTGCCAAAGTCCTGCACAAACATTTCAACTACATCGCCAATTTGTTTTGCACCAATAATAATCCTTGAGTTTTCTTTAGAATAGTGAATGGCATTACTCAATAAATTTGTGAGCACCCATGCAATCTTTTCACTATCCACAAACAGTTTAGCAATTTTTTCAGGATACTCAACCTCAATGTGACATCCAAACTTTTCGGCCAGCACGTGAGTAGCTTTAATTGCATAGTCAATCAATTCAATTGGTTTAGTTATCTTCGGCATTAATTGCAGTTTGCCGGTTTCTACCTGAGTGACTTTCAGCAACTCTCCCGTGATGTTGAGCAGGCGTTCACTGTTATCCTTTATGCTTTGAGAAAGAGATTCCTGTTCTTCATTCAGTTCGCCTATCCGCTTGTCTTCTAATAACTGCAAACTCATCATTATAGCAGAGATCGGAGTCTTTAATTCATGAGAAATCGTAGACAGAAAAGTTGTTTTTGCAGTGTCTAATTCCTTAAACTCTGTGATATTCTTTAAAAGAATCACGTCACCAATGCTCTGGGGCAGGGCTTCACCTGTTTCAACAACCCGGATTGGGATATAATTAGCCTGAAAATAGCTTTCTTTATTGTCAGCATAGATTTTAAGTGGTTCTTTCTTCTCTCCCGGATTCACCAGTTCCCTTATTAACCTACGGAGCAAATCATTTTTCAGAGAAAGCTCAGCAGCCGATTTCCTGATCACATTTTCCCGCTTCAGATTAAGGATATTCAGTGCTTCATCGTTGATAAACAGTATTTCCTTTTCATTATTCAGTCCGATTATAGGTTCAGTGATGCTGTTTACAATCGCTTCAATATATTTCTTGTTTGCAATTAAATCAGAAAGAGTGCTTGCCCGGTATTCATTTAACCGTTCAGCCATTTTGTTAAACGATGTGGAAACCTCACCAAATTCACTTGTTGGTTCAAAATTGAGCCTTTTATCATAATTATGATTCGCAATCTCCATAATTCCTCCCGTCAACTCTCTTATTGGCTTTATTATTGAATGAGGAAAACGGAATAATATAGCGAGCGCAAAGAATACGCAAGTGGCAAATACCATATAAATCCATAGCAAAGCATTGCTTGCAGTCTGTTTTGCCAATTCACTTTTATGATAGATGGAAGCCATATTCAGATTCATAATAACATAGATGTCAGAACGAACTTTCTGAAGATTCTGTTCATTCATCTTATTTTTGAACTCCTCAAAGTGGAAAGTCAACCTATCCGTGGTTTCCTTCTCATTCACTTCCGTCAGATTCTTCTGCTGCTTTTGCAAGTTGGACATAAAAACCTGAAAGGCACTCTTGCTGCTATGTACATTATCAAGAACAATGAGCATGTTCCTGCAATAGCTCAGCGAATAATTATTATTCGTATAGATTTTCTGAGTTTCATTGTTCAGCTTATTAATGTAACTCAACGAAAGCACGCCTAGTAGAACAATCATGGCAAAGAGCATACCTAAGCCGTAAGTGAGTTTAGTCTTTATTTTCATATCAGAAGCGTTTTAATCTCAGGCTAAGATAATTAAATCTATGTTAGCCTTGGACAGTGATTCAATGAATTTTTTATAACGGGCAATAGAAAAAAGAACTTTGGGAAATCTGAAAGAAGGGCTTCCCATACAAATCGTTGTGATTTGTCTCTCTTTACACACCTTAATAATGGTTCCGATAATATCATCCGATTGTTCCTGGACCACCTCGCCTCCCAACTCTGTTGCCATTTTAAAGTGATTAAGCAGGTAACGCTGATTGGCCAAAGGAATGCGATCTGTCGATTCTTTCGGTGTTTGCACATAAAGAGCAATAAACTTTGTACTATAATGAGTTGCCAGTCGTGCTGTTTTCCGGATAACCTTTCGCGGAGTCTTTTCATTTGCACTGATGCAAGCCAGAAAACGCTCATGGCGAATACGGGAAGTGTCCAGAATAAATTCATTCTCTACCTGTTTTTCTACCCGTAATGCAACTTCTTTCAAGGCAAGTTCCCGTAGCTGAAGAATATTTTCCGTCTTAAAAAAGTTATCCAAAGCAATCTGAATCTTTTCAGGACGGTAAATCTTACCAGATTTTAGTCGGTTAACCAGTTCTTCAGCCGTTAAGTCAATATTCACTACTTCATCAGCCTGCTCCAACACACTGTCCGGAATCCGTTCTTTTACCTCTATGCCCGAGATATCGCGAATTTCTTCATTCAGACTTTCAATATGTTGAATGTTCACCGCACTAATAACATTGATTCCCGCATCAAGAAGGCTAATAACATCCTGCCATCTTTTCTCGTTCAGACTTCCTTCCACATTTGTGTGTGCCAGTTCGTCCACAATAACAATCTCTGGATGAATAAGAAGAATGCTTTGCAAATCCATTTCCTCAAGCTCTTTCCCTTTATAGAAAATCTTTTTTCGTGGAATAACAGGCAAGCCAGCTAACAGTGCTTCGGTTTCTGCCCTGCCATGGGATTCAACATATCCTACCTGCACATCCACTCCGCTTTTTAGGAGGTCGTGTGCTTCCAGCAACATTCTATATGTTTTTCCCACACCGGCAATCATGCCAATGTATATTTTGAATTTCCCCCTGCGTGATTTCTTTATTAAATCAAGGAAATATTGTGCATCCTTTTCGTCGTTCATTCCGTCTTAGATTTATTTGCGAGTCTCTTCCAAAGCAACATTTAGTTTCAGAACATTGACCTTAGCCGTTCCAAATATACCTAAAAAAGGTTTTTCTATTTCTTTTTCTACAATCTCTTTTACAACACTTTCACTCATTCCGCGAGCCAGTGCCACACGCTTTATTTGTACATAAGCACATTGAGGAGTGATGTCCGGATCAAGCCCGGAACCACTGGCTGTAACCATTTCCACAGGAACCTCACTGCGTTTCAGGTAAGGATGATGAGCTAAAAAAGAATCAATTCTAGCTTCCACTTCTTTCAGATATTTTTTGTTTGTGATACTTTTATTACTTCCACCCGAAGCATCAGCAGCATAATTAACAGCCGAAGGGCGTCCCCAGAAATAAATGTCTTTTGTGAATTTTTGTCCTACATTGGCTGCACCAACCACTTTGCCGTTGAGCGTAATAAGTTCTGCATTTCCCTTATTAGGAGAAGCAACCAGGGAAAATATCCAAAGAACAAGCACATAGGTTACCCCTAATAGTAAACAAAACATAAGGGTTAATTTGGCTGATTTTATAAGAGTCGTTTTCATATTTCTGACGAATTAAATAAATAAACTAACAATGAGATCAATTAACTTAATCCCGATGAAAGGAACAATTACACCTCCGCATCCATAAATTAATAAATTACGGAGAAGCAGTGCTGAAGCACCTATTGGCTTATACTGCACACCCTTTAATGCCAATGGAATTAAAGCCGGAATAATAAGTGCGTTAAAGATAATAGCCGACAGAATAGCACTTTCAGGACTGTGTAATCCCATAACGTTTAATGCTGCTAACTGAGGAATGGACACCATAAACAGAGCAGGAACAATGGCAAAGTATTTTGCTACATCATTAGCAATAGAGAAAGTTGTTAATGTTCCTCGTGTCATCAATAATTGTTTTCCTATTTCCACAATCTCAATTAACTTGGTCGGGTCGTTATCAAGGTCTACCATATTTCCAGCTTCTTTGGCGGCTTGCGTTCCGCTATTCATAGCAACTCCCACGTTTGCCTGAGCCAGTGCCGGAGCATCATTGGTTCCGTCGCCCATCATTGCCACCAGTTTACCGGAGTCCTGTTCTTTCTTAATATATTCCATTTTATCTTCCGGTTTGGCTTCTGCAATGAAATCATCAACCCCGGCTTTTTCTGCAATATATTTGGCAGTAAGAGGATTATCTCCCGTAACCATCACCGTTTTAACCCCCATTTTTCTTAGACGTTCAAAACGTTCCTGTATGCCTGGTTTAATAATGTCTTGTAATTCAATTACCCCGATAACTTTTTTATTGACGCAGACTACCAGTGGAGTACCTCCATTATTTGCAATGGCAGCGGTAATTTCTTCCGTTTCTTTGGGGAATGTGTTTCCTGCTGTTTCAGAAATATGGCGGATAGAATCAAAAGCGCCTTTGCGTATTTGCGTACCATCCTGCAAATCAATTCCGGAACATTTTGTCTCTGCGGTAAACTTAATCATTCTAGAGCCCATAGTATTTAGATTCCTCATCCGAAGACCAGCTTCTCTTCCTAGTTCTACAATGGATTTGCCTTCGGGTGTTTCATCGGATACAGAAGAAAGCATGCAAAATTCGATAAATGCTCGTTCTTCCATTCCGGTAACCGGATAAAACTTTGTAGCTTTACGGTTACCGATAGTAATTGTTCCGGTTTTATCTAGCAATAATGTGTCAATATCTCCTGCCGTTTCTACAGCTTTACCTGATTTGGTAATAACATTTGCCCGCAAAGCACGGTCCATTCCTGCAATACCGATAGCAGAAAGCAATCCACCAATTGTGGTAGGAATCAGACAGACAAAAAGTGAAATCAGAGAAGCAATAGTTAGTATTGCATGACTATAATCGGCTAATGGTTTTAAAGTAATACACACAATAACAAAGACCAGCGTAAAACCAGCCAGCAAAATAGTTAAAGCAATTTCATTCGGGGTTTTCTGGCGGGATGCTCCTTCAACCAAAGCAATCATCTTGTCAAGGAAACTTTCTCCAGGTTGAGTGGTTACCACTACCCTAATTGAATCGGACAGCACTTTTGTACCTCCGGTTACTGAACTTTTATCACCTCCGGCTTCACGGATTACCGGAGCACTTTCTCCTGTTATGGCACTTTCGTCAATAGATGCAAGGCCTTCAATTATTTCACCATCCGATGGAATAAGATCTCCGGCTTCACACTCAAAAATATCTCCTTTCTTTAATTTGGAGCTACTTACAATGTTTATTTTCCCATTTATTATTTGTTTGGCAGGAGTCTCTTCACGAGTTTTTCTCAGACTGTCAGCCTGCGCTTTTCCCCGTGCTTCGGCAATAGCTTCTGCAAAGTTTGCAAATAATAACGTGATAAAGAGAATGATAAACACAGTGACATTATATCCGAATGATCCTTGTGTTTTATTAAAAATGGAATAGATTGTGACCAAAAACATCACAACTGTAGCCACTTCTACAGTGAACATAATCGGGTTCTTAATCATCATCCGTGGATCTAATTTTGCGAATGATTGTTTAATACTTTCTATTACTTGCTCTTTAGGGAATAAAGAGGTTGGCTTATTTCTTTTCATATTTCTTCTTACAATTATAAACTTAAATGTTCTGCTATTGTACTTAATGCGTGTGTAGGGAAGAATGCCAAAGCAGCAATGATGCAAATTACTGCAAAGGTCATGATACCAAACGTAGCGGTATCTGTTTTCAATGTTCCTGCACTTTCCGGAATAAACTTCTTTTTAGCTAATAAACCAGCAATGGCCACCTGCCCAATAATTGGCAAATATCGGCTAAGTATAAGAATCAGTCCGCAAGAATAATTCCAGAATGGTGTGTTAGTTATTAGTCCATTAAATTCAGAACCATTATTGGCTGAACAAGAAGTGTATTCATAAAACATTTCGCTCAGTCCGTGGTAAGACGGATTACCCAACCAACCTCCTTCAGAAGAAACAAATCCTGGGTGATGAGTGTATAAATAAGCGGCAACTGCTGTGCCTACGAGAATCATAAATGGATGAAATAATGCGATGATTGTTGCTATTTTCATCTCCCGTGCTTCTACTTTTTTACCTAGGAATTCGGGAGTTCGGCCCACCATCAGTCCACTGATAAATACGGCTATAATGATGAAAATATAATAATTCATGAAACCAACGCCTACGCCACCAAACCATGTGTTGATTTGCATATTAAGCATTTCTACCATTCCGGAAAGTGGTTTCATACTATCGTGCATTCCGTTAATTGACCCATTGGAAGTTGCTGTAGTACTTACACTCCACAGGGCAGTAGCTGCCGATCCAATCCTAACTTCTTTTCCTTCCATAACACCACCACTTTGGTCTATACCGGTTATCTTAGGATTGCCTCCGGTTTCTTGCCATGTGTTGATACCTACACCGATAAGATAGCCAAGTAGCATTACACTAAAAATGCTATAAGCCATTTTTTTACGCTTCAGATAGAAACCAAGCGCAAAGATCATGGCCATCGGGATAAGAAGAATTGAGATATTCTCAACCATATTAGTTAAATAGGATGGATTTTCTAACGGATGAGCAGAATTTGCTCCAAAGAATCCACCTCCGTTGGTTCCCATTTGCTTAATCGCCACAATTGCTGCGGCAGGTCCTTGGGAAACGGTTTGCGTTGTACCTTCTAATGTAGGGATGGTAGCTTTTCCTTCAAATCCCATTGGCACTCCTTGAAGAATCAAAACAAGACCAACAACTAAAGATAAGGGAAGCAAGATTCTTGTGCAACTTCTTACCAGAAAGAACCAAAAGTTACCAATGGTTTTTGTCGTCTTTGCGGCCATCGCTTTCATAATACCTGCCATAGCTGCCATTCCGGTTGCTGCGGTAATGAATTGGAAAAGCATAACTACAAATAACTGAGTAAAGTAAGTCAGTCCGCTTTCACCACTGTAATGCTGTAAGTTGCAGTTCACTAAAAAGCTGATGCAAGTATTAAAAGCCTGATCCGCACTTTGAGATCCGTTACCATCAGGATTCAACGGAAGCCAATGCTGAGAAACAAGTAGAACCATTCCCCAGAAAAACCAGAAGATGTTTAGCGTGAGTAGTGTTCCCAAAAACTTTTTCCAACTCATTTCCTCCGTAGGATCAATCTTACAGATTCTATATATTGCATTTTCTACAGGAGAAATAAAGTCCGACCAACTTTTTTCTCCTTTATAAACCTTTGCGATGTGTTTACCCAGCGGATAACTCAATGCGAGCATCAATATGATCTGAATTCCGCTGCCTAATAATTCTGTATTCATTTGATTAAAACTTTTCGGGTTTTATAAGTACGTAAACCATATAACCGAAGATGGCTAAGCCTAGAATAAATAATGTTGTATACATATTCTTTTTGATTTTTATATTTCTTCAAACCAGTCTATACATAAAAAGAAAAGCCAGAAGCATATACAGCCCACAAGGCAACCTGTAATAAATAATAATGTGTTCATATCTCTTTTTAATCTTTAAATTGTTTGTTATTACTATTATATTCTAGTATGTATAGAACCAAAGGTATGCCAAAGAAGTCATGCCTGTATTATCTTTCTGTAAAACAATTGATTAAAGAATAAAGTTCTTTGAGAGTGGGGAAATAGACCTTTCCATTTTGGTAGGGTAGCGTGTTGTTTTGGTAATGTGGTTGGGTCATTCTTATCAGCTAAAACTGATGTGTAATAGAAATATTGAATAAGGTTTGCTCATTCTTTCTTTCTTTATGAGTAAACCTTATTCAGGACGAGACAAAGCGCGTAGCTTTCTATGCAAGCGCGTAACTTTTACTTCGAAGCTACGCGCCTATAGTTGGTTTATAATCAGGTGTTTCGGGCTGTTCCGCGTGACTGCGTAGCTTTTTTATGATTTTGAAGGTTCTTCGTCACTTTAGGTGCAAGCTATTGCATTGAGCCTTTTATTTATAGTGCTTTTACCAACTTTTTATCAGATTCAATAAATGGCTTATTAAAAAGCATGTAGAGTCTTTATTAAATAAGCATTTGAGACCGTTTGCTTGCACCTAAAGTGACGAAGAACCATTTTGAAGAAAAGTCTGTGATGTTTTACGATCTGATTAAAAGACCGTTGAGAAAATTTATAATTTGTATTCTTCTATTTTTCTGTATAACGTGGTCAAACCAATTTTTAGTAGTCGGGCTGCTTCAGTTTTGTTTCCTTTGGTGTATTCAAGCACGCGAGCAATATGTCTGCGTTCCATTGCTGCCAGTTCGAAGTTTGAATAACTTTTTCCTACTATCTCTTCGAAATGAGTGTTTTGAATTTCTATAGGAAGATCCTGAAGGGTTAATTCATCCTCGTTACAGATGATGAGGCTCCGTTCAATAACGTTGCGAAGTTCACGAATATTTCCTTTCCAGTTATGTTGTGTCAGTGCATCAATAAATTCATCGCTAACTTTCAGTATTTGTTTTGATAGCTTAGTTCCGAAGTCTTCTATAAAAGAGCGGGCAATAAATTCAATATCTTCTTTTCGTTCACGTAAAGCCGGTAAGTGAATCTGAAAAACAGAAAGGCGGTAGAATAAATCTTCCCGGAAATGATTTTCTTCTATTTCTTTTGCCAGATTGCGATTGGTAGCTGCAATGATCCGTACATTCACTTTAGTTGGTTTTGTCTCACCTATTTTTATAAATTCACCTGTTTCAAGAATGCGCAATAGTTTAGCTTGAAGATCGAAGGCCATTTCACCAATCTCATCAAGAAATATGGTTCCATTATTTGCCTCTTCAAATAATCCTTTCTTATCTTTCACTGCACCGGTAAAAGACCCTGCTTTATATCCGAACATCTCGCTTTCCAGAAGTTCCTTACTAAATGAAGAGCAGTTTATAGCCACAAAAGATTTACCACTTCTTGAACTACTTCCATGAATTGCTTGTGCAAAGACTTCTTTCCCGGTTCCTGTCTCTCCTGTTAGCAGTACAGGAACATCTGTAGCCGACACTTTCTGTGCCAGAGATACAGCTTCTTTTATCTGTTTGCTATTTCCTTGAATATTCTGAAAGGAATACTGTTTCCCTACTTGTGCCTCAAGCTTTTCTAACCGTCTATTTATCAAAGCCTTTTCCATAGCCCTGCTTATTAGCGGAATGATCTTATTGTTATCGTCACCTTTGGTTATATAATCGTATGCTCCGTTCTTTATTGCTTGAACGCCATCCGGTATATTTCCGTGAGCAGTGAGCAAGACTACTTCTGTTTGTGGGAATAACTTTTTTATTTTTAAAACAAGATCTACACCGTTTCCATCTGGTAAACGCACATCACAAAGTACCACTTCGGGATTGTTTATTTCAATTTGTTTCAATCCCGACTGACAATTTATTGCCTGATAGACTTCGTAACCCTCCAGCTCCATCATTCTGGCCAGAAGTTTACGTATCTGGTTTTCGTCGTCTATAATAAGTACTTTGTTCATTGTTTATTATATTAAATTAGTCATCCAGTATGCAGCTTCTTTTCCCATAGCCTTTAATTCATCAATGCTTTTCAGAGCTGCATCCTTTATCTCCTGAGGTTCATCTTCAGCGTGATTCAGAATTAAATAACGGTTGTAATCCATGAAATATTCAGGATGTCCCTGGAATGAAAGAATGTGTTCTCCTACTATAAATCCATCGATTGGGCAGAAATCACTGCTTGCAAACAGAGTGGCTTCTTTGGGAAGAACAACAACCTGATCGTTATGGTTATAATCCAGATTCATTATTCCTTCCGGGAAGAATTTTAATGCTTCGGGTAATACAATTTTGGAAGAACGGATACCTGTACCCCATCCTTTGTCAGACTTTTCAACTCGTCCCCCTAATGCCTGGGCAATTGCCTGATGTCCAAAGCAGATTCCTATTAAATTTGCCTGACGTGCATGTGCTTTTTGAATAAAGTTTAGTAAATCCTTTACCCATTTTGTTTCATCATAAGCACCGGCACGGCTTCCTGTTATAAGATAAAGTTCGTCAGAATGAATCTCCTCAGGAATCTCGCCTTCCTGAATATTGTAGATTTGGTATACCATATCATGACGTACAGAATCAAATAAATGATAAAACATGGAGGGGTAAGATTCTATATTCGAAGGAAGAAGTCCCGGGAATGTATCACAGAGCAGTATATTAAGTTTCATAATTATCAATTACAAATTAATGATGTATACAGTGCAAAGTAACTCCTTTTTTCAGAATACTTGGAATCTTTACTTCAAAATCTTAAGATGTGCGAATAAAATCTTTAAAAACTATTGCTGTTTGCCAGTTAAACTCCTATCTTCGTTTTCTTAAAGAAACCAGAAAACAAGAATAATAGTATGTTAGCAGACTTAACAATAAAAGAATATTTGGCAAAGACAGCAGGAAATAACTCTGTTCCTGCCAGTGGTTCAGCGGCTGCTCTAAGTGCAGCATTAGCGACTTCTTTGACTGAAAAAATAGCAAATCTTATTGCTGCCAGGCAAGAAGATGTGGAGATTAAAACTCAGATGGAAAATATTGCTGAATGTATGAAGGCATTACGTGAAGAGTTTACACAATGTATTGATCGTGACGCGGATTCCTATAATGAACTTGTTGAAGCATATAAAATGCCCGAAGAAACAAATGAGGAGAAGGTGAGTCGCGATGAGCAGGTACAGAAATCCATTTTGATAGCTGCAATGGTACCTTTTGATGTGGCCGAAATGGCTATGCGAATGATGGATTTTATTTCGGATGTTGCAAAGCAAGCTGATAAAAAAACGGCAACAGATGTTTGCTCGGCAATGTGTTTTGCCCGTAGCGCTGTGGTAAGTGCATTACTTATTACCAAGGAGAATCTGCTTCCGTTGAAAAGCAAACAGATAGTACAAGAACTGACAAAGAAATCAGTTGATATTGAAAATAGTGCAATAGCGAAGGAGCAGGAACTGCTTGATTGGTTTAAAACTCAGAATTAAATATTCTTTATCCTTCCTTGAGTAGGAGCTATTTTGATCAAAGAACGTTTGTTAGTAAATCGCATAAGTAGCAATTGTAAAGATGTCCGGGAACGGATTAAACGTTGGAGCATAAACTATGATACAAAATATTCCTATTAGAATTAAAGAATAAGCGTAAAGCTGTTTTTTAGAAACTGTGGATAAAGAAAATCCCCAATGTCCTGTTCTGGATACTGGGGATCTTTTTTAGTCTATAGTCTTTGATTTTATTGAGCTAATGCTTGTTCAATATCATCAATAATATCATCTACATTCTCAATACCCACTGAGAAACGAATTAAATCCGGAGCAACTCCGGCTTCAATCAATTGTTCATCGCTAAGTTGACGGTGAGTATGGCTGGCAGGGTGAAGTACACAAGTACGTGCATCGGCTACGTGAGTTACAATAGCTGCCAGTTGCAAGCTGTCCATAAATTTAATAGCAATATCTCTTCCGCCTTTCAGTCCAAATGCAATCACACCGCAAGAACCATTAGGTAGATATTTTTGTGCTAATTCATAATACTTATTGCTTTTGAGTCCGCTATAATTTACCCAAGCCACTTTGTCGTTTTTCTCTAAATATTCTGCAATCTTTTGAGCATTGCTGCAATGTTGAGGCACACGTAAGTGAAGAGTTTCCAATCCTATGTTAAGTAAGAAAGCATTGAAAGGAGATTGAACAGCGCCTAAGTCACGCATTAATTGTACTGTAGCTTTTGTGATAAATGCATTTTTTCCAAAGCTTGCAGTATAAGTTAATCCGTGATATGAATCATCAGGTTTAGTTAATCCTGGAAACTTATCAGCATAAGCATTCCAATCAAAATTACCGCTGTCAACAATGGCTCCACCCACAGAAGTGGCATGCCCATCCATATATTTAGTTGTGGAATGTATCACGATATCTGCTCCCCATTCAAACGGGCGACAGTTTATTGGAGTAGCAAAGGTGTTATCAACCAGCAAAGGCACTCCATGACTATGCGCTATCTTTGCAAATTTCTCGATATCAAGAATGTTTAGTCCTGGGTTGGAAATTGTTTCTCCAAACAGTGCTTTGGTATTTGGTCTGAAAGCGCTGGAGATTTCTTCTTCGCTTGCTTCCGGATCAATAAAGGTAACTTCAATACCTAGCTTTTTCAGAGTAACTCCAAAAAGATTGAATGTTCCACCATAAATTGTGGAAGCGCTGACGAAGTGGTCTCCTGCAGAACAGATATTGAATATTGCATAGAAGTTTGCTGATTGGCCAGATGAAGTCAGCATTGCTGCAACTCCGCCTTCTAAAGCAGCTATTTTCGCAGCTACGGCATCATTTGTTGGATTCTGCAAGCGTGTGTAGAAATAGCCGCTTTCTTCCAGGTCGAAAAGCTTAGCCATCTGATCGCTAGTTTCATATCTGAAAGTAGTGCTCTGGTAAATAGGAAGCACACGTGGTTCCCCTTTTTTAGGATCCCAACCTGCTTGTACACAGATTGTTTCCGGTTTTATTTTTTTAGTCATTTTATTGTGATTTTTAAGTGGTTCCTGTAGTTTGACTGCAAAAATACATAAATCCATCTGAAGAATGTTAACAACTCTTTTAATAATTCTATTCTTTTATATAATAATTCATTAGTGTCCCATTAAAAATGGGACGTTATTAAAAATCAAATAAACTTGGCTCATTCAGTCTAAAACGTTCTTTGTCATATTGAAATTTAGTTTTGTTGAAGAGATCTTGGAGATGAGTTTTATCGGTCAATGATATACTCAAGATCTGCAAGATCTCGTATGTGCTTCTATTAAGCTGCATGTCATTTTGAACGATAGCGACCAAGCAATAGCTACAGATGGCGGCATAGATTTGTATTCTTACGGCATTCTCAGTAGTACCCCAATACTTCTTGATTTTGAGGTGTTGCTTTAGCCATTTGAAGAAAAGTTCTACCTGCCAGCGATTCTTGTAAAGTTCAGCGACTTGAAGAGAAGATATATGCGTTGCATTGGTTAAGAAATCAAACTCACGCTTTTGTTCTTCATCCCAGTATCTAACCAAACGAAGAGCTTCTTTATAGTATTGCCTCGGATAAAAGCCTGTCAGTTCGATAGTCATATCCGAAAGCACATTCTTAGGTAATCTTCGTTTCCATTTTATGGGCTTGTATTGAAGATTCTTCTTTGCCCTGATAACGAAGTAGGCTCCTATCTGATGAATTTTACTCAACATCTTGAAGTTGTTATAGGCTCGGTCAAATATGTAGTAAGAATCTGATTCGTAAGGAATCTCATTCATTGGCTTTGAGTCGTGTACAGAAGCTTCAGTAATATGAAAGAATGTTGGTATCTGCGTTTCTACATCATATAATGTGTGCACTTTGATACCGCCTTTTTTCTTGCGAAACTTCGCCCACCAAAAGACGGAGAGACACAAGTCAATCGTTGTTGAATCAAAGGCGTAGACGTTTCCACCAAGTTTGAAGATATCTGTAGCTCGCTTTTCTCGTGCTTCGTTTACAAGGAAGTAGGCAAATTCTTCAAAGATGCGACAATCTCTATCTTGGTTGGCTCTTGCCAGAGATGATTTCGAAACATTCTTGCCCATCCCTAAGTGGTAACACTTAGAATGATGTGCATCAAGAGCAACAATCAAATCGCGTAGACTTTCTCGATTAGAGAGTTGACCAAACATCAGCGCAAGTATTTGATTCCAACAAGTGAAATGCTTAACATACTTATCGCCTTCGTATTTGCGAACAATATAGTTGAACTTGTTTCTATCTAAGAACGATACGAGTTGAGCGAAAACGAATTTATCTCTATTCATTTACAATCCTATTTAAGACTGCAAAGATGAAAATTCAAATCCGTTTAATCGAAAATCCTCCGCAACTAACTAATTTTCAAATATTTCAAAGAGCTATTTTAGATTTTAATGGGACAGCAATGATAATAATTATGAAATAATTGATGAAAGCTGGAAAACTAATTTAGTTTGAAAAGTTTTCTATCTATCTTTGCATACGTAAGCAAAAAAAGAATAAAAGAATAAAAAATAAAGAGGATGGCGTGATGAATGAAAGTGATAGAAAAACGAATACTGCTAAACAAGAATTTAAAAAACGCATTGTTCTGGCTGCAATGAAAGCTTTTACAACGAACGGAATTAAAGGAGTTACAATGGATGATGTTGCATCCGATCTTGGTATTTCCAAACGCACATTGTACGAAACATTTAAAGATAAAGAGGAACTATTAATTGAATGTGTGAAGCTACAGGAAGAAGAGAAGGAGGCTTTTGGTGCGAAAGCGATTGCTGAATCTAGTAATGTACTGGAAGTTATTCTGAAATTCTATAAGCTAAGTATTGATATTTATCAAAAAATAAACATACGTTTTTTTGAGGATATTAGAAAGTACCCCAAAGTGAATGAACTGATAAGGCAAAGTCGCGAAAAGAATCAATGTAGCGTCCTTGCTTTTTTTAAGAGTGGAGTAGAGCAAGGAATTTTTAGAGATGACGTAAACTTCGAGATAGTGAATATTCTTCTTAGGGAACAGATGGACTTTCTTCATAGTGCTGAAATTGTCAGGGCTTACTCTTTTATTGAAGTTTATGAATCTATTGTTTTTATTTTCTTGCGTGGGATATCAACAGAAAAGGGGCAGAAGATATTGGATGAGTTTATAGGTAATTACAGAAAACAAAAAATGTAAAACTACGATATGGATAAAATGAAATGTTTTTTAGGTAAGAAGGCGCTTTTTGTCATTGCTGCATTGCTTCTATGTAGTGTCAGCAGAGGGCAAGAGGTGTTGAGGCTAAGTCTGGAAAAAGCTTTGGAGATTGCGCAAAGTGAAAATCCAACAATTAAGGTTGCAGACAAAGAGATTGAAAAGAAGCAATATGCCAAGAAAGGTGTAATTGCAGGATTATTCCCTAATATAAATGCATCAGGCGGGTATACATACACAATTAAGAAGCAGGTATTTGCAATGATGGGGCAAAGTATTAAGGTAGGGCAGTCTAATAACTGGAATGCAGGTTTGAGCCTTTCGCTGCCTATTTTTGCACCCACGCTGACTAAGTCAATTGAATTATCAGCAAAAGATGTAGAGCTAGCAGTAGAAAGTGCGCGTTCCTCAAAACAGGATCTTGTTAATCAGGTAACAAAGGCATACTATCAGTTACTATTGGCTCAGGACTCTTACGAGGTGCTCAAGAAAAGTTATGCACACTCAGAAGCTAATTATGAGGTTGTGAATAATAAATTTAAGCAGGGAGTTGTTTCGGAATACGATAAAATACGTGCCGAAGTTCAGGTTAGAAACTTAAAACCGAGTGTGATTTCTGCTGAAAATGCAGTGAACCTAACTAAACTTCAACTAAAAGTATTGATTGGTTTGGATGCAAACCAAAATATGGAAATTGAAGGTAACCTGGCTAATTATGAAAATAGTATGTATGCTGAAGCGTTGAATGTTGATACTACCATGATTGATAATAATACGCAATTAAGACAAATGAAGCTGCAGAGTGAAATGCTTGATAAGCAACTTCAGGTGAATAAAAGTGCATATCTTCCTTCTGTATCATTGTCTTCTCAGTTTTCTTATGTGTCAATGAACGAAGATTTTAAATTTGGAAATTACAAATGGAATCCTTACAGCACTGTTGGCCTCTCTCTCTCAATTCCTATTTTCGATGGTAATGCTCGTTCGTATAAGGTAAAACAAACAAAATTACAGATGGAACAGCTGACTCTGAATAAATTGAATTTACGTAGAAGTCTGGATGTTCAGGTGAAGAACTATATGGATAATATACAAAAGTCTATTGAACAGGTCGGCTCAAATAAAGAGAGTGTGAAGCAAGCAGAAAAGGGATGTTTGATTGCTCAAAAGAGATATGAAGTTGGTAAAGGCACAATCCTTGAACTAAATGATTCGGAACTGGCACTAACTCAGTCGAAACTGTCATACAATCAATCGATTTTTGATTACCTGTCAGCAAAAGCTGATCTTGAGAAAGTATTGGGAAAAGATAGAATATTAAGTTCTTTCCCAAAGAATGAAGAACTAAAGAAATAGAATACTAACCGATAATAAATAAATAGAAATATGAAAAGATTTGGTAAAATTCAGTTATTCACTTTGGCCACTTTGATGTTGCTCAGCTCTTGCGGAAAAGGAGAAAAAACAGCAGCCACAACAATTAAGGAGGAAAAGCCAAAAGTTAAATTGGCATCAGTGAGAGCTGAGAATGTGGAACAGCTGCAGGAATTTACAGCTACAGTTGAATCTGATGTAAAGAACAATATAGCACCTTCATCTCCTGTTCGAATTGAGAAGATATATGTGGAAGTTGGTGATCAGGTTCGTAAAGGTCAGAAACTAGTCCAGATGGATGCTTCAAGCCTAAATCAGATTAAATCACAATTGGATAACCAGAAAATAGAGTTTGCCCGGATTGATGAATTGTACAAAGTAGGCGGAGCTTCAAAATCAGAGTGGGATGCCAAGAAGATGAATTTAGATGTGATGCAGACTTCTTACAGAAACTTATTAAGAAATACATCTTTAACCAGCCCTATTAGCGGAGTGGTTACAGCTCGTAATTATGACAGCGGTGATATGTATTCCGGAGGACTTCCGGTGCTCACTGTTGAAAAGATTTCGCCGGTAAAACTAATGATTAATATCTCTGAGGACTATTTTACTAAAGTGAAAAAAGGGATGACTACCCAAATTAAACTTGATGTATATGGTGATGAAGAATTTACAGGCAAGGTTAGTTTGGTTTATCCTACTATTGATAATACAACCAGAACATTCCCTGTTGAGATCACAGTTTCAAATAGCGGTCAGAAAGTACGTCCGGGAATGTTTGCCCGTGTATCAATGAATTTTGGTTCAACGGAACACGTAGTAGTTCCTGATCGTGCAATTGTGAAGCAAACTGGTTCCGGAGATCGCTATGTGTATGTATACAACAATGGAAAAGTCTCATATAATAAGGTTGTGCTTGGTCGTCGTATGGGAACTGAATATGAATTAATATCAGGAGTACCCAATAACTCGCAGGTTGTTGTTGCCGGACAGACTCGTTTAAATAACGGTACTGCTGTTGAAGTAGAGAAATAATAATTCCGACTTTTTAATAGCGATATATTAGTATAGATATATTGTTTTAGAAGGCCGATTAATAATTTAGAAAAAGATATGAGTATATATCAAGGAGCCGTAAAACGTCCTATAATGACCTCGCTCTGCTTTGTGGCAGTGCTGGTGTTCGGGCTTTTCTCTTTGCAGAAACTGCCTATTGATTTGTATCCTAATATAGAGACCAATACCATTATGGTAATGACATCGTATCAGGGTGCAAGTGCGTCGGACATTGAGAACAATGTTTCCCGCCCTCTTGAAAATGTGTTGAATACTGTAAGTAATCTAAAGCATATAACATCTAAGTCGAGAGAAAATATATCTATCATCACTTTAGAGTTTGAATATGGGAAAAACATAGATGAACTGACAAATGATGTACGTGATAAATTAGATTTGGTTAAATCGTCTTTACCTGATGGTGCCGAGAATCCTACCATCTTTAAGTTCAGTACAGATATGATTCCAATCCTGGTACTTTCTGCCAAGGCGAAGGAGAGTATGCCGGCACTGTACAAGATCCTGGATAACGGAGTAGCTAACCCGCTGGCGAGAATTGGCGGAGTGGGTACGGTGTCTGTTTCCGGTGCACCAAAACGTGAAATTCATGTTTATATTGATCCTGTTCGTTTGGAAGCATATCATCTGAGTGTGGAAAGTATTTCCTCCATTATTGCCGCAGAGAATAAGAATGTGCCGGGCGGTAATTTTGATATTGGTAGTAATACTTACTCTTTACGTGTACAGGGTGAGTTCCAGGATGCTTCTCAAATGGAGAATGTTGTGGTAGGTAGTTATAGTGGCAGAAATGTCTATTTAAAGGATGTGGCTCGTATAAAGGATTCCGTTGAGGAACGAACTCAGGAAACCTATAATGATGGTGAGCAGGGAGCAATGATTGTTGTTCAGAAACAGACTGGAGCTAACTCTGTGGAAATTGCTGATAAAGTGCGTGCTGCTTTACCTGCTTTACAAGCTAAGTTACCATCTGATGTGAAGCTGGATGTAATTGTGGATACGTCAGATAATATTAAGAATACAATTGCTTCTCTGGCGGATGTAATCCGTGATGCATTAATCTTTGTGGGACTCGTCGTATTTCTCTTCCTTGGACGATGGAGGTCTTGCGTGATAATTCTTATTACTATCCCGTTATCATTGGTGGCCTCGTTTATCTATCTTGCCGTGACGGGAAGTTCTCTGAATATTATTTCCTTGTCCTCATTATCCATAGCGATTGGTCTGGTAGTGGATGATGCTATTGTGGTATTGGAGAATGTGACCACGCATATAGAAAGAGGAAGTCATCCAAAGCAGGCTGCTGTTCATGGTACAAATGAAATGGCACTGTCGGTTATTGCTTCAACTCTGACTTTGTTTGCCGTATTCTTCCCGCTGACATTAGTTTCTGGTATGACGGGAGTTTTATTCCGTGAATTGGGATGGATGGTTTGTATCATCATGGCTATTTCTCTGATCTGTGCATTAACTCTGACTCCGATGATGAGCTCTCAGTTGTTGAAACTGAATCCTAAGCATAATAAAGTGTTTGAGAAATTCTATGGGCCTGTTAAAAAGGCGCTCGATCAGCTTGATGTATCTTATGCACAGTTAGTAAACTGGGCGGTAAGGCATCGAACTGTTGTTATCTCGGCAGGGGGCATTTTCTTTATTGCGTCTCTTTTCTTATTCAAGTTTATAGGTACAGAGTTTATGCCTACGCAAGATAATGGACGTGTTGGTGTTACTATGGAAATGCCTATTGGCACACGAACTGAGATATCACGTGACGTAGCTCTGAAAGTAAATAAACTATGGAAGAATAAATATCCCGAAATTCAGGCTGTTAACTTTACTGTAGGTCAGGCTTCCTCGGATAATGCGTGGGCATCGATGAGTGATAATGGTACTCATATTATTACCTTTAATATTCGTTTGTCTGATCCTGCTGACCGTAAACGGGGAATTGTGGAGATTTGCGATAGTATGCGTAAAGATCTTGGTAACTTCCCTGAATTAAAGAAATTCATGGTAAATGTAGGAGGTAACAGATCGAGCATGATGGGTAGCGGACAAGCTACGCTTGATTTGGAAGTGTACGGATATGATTTTGGAGAAACTGATAAGGTGGCAAAGGAGCTGAGAGAACGAATGAGTAAAGTGCACGGCTGTGTAGATGTTACTATCAGTCGTGGAGATTATCAACCTGAATACCAGATAAAGTTCGATCGTGAGAAATTGGCTTTGAATGGATTGAACTTGTCAACTGCAGCAAATTATGCAAGAAACCGAATCAACGGTGCTATTGCATCTAAATATCGTGAAGAGGGTGATGAGTATGACATTAAAGTTATGTATGCTCCTGAATATCGTCAGTCTATAGAATCAATTGAAAATATTCTGGTGTATAATAGTCAGGGAAAGGGTATTCGGATTAAAGACCTGGGAACTGTAGTTGAAGAGAGCGAACCTCCAACAATTGAGCGTAAAGATCGTGAACGTGTAAATACGGTTCAGGCTGTAATATCCGGTGCTTCAATGGATAAAGTGGTTGCTGCTGCACGTCAGCAGATTTCTCAGATAAATGTGCCTTCCGGGGTAACAGTACAGGTGTCCGGTACTTATGAGGATCAGCAAGAATCGTTTGCCGATTTAATGACCTTGGGTGGACTTATCATCATTCTCGTATTTATTGTGATGGCTGCTCAGTTTGAATCGCTGACTTATCCGTTTATCATTATGTTTGCATTACCGTTCGGATTCTCGGGTGTACTGATTGCTTTGTGGATATCTGGCAGTACGTTAAATCTGATGTCGGCTATTGGTATGATCATGTTGATTGGTATCGTTGTAAAGAATGGTATTGTGCTTGTGGATTATATAAACCTGAACAGGGAACGTGGCTTGGGTATTATTAATTCTGTAGTAAAAGGGGGTAAATCTCGTTTGCGTCCAGTAATTATGACTTCACTGACAGCTATTCTTGGTATGATACCAATGGCAATAGGTGGTGGACAAGGTTCGGAAATGTGGAAGCCAATGGGTATTGCAGTAATTGGTGGTTTATCTATCTCAACAGTGCTGACTTTGGTTATTGTGCCTGTGCTGTATTGTGTTTTTGCCGGTACTGGTGTAAAACGTAACCGTAAGAAAATGCGTGAACTGGAAGCTGTTGTTTCTGCTACTGAAAAAGATTAATGAATTTGAAAAAGAAAAAATATGAAATCAGTCTTAATAACATTTGACCAGGCTTTTTATGATAGCGTATTAGCTATTTTAGATAGAAACAGTTGCCGTGGATTCTCCTATGTTGAAGAAGTCAGAGGCCGGGGAAGTAAAACGGGTGATCCTCATTACGGCAGTCATGCCTGGCCGTCTATGTGTTCTTCCATAATAACAGTTGTTGATGATGACCGTGTAGATCGTCTTCTTGAAATGCTTCATCGTTTAGATAAGTCAACAGAAAGATTGGGGCTTCGTGCTTTTGTCTGGAATATAGAGAAGAGTATCTAAACGAATATTTGAATACTAGCTTTTGCCTCGGTTACAAGAATTGTAGCCGAGGCTTTTTTTCTCTATTGCTGAGGCTATTTGTTTTCAAGAGAAAAATAGCCTGCTTAAACGAAACCGAACAGTTATTAGATTCAATTATAAAAACACAAAAAGATCTGCTACCTGCTACTAAATCGTGTAAAACTCTTTATTCAAGGGACTTTTGGTTAGTAGCAGATCAAAAATCATCTGCTACTAAAATCTATCATCTGCCACTAAAACAGAGAAGACAGTACATACTGCAACTATTGCACATGTTTATATTTGTATCTTTTATTAGGTGAAAACATAACGATAAAAATAGAAATGCTTCGGCTATAAAATATTGTTTGATATATATCTAACGTACCTTTTGATATATATCAAAGTATGCTTATGATGTATATCAAACGAAAAATGTATCGTGAAGAAATAGAAGATTATTCTGGTTATATTCTATTAGGTTAGAATATGTTTTTCCGAAAGCCTAACTTTTTAGGTTGGGCTTATTTTTTATCGCTCACACTGCGATGAGTAAAACCTCTTTTAATGTGCTAACAAGTAAAGCTTGGTAGTGGCAGATAAATGATCTGGTAGCAGATGATTTTTTATCTGCCACTACCTGAAAGCCCTTTTGTCAAGGCTTTTTATACATTTTAGTAGCAGGTGGAGGATCTTTTCCTGTTTTTTAATTCAAATGCAGTGATTATTTACGAAAGTATGCTCGGATATTTTCATAAGCAGCACTGAACAGCTCAAGATTCTTGTCTTTTAATGGATAGTCTTTCGCCGGAAGTATTGGAATAACTTTCACAGGATAGTTAATAGCATCATATATATTTCCACAGATAGCTCTAAGTGATTTACCATCAACCGGTTGGTAATAGGGTTCAATAGATTCTATTCCTACGCGGCGTGGCTGAGCACCATGAAGGAAATCCTCATCGCCGCCATAAAGACCTAATTTCTGTAACCAGTAGTTGGTTTGCAATGACATAGACAGAACAACCTCAATGGTTGGATTCTGCTCCAGTAACCACTTTATGTGCTCAAATCCTTTAACCGCTTTTTCCTCTGGTATTAGTACTCTTTTACCTTTGGGAGCCGGTTCTACATAATCATTGCATAAGTTAGTAATGTAGATCTCATCAGGCTTAATTGTATTAAGGGTAACATACGTAAGGTGGTTAAACAAGTTACGTGCTTCTACATTCCTGCTGCGTTCGCCATGATCTTCAGGAAAACTACGAAAATAATAGTCAGCGAACATTGCATATCCAGTTGCTGTGTCCGACCATTGCAGATTAGAATCTTCACCAATTACTAATACTTTGGCTGGTTGTGCCGATTTTAAGTCTTTTGATCTCATAAATTTATTTTTTGCAAAGGTAACTATTCTAAAAGAATAATAATGGAATAAGAAATATATTGTGATTAGTTATTGTTTTCTTTCCTTTTATGCAACCTCTCACGCACGCGCGTATATTTATAGTGTATACCATATTACCCCTGTGATTTTGCATTTCAAAAATATGCTTTAAAACACGTTTAGTAATCAGCGAGTTACAAATTTATTTCATTTTTATTCAATAAAAGAGTAGAATATATTAGGATTGTATGTTTGAATCGACTACTTTTGCACCCGCTTTGTAAGAGACACAAAGCGTTAAAGTTTTGACATATTGAAAAGCTTATGCTTTACCAGAGAGTCCTGAAGAAACAATTAAAAAAAATAATTCAGAAAACATTTGGAGGTTAACATTAAAAGTTTTACCTTTGCATCCGCTTAACAAAAAGCAAAACAAATTCGTTCTTTGAATAAGATTTAGATATAAACAATACAAGTAGTACAAGAGCTCTTGTGAGTGTGCTTCTAGCACATGAAACAGAGTAATAAATTTCGAACCGTCAACAATAACTTAAGCGATTAAGTAATTGAAGAAACAAGAAAATAAGAACGGAATCCTGAACAGAATTAAATAAAACTTTTACAATGAAGAGTTTGATCCTGGCTCAGGATGAACGCTAGCTACAGGCTTAACACATGCAAGTCGAGGGGTAGCAGGGTAGCAATACCGCTGACGACCGGCGCACGGGTGAGTAACACGTATCCAACCTTCCCATAACTCGGGGATAGCCTTTCGAAAGAAAGATTAATACCCGATAGTACTTATATAAGGCATCTTAAATAAGTTAAAGATTTATTGGTTATGGATGGGGATGCGTTCCATTAGATAGTTGGTGAGGTAACGGCTCACCAAGTCTTCGATGGATAGGGGTTCTGAGAGGAAGGTCCCCCACATTGGTACTGAGACACGGACCAAACTCCTACGGGAGGCAGCAGTGAGGAATATTGGTCAATGGGCGAGAGCCTGAACCAGCCAAGTAGCGTGAAGGATGAAGGTCCTATGGATTGTAAACTTCTTTTATAGTAGAATAAAGTGAACCACGTGTGGTTTTTTGTATGTATACTATGAATAAGGATCGGCTAACTCCGTGCCAGCAGCCGCGGTAATACGGAGGATCCGAGCGTTATCCGGATTTATTGGGTTTAAAGGGTGCGTAGGCGGAATAATAAGTCAGTTGTGAAAGTTTGCGGCTCAACCGTAAAATTGCAGTTGATACTGTTATTCTTGAGTGTACATAAGGTAGGCGGAATTCGTGGTGTAGCGGTGAAATGCTTAGATATCACGAAGAACTCCAATTGCGAAGGCAGCTTACCGGGGTACAACTGACGCTGAGGCACGAAAGTGTGGGTATCAAACAGGATTAGATACCCTGGTAGTCCACACAGTAAACGATGAATACTCGCTGTTTGCGATATACAGTAAGCGGCCAAGCGAAAGCATTAAGTATTCCACCTGGGGAGTACGCCGGCAACGGTGAAACTCAAAGGAATTGACGGGGGCCCGCACAAGCGGAGGAACATGTGGTTTAATTCGATGATACGCGAGGAACCTTACCCGGGCTTAAATTGCAAATGAATATGTAGGAAACTATATAGCCAGCAATGGCATTTGTGAAGGTGCTGCATGGTTGTCGTCAGCTCGTGCCGTGAGGTGTCGGCTTAAGTGCCATAACGAGCGCAACCCTTATTGATAGTTACTAACAGGTTAAGCTGAGGACTCTATCAAGACTGCCGTCGTAAGATGTGAGGAAGGTGGGGATGACGTCAAATCAGCACGGCCCTTACGTCCGGGGCTACACACGTGTTACAATGGGGGGTACAGAAGGTCGCTACCTAGCAATAGGATGCTAATCCCAAAAGCCTCTCACAGTTCGGATTGGAGTCTGCAACTCGACTCCATGAAGCTGGATTCGCTAGTAATCGCGCATCAGCCACGGCGCGGTGAATACGTTCCCGGGCCTTGTACACACCGCCCGTCAAGCCATGGGAGCCGGGGGTACCTGAAGTACGTAACCGTAAGGAGCGTCCTAGGGTAAAACTGGTGACTGGGGCTAAGTCGTAACAAGGTAGCCGTACCGGAAGGTGCGGCTGGAACACCTCCTTTCTGGAGTGATTTCGTTCTTAGGTTCGGATTTTACTTTGTGCTACTGTTTATTGTTTATTCAAAATATAAAAAAAAAGAGATTAGAAAGAAGCCGAGCCGAAAGGTAAGAGGTTTTGAACGACAGTCCTATAGCTCAGTTGGTTAGAGCGCTACACTGATAATGTAGAGGTCGGCAGTTCAACTCTGCCTGGGACTACGAAAAAAAAAGGAGCATAAGGGATAACCAATTCCAAGAAAAACGCTTCATAATAATTTCGGGGGATTAGCTCAGCTGGCTAGAGCACCTGCCTTGCACGCAGGGGGTCAACGGTTCGAATCCGTTATTCTCCACGAAAATTAAGAAGAAATTCTTAAGAAACGATCTTTGACATAATGTACAAAAGCAAATAAAGAAGTAAATTTCAGTGATGAAAGAAAGCTTTAAAATATATATCGAACCATATTGCAATTTAAAACGTGTAAACGAATACGATTGTATTTTATGGAAGAAAGTAAGCAAGGGCGCATGGCGGATGCCTTGGCTCTCGGAGGCGATGAAGGACGTGATAAGCTGCGATAAGCTTCGGGTAGGTGCAAATAGCCTTTAATCCGAAGATTTCCGAATGGGACAACCCAATATCTTGAAGAGATATTATCCATTTTATATGGAGGCGAACGCAGGGAACTGAAACATCTTAGTACCTGTAGGAGAAGAAAATAATTGAATGATTCCGTAAGTAGTGGCGAGCGAACACGGATTAGCCCAAACCATAGATGTTACGGCATTTATGGGGTTGTAGGACCACGATATCGGACTTATATTGGAGAATGGAAGACTCTGGAAAGTGTCACCATAGAGCATGATAGTTGCGTACATGAATCCAATATATACTGTAGTGGTATCCTGAGTAGTGCGGAGCACGAGAAATTCTGCATGAATCTGCCGGGACCATCCGGTAAGGCTAAATACTCCCGAGAGACCGATAGTGAACCAGTACTGTGAAGGAAAGGTGAAAAGAACTTCGAATAGAAGAGTGAAATAGTCCCTGAAACCATGCGCTTACAAGCGGTCGGAGCAGCTTCGTGCTGTGACGGCGTGCCTTTTGCATAATGAACCTACGAGTTACTGTCACTGGCAAGGTTAAGAAACTAAGTTTCGCAGCCGAAGCGAAAGCGAGTCTGAATAGGGCGAATTAGTCAGTGGTAGTAGACGCGAAACCAAGTGATCTACCCATGGTCAGGTTGAAGGTTAGGTAACACTAACTGGAGGACCGAACCGATAAGCGTTGAAAAGCTTCCGGATGAACTGTGGGTGGGGGTGAAAGGCTAATCAAACTTGGAGATAGCTCGTACTCCCCGAAATGCATTTAGGTGCAGCCTTGATAATTACTAATGTGAGGTAGAGCGACTGATAAGATGCGAGGGCTTCACCGCCTATCAAGTCTTGATAAACTCCGAATGCGCATTAGTTTAATATCAGGAGTGAGGGCATGGGTGCTAAGGTCCGTGCCCGAGAGGAGAAGAATCCAGACCATCAGCTAAGGTCCCGAAATAATTGCTAAGTTGAACTAACGAAGTCAGATTGCTAAGACAGCTAGGATGTTGGCTTGGAAGCAGCCATTCATTTAAAGAGTGCGTAACAGCTCACTAGTCGAGGAGTTTGGCGTGGATAATAATCGGGCATAAGCAATTTACCGAAGCTATGGAACTAGTAATAGTTGGTAGGGGAGCATTCCACTCTGCGTTGAATGTGAAGCGTGAGCTTTGCTGGAGCGTGTGGAAAAGCAAATGTAGGTATAAGTAACGATAAAGGGGGTGAGAAACCCCCTCGCCGAAAGACTAAGGTTTCCTGATCAACGCTAATCGGATCAGGGTTAGTCGGGTCCTAAGGCTCAGCCGAACGGCGAGGCCGATGGCAGAAAGGGTTAATATTCCCTTACTACCTTAAAGAGTGACGTGGAGACGGAGCAGTGAAAGTGTCGCCAGCTGACGGAATAGCTGGTTGAAGGGTGTAGATATTAGATTTCCAGGCAAATCCGGAAGACTAGTCGAACCTGATAGTACCGAGAGCCCTTGTGGTAATTGGATAGTACATGTAAGCATACTCCCAAGAAAATCCGCTAAACTTAATCTTTAAGGTACCCGTACCGTAAACGGACACACGTGGTCGGGTAGAATATACTAAGGCGCTTGAGTGAATCACGGTTAAGGAACTAGGCAAATTGACCCTGTAACTTCGGGAGAAAGGGTCCCTCAGTAATGAGGGCGCAGAGAATAGGTCCAGGCAACTGTTTAACAAAAACACAGGGCTATGCAAAATTGAAAGATCAAGTATATAGCCTGACACCTGCCCGGTGCTGGAAGGTTAAGAGGAGATGTCATCGCAAGAGAAGCATTGAATTGAAGCCCCAGTAAACGGCGGCCGTAACTATAACGGTCCTAAGGTAGCGAAATTCCTTGTCGGGTAAGTTCCGACCTGCACGAATGGTGTAATGATCTGGACACTGTCTCAACCGTGAGCTCAGTGAAATTGTAGTATCGGTGAAGATGCCGATTACCCGCGATGGGACGAAAAGACCCCGTGAACCTTTACTATAGCTTAACATTGAATTTGGGTAATTGATGTGTAGGATAGGCCGGAGGCATTGAAGCAGGCACGCTAGTGTTTGTGGAGCCGCTGTTGAAATACGGCCCTTTAATTATTTGAGTTCTAACTCGCAATGCGAGGACACTGTTTGGTGGGTAGTTTGACTGGGGTGGTCGCCTCCAAAAGTGTAACGGAGGCTTCTAAAGGTACCCTCAGGACGATTGGTAACCGTCCGCAGAGTGTAATGGCATAAGGGTGCTTGACTGGGAGACCGACAAGTCGATCAGGTAGGAAACTAGAGCATAGTGATCCGGTGTTTCCGTATGGAAGGGACATCGCTCAAAGGATAAAAGGTACTCCGGGGATAACAGGCTGATCGCTCCCAAGAGCTCATATCGACGGAGCGGTTTGGCACCTCGATGTCGGCTCGTCACATCCTGGGGCTGGAGAAGGTCCCAAGGGTTGGGCTGTTCGCCCATTAAAGTGGCACGCGAGCTGGGTTCAGAACGTCGTGAGACAGTTCGGTCTCTATCTATCGTGGGCGTATGAAATTTGCGTGGCTCTGACACTAGTACGAGAGGACCGTGTTGGACTGACCGCTGGTTTACCGGTTGTGCCGCCAGGTGCATTGCCGGGTATCTAAGTCGGGATTGGATAAGTGCTGAAAGCATCTAAGTACGAAGCCAGCCACAAGATTAGATTTCTTAGGGTCGTTGAAGACGACAACGTTGATAGGCTGCAGGTGTAAAGACAGTAATGTCAAAGCCGAGCAGTACTAATTGCCCGTACACTTTCTTCCATGTTTATATGGTTGGCTATATGGATTTAGTTCCAAACATCAAGGATATTTATTCTTTATTGCTTTTGCATTGTGTTTATCTTAATAATTAACATCTTAAGAACCTAATAAATTAAGGACTTAAGATATTAAGAAATAAAAATATTAAGGTAGCTATAGCATCAGGGTTCCACCTCTTCCCATTCCGAACAGAGAAGTTAAGCCTGATCACGCCGATGGTACTGCGTAACAGTGGGAGAGTAGGTAGCTGCCGTTTTATCAGGAGTCCTGATCATTATTAATGATCGGGACTCCTTTTTTTAGGTTATATATGTTACTCAATTTTTCGGCTCACCCGATATTTAGTGGGGCTACGCATAAAGTTTAGTTAATCTAAAGAAGAAAAACTTTATGGATCAGTCCGAATTCTTGGGGGAATGTTAAATCATCCCTTTTTTTATGCATAAATTTTGGCTATTCTAAAAAGAAAAAATTTCATATCCGCCACTCCTCTGAATGAAGCTCTGAAGAATTTGAGTTTAGCATTAAATGATTCAGCTGCTGCATTTGTACTTCTGTTAATAAAGAAGTTCAATACTCTTTCATAATTATTTTCTATTGTTTGACTAACAATGGAAAAATTCCTGTATCCTTCTTTTTCTATGCTTTCATACCACTGAGCAAGCTTCAATCTGGCTACATTTTTATCATATGACTGAGAATAAATTTGTCCCAGTTGCATTACTCTATGATATAAATGCATAATATCTGGAAACTGCTCAAAAAGAAGTGTGGCTCTAACTTTTTGTGAGTGTACCCATTTACCGGGAGCTTTAAAGAGTAAGTATCTGCTACTGGCCAGAAGCTGTCTGAGTGTATCTCCGTTAGCAAGAACTTTTGCCTGATATTTTCTGCCCTGTAACTTTGCCTGCTTTATCTTTTCTTTTTCATCTGATATAACCTGCCAGCGGTAAGAAATACGTAAATCCTGTAAAGCGTCATAAGCAAGCTTCTGAACATGGAAACGATCTATAACCTGTATGGCTTTGGGAAAGCAACACCGGATAATCTTTTGCATGCTACTTGCCATATCAAGAGTGACCTCTTTTACAATATTGCGTTCCTTCTCTGGAATCTTGCAGAGTACATTTATTATATCTTCAGTTTTGGTTCATTTAATAACAGCTACGATTCTACCTTTACGGCCATGACCTTTTTTACTTGAGAGAATAGTATATAATTCTCCTGAGGTAAGTGCTGTTTCATCAATGTAAAGATAATAAGAGAGGTTTTTTGGAAAGAGAATGTAATCTTCTGCATGGGACAACTGATCCCATTACCGGAAATCGCTCAGATTTTCTTTATAATACTTTTGAATGAGCTTACCATCCAATCCATAGTGTCCGGCCAAAGATTCGCTGCTGACAGCATTATTGTGTAAGTAATTCTTTTAAAAAAGCACCGAACTCAGCGGTTATGCGAGTGCCGGTGGCAACCATATTCCAATCACGACTATATGTTTTACCGGTTTGAGTATCTTCCCAACGGGCCGTTTAATGCGAAGATAGACTGCTTTACCTCGTATAGGAAAATCCTGAACTTCGATTTCCGGCATAAATCCTTTTGAATGAAGAGGAAGTGTCTTGCATTCTTCAGGAATAATATTCTTCTCTTCAAGGAACAGAATAAAACAGGTTTCCAAGGATTCACTGTTGATTAAATCAAAATAATCAAGCAGTCCAGAAGGCAAAAACATGCCTAAACGTTAAGTGGGGTGGGATTATCTATCTTCTTTTTCATTCTGCAAAGATAAACTTTTAACTAGTATCCCCCAAGAATATAAACTGATCCCACAATTGTCTGTATGGCAAACTCCTGCAAGAACATTACAAAGACCATTTGTGCGATTTTAATATGTGGGATCGAACTCCCCGCACAAGTGTACATTCTTTATCCCAAGAACATCTCTTATAATTTTTCCATTGATGAAACAGCCTTGACGCAAGGTGAACTTTATACGATTCTTACCAGTAAAAAAGCTCATGGCAGGAAAAGAGTTTCGTTGTAATTGTAAATTGGCTCACCTTAAACATAATTCCATAATCTTTTATAATGAAAGAAGAAACTAATTTCTGGCTATATTTATCTTAATACTATTTTTTATAATTTTATGATTGATGAAATCATACTTGCTTCTGTGTGGCTCTACTATTCTTTATTAGTATAAATGTTCTGGACGCAAATATTTTTTTTAGGTGTTTGACCACATTTAGGCTTATTCCTTATTAATGAAGATAAATTGAACTCAAAAATACATTTTAAATCCTACCTGTCCCTCAGCTAGTTACGATTTAATTTCATATTTATTCAATAAAAGAGTAGAATATATTAGGATTGTATGTTTGAATCGACTACTTTTGCACCCGCTTTGTAAGAGACACAAAGCGTTAAAGTTTTGACATATTGAAAAGCTTATGCTTTACCAGAGAGTCCTGAAGAAACAATTAAAAAAAATAATTCAGAAAACATTTGGAGGTTAACATTAAAAGTTTTACCTTTGCATCCGCTTAACAAAAAGCAAAACAAATTCGTTCTTTGAATAAGATTTAGATATAAACAATACAAGTAGTACAAGAGCTCTTGTGAGTGTGCTTCTAGCACATGAAACAGAGTAATAAATTTCGAACCGTCAACAATAACTTAAGCGATTAAGTAATTGAAGAAACAAGAAAATAAGAACGGAATCCTGAACAGAATTAAATAAAACTTTTACAATGAAGAGTTTGATCCTGGCTCAGGATGAACGCTAGCTACAGGCTTAACACATGCAAGTCGAGGGGTAGCAGGGTAGCAATACCGCTGACGACCGGCGCACGGGTGAGTAACACGTATCCAACCTTCCCATAACTCGGGGATAGCCTTTCGAAAGAAAGATTAATACCCGATAGTACTTATATAAGGCATCTTAAATAAGTTAAAGATTTATTGGTTATGGATGGGGATGCGTTCCATTAGATAGTTGGTGAGGTAACGGCTCACCAAGTCTTCGATGGATAGGGGTTCTGAGAGGAAGGTCCCCCACATTGGTACTGAGACACGGACCAAACTCCTACGGGAGGCAGCAGTGAGGAATATTGGTCAATGGGCGAGAGCCTGAACCAGCCAAGTAGCGTGAAGGATGAAGGTCCTATGGATTGTAAACTTCTTTTATAGTAGAATAAAGTGAACCACGTGTGGTTTTTTGTATGTATACTATGAATAAGGATCGGCTAACTCCGTGCCAGCAGCCGCGGTAATACGGAGGATCCGAGCGTTATCCGGATTTATTGGGTTTAAAGGGTGCGTAGGCGGAATAATAAGTCAGTTGTGAAAGTTTGCGGCTCAACCGTAAAATTGCAGTTGATACTGTTATTCTTGAGTGTACATAAGGTAGGCGGAATTCGTGGTGTAGCGGTGAAATGCTTAGATATCACGAAGAACTCCAATTGCGAAGGCAGCTTACCGGGGTACAACTGACGCTGAGGCACGAAAGTGTGGGTATCAAACAGGATTAGATACCCTGGTAGTCCACACAGTAAACGATGAATACTCGCTGTTTGCGATATACAGTAAGCGGCCAAGCGAAAGCATTAAGTATTCCACCTGGGGAGTACGCCGGCAACGGTGAAACTCAAAGGAATTGACGGGGGCCCGCACAAGCGGAGGAACATGTGGTTTAATTCGATGATACGCGAGGAACCTTACCCGGGCTTAAATTGCAAATGAATATGTAGGAAACTATATAGCCAGCAATGGCATTTGTGAAGGTGCTGCATGGTTGTCGTCAGCTCGTGCCGTGAGGTGTCGGCTTAAGTGCCATAACGAGCGCAACCCTTATTGATAGTTACTAACAGGTTAAGCTGAGGACTCTATCAAGACTGCCGTCGTAAGATGTGAGGAAGGTGGGGATGACGTCAAATCAGCACGGCCCTTACGTCCGGGGCTACACACGTGTTACAATGGGGGGTACAGAAGGTCGCTACCTAGCAATAGGATGCTAATCCCAAAAGCCTCTCACAGTTCGGATTGGAGTCTGCAACTCGACTCCATGAAGCTGGATTCGCTAGTAATCGCGCATCAGCCACGGCGCGGTGAATACGTTCCCGGGCCTTGTACACACCGCCCGTCAAGCCATGGGAGCCGGGGGTACCTGAAGTACGTAACCGTAAGGAGCGTCCTAGGGTAAAACTGGTGACTGGGGCTAAGTCGTAACAAGGTAGCCGTACCGGAAGGTGCGGCTGGAACACCTCCTTTCTGGAGTGATTTCGTTCTTAGGTTCGGATTTTACTTTGTGCTACTGTTTATTGTTTATTCAAAATATAAAAAAAAAGAGATTAGAAAGAAGCCGAGCCGAAAGGTAAGAGGTTTTGAACGACAGTCCTATAGCTCAGTTGGTTAGAGCGCTACACTGATAATGTAGAGGTCGGCAGTTCAACTCTGCCTGGGACTACGAAAAAAAAAGGAGCATAAGGGATAACCAATTCCAAGAAAAACGCTTCATAATAATTTCGGGGGATTAGCTCAGCTGGCTAGAGCACCTGCCTTGCACGCAGGGGGTCAACGGTTCGAATCCGTTATTCTCCACGAAAATTAAGAAGAAATTCTTAAGAAACGATCTTTGACATAATGTACAAAAGCAAATAAAGAAGTAAATTTCAGTGATGAAAGAAAGCTTTAAAATATATATCGAACCATATTGCAATTTAAAACGTGTAAACGAATACGATTGTATTTTATGGAAGAAAGTAAGCAAGGGCGCATGGCGGATGCCTTGGCTCTCGGAGGCGATGAAGGACGTGATAAGCTGCGATAAGCTTCGGGTAGGTGCAAATAGCCTTTAATCCGAAGATTTCCGAATGGGACAACCCAATATCTTGAAGAGATATTATCCATTTTATATGGAGGCGAACGCAGGGAACTGAAACATCTTAGTACCTGTAGGAGAAGAAAATAATTGAATGATTCCGTAAGTAGTGGCGAGCGAACACGGATTAGCCCAAACCATAGATGTTACGGCATTTATGGGGTTGTAGGACCACGATATCGGACTTATATTGGAGAATGGAAGACTCTGGAAAGTGTCACCATAGAGCATGATAGTTGCGTACATGAATCCAATATATACTGTAGTGGTATCCTGAGTAGTGCGGAGCACGAGAAATTCTGCATGAATCTGCCGGGACCATCCGGTAAGGCTAAATACTCCCGAGAGACCGATAGTGAACCAGTACTGTGAAGGAAAGGTGAAAAGAACTTCGAATAGAAGAGTGAAATAGTCCCTGAAACCATGCGCTTACAAGCGGTCGGAGCAGCTTCGTGCTGTGACGGCGTGCCTTTTGCATAATGAACCTACGAGTTACTGTCACTGGCAAGGTTAAGAAACTAAGTTTCGCAGCCGAAGCGAAAGCGAGTCTGAATAGGGCGAATTAGTCAGTGGTAGTAGACGCGAAACCAAGTGATCTACCCATGGTCAGGTTGAAGGTTAGGTAACACTAACTGGAGGACCGAACCGATAAGCGTTGAAAAGCTTCCGGATGAACTGTGGGTGGGGGTGAAAGGCTAATCAAACTTGGAGATAGCTCGTACTCCCCGAAATGCATTTAGGTGCAGCCTTGATAATTACTAATGTGAGGTAGAGCGACTGATAAGATGCGAGGGCTTCACCGCCTATCAAGTCTTGATAAACTCCGAATGCGCATTAGTTTAATATCAGGAGTGAGGGCATGGGTGCTAAGGTCCGTGCCCGAGAGGAGAAGAATCCAGACCATCAGCTAAGGTCCCGAAATAATTGCTAAGTTGAACTAACGAAGTCAGATTGCTAAGACAGCTAGGATGTTGGCTTGGAAGCAGCCATTCATTTAAAGAGTGCGTAACAGCTCACTAGTCGAGGAGTTTGGCGTGGATAATAATCGGGCATAAGCAATTTACCGAAGCTATGGAACTAGTAATAGTTGGTAGGGGAGCATTCCACTCTGCGTTGAATGTGAAGCGTGAGCTTTGCTGGAGCGTGTGGAAAAGCAAATGTAGGTATAAGTAACGATAAAGGGGGTGAGAAACCCCCTCGCCGAAAGACTAAGGTTTCCTGATCAACGCTAATCGGATCAGGGTTAGTCGGGTCCTAAGGCTCAGCCGAACGGCGAGGCCGATGGCAGAAAGGGTTAATATTCCCTTACTACCTTAAAGAGTGACGTGGAGACGGAGCAGTGAAAGTGTCGCCAGCTGACGGAATAGCTGGTTGAAGGGTGTAGATATTAGATTTCCAGGCAAATCCGGAAGACTAGTCGAACCTGATAGTACCGAGAGCCCTTGTGGTAATTGGATAGTACATGTAAGCATACTCCCAAGAAAATCCGCTAAACTTAATCTTTAAGGTACCCGTACCGTAAACGGACACACGTGGTCGGGTAGAATATACTAAGGCGCTTGAGTGAATCACGGTTAAGGAACTAGGCAAATTGACCCTGTAACTTCGGGAGAAAGGGTCCCTCAGTAATGAGGGCGCAGAGAATAGGTCCAGGCAACTGTTTAACAAAAACACAGGGCTATGCAAAATTGAAAGATCAAGTATATAGCCTGACACCTGCCCGGTGCTGGAAGGTTAAGAGGAGATGTCATCGCAAGAGAAGCATTGAATTGAAGCCCCAGTAAACGGCGGCCGTAACTATAACGGTCCTAAGGTAGCGAAATTCCTTGTCGGGTAAGTTCCGACCTGCACGAATGGTGTAATGATCTGGACACTGTCTCAACCGTGAGCTCAGTGAAATTGTAGTATCGGTGAAGATGCCGATTACCCGCGATGGGACGAAAAGACCCCGTGAACCTTTACTATAGCTTAACATTGAATTTGGGTAATTGATGTGTAGGATAGGCCGGAGGCATTGAAGCAGGCACGCTAGTGTTTGTGGAGCCGCTGTTGAAATACGGCCCTTTAATTATTTGAGTTCTAACTCGCAATGCGAGGACACTGTTTGGTGGGTAGTTTGACTGGGGTGGTCGCCTCCAAAAGTGTAACGGAGGCTTCTAAAGGTACCCTCAGGACGATTGGTAACCGTCCGCAGAGTGTAATGGCATAAGGGTGCTTGACTGGGAGACCGACAAGTCGATCAGGTAGGAAACTAGAGCATAGTGATCCGGTGTTTCCGTATGGAAGGGACATCGCTCAAAGGATAAAAGGTACTCCGGGGATAACAGGCTGATCGCTCCCAAGAGCTCATATCGACGGAGCGGTTTGGCACCTCGATGTCGGCTCGTCACATCCTGGGGCTGGAGAAGGTCCCAAGGGTTGGGCTGTTCGCCCATTAAAGTGGCACGCGAGCTGGGTTCAGAACGTCGTGAGACAGTTCGGTCTCTATCTATCGTGGGCGTATGAAATTTGCGTGGCTCTGACACTAGTACGAGAGGACCGTGTTGGACTGACCGCTGGTTTACCGGTTGTGCCGCCAGGTGCATTGCCGGGTATCTAAGTCGGGATTGGATAAGTGCTGAAAGCATCTAAGTACGAAGCCAGCCACAAGATTAGATTTCTTAGGGTCGTTGAAGACGACAACGTTGATAGGCTGCAGGTGTAAAGACAGTAATGTCAAAGCCGAGCAGTACTAATTGCCCGTACACTTTCTTCCATGTTTATATGGTTGGCTATATGGATTTAGTTCCAAACATCAAGGATATTTATTCTTTATTGCTTTTGCATTGTGTTTATCTTAATAATTAACATCTTAAGAACCTAATAAATTAAGGACTTAAGATATTAAGAAATAAAAATATTAAGGTAGCTATAGCATCAGGGTTCCACCTCTTCCCATTCCGAACAGAGAAGTTAAGCCTGATCACGCCGATGGTACTGCGTAACAGTGGGAGAGTAGGTAGCTGCCGTTTTATCAGGAGTCCTGATCATTTTACATGATCGGGACTCCTTTTTTTAGGTTATAGCAGGTACTTAATTTTCTTGCATGATATTCTGCAAAAGTAAATGATCTGCTAGTTGGACTATGAAGCACATCATCCGTTTTATCGGAGACACCCTGGCTCACCCGATATTTAGTGGGGCTACGCATAAAGTTTAGTTAATCTAAAGAAGAAAAACTTTATATCAATCACTCCTCTAAGCTGTGCCCTAAATTGTTTGATCTTTGCATTAAAAGATTCAGCAAACGCATTGGTAGCCCTGTTTGTAAAGAAGTTCAATACCTCGTCGTAATGTTCGTACAATGTTCCTGCTATGACATTAAAACTTTTAAAGCCGGAGTTGTCGACTTTGTCATACCAACGTGCAAGTGACATCCTGGCTGCATCCTTTAGCGTGTTCCTGTTGAATATCATTCTCAGTGAGTGCGTTAGAGAATAAGCTTCTTTTATATCGGGGTAGATATCAAACAATATTGCCGCTCTTTCTTTTTGGCTTTCCGTCCATTTGTCCATGGATTTGAACAGTAAGTATCGACTCCTTGCCAACAATTGTTTTTGCGTATCACCGTTTGCAAATGTGGTAGGTTGATAATCTTCTCCTTTTTCCTTAGCTTCTTCTTTTGCATCCGTATCGGCTTGAATGGCATCCCAACGGTGTGCTATTCTCATTTCCTGCAATGCATCACATGCCAACTTTTGAACATGGAAACGATCAATTGTACGCTTGGCTTTTGGGAAACATCTTCGGATTATAAGATTCATGCTATTGGATAAGTCCATTGTAACTTCTTCTACGACAGATCGTTTATCCTCAGGTATGAGTTTTAAAGTATCAATTACATCATTTGAGGAAACACCTTTAACCAAAGCTACCAGCGACCCTTTTCTTCCACGTGCTTCTGGGTTGGAGACTATGGTATAAAGCTCGCCGTCACTTATGGATGTCTCATCAATGCAAAGTCGTTTACCAACATTCTCTGGGAATATAAGCCACTCATCCGCATGAGAATATTCATTCCATCGACGATAGCCACTTAGGATTTCTTTATACTGTTTTTCAAACGTATCACCGTTTATATGATAATAAGCATCAAGCGAACGGGAGGTCGTAGGTCTGGTCTCCATACACCTCTTTTAAAAAAGCCGCAAACTCTTTCGAGTAGCGGACACCTTCGGCTTTAAACTCATCATAAGGAGCTGTAAAACTTTCATTTGTTTGTCGATTAATCCAACGGCGGCGACGAACCACCAAATCAACAGCTTTGTCACGAAGAGGAAAATCTCTGATGGTGACAGGATTCAGGAAGCCTTTGGATTCAAAGAGATCATTCGAAGCATATTTAGCATCTATTTTCTCGTCCAAATAAATAAGTATTGCATCTGAACTCTTTTCTACATTTACGATACTAAACCTTGATAAGATGTTTTCGGGAAGCATCAAACTTACTAATGATAATAAAACGTCGTTTTCCATGCGACAAAGATAACATTTTATCTTATTCCCCCCACTAAATATCGGGTGAGCCGTTTTCATATTCAAAAGTTAGCCTGTGATGCCGTACAGGAAATTAGGATAAATTATCGATGGGAAGCTATACAAGACGAAACGGACGCCATGGAGGAAGCTAAAGGTAAGGCAGAAACCTATAAAATAGAGATCTTAGCCAATGGAGATACCAGAAAGCAGTTATTGGTCAGAAGTCGATATCTACTATTTAAATCAGCAGACAAATGGAGTCAAAGTCAAAAAGAAAGAGCAGCTATATTATTTGAATTATATCCCAAACTAAAGAAAGCTTATGGTTTATCACACTCATTAAGAATGATATTCGCAAAGAATACAGTCAAAGATGTGGCAAGAGTAGCTTTAGCTAAATGGTATAATAAAGTGGAAGAAGCTAAACTGGATTCGTTCAATGTCATTGCAGCTACGTTATATGAGCACTATCAAGAAGTTTTGAACTTCTTCAATAATAGAGCGACAAATGCTTCTGCAGAATCACTTAATGCTAAAATCAAAGCATTCAGAGCATCACTAAGAGGTGTTACAGAGATACAATTCTTTATGTTTAGGCTAACAAGAATTTACGCATAACACATGATTTTACTGGTGATCCATTTTTGCATCATGAAAAAGAATAAATAGAATCTCAGTCTTATAGAATTGCTGTTTGCCTTCTGGCCTGCTTAATTATTTTGATTTAATCAACGGCGAATCCTGGAAGCTTGTTTTATTCTGTTCCTTGAAGAAAAAAAATCTTGTTCCCCAATAATGCAAAATACTGCCTCTTCATTCAAAAGGATTTATCAGTACATGATATTATTTTCTTCCAGAACAAAATTGCTATGCAATGAAATATAATTTGTAATATTGCGTTTTGATTTCTAGAACTATATTAATAATGCTGATTGGAGATAGAATAAAACAGGTAAAAATAATATTAGTGGTTATTGCTATAATAATCGCTTTCTCATCATTAGTGGTTTCTCATATTCTGATTAAAGATCTTTCTGTAGAAGAAAGAAATAAAATGGAAGTATGGTCAGAGGCAATGAGAACTTTTAATAATGCAGATGATAAGGCAGATCTTTCCTTGGTTCTAAAGGTTTTGAATGGTAATAATACGATTCCTGTAATTGTTGTTGATAAAAATGGGGCTATACAGAGTTATAGAAATATTTCTGTTCCTGAATCAGAGTCAGATAAATATTTGCATGAGAAAGTAAATAGTTTTGCTCAGAATAACCATAAGATTAGAATTTCTCTTAAATCTGAAATAAATGGTATAAGTTCATATAAAGCAGATTATATAGATGTTTATTATGATGACTCCTTAATGCTTAAGCGTCTAGCAACATATCCATATGTTCAATTGGGAGTAGTTTTGATATTTGTTTTAATTGCTATTTTTGCTGTACTGAGCTCAAAAAAGGCAGAACAAAATAGAGTTTGGGTCGGACTTTCGAAAGAAACTGCCCATCAGTTGGGAACACCAATATCTTCTCTTATGGCTTGGGTAGAAATATTAAAGTCTAAATATGCCGATGATGAATTAATATCTGAGATGGGTAATGATGTAAGTCGTTTACAACTTATAGCTGATCGTTTTTCTAAAATTGGCTCAATGCCTGAACCGCAACCATGTGAGCTTAATACATTACTTAATAATGTTATTGACTACCTGTCAAAGAGATGTTCCGGTAAAATAACATTTGCCAGAGATTATTTGAATATACCTATAACTGTAAAGCTGAATTCGTCACTTTTTGAATGGGTTATAGAGAATTTATGCAAGAATGCGATTGATTCGATGGATGGTCAAGGGCTTATTGTTATTTCAGTAAAGTGCAATGAAAGTAAAGTACTGATAGATATCTCTGATACAGGTAAAGGTATTGCGAAGTCAAAGTATAAAGCAGTGTTTGAACCAGGTTATACAACAAAAAAAAGAGGCTGGGGATTAGGGCTTTCTTTGGCTAAAAGAATTGTTGAAGACTATCATCACGGGAAGATTTTTGTGAAACGTTCAGAGTTAAACAAAGGTTCAACTTTTAGAATAGAACTTAAAAAATGAAGATTTAAACCTCATTTATATTTTATGAGGATTATTATTTGTATCTTTGTCGCCCGAATTCCATTTAATTACTTGTTTTTAAGGTAAAAAAAAAGGTATAAGATCTGTAGGTTTATTCTTTTTTTGTACCTTTGCAAAAAATATTATATATAGTTTTGGGAAAGTTCGATAAATATAAAGTTGATTTAAAAGCAATGCAGGCAGACTCATGTTCATTTGAGTTTCTGCTTGAGAATGTGTTTTTTGCCAATATTGACGGACCTGAAGTTCAGAAAGGTAAAGTAAATGTTATTCTTACCGTGAAGAGAATTTCAGGTGCTTTTGAACTGTTATTCCAAACAGAAGGTGTTGTATTGGTTCCTTGTGATCGTTGTCTTGATGAGATGGAAGTGCCTGTAACTTCTAAAGATAAACTTTATGTAAAGTTTGGCAGTGATTATGCTGAGGAAAGTGATAATATGGTGATTATCCCCGAAGAAGAGGGGGCTATAAATGTAGCTTGGTTTATGTATGAGTTTATTGCACTTGCTGTACCGATGAAGCATGTTCATGGCCCAGGTAAATGTAATAAAGGCATGGTCAGTAAATTAAATAAGCATTTAAGAACAACACCTGATGACAATGATAATGATGAAATAGGCTCTTCTGTTGAAGAAGAAATTGAGGATGTAGAAGAAGATTCTATAGATCCTAGATGGAATGAATTAAAAAAAATATTAGATAATAATTAAAGTTTAAGAAAATGGCACATCCTAAAAGAAAGCAATCAAAATCGAGACAAGCAAAGAGAAGAACTCATGATAAAGCTGTAACTCCTACATTAGCAATTTGCCCTAACTGTGGCGAATGGCATGTTTATCATACAGTATGTGGTGCTTGCGGTTATTACAGAGGCAAGCTTGCTATTGAAAAAGAAGCTGCTATCTAAGCAGGTATTCAGTATATTATAAAATATAGCCAGGGGGAAGGCTCCCGGGCTGTTTTTTAGTATACGTTACATTAAAAAAAAATTAATGGAAAAAATTAATGCAGTAATCACAGGAGTTGGTGGATATGTACCTGATTATGTCTTGAATAATGACGAGATATCAAAGATGGTAGATACCAATGATGAATGGATTATGACACGCATAGGAGTAAAAGAACGTCGCATCCTGAATGAAGAAGGATTGGGTACTTCCTATATGGCTCGTAAGGCAGCAAAGCAATTAATGCAGAAAACTGGTTCCAATCCAGATGATATTGATTTAGTTATTGTTGCTACTACTACTCCTGATTATCATTTCCCATCAACAGCATCTATACTTTGTGATAAATTAGGGCTGAAAAATGCTTTTGCATTTGACCTTCAAGCTGCTTGCTGTGGTTTCCTTTATTTAATGGAAACTGCTGCTGCGTTTATCCGTTCCGGAAGATATAAAAAGATTATTATTGTTGGTGCAGATAAGATGTCATCAATGGTTAACTATGCAGATAGAGCTACTTGTCCAATATTTGGTGATGGTGCTGCTGCTTTTATGGTTGAAGCAACTACTGAAGATTATGGAATAATGGACTCTTGCTTGCGTACAGATGGTAAGGGACTTCCTTTTCTTCATATGAAAGCTGGTGGTTCAGTTTGTCCTCCATCTTATTTTACTGTTGATAATAAGATGCATTATCTTTACCAGGAAGGACGTACAGTATTTAAATATGCAGTATCCAATATGTCTGATATTACAGCTTATGTAGCTGAAAAAAATAATCTAACCAAAGATAATATTGATTGGGTTGTTCCTCATCAGGCAAATTTGCGTATTATTGATGCTGTTGCTAACCGTTTAGAAGTTCCAATAGAGAAAGTCTTGATTAATATTGAGCGGTATGGTAATACAAGTGCTGGAACGTTGCCTCTTTGTATTTGGGATTTTGAGAAAAAATTAAAGAAGGGCGACAATATACTCTTCACTGCATTTGGTGCAGGTTTCACTTGGGGAGCTGTATATGTGAAGTGGGGTTATGATGGATCTGAAAAATAAATAAAAATAACCTGATATAAAAAACGCATCCCATTATTCGATGCGTTTTTTTGTCTCTTTGAATAACTGAAATGTATGCATAAAGCTGGATTTGTGAACATTGTAGGTAACCCTAATGTGGGAAAGTCTACATTGATGAATGTATTGGTTGGTGAACGAATTTCTATTGCGACTTTTAAGGCGCAAACTACCCGCCATCGTATTATGGGAATTCTGAATACCGATGAGATGCAGATTGTTTTTTCTGATACACCGGGTGTTTTGAAACCCAACTATAAATTGCAGGAATCAATGCTGAATTTTTCAACATCAGCATTATCGGATGCAGATGTTTTGCTTTATGTCACAGATGTTATTGAAACGCGAGATAAACATAATGAGTTTATTGAAAAGGTTCGTCAGCAAACATTCCCAGTTTTAGTACTTATAAATAAAATAGATCTGATTGATCAACAAAAGCTGGAAGCTTTAGTCGAAGAATGGAAAGAACTGCTTCCTCAGGCTGAAATTATTCCTATTTCTGCAATTTCGAAATTCAATGTTGATTACGTAATGCGTAGAATTAAAGAATTTCTGCCTGATTCTCCTCCATACTTTGATAAAGATCAATGGACAGATAAACCTGCCCGCTTCTTTGTAACCGAGATTATTCGTGAAAAGATATTGCTTTATTATGATAAAGAAATACCTTATGCAGTAGAAGTTGTGGTTGAACAATTTAAAGAAGAACCAAAGTTGATACGTATCAATGCGGTTATTTATGTCGAACGGGATTCCCAAAAGGGCATTATTATCGGCAAGCAAGGCAAGGCCTTGAAAAAGGTGGCAACGGAAGCGCGCCACTCGTTGGAGAAATTCTTTGGTAAATCAGTATTTTTGGAAACCTTTGTAAAAGTAGACAAAGATTGGAGAAGTTCTGATAAAGAACTAAAGAATTTTGGCTACCAGATAGATTAGTATTCATCGACTGTGATAGTCGTAAATTAAAGTTGTAACTTATGGGAAATTTAGTGGCAATAGTAGGTCGTCCTAATGTGGGAAAATCTACGCTTTTTAATCGCTTGACCAAGACGCGTCAGGCTATCGTTAATGACGAAGCCGGAACCACTCGTGACCGTCAATATGGCAAGTCGGAATGGCTGGGACGTGAATTTTCTGTTGTTGATACCGGTGGATGGGTTGTCAACTCGGATGATATTTTTGAAGAAGAGATCCGCAAGCAGGTATTACTGGCTGTGGATGAAGCTGATGTTATTCTTTTCGTTGTAGATGTGATGAATGGAGTAACAGACCTCGATATGCAGGTCGCTACAATTCTTCGTCGTACTAAGACTCCAGTGATCTTAGTCGCAAATAAAACTGATAATAATGACCTTCAATATAATGCACCTGAATTTTATCGTCTTGGATTAGGAGATCCGCATTGTATTTCTTCTCTTTCAGGAAGTGGTACAGGAGATATGCTGGATGTTCTTGTCAGTAAGTTTAATAAAGAAGCGGAAGAAATCTTAGATGATGATATTCCTCGTTTTGCAGTTGTAGGTCGTCCTAATGCAGGAAAGTCTTCTATTATTAATGCGTTTATAGGTGTAGAAAGAAACATTGTAACTGAAATAGCGGGAACAACACGTGATTCTATTTATACGCGTTATGAGAAGTTTGGATTTGATTTTTACCTTGTTGATACAGCAGGTATAAGAAAAAAAGGTAAGGTTAATGAAGATCTGGAATATTACTCAGTTATACGTTCTATCCGTGCAATAGAAGGAGCCGATATTTGTATTTTAATGATAGATGCTACCCGTGGAGTTGAAAGTCAGGACTTGAATATCTTCTCAGTAATCCAGAAGAACTCCAAAGGTCTGGTAGTGGTTGTTAATAAATGGGATTTGGTTGAGAATAAAACGGATAAGGTAATGAAAGAGTTTGAGAATGCAATTCGCAGTCGCTTTGCTCCTTTTGTTGATTTTCCTATTATTTTCGGTTCAGCCCTTACTAAACAGCGTATATTTAAAGTGCTGGAAGAAGCCAAGGAAGTTTATGACAACCGATCAATTAAAATTCCAACTGCCCGATTGAATGAAGAGATGCTTCCGTTGATTGAAGCATTCCCTCCTCCAGCTACAAAAGGAAAATATCTTAAGATAAAATATGTGACTCAGTTACCAAATACCCGAGTTCCATCTTTTGTATTCTTTGCAAATTTGCCACAGTATATAAAAGAACCTTATAAGCGCTTTTTAGAAAATAAAATGCGTGATAAGTGGAACTTGTCAGGAACTCCGATAAACATCTTTATCAGACAGAAATAAAAACAGAAGAGCCGCTGAAATTAATTTCAGCGGCTCTTCTGTTTTTATTCCTTTATAAGATAGTCTCCTTTTCTGTTTTTTACTCTTCTAGTAAATTCTGCACTTCAACTTCTTTCACCCTTCTGAAGAAATCAGAGGCAAATATAAAGTCGTTTAGTCGCTTGTTAGTTGAAGTAAATATATCATCCTTAGTGCCTTCCCATTCTTTATTCCCCTGATAGATATAATAAATCTTCTCACCGATTCCCATAACAGAATTCATATCATGAGTATTAATGATGGTAGTCATGTTATATTCTTTTGTGATGTCCTGAATCAGTTCATCAATAAGAAGAGAGGTCTTTGGATCGAGTCCGGAGTTTGGCTCATCGCAAAATAAGTATTGGGGGTTAAGCGCTATAGCTCTTGCAATGGCAACACGCTTTTGCATACCACCGCTTATTTCTCCGGGAAATGCAGATTTTGCTTCTTTCAGGTTTACACGCTCTAAACAGAACATTGCTCGTTTGGTGCGTTCTTTTAGTGAATCCTCTGAGAACATATTCAGTGGAAACATTACGTTATCTAGTACAGAGAGCGAATCAAACAATGCTGCACTTTGAAAAATCATGCCCATTTCACTTCTTAGCAGTTTTTTTTCTTTCTTTCCCATAGAAAGAAAGTTGCGATTGTCGTAAAGCAATTCTCCTTTCTCCGGAGTAAGTAAGCCTACAATGCACTTCATTAGTACAGTCTTACCGGAGCCGCTCTGCCCAATAATCAAATTTGTTTTTCCATTCTCAAAGGTGGCATTTATATCTTTTAAAACATCTCTGCCATCAAATGATTTATATAATGATTTAACTTCTATCATCCCATTAATAATTTTGTAAGTATTAAGTCTGCAAATAAAATTAAAACGCTGCTGCATACTACAGAGTTTGTACTTGCTTTACCAACGTCGATGGAACCACCTTCTACTGTATATCCAAAGAATGCAGATACTGAAGCAATAATAAATGCAAAGAAGAACGATTTAATAATGCCACACCACACATACCATTCCACGAATGTGTATTGTAATCCGTATTCCAGATTTGTAGCTGTCATTATACCTCCAAACCAACAAGTAGTGTAAGCTCCGATAATTCCTGCAAATATACTAACTGTTACTAGTACTGGAATGAATATAACCAGTGCCATAATCTTAGGCAAAATCAAATAACTGGCAGAGTTAACTCCCATTATTTCCAATGCATCAATTTGTTGGGTAACGCGCATACTTCCTAATTCCGATGCAATGTTTGAACCAACTTTACCAGCAAGAATTAAACACATAATTGAAGATGAAAACTCCAATAGCATAATTTCGCGGGTTACGTAACCTACTGTCCAGCGTGGCATCCACGGACTTTCAATATTTAATTTAATTTGGATTGTAATTACTGCTCCGATAAAGAAAGAAATCAGCAACACAATACCCACTGAGTTTACCCCCAGTTGCTCTACTTCCTTGATGAATTGTTTTAAATACATTTTCATGCGTTCAGGGCGCGAAAAGGTTCGTCCCATCAGTATGATATATCTTCCAACAGTCTTTAATGCTTTGAACATATTATCTTATTTGTGGGCAAATGTACACTATTTTATGCATATTTTTACTACATTTGCCCCAAAATATAGTATAACGATGGCTGAAGAAGGATTTACTGAAACAATGGTTGAACTTAATTCTACAGAGACTTTGGTTGAACAACCGGAGGAGATTACTGTTGAACCTCAGGAGGAACGTAAAATGGTTCTTCGTACGGAAAATCTGGTAAAGAAGTACGGAAAGAGAACTGTGGTTAGTCATGTCTCAATTGATGTGAAGCAGGGAGAGATTGTTGGACTACTTGGACCTAATGGTGCGGGTAAAACAACTTCATTCTATATGACTGTGGGACTGATTACTCCAAACGAAGGACGAATCTTTCTCGATGATCTTGAAATAACCAAGTATCCTGTATATAAACGGGCGCAGACCGGAATTGGATATCTGGCTCAGGAAGCTTCTGTGTTTCGAAAGATGAGTGTAGAAGATAATATTATGTCAGTGTTGGAGATGACCAATACTTCGAAAGAATATAAAAAGGAAAAACTTGAAAGTCTTATAGCTGAGTTCCGTTTGCAGAAAGTTCGTAAGAACCTTGGCGATCAACTTTCAGGTGGTGAGCGCCGTCGTACGGAAATAGCCCGCTGTTTGGCCATCAATCCAAAGTTTATCATGCTTGATGAGCCGTTTGCCGGAGTTGACCCTATTGCGGTGGAAGATATTCAGCATATTGTTTGGAAACTTAAGGATAAGAATATCGGGATTCTGATTACTGACCATAATGTGCAGGAGACTTTAAGTATCACAGACCGCGCATACTTACTGTTTGAAGGTAAGATTCTGTTTCAGGGAACTCCTGAAGAGCTTGCTGAAAATAAGATTGTTCGTGAGAAATATCTTAGTAACAGCTTTGTGCTTCGCCGAAAAGATTTTGAGTCAAACGACTAAAATATATCGCATAAATGAGAAGAGCCTAAATTTGAAACATCAAATTTAGGCTCTTCTCATTTATATTATTTGTCTATTTGTTTAAAACGGACTGTGTCTGGGAATATTTCCAGATTTTCCACATAGAGAATGCAAAAATAGCAGTTCCGGCTATAATATATCCAAAGTTGTTTTGTGTGCCTGAAATGGTTTCAATAAATTTGTTCCCCTTATTGAATGTATTTGGAGTAAAAGTTACTGTTAAGGCATTGTTTAGGGCATGAGCTGCAATGGGAACCCATAGATTTTTACTCCATACATATAAATATCCCAGAATCATTCCTAATACCATTCGTGGAAAGAATCCAAAGAATTGAAAATGGATGGCACTGAATATGATGGCAGCACAAAGTATACCCACATGAGTGTTGCGAATCCAGTTAATTAATATTTTCTGAAGAACGCCTCTGAATAGTAACTCTTCTCCAATGCCAGCCATTACTGCAATAATCAGAATATTTGTAAGAAATCCCCCCAGATTGTTAGTGTTTAGCAATTTGTTGGTAGTTATTTCTGCTGCATTCTCGGTGTTTGTCATCCATTGTTCAATGCCTTTCATTGATTCCGGCAGATGCATACTTTGATTCCATGTGTTTAGCAGGTCAATAAACGGACTGGCAGAGACTATGGCTACTAATCCCCAAAGCAAAACTGGCAGATATGGCGCTGTTAGCTGTAAAGCCTTTATGGTAGGTTCTTTCCAAAGAAGATACTGCGCAAGTAAGGGTGTTAGAATAAAAATAGTAAGATCCTGAATAAAAATAATTATTTTTAAACTGTCAGCTTCTTTCATTCCTGAAGTGAGAGACATTTGTATTGTAAGAAGTATAATGCAAAGTAATGCGCAGAATATAAATATTAGCGCTAACAAGGAGATTTGGGTAAATCCTGAACTTTTTTCAAATGTACCTTTTTTCATTTGTTGGCAGGTTTAGTGATAATTATAATAACAAAAAAACCTTCCGTCGAACAAGCGACAGAAGGTCCTTTTTAATTTCCTAAGATTCTATTGTTTAGAATTTTGGTCTTGCTTCTTTAACAACTAATGCGCGACCTTCGAATTCAGCACCATTAAGTTCTGCAATAGCTTTTGCGCCTTCTTCGTCATTAGGCATTTCAATAAAACCGAAGCCTTTAGATTTGCCTGTTTCGCGGTCCATAATAACTTTGACAGATGATACTGTACCGTAGTCTTCCATAATTTGCTGTAAATCTGCTTCCCTAACGCGGTAGTTAAGGTTTCCAACGTAAATGTTCATAATTGTACTAATAATGATAAATAAATTGATAAAACTCTCTGAAAGATGATTATAATGTAAGGATTTTAAATGACAGAGAGTTTACAAAAGCGTATTAGAACGAAAGTAAAAACCGTGTAATCGAAATCGAGAAACTAAATATCATCTTTACAGAAGCAAAGAAAAACAATTATTTTGATTCGACAATCTTTTTCTTTGTTTTTTTTATAAAATATGTCGTTTTTTCTTTTAAAATGCTAAATATGGAATATCATTATTTTATTCATTAAACGAAACTGTAACATAGAGATGACAATCAGTGTCAGTTTAAAAGAAGTTTAGACTCTTCTGTCTATATATCTAAGTTCTTCCCTTGTGTATGGTTGTTATTTTAGCCTACTCATAAATTGTAAAAGGTGTAGAGATAAAATATTAAAAGACTACACATAAAATAGATAAGGTGTAGTTCATGTTTTTAATTATTCTTTTTTAAATGCTTTAGATCAGCATGAAAAATGTACAAGCCCTTGGCTTAAAAGAATATAACTGCGGAATAATTTATCAGATAGAAATTTGATAATTGAAAGATTAACACTAATTTTGCACCCTCTTTAAAGATAAAGTATAAATCATAATAAATAATTGTCAGAATGAACGTTTCATTGCAAAACATTGACAAAGTAAGCGCATTGCTTACTGTAAAGCTTGAAAAGGCTGATTACCAGGAGAAAGTTGATAAATCACTGAAGACTTTTCGTCAGAAAGCTAACGTTCCAGGATTCCGTCCGGGAATGGTTCCAATGGGCCTCGTTAATAAGATGTACGGAAAATCCGTGAAGGCTGAAGAAATCAATAAAATCCTTTCTGATACAGTTTACGGATATATCAAAGATAATCAAGTAAACATTTTAGGCGAACCTCTTCCTAATGAAGAAAAACAACCTGAAATTGATTTTGATACAATGGATGAATTCGAATTCTTATTTGATATTGCTTTGGCTCCTGAGTTTAAAGCAGAACTTTCAGATAAGGATGCTGTTGATTACTTCTCTATCGATGTAACAGACGAAATGGTTGATCAACAAGTGAAGTCTTATACTCAACGTGCAGGTAAGTATGACAAGGTAGACGAATATCAGGATAAAGATATGTTGAAGGGTTTACTTGCTGAACTTGACGAAGAAGGTAATACAAAAGAAGACGGCGTTCAGGTAGAAGGTGCTGTTTTGATGCCTTCTTACATGAAGAATGATGATCAGAAAGCAATCTTCAACGGTAGTAAAGTAAATGATGTATTAGTATTTAATCCTAATACAGCTTATGAAGGACAGGAAGCAGAAATCGCTTCTCTTCTTAAGATTGAAAAAGATGCCGTTGCTAGCCATACAGGAAACTTTAGCTTCCAGATAGAAGAAATCACTCGTTTTGCAGAAGCTGAGCTTAGCCAGGAAATCTTTGACCAGGTTTATGGTGAAGGTGTAGTTAAGACTGCTGAAGAGTTCCGTGCAAAGGTAAAAGAATCTGTTGCAGAACAATTCGTTGCTGACAGTGATTACAAATTCTTAATCGATGTTCGTACTCTTTTAGTTAACAAGATTGGTAAACTAGAGTTCCCTGATGCATTGCTTAAACGCATCATGTTGTTGAACCACCAGGATAAGGGTGCAGCATTTGTTGATGAAAACTACGACAAGAGCGTTGAAGAATTAACATGGCACTTAGTTAAAGAGCAATTAGTTAAAGATAACGAAATCAAAGTTGAGCAAGAAGATATTGTTAATATCGCAAAAGAAGCTACAAAAGCTCAGTTCGCTCAATACGGAATGCTTAATGTTCCTGAAGATATCCTTGAAAACTACGCTCAGGAAATGTTGAAAAAGAAAGAAAGCATTGAAGGTTTAGTAAACCGTGCGGTAGAAGCAAAACTTTCTTCAGCATTGAAAACAAAAGTAACATTGAACAATAAAACTGTTTCAATGGAAGAATTCAACAAGATGTTCCAATAGAAACAGCTTGTTGAAGACAGCATTTTGCTAAATCTTCCTAAAAAGAGGAGGCTTTTGACTTAAAAAAGGGTTACTGGCAAAAATAAATAAGACAAGTCTGATTTATTTTCGTAATTTTGTTAGCTCTTAAGAAGGATGGTCAAAAGCCTCCTTTTCTATGTATTAATTTAAAAATTCAGTCACTATGGATGATTTCAGAAAATACGCAACTAAACATCTGGGAATGAGTAGCATGGTCTTGGATGATGTGGTTAAATCACAAAATGGTTATTTGAATCCTTATATCCTGGAAGAAAGACAACTCAACGTAACTCAGCTTGATGTTTTCTCTCGTTTGATGATGGATCGCATCATCTTCCTTGGTACACAGATTGACGATTATACTGCAAATACGCTTCAGGCGCAGTTGCTCTATCTGGATTCTGTGGATCCGGGTAAAGACATCTCTATCTATATTAACTCTCCCGGCGGATCTGTTTCTGCAGGTTTGGGAATTTATGATACTATGCAGTTTATATCCAGTGATGTAGCTACTATCTGTACAGGTATGGCAGCGTCAATGGCGGCAGTTTTGCTGGTTGCAGGAGCCGATAAGAAGCGTTCAGGACTTACACATTCCCGCGTGATGATTCATCAGCCAATGGGAGGTGTTCAGGGACAGGCTTCGGATATCGAAATCACTGCTCGTGAAATTCAGAAATTAAAAAAGGAACTCTATACAATCATAGCCGATCATTCTCATACTGATTTTGATAAAGTATGGGCGGATTCAGATCGTGATTATTGGATGAGCTCACAGGAAGCAAAAGATTACGGCATGATTGACGAAGTCCTTATGCGCAAACCTGCGGCTATATAATTAAAGGTATAAAGATTAAATTGAATAATTAACATTGGAAGATTCAAAACCATCAAAGAATAAAAAGAAATGTAGCTTTTGCGGACGTCCGGAAAGCGAAGTTTCTTTTTTGATTACGGGGATGAATGGCTACATCTGCGACAGTTGTGCCACTCAGGCTTACGAAATCACTCAGGAAGCTATTGGCGCTGGAAAGCAGGATGGCGCCGGAAAAGCTTTAAATCTCAAAGATCTGCCTAAGCCAGTAGATATTAAGAAGTTTCTTGATCAGTATATAATTGGTCAGGACGATGCCAAACGTTTTCTTTCAGTATCTGTTTATAATCACTATAAACGTTTGTTGCAGAAAGATAACGGAGATGATGTGGAAATTGAAAAATCAAACATTATAATGGTGGGAAGTACCGGTACCGGTAAAACTCTTTTGGCAAGAACCATTGCTAAACTACTGCATGTACCTTTTACTATTGTTGATGCAACAGTACTTACAGAAGCCGGTTATGTTGGCGAAGATATCGAAAGTATCCTTACCCGTCTGCTACAGGTGGCCGATTATAACGTTCCTGAAGCAGAAAGAGGCATTGTGTTTATTGACGAGATAGATAAAATTGCCCGTAAAGGCGATAATCCTTCTATTACTCGTGATGTAAGTGGCGAAGGTGTTCAACAAGGCTTGCTGAAATTACTGGAAGGATCAATTGTTAATGTTCCGCCACAAGGTGGACGTAAACATCCTGACCAGAAGATGATTCCGGTAAATACCAAGAATATTTTATTCATTTGCGGAGGTGCATTCGACGGTATTGAGAAGAAAATAGCGCAACGTTTGAATACTCATGTAGTAGGATACAGTGCTTCTCAGGCTACAGCTGTTATCGATAAGAAGAATATGATGCAGTATATCGCTCCTCAGGATTTAAAGTCCTTTGGATTAATCCCGGAGATTATTGGTCGTCTGCCTGTACTTACTTATCTGAATCCGCTTGACAGAAATGCATTACGTGCAATTTTAACTGAACCGAAGAATTCAATTATCAAACAGTATGTTAAACTCTTCGAGATGGATAAAATTGAGCTGACTTTCGAAGAGCAAGTCTATGAATATATCGTAGATAAGGCTGTAGAATATAAGCTTGGCGCACGCGGATTACGTTCTATTGTTGAGACAATAATGATGGATGTGATGTTTGAAATCCCATCTCAAGGTAAGGCCGAATATCATGTTACGCTGGAATATGCCAAACAACAACTGGATAAAGCAAACATTGCTCGTTTGCAAACAGCTTAATATCACAGAGATAAGCTGAAAATATAAAGGTAAACTTTATTTTTTGAAAAATAATCTGTGGAAAATTCGTATTATTTAAGAAGTTGTTTATAACTTTGTTTGAGTTCAATATGAAGAATTGAACCATCGCATGACGAATAGCCAAAAAACAACTTAAGACAATGGCAGAGAAGAACAAATTAACGGAACAATTAAAAGCGTACTTTGGATTTGATAAATTCAAGGGGAATCAAGAGGCGATAATTAAAAATGTATTGGCCGGGAATGATACGTTTGTACTTATGCCCACAGGTGGGGGTAAGTCTCTTTGTTATCAGCTACCTTCTTTAGTGATGGAAGGAACGGCAATCGTTATTTCTCCCTTAATTGCCCTGATGAAAAATCAGGTTGATGCTATGCGCAACTTTAGTGAAGAAGATGGTATTGCCCATTTTATAAACTCTTCACTAAATAAAGCGGCCATCGATCAGGTAAAATCAGATATTCTTTCCGGAAAGACCAAGTTGCTCTATGTAGCACCCGAGTCATTAACGAAGGATGAGAACGTTGAGTTCCTGAAAAAAGTTAAGATATCTTTCTATGCTGTTGACGAAGCTCACTGTATTTCAGAATGGGGACACGATTTTCGTCCCGAATATCGGCGGATTCGTCCCATTATTAATGAAATAGGGAAAGCTCCACTTATAGCTTTAACAGCTACGGCAACCCCGAAGGTGCAACATGATATTCAGAAAAATCTCGGGATGATTGATGCGGAAGTCTACAAGTCTTCCTTTAATCGCCCCAATCTTTACTATGAGGTACGTCCTAAAACAAATAGTATTGATAAAGAAATTATTAAGTTTATCAAAGCTAACAACGGGAAGTCTGGAATTATATACTGTTTAAGCAGAAAGAAAGTTGAAGAGTTGGCTGAAATTCTGAAAGCAAATGGAATCAATGCCCGTGCATATCATGCTGGTATGGATTCATCAACAAGAACAGATAATCAGGACGACTTCTTAATGGAGAAAATTGACGTGATAGTTGCTACTATTGCGTTCGGTATGGGAATAGATAAACCCGATGTTCGCTTTGTAATTCATTATGATATCCCCAAGAGTCTGGAAGGCTATTACCAGGAAACTGGTCGTGCGGGACGTGATGGTGGCGAAGGTCAGTGTATTACATTCTATACCAATAAAGACTTGCAGAAACTGGAAAAGTTTATGCAAGGCAAACCTGTAGCAGAACAGGAAATAGGCAAGCAGCTTCTGCTGGAAACCGCTGCGTACGCCGAATCTTCCATATGCCGGAGAAAGTCTTTGTTACATTACTTCGGCGAAGATTATATGGAAGAAAATTGTGGTAATTGTGACAATTGTTTAAACCCTAAGAAACAAGTGGAAGCTCAGGATTCATTATGTGCGGTGATAGAAACTATCATGGCAGTAAAAGAAAACTTTAAAGCAGACTATGTTATCGATGTACTACAAGGAAGGGAAACTTCCGAAGTACAAGCTCATATCCACGAAGACCTGGAAGTCTTCGGTTCAGGAATGGGTGAAGAAGATAAAACATGGAATGCTGTTATTCGACAGGCTTTAATAGCTGGATTTTTAAGTAAAGATGTCGAAAACTATGGATTATTAAAAGTTACGGATGCAGGACGTAAGTTCCTGAAACATCCAAAATCATTTAAAATAACAGAGGATAATGACTTTGAAGAAGTAGAAGAAGAAACTCCTATGCGAGGAGGTGCTGCATGTGCGGTAGATCCGGCTCTTTATTCAATGCTGAAAGATTTGAGGAAAAAACTTTCCAAGAAACTGGATGTTCCGCCTTACGTTATTTTTCAGGACCCGTCACTTGAGGCGATGGCAACTATTTATCCGGTAACACTGGATGAATTGCAGAACATCCCGGGTGTAGGTGCAGGAAAGGCAAAACGTTACGGACAGGAATTCTGCGTATTGATAAAGAAACATTGCGAGGAAAATGAAATTGATCGCCCCGAAGATCTACGTGTTCGTACAGTTGCAAATAAGTCAAAACTGAAAGTATCCATTATTCAAAGTATTGACAGAAAGGTAGCATTAGATGATATTGCTCTTTCTAAAGGAATTGAATTTTCCGATTTGCTTGAAGAAATTGAAGCGATAGTATATTCCGGTACAAAATTGAATATTGATTATTTCCTTCACGAAATAATGGATGAAGATCATATGCAGGATATTTATGATTATTTTAAAGAATCTGTTACCGATAGAATTGATGATGCTGTAGAAGAACTTGGTGGAGATTACTCGGAAGACGAAATTCGTCTGGTAAGAATCAAGTTTATTTCTGAAATGGCAAATTAAAAAACAGAGATATTCTTTAAGCGCAGGCTATACAAGTTGATATCAGGAGGTTACATGTTGAATTATTCTTTCACGTAACTTGATTGAATTTGTATAATCTGCGCTTCTCTTTTCCTCTTTTTAATAATTATTCAAAAAAAATAGGGCTCTTTCTCACATCGAACAAAGAATTATTCGTATATTTGCACGCAATAATTTCTAAAAGCAAACCCTATGTCATTTATTGCAGATAAAATTGTAATGGATGGATTAACGTACGACGACGTACTTTTAATCCCTTCATATTCTGAGGTTTTACCCCGTAGTGTCGATCTCTCGACTAAGTTTTCACGAAACATTGAATTGAAAGTCCCCTTTGTAACTGCAGCAATGGATACAGTTACCGAAGCGAAAATGGCTATTGCTATTGCACGTGAAGGTGGGATCGGTGTTATTCATAAAAACATGTCTATTAAGGCTCAGGCGAAGCAAGTTGCAATTGTGAAACGTGCCGAAAATGGAATGATTTATGATCCTGTAACCATCAAACAAGGTTCTACAGTACGCGATGCTTTATCTTTGATGGCTGAATATAAAATCGGTGGTATTCCTGTTGTTGATGATGATAGAATGTTAGTTGGTATTGTAACTAATCGTGATTTACGATTTGAACGCGATATGAACAAACATATTGACGAGGTTATGACAAAAGAGAATCTTGTAACCACTAATCAATCTACTGACTTAGAGTCTGCTGCTCAGATTCTACAACTGCATAAAATTGAAAAACTTCCTGTAGTTGATAAGGATGGCAAATTAGTTGGACTTGTTACCTATAAAGATATTACAAAAGCTAAAGATAAACCTATGGCATGCAAGGATTCTAAAGGAAGACTTCGTGTTGCTGCCGGAGTAGGAGTAACTGCCGACTCGTTTGTTCGTATGCAGGCTTTGGTTGATGCTGGTGCTGATGCCATTGTTATTGATACAGCTCATGGTCATTCAAAAGGAGTTATTGAAATTCTTAAAGAGGCAAAAAGTCGTTTCCCAAATATTGATATAGTTGTAGGTAACATTGCTACCGGAGCAGCTGCTTTAGACTTGGTTAATGCCGGAGCTGATGGAGTTAAAGTAGGTATCGGTCCAGGTTCTATCTGTACTACACGTGTAGTGGCAGGTGTTGGTGTACCTCAGCTTTCTGCAGTTTACGAAGTCGCTAAAGCATTGAAGGATACAGGTGTTCCTTTGATTGCCGACGGTGGTTTAAGATATTCGGGAGATGTAGTTAAGGCTTTGGCTGCCGGAGGTTACTCAGTAATGATTGGTTCCCTGGTTGCCGGTGTGGAAGAAAGTCCGGGTGAGACAATCATCTTCAACGGAAGAAAATTCAAATCATATAGAGGCATGGGTTCACTTGAAGCTATGGAAAATGGTTCTAAAGACCGTTACTTCCAAAGCGGTGAGACCGATGTAAAGAAACTTGTTCCAGAAGGTATTGCTGCACGAGTTCCTTATAAAGGTACTCTTTTTGAAGTAATTTACCAGTTGTGTGGCGGTCTTCGTTCAGGAATGGGATATTGCGGTGCTGCTAGTATCGAGAAACTTCACGATGCTAAGTTTACCCGTATCACAAGTGCCGGTGTACTTGAAAGCCATCCTCACGATGTGACAATTACAAGTGAAGCGCCAAATTATAGTCGTCCTGAATAAGACGATAATAATCAGCATAAAAACTCTGAGGGGAATAACTTTTTTAAAGGTTATTCCCCTTGTTCTTTTAGGATAACCGATACTTTATTATACAATAAGGTATATCTTATTTATGCTCAATGCGATAACATTCATTCTTTTTACTTTTTTGTCAGGTGCCGATTCCTTTGTAGCTTCACGTGGAGTCTTAAGTGTTTATTTTCTTGTCAGGTAATAAAAACAAATGAAATTCATCAAGAATACGCAATTTTTAAGTATTTTCGCCGTTGAATTATTGATTGTTATACCAATCTGTATTTAATATGTATTTAACGAAACACCAATAATGAAAAGAAGGATTATTTTATTTGCCGGTTTAGCTTTTAGTACTTGTGCTTTTTCGCAGCAAAAAGATGAAGTATTGATGAAGATAAACAACAAGAATATAACACGATCGGAATTCGAATACATTTATAACAAGAATAATTCAAACAACGAGTTAGACAAGAAATCATTAGATGAATATGTTAACCTGTTCGTAAACTTTAAGCTGAAAGTTATCGCTGCAGAAGCAGAAGGTGTAGATACTACCAAAGCGTTTCGTGATGAATTCTGGGGATATCGCCAGCAATTGGTAAAGCCCTATCTTACGAATGATTCTGTAGACCAGGTAAATGCCCTGACTATATACGAGCGACTTAAAGAGAATATTGAAACCTCGCATATTCTGATTCGGTGCAAGCCAGATGCAACTCCCGAAGATTCACTTAACGCATATCATAAAGCCGAGCGTGCCCGTCAGCGAATTCTGAACGGCGAGAACTTTGAAAAGGTTGCTCGTGAGGTTTCCGAAGACCCTTCTGTGAAGCAAAACGGAGGGAATCTTGGATATTTCACCGCTTTGCAGATGGTGGCTCCTTTTGAAGATACCGCATATTCCTTAAAGAATGGCGAAGTTAGTAAACCCGTTCGCACAGATTTTGGCTATCATATAATCAAAGTAAACAACCGCCGTCCCGATATGGGCAAAGTGCTGGTTGCACATATCTTTAAGTTCCTGCCACAAGATGTAACTAAAGAGCAAGAGAAAAAAGCTTCTCTTCAAATGGATTCCATTTCTAATGTCTTGCAAAACGGTGGGGATTTTGCTCTTTTGGCAAAGAAATATTCAGATGACAAGGGAACAGCTTCACGTGGTGGTGAATTACCATGGATTGGTTTCCGTCAGACAGTGAAGGAATTTGAGAATGTGGCGTTTTCTTTAGATATAAATGAAATTTCTAAGCCATTCCGTTCACCAAGCGGTCTGCATATAATGAAATTGATTGAACGCAAGCCTATTGAATCATTTGCTGAGAAAAAAGACGAAATTATTCGTCGCATGAATCGTCAGGGACGCGGGAATAAAGGTGTTGAGGCTCTTATTGAAAAGCTGAAAGCAGAATATAAATTCTCATACAACGACAAAGATGTTAATGCTGTTAAGAGTCTGATGAAAAACATTCAGGCAGGAAAAGACTCATTGACTTCTGTTCGCGCAAAGAGCCTTTCCGGTGATCTTTTCACTTTGAATGAAACCAGTTATCCCGTGCAAGGCTTTATCAGTTGGGCAAAAACTCAGCAAGGTAACCCGGAAAAACTACTGAAAGACTATACCAATAATTCAATTATTAGTTATGAAGACAGTCAGCTTGAACATAAATATCCTGAGTTTGGCCATTTAATGCAGGAATACCGTGATGGGATTTTATTGTTCGACATCAGTAACCGCAAGGTTTGGGACAAAGCTTCGAAGGACGATAAAGGTCTGGATACATTCTTTAATGAAAACAAAGCAAGTTACAAATGGGATTCTCCTCGTTTCAAGGGAGTGATTGTTCATTGCAAGGATAAAAAGACAGCTAAGGCAGTGAAGAAACTCACTAAAAAGAACCCGGAGGAAGAGTGGACAGCCGTAATACGCAAAACACTTAATAACGATACAGTCTCTGTAGTAAAAGTAGAAAAAGGAATCTTTGTCAAAGGAGACAATAAATATGTAGATCAATTCAAATTCAAGTCAGCAAAAGCAGAACCAAATAAAAATTATCCAGTGACAATTGTTCTTGGTAAGATGCTGAAAGACGGACCCGAAAGTTATAAAGATGTTCGTGGACCAGTTACTGCCGACTATCAGAATTACCTGGAAAGCGACTGGATTAAAGAATTACGTGGAAAATATAAGGTTGAAATTAACCAACAGATTTTAAAAACAGTTAATAATCATTGAATGAATTGATTATTACACTATCTTCGCCTAATGTTGTATCTGATTTATTAGCATGTGACATAGGCCATTGTTTTCTTTCTGTTATTAAATGGCAATAGCCTGATATTTATTTAGTGTAGACAAACAAAATAAAACAATAGAAGCTGAGTTCTGTTACTTTCTTAATCATTAGCAGGTATCTGCCCCTGGAGAAATGAAGACTCTTTTTTATCTGTATTAAGCAACGGTATAAATGAGAGACTTGTTAGCCTGAAATAAAGGGATTGTACGTGCAGAATGAGAAATGACTGGAATATGACCGAGGTTTAGGAATTTACGATTAATTATTTAAATAAGAAGAATGAAAAAGTTAGTGAACTTTAAAACGCTTGTATTACTCTTTGTGCTGTGTGTTTCACAAGTGAAAGCATTTGCCCAGGAAAATGTAATAGACGAAGTGGTCTGGATTGTGGGTGATGAAGCCATCTTAAAATCAGATGTTGAAGAGGAACGGCTGAATGCGCAGTACAACGGAACCAAGTTCGATGGTGATCCTTACTGTGTAATCCCGGAGCAAATTGCCATCCAGAAACTATATCTGCATCAGGCTGCTATTGATAGTGTGGAAGTTACTGACAATGAAGTTCTGCAAAGGGTTGAGTGGCAGATAAACAACATTATCCGTCAGATTGGTTCCAAGGAAAAGATGGAGGAATATTTCAATAAGACCTATACCCAGATTCGCGAAACCATGCGTGAAAGTACGCGTGACGGACTGGTTGTTCAGAAGATGCAGCAAAAGCTGGTTGGTGATATTAAAATTACCCCTGCTGAGGTGAGAAGATATTTCGATAAACTGCCTAAGGATAGTGTTCCTTATGTACCTACTCAGGTAGAGGTTCAGATAATTACTCAGGAACCAAAGATTCCGGTCAGTGAAATAGAAGATGTGAAAAAGCGATTGCGTGAATACACAAACCGTATCACTTCCGGAGATACTCCGTTCTCTTCACTGGCAATCCTTTATTCTGAAGATCCGGGTAGTGCACGCCGTGGCGGAGAACTGGGATTCATGGGAAAAGGTGAGCTGTTGCCTGAATTTGCAACAGTAGCATTCAACCTGCAGGATCCTAAAAAAGTATCGAAGATTGTAGAAACAGAATATGGTTATCATATTATTCAGTTAATAGAAAAGCGCGGTGACCGTATCAATTGCCGTCATATTTTGTTAAAACCAAAAGTATCAGATAAGGATTTGGAGGCATCAATACATCGTCTGGATTCTATATCTAATGATATACGTAAGGCAAAGTTTACCTTTGAACAGGCTGCTTCGGTGATTTCTCAGGATAAAGATTCTCGTAACAATAACGGAATAATGCCTAATTCAAATTCAGGTACCTCAAAATTCGAGATGGATCAGTTACCACAGGAAGTTGCAAAAGCTGTTGATAAGTTGAACGTGGGCGAAATATCTAAAGCGTTTACAATGGTAAACAGTAAGGGCAAGCAAGTTTGTGCAGTAGTTAAGCTGAAATTGAGAGTAGATGGTCACAAAGCAACGATGAGTGATGACTATCAGAGCCTGAAAGATATTGTAATTGGTAAGCTTAGAGTTGAGAAACTTGATCATTGGATCAAAGAAAAGCAGAAGAAAACATATGTTCGTATCAATGAAAACTGGAGAAAATGCGATTTTAAGTATCCGGGTTGGATTAAATAAATGAAGTGAAGCACTAATAATATGCTGAAGAATAATAATAGAAGATATTCAATAAGCAGGCACAGAATACTACTGATGGGTATTCTGTGCCTGTTTGGCGTTTGTTTGATAGCGGGAAACAATGCTGTAAACAAGAAGAAAAAGCAGAAACCTAAAAAAGAGGTGATCTATATTCTCAACTCTGACGAGACAATAGGAAATGAGTTGCTTAGACCAGATATCACAATGCTGCAGGGAAATGTAAGATTGCGTCATAAAGGAATGTACATGTTCTGTGACAGCGCCTATCTTAACGAAAAAACAAATTCCTTTGAAGCTTTCGGTAAGGTTCGTATGGAACAGGGTGACACCTTGTTTATCTATGGTAATTACCTGAAATACGATGGGTTTAAAGAAATAGCTAAACTTAGAGAAAACGTTAAGCTGGTAAATAGAAAAACAACCCTGCTCACAGATAGTCTTGACTATGACCGTGTGCTTGATAAAGCCTATTACTTTGAAGGGGGAACAATGCTCGACAAGGAAAATGTGCTTACGTCTGACTGGGGAGAGTATTCTCCTTCAACAAAGAACTCCGTATTTAACTTTGATGTAAAGTTGGTAAACCCACGTTTTACGTTAAAAACAGATACACTGAAATATAACACTGCCAGCGGCATTGCTCATATTGTGGGAGCTTCACGCATAGACAGTGATAAGAACCACATTACTTCCAAACGTGGATACTATGACACTCGTGCCGACCAGGCACAATTGCTGGACCGTTCCCTTCTGGTGAATGATGACGGTAAAAGACTGATTGGCGATAGCCTCTATTATGATCGTAAGAAAGGATATGGTGAAGCATTCTATAATGTGTTATTGACCGATTCAGTAAACAAGAACTTTCTGAAAGGCGACTATTGCTTTTACAATGAACTGACAGGTAATGCTATTGCCACTAAGAAGGCTTTGGCTGTTGATTACTCACAGGGCGACACTCTGTTCTTGCACGGAGATACACTTAAGCTGAACACATTCAATATTAAAACAGACTCCATGTACAGAGAGCTGCATGCTTTTCGCAAAGTCCGCTTTTTCCGCAAGGATATTCAGGGAGTGTGTGATTCATTGTTCTTTTCATCAAAAGACACTTGTCTGATTATGTACAAGGACCCAATTCTGTGGAATGAAAAAAAACAGTTACTGGGTGAGGAGATCAGGATTTATATGAACGACAGCACTATTGATTGGGCGCACATTGTAAACCAGGCTCTGAGTATTGAACAAAAAGATACTACTCATTATAACCAGATTACCGGAAAAGACATCAAGGCTTATTTCGTGGGTGGGGAAATGAGAAAAGTAGATGTCATCGGTAATGTCCGACTGGTATATTATCCTGAGGAAAAAGACAGTACAATGATGGGCATGAATGTGTCAGAAACAAGTCTGCTCAACATCTATCTCAAGAATAAAAAGATGGAAAAAATGGTGATGAGTCCCCAGTCCAGTGGTACTCTTTACCCAATGCCGATGATTCCTCCCGATAAATTACGGCTGGAAAACTTTGCATGGTTTGACTTTATCCGGCCGCTCAACAAAGATGACATCTTTGAATGGAGAGGCAAAAAAGCCACTCAAGTATTGAAGAATAAAGGAAGAAAATCAATACCTTTGCCTAATCATGGGTTGCAGAAAAAGTAAATCCCGTGTAATTATCTGAAAAATTAGTATGAGTGATATTATTCGTTTGTTACCCGATTCAGTTGCCAATCAAATTGCTGCCGGTGAAGTGATTCAGCGTCCGGCTTCAGTAATTAAGGAGCTGGTCGAGAATTCTATTGATGCCGGTGCAAAGGAAGTGCACATTCTTATAACCGATGCGGGAAGAACCTGCATTCAGGTTATTGACGATGGAAAAGGAATGTCCGAGACTGATGCACGGGTTTCTTTTGAACGGCATGCTACCTCAAAGATTCGCAAAGCGGCCGATTTGTTTGCCCTTACTACTATGGGCTTCCGGGGCGAAGCTTTGGCATCTATTGCCGCAGTGGCACAGGTAGATCTTAAAACACGCCCTGAAGATGAAGAACTGGGTACCGTGATATCAATATCCGGTTCAGAGGTGGAACGCCAGGAAACTGTATCCTGCGCCAAAGGAAGTAACTTCTCTGTGAAGAACCTGTTCTTTAATGTTCCGGCCCGCCGGAAGTTCTTAAAGTCTAACCAGACAGAATTAAGTAATATATTGGCCGAATTTGAACGTATAGTTCTTGTTCATCCTGATGTCGCGTTTACGCTGCACAGCAATGACGTGGAATTGTTTCATCTTCCGGTCTCGTCTCTTCGCCTGCGCATTATCAATGTGTTTGGCAAGAAACTGAATCAGCAACTACTCAATGTAAATGTTGATACCAGCCTTATAAAGATCTCCGGTTATGTTGGTAAACCCGATTCCTCAAGGAAGAAGGGTGCACACCAATATTTCTTTGTCAACGGACGATACATGCGCCACCCATACTTCCACAAGGCGGTGATGGAAGCGTATGAAAGTCTGGTTCCGGCCGGAGAGCAGATCTCTTATTTCCTTTATTTCGATGTTGATCCTGCCGATATTGATGTGAATATTCACCCCACAAAGACAGAGATTAAGTTCGAAAATGAGGTGCCTATCTGGCAGATTCTGGCAGCTTCGGTAAAAGAATCTCTGGGTAAGTTCAATGAGGTGCCTTCCATCGACTTTGATACGGAAGGTATGCCCGATATTCCTGCTTATGACAGTGCAGCTCCTATCCAGCCACCCAAATTGAACTTCAATCCAAACTTTAACCCATTCCAGAAATCGGGCTCCACTTATTCAAGGCCTAAGGTAGAGTGGGAGGATTTGTATGAGGGGATTGAAAGAGCAGAGCAGAAAACGCAGCACTCTTACGAGCCTGATGTGATAGATTATGAGGCTTTCCAGGAAAAGGAGCCCGAACCGGAACAAGCCACTCTTTATGATGAGGAGACTGTGATGGAAAAGAGTATGCTCCAATTCCAGTTTAAAGGACGGTTTATCCTTACATCCGTAAAATCGGGTCTGATGATTATTGATCAGCACCGCGCACATGTCAGGGTGTTGTTCGACCAATATCTGGAGCAGATAAAGAATCGTCAAGGGGTTGCTCAGGGAGTTCTGTTCCCCGAGATACTTGAACTGCCTGCTTCTGAAGCGGCGGTGTTGCAGGAAATCTCCGATGATCTGTCCGCTATTGGTTTTGAACTGACCAATCTGGGAGGAGGAAGTTACGCCATCAACGGTGTTCCATCTGGCATTGAAGGATTGTCTCCGGTTCAGCTGATAAGAAATATGGTGCATACAGCCATGGAAAAGGGATGTGATGTGAAGGAAGAGGTGCACAACACGCTTGCTCTGACTCTTGCCAAAGCAGCTTCTATTGTTTACGGTCAGGTACTTGGCAATGATGAAATGACAAAATTGGTCGATTCTCTTTTTGCCTGTGCCATGCCAAACTATACCCCCGACGGGAAAACTGTTTTGTCGGTGTTTAAAGAGGATGAGATAGAAAGACTCTTTAAGTAACGATCTTAAAATAAAAGATATATGGAATACGCTATCTGTTTTGTTCCCAATAACCCGCTTCGTATAGAACATGACGAAGCTTCGGAGATGCTCACTGAACTCCTTTTCGGAGAGGCTTGCACTGTGACAGAATCATGGGGCAACTGGAGTAAGATTATCAATAAAACTGAAGGATATGTGGGGTGGGTAACCACCAAAATGCTGACCGAGGTGAGTAAGGAGTACTTTGATGCTTATGATCCTGCGGGGCAGACTGTAGTAACCACGCTTTTTTCTCAGGCAACCAGTGAAACAACCGGCGAAAAGATTCTGCTTACCGGCGGAAGTCTGCTTCCCGAATACAAGGAAGACGGAACATTCCGTGTAAAGAACGACCGTTTCCGGTTGAACCCTGCCGATGCTCTTCCATTGAAAGAGTCATTGCTCGACACAGCCCGCCGATTCCTTAACACTCCATACTTGTGGGGTGGGAAGAATGCTATGGGAATGGACTGTTCGGGACTCACACAAGTGGTGATGCGTATGCACGGCATTCACATACTTCGCAACGCCAGTCAGCAAGCAAAGCAAGGCGAACTGATTTCGTTCACACAAGAAGCACTTCCGGGCGACCTGGCATTCTTTGATCATGGCGACGGACACATCTCACACGTGGGAATGGTGGCCGAAGAAGGCTACATTATTCACTGTTCCGGCTCGGTTCATATCGACAAACTCGACGACCAGGGAATATTCAGCAAGGAACTAAACAAGTACACACACGATCTCCGGTTTATAAAAAGATATCTGTAGCGAGGTCTTTATAGATTTCCCGGGAAACATTATTAGCGACCTGCGCAGCTCGCACAATCGAGTTGCGCAGGTCGTTTCTTTGAGTTGCGCAGCTCGCGGAGACGACCTGCGCAGGTCGCCAAAAACATTCCGGCATAGATTGGAAAACATGACTAGAAATAACTTTAAACTATAACTGAATGAGCATTTTATTCAAGGCGGCACCCCTCAATGATGCCCGCAAGAAAGAGGAAAAACAACTTTATTACGCTGTTCCCCAAAGAAAAGAACTGGTAACCATTGACGAGTTGAGCTCGTTGATATCTGGCAGATGTACCGCTACATCGGGCGATGTGAAACTGGTGCTCGAGGAGTTTGCCAACACATTGATCAATGAGCTGAAGAACGGTAACTCAGTAAAGCTGGATAAGATAGGAACATTCTCGCTATCACTCACTTCAAACAAAGTAACCAATCCCGATAAGCTTCGCACCACAGACGTAAAAGTGGGGCGCTTACTGCTTCGTCCGGCTCCGTCATTCATGACAAAGATGAAAGATGCCACCTTTGAACGGAAAGGATAAAATGGATTGTTAGGGGAAGATGATAATAATTGTCTGAACTACCGGAATAAAATAAAAAATGCCCCGCTGTCTGAATCAAGATAGCAGGGCATTGTATTTATGGTGTGATATTTAAAACTCGCGGAATCCGATAATTTCTCTTACTTCCTTCAGTGTTTTAGCTGCACTTTCCTGAGCTCTCTCGGCTCCTTGTTTGGCAACCTTTGCAAGATATTCTGTGTTTGCTGAATAATCCTGAATCTTTTCGCGGATAGGTTCATTAAAAGCAATAACATCAGCAGCCAATTGCTTTTTCAAATCTCCGTAACGGATAGAGCAATCGTTGTACTTCTCATTGAAATAATCGTAAGTATCTTTAGTAGACACAATATCCATAAAAGTGAATAAGTTCTGAATAACCTCAGGCTTTTCACTGTTAGGCACAGTTGGTCCGGCATCAGTTACCGCCTTCATCACCTTCTTGCTGATAGTCTTGGCATCATCCATCAAGTAGATGCAGTTACCTTCCGATTTTCCCATCTTACCCGATCCATCCAGTCCCGGAACCTTGATAGCCTTATCTGCCAAAGAGAAAGAAGCCGGCTCAGGGAATAACTCAGTTCCGTAAATAGTATTAAAGCGGCGGGCGAATTTACGCGCCATCTCCATGTTCTGTTCCTGGTCCTTGCCCACTGGCACCTTCACTGCCTTATGAATAAGAATATCCGCAGCCATAAGAGTAGGATAAGTCAGCAATCCGGCATTCACGTTATCCGGTTGTTTGCGCGCTTTGTCCTTGAAAGAAGTGGTACGTTCCAGCTCACCCAGATAAGCATTCATGTTAAGGTAAAGATAAAGTTCCAATACCTCCTTCACGTCACTTTGTACATAAATGGTAGCTTTCTCAGGATCAATGCCGCAAGCCAGATATTCAGCAAGAATAGTGCGTGCGCTCTGAACTATATCGTTTGGTTTTGGGTGAGTAGTAAGGGAATGCCAATCGGCAATAAAGAAATAACAATTATATTCATTCTGCATTTGCAGAAAACTCTTCACTGCTCCAAAGTAGTTGCCCAGATGCAGATTACCTGTAGGGCGAATTCCACTAACAACTGTTTCCATAATTCTATTGTTTCTAAATAATTTCCGCAAAGATACGAAATAATCACAAAAAACAGTCACAGTTAAAATATTCTCTTTCTTCTTTTATTCACAGTAAATCAGGTAAAAACGAATCTCTGTTCCGCATTTTTTGTGCAAACTTTTGTTAATTCAGTGAGGGATGCCCCCAAAAGTGATGGATTTGTGAGGGATGGAATTCCATCCCTCACTGGATAATATGTTTGTTATCAGTAATATATACGCGATTGTGAGGGAGTGATGGATGGTTTTGCTTTTTGTGTTTCGTTTGTGAAAGTTAAAGTCATTTTGATGATCAATTGAGGATAATTATAAAAGAATGTATGCCATTTACTTCTTAATCTGCTTCCATAATTCTTCAGTAGCTTGCTCCAGCACATTATCTCTTCCTTTTAAATATGCATTGTAGCTTCTTTTGACTTCAATGTCGGGTAAAATACCTGTCTTATTGGGTTGAGTACCATCCGGATTCACATATTTCTTAGCACAAATCATTGCTTCAAAATCGCCCGGCAATGTTATAAACATTGGTTCCCCCATGCACCCAACGCTTGGTTCTCCTACAACAACTGCTCGCCCGGTCTCTTTCATTAGTGTCAAAAAGTCTTCTGAAGAAGAACCAACATACTGCCCCGAAATTATAATCAGCGGTTGATGTAGTTTTAAAGAATCATTTAATTTATTTATATATGGTTGATGTATTATCTCTTCCATAGCTTTGTCTAAATAATAATCCTTGAACCGAGGATCATATTCTCCCCAAATTTTATAACTGGTGATATATTTCCTGCAAAACCATTTACCCTGGTCTTGAATTTGTGATTTAGAAATTAAATGGTTTACAATATTCTCCCATGCCTGGTCTGTACCTCCTCTATTTCCACGAAGATCAATAATCAAGCCTTTGCAATTACTTAATTGTCGTATGTTGCGGTTAAAAACAGAATTTATAGTATCAAGATATTGTCCGGCAAAAGACGTTAGTTGTATATACCCAATATTCCCATGAATGATTTTTATATTTATGGGTGGCACAATAGTAGTATCAGCCATAATCTCTTTAAGTCCATTAGAGTTGTAGTTCCGAATCATTTCTACTTCTTTCTCTTTCCCTTTCGGAGTTATAACTGTTATTTTTACTTTGGAATGTGGTTTCCCATAAAACATTTCACTCACTGACTTATCAAACTTCCAATGTGGAGTTGCTGCAGAAATGTATTGGTATACAGAATCTCTAATATACTCTAACACTGGAATTTGATTTATCTTAATAATCTCGCTGCCTAGCGGAACTTTATCAACCATGCTTTTAGCAATGTTGCTTATCAGAATCTTTTTATCAAAATTTATAGTTTTCAAAGGCGGAACATCGTCCGGGCGGTGAGAAGTATAAATACGCGTATGTGCTTCGTTGAAGTTTGCCATAAATGAAGATAACACACGAAAGTATTCGTAGTTGCTTTTCGCCTGTTCTACTTTCGGCAAATAAGTCATGTATAAACTATCTATATTTACTTGCTGCAGGGTTTCAGGAAAAGCAAAGCTGTAGTGCATCTCTTTCCAGATAGCCGATAGAGAATAAATCCTTTCCTCATGGCTTGGTATCTTTTCTTGTGCCGGAAGCTTATTAACCAGTGTTGTACTAATAAGCATAAATAAAAAAATAGTTTTTTTCATCGCATTTATAGTCTTAAATTTATTTTTGAAAAATAAAGTGCTGATAATGATATGTAAATGGTTGCAAATATAATATTCTTTATTGATAAAGAATTGAAACTTTGTTTATTTTTATTGCTAATAAACTTGTGATGAATAGCATGCCTTAAAGACTGCATGATGACAAACTTTAAAAAAATGAATATCAGGAATGTTTTATTTGCAGAACCACTTTCTATTATTTTTTATAAATTGCAGATGTTTATCAATAACACAGACCTAAGAAATTTATTAAATAGATAGAATGCAAATAATAATATCCCCAGCCAAAACGATAAATACAAAAAGTTCCCGAAAAGCCCTAGCTAAATCAACTCCGCAGTTTGCCAATGAAGCAAAAGAGATTGCGCTTCACATGGCGCAATATTCTATTGAGGAATTGGAAAGGTTGCTAAAAATTAGTCCGAAGTTGGCTCTGGAAACTTTTAAGCGGTTCGAAGCGTTTCATTCTGATGAGGCTCCTTCCCTTCAGGCTTTGCTGGCATATACGGGGATGGTGTTTAAACATATTGCTCCGGCGGATTTTTCTAATGAAGATTTTCTTTATGCGCACGAACATTTACGGATAGCTTCTCCTTTTTATGGAGTGGTGCGTCCGCTGGATATGATAAAGGCTTACCGGATGGAGTATGATGTGAAGCTTCCCGAACTGGGAGGAATAACAATGGCCGATTACTGGAAGCCGAGACTTACTAAATCTTTTATTAAAGATGTGAAGAAGAGTGGGGGAGTGCTGATTAATCTGGCAAGCATGGATATTCAGTCTTCGCTTGATTGGAAACTTCTTGAAAAGGAAGTCAGAGTAATTACTCCCGAATTTAAAATGTGGAAAAAGGGAAAACTAGATACGGTGACTATTTATGCAAAGATGGCACGAGGAGAGATGACCCGGTTTATTCTGAAGAACAGAATTGAAGAACCGGAAGAGTTGATGGCTTTCACATGGGAAGGCTTTACTTTTGCTCCGGAACATTCGGCGGATAATCGAATGGTGTTTATATGCTGATTGAATACTCTTTAAATACTATATAATAAAATGATGAGTGAAAAAGAAAAGATGAGGGGCGGGAAGTGTGGTCACTAAAGATGTGCCCGATGATTCGCTGGCTGTAGGCAATCCGGCTGTGGTAAAAAGAAAGCTTAGTTAAACCTTTAAAATAGAGTGAGGAAGGAGTGTTTCACAACAATCCTTCCTCTGTAAGTAAGTTTAATTATGAAATTAAACCTGAAAACTATTTTTTACTACTCATTACTCCTGTGTCTTTATCTTCATTATTTAAACGCTTTTGGGCTGACTCATATTTACGGCCGAAGTTGAAGCTATAAGAAACTTTAAAAGAAAGCAATCTGGACGATTCCTTTATATATACCCAATTCTTTGAAGGGGCGTAAGCATTCTTGTTTTCACTACCTGCTCTCCAGTTATCAACAAACGGATTAATCATCATGGCTCCCACACTTAGTTGTTTGTGCTTGTACATTACTCCGAACAGGTGATAGTTCTCGCCAATCTCCAGAGTTTCTCCGTAGAAGTTGTTTTTGTGGCCCTGTATTTGGAAGAAGGCCGACCAATTTTTGTAGTAGGCACTTGCCTCGCCACGGTAATACATGTTTGAATAGGTATGATGGTAATTGTTACCTTTGCTGTCGAAATAGCTAAATCCGGTTACAGCCTTTACAATGAAATGATCTTTGAAAGGATTGACTGAAAGTTCTGCTTCTGAATTTAACTTCTGCCAGCTTTGTTGATTGTCATTGGTGCGGATAAACTTGTTGTTCTCCACTCTTGTTTCTTCCATAATTGGTTTGTTGTGGTACCAATGCCCCAGAAATAAGCTCCCGCTGAAGATTCCTTTTCTTATATCATAGTTCAAAGAGTTGGTATATGTCATCACTGGTTTCAGGTTGCTGTTACCTCTTCTTATTTGCAAAGAGTCAATTGACTGCTCTACATTACTTAAATCAGATAAAGAAGGGGCCGAACTGTATATGTTTCCACGATAGCGAAGGAAAGAGTTTTCGTTGAAATTATACTTCAAACTGGCTGTTGGTCGGAATGTATAATTCTGATATCCTACGCCTCCCTGACTAAACCATGAACGTGAACCACCAATACCCAAAGAATAGTTGAACTTCTTTATCTTCCCCTGAAATTCTGTATAAGCATAGGTTTCTGATTGTTTCATCTCGGTTTTGGAAAGAGAACTTCCGGTATATTCATTATTGGTGAAGCTCTGGGTGTGTTTTATCCCTGTGCTAAAACGTCCGGCTTTAAACCCTTTCTCATAAATACCTTCACTGATAACTGAATATTTGTTTCCATTAACTATGGTTGTCAAATCAGTAAGTGTTTCTGTTCCCTGCATCTCCTTGTAATATCTCTCTGAATTTGAATCGATATAAGTACCAACGACATTAAGAATCAAAGATTGCTGGTTCTTCAGGTTGCGTTGGTAGTAAAGGTCAAGAGACGGAATGTGCTCCCAGGAAGAAGAGCGGTCTGTCATGTTTACGCCTTGCGATGGATTATTTGTAGGATACAGATAACTCTTGAAGTTCATTTTTGGATCGGCATTGATATTTCCTCTGAGGGTAGCGTTGAAGAACCATTTGTCTGCTTCCTGATAGTTATAGTTCATCTGCATATAGTGCCAGTCCTTTGCCCACTTGTCGGGTGTACCATCCTCTAACCGGGTAAGGCTTTTACCATCTGCGAAATTAAATGTTTCTGAATTTTCACGCCACATGTGATCCATCGCTCTGTAACCTCCGTAGTAGAATACTCCAAACTCAGATTTTTTGTAATTGAATTTAGCCGTAAGGTTGTTATCCCCGAATGGTACGTGTGGAGAGTCGGTTAAGTCGAATGCAATAAAACCACCGCTGTCTCGTCTGCGGGTAATATAATCAATTACAGCTTCGGCTCCTCCGTAACGAAGTCCCGGATCTTCGTGGTGCTCAATGCGAAGGATATCTTCCGGACGTAAGGACATCACTTCCTGAATGCTGGATTTTACACCGTTAATCCTTAGCTGAACTTCTCCACCACCGGATGCTGAGATGGTATTTCTCAAAACATCAACCTGGATTCGCTTTAAATTCAGCTGCTGCAAAAGATTAAACCCATTGGTCGCGGCCTTCATCTGTCTGGAAGAAGGTAGTAATATTTTGCGATCGGCTTCATTGATTACATTGGCAGCGGTGACAACAACCTCGTTGAGTGCCACGGCAGCCGAGTCGATTTCTATATTCCCTAAGTCGACATCCTTGGTGAAATCACGGATGCTCATACTTTTGCTCTGATATCCTAAACTGGATACCTGCAGGTTGTAGATCCCTTTCTGTAAGTTGTCCATACTGAACTTACCTTTTGAGTCAGTCATTCCGCCTGTTACAAAGGTTGAATCCGCTTTTCTGAGAATAACGTTTGCAAATTCACAGGTTGTTTGGCGACTGACATAATTCGTCCTTTAATCTGCAGAACCTGAGCTGAGATTGATTGGTAGACGATTATTGCAACTAATACACTAAATATTTTTTTCATTTCGGTTTAATCATTCCATAGTTGATAGAATATGTTATTTCTGTAAGCGCTACATCCATTTAGACGCAAGTACCTTACCAAAAGTTGCAACTACGTTTAACTATTTTTCTTGAGATTAAGTTTTTAGCCTGTTCCTGAATATAAATATTAAAGCCTTAACTCGTTGATTCTTTATGAGATAAGAAGCGCTGCTTGTGCGTGAATTTAAATTGTAAATAATGGAAAAATGAATAAGCATATTTTTAGAATCTTTCTTTATCGGCTTGTAAGGTATCTCTTAAAATTGTTCGATTCTGAACATTTTGTTCAGAATCGAACACCTTTCGAACTGAATCTGCATTCCAGAAGAAACAGAAATGAAAAGATGAAAAAAATATTAACCCTTTTGTTGCTGATAAACAGCACTTTCTGTAATATGCTCTAATTTTCTTTAAAAAATAATTGCCGAAAGTTTTGCAAGTCTCAGAGAAAGCTGTATCTTTGCATCGCTTTTGAAACGAAAGTGTCTCGGGCGTTTAGCTCAGCTGGTTCAGAGCATCTGCCTTACAAGCAGAGGGTCGGCGGTTCGAATCCGTCAACGCCCACACAAAAATCCAGAGACTTTCGTTTTATAAAGACCCACATCGGGCGTTTAGCTCAGCTGGTTCAGAGCATCTGCCTTACAAGCAGAGGGTCGGCGGTTCGAATCCGTCAACGCCCACTCGATGATAATAAGCCTTGCAAGTTCTCTTGTAAGGCTATTTTTTTATTTCTTCACCTCTTTTTACACAAACTTTTCCCATTTGCATATCTCTCTATTCAAATAAAAGAACTAATTTTGCAGTCTGATAATTATCATTACACGTATGAAACTTGATTTACTTACGGCGATCTCACCTATTGATGGCCGATACAGAGGCAAAGCTGAGGCTTTAGCTGCTTACTTTTCTGAATTTGCATTGATTAAATATCGTGTGCAGGTTGAAGTAGAGTATTTTATTACCTTGTGTGAACTGCCTTTGCCACAACTAAAAGGGGTGGGTGCAGATGTTTTTGAATCTTTAAGAAATATATATCTTAATTTTTCAGAAGCTGATGCTCAACGCATTAAGGATATTGAAGGAGTGACTAATCACGACGTGAAGGCTGTAGAATATTTCCTGAAAGAGGAATTCGACAAGCTGGGTGGTCTTGATGAGTATAAGGAGTTTATACACTTTGGTCTTACTTCACAAGATATCAATAATACATCTATTCCGCTGTCTGTAAAGGAAGCATTGCAAAATGTTTATTATCCTTTGGTAGAAGAGCTTATTGCACAGTTGAAACAATATGCTAATGATTGGGCAGAAATTTCAATGCTTGCTAAAACTCATGGACAGCCGGCATCGCCAACTCGTTTGGGTAAGGAGGTAATGGTTTTTGTTTACCGTCTGGAACGTCAGTTGGCTACTCTTAAAGCTTGTCCGGTAACGGCTAAGTTTGGTGGAGCTACAGGTAATTACAATGCGCATCATGTAGCTTATCCGTCTTTTGACTGGAAAGCTTTTGGTAATCGTTTTGTTTCTGAAAAATTAGGATTGGAACGTGAAGAGTTTACAACTCAGATTTCTAATTATGATAATCTTTCTGCTATCTTTGATGCCATGAAGCGTATCAATAGTATTATGGTTGATATGAATCGTGACTTCTGGATGTATATTTCAATGGAATATTTCAAGCAGAAAATTAAAGCAGGTGAAGTTGGCTCAAGCGCAATGCCTCATAAGGTGAATCCGATTGACTTTGAGAATGCGGAAGGAAATCTTGGTATAGCAAACGCTATTCTTGATCATTTATCTTCAAAACTACCTGTTTCCCGTTTGCAACGCGACTTAACAGATTCTACAGTACTTCGTAATGTGGGTGTTCCTTTTGGACATGTTGTGATTGCTGTTCAGAGTTCATTGAAGGGCTTACGTAAGTTGATACTTAATGAAAAGGCTATTTATAATGATTTGGATAATTGCTGGAGTGTAGTTGCTGAGGCTATTCAGACAATTCTTCGCCGTGAAGCTTATCCGCATCCATACGAAGCATTAAAAGCATTGACAAGAACTAATCAGGCTATCACAGAATCTTCAATTAAGGAATTTATTGAAGAACTGAATGTTAGCGAGGAAATAAAGAAGGAATTAAGATGTATAACTCCACACAGTTATACAGGAATCTGATTTTTATATTATAGATATTTTGAAATAGGCCGCGAGGCCAAGTTATAATTTTATTCGAATAAAGTAATGAGTACAGACAACGAAAATTGGCGAGATTCTAACAAAGAGAGTAGAGGCGCCAGCCGTGATGGTAATAAGTCTTTTAATAAAGAAGGATTTGGCCGTCGAGATGACAGCAGACCTTCTTTTAACAGAGATGGTAAGTTTAACCGTGAAGGACATTTTAGTCGTGAAGGTGGTGATCGCCCCTCACGCCCTTCTTTTAACAGAGGCGGAAGTGACCGCCCAAGTTTTAATCGTCCTTCCCGTCCATATAATAAAGAAGGTGGAGACCGCCCAAGCTTTAACCGCGAAGGTGGCGATAGACCTCGTCCATCGTTTAATCGTGAAGGCGGAGATCGTCCACGTCCATCATTTAACCGTGAAGGTGGTGACAGACCACGTCCTTCTTTTAACCGCGAAGGTGGTGACAGACCTCGTCCATCTTTCAACCGTGAAGGTGGTGATAGACCACGCCCATCATTCAACCGCGAAGGCGGTGATAGACCACGTCCATCATTTAATCGTGAAGGCGGTGATCGTCCACGTCCATCGTTCAATCGTGAAGGCGGTGATCGTCCACGTCCATCGTTCAACCGTGAAGGTGGTGATCGTCCACGTCCATCGTTTAATCGCGAAGGTGGTGATCGTCCACGTCCATCATTCAATCGTGAAGGTGGTGATCGTCCACGTCCATCGTTTAATCGCGAAGGTGGAGATCGTCCACGTCCATCATTTAACCGTGAAGGTGGTGACAGACCACGTCCTTCTTTTAATCGTGAAGATAAGCCTTGGAGAAGAAATGAAGGTCAGGAAGGCGGAGAAGGTGATCGTCCAAGATTCCGTCGTCCAACTAGTAATTACGGTGGACCATCTATTCCTAGAGAGGGTGAAGAAGGTAGATCACGTCGTCCTAGATTCTCATCGAATGATAGCAGATCTCAGGAATTTTCACGTCCCGTTCGTAGAAGAAGCGATGATTATGATCCAAATGCTAAGTATAGCGAAAAGAAAAGAATTGAATATAAAGAACAGTTCGCTGATCCTAATGAACCAATTCGTTTGAATAAATATCTTGCAAATGCAGGTGTTTGCTCACGTCGTGAGGCTGATGAATTTATCACTGCCGGAGTTGTTTCGGTAAATGGTGAAATTATCATTGAGCTTGGAACAAAGGTTAAACGCACTGATGTGGTTAAGTTCCACGAAGAAACTGTATCTTTAGAAAGTAAGGTATATGTTTTACTAAACAAACCTAAAGATTGCGTTACTACTTCTGATGATCCTCAGGCTCGTCTTACTGTAATGGACTTAGTGAAAGGTGCATGTCAGGAAAGAATTTATCCTGTAGGACGTCTTGACCGTAACACTACTGGTGTGTTGCTGTTGACTAATGATGGTGATCTGGCTTCTAAGCTGACTCATCCTCAGTTCCTGAAAAAGAAAATTTATCATGTTTTCTTAGATAAGAATGTAACTAACCATGATATGGAACAAATAGCTTCTGGTGTACAACTGGAAGATGGTGAAATTCATGCAGATGCAATTAGCTATGCTACTGAAACGGATAAAGATCAGGTAGGAATTGAAATCCACTCTGGTAAAAACCGTATCGTTCGCCGTCTCTTTGAATCTTTAGGATACAAAGTAATTAAGTTGGACCGTGTATTCTTTGCTGGACTGACTAAGAAAAGCCTTCGTCGTGGTGAGTGGAGATATCTCACTGAACAGGAAGTGAACATGCTTCGAATGGGAGCTTTTGAATAATAAAGAATGGGGGTGTATGCAAATATGCCCCTTACCTTATATATAATAATGCATATAAAAGATTTTTATGGAAAAGATTTGTAGAACAAGAATTGTTGATGTTCTGAAGATGGAAAACTTCGGGGCAATTGTGAACGTGAAGGGATGGGTCAGAACTCGCCGGGGCAGTAAACAAGTAAGCTTTATCGCTTTGAATGACGGTTCTACCATTAATAATATTCAGATCGTTATAGATATTGAGAAATTTGGTGAAGAATATTTAAAGCCAATTACTACTGGTGCTTGTATTAGTGTAAACGGTGAATTAGTGGAATCGCTTGGACAAGGACAAAAAGCGGAACTTCGTGCTTGTGAAATAGAAATATTGGGTGCTGCTGATCCTGCTACTTATCCATTGCAGAAGAAAGGTCACTCCATGGAGTTTCTTCGTGAAATTGCACACCTTCGTCCACGTACCAATACTTTTGGTGCAGTGTTCCGCATCCGTCATAATATGGCTATTGCTATACACAAATTTTTCCATGAAAGAGGATTCTTCTATTTTCATACACCTATCATTACTGCTTCCGATTGTGAAGGAGCTGGTCAAATGTTTCAGGTAACCACAATGAATCTTTATGATTTGAAAAAGGATGAAAATGGTTCAATAGATTATGATAATGACTTCTTTGGCAAACAAGCCAGTCTGACTGTTTCCGGACAGTTGGAAGGTGAGCTCGCTGCAATGTCAATGGGTTCTATCTATACTTTTGGTCCAACTTTCCGTGCTGAAAACTCTAATACTCCACGTCACTTGGCTGAGTTCTGGATGATTGAACCGGAAGTTGCCTTTAATGAGATTGAAGATAATATGCAGCTTGCTGAAGACTTTATCAAGTATTGCGTGAAATGGGCTTTGGATAACTGTCAGGAGGATATTCAGTTCCTGAATAATATGTTTGATAAAGAACTTATTGCTCGTTTACAGTCTGTGCTCGATGACGAATTTGTTCGCCTTCCTTATACTGAAGGAGTGAAAATTCTTGAAGAAGCTGTGGCTAAGGGTCACAAATTTGAGTTCCCTGTATTCTGGGGGGCTGACCTTGCTTCGGAACATGAACGTTATCTTGTGGAAGATCACTTTAAACGTCCAGTTATTCTTACTGATTATCCGAAAGAAATCAAATCATTCTATATGAAACAGAATGAAGATGGAAAGACCGTTCGTGCAATGGATGTTCTTTTCCCGAAAATCGGAGAGATAATTGGTGGATCTCAACGTGAAGAGAATTATGAAAAGCTTGAAAAAAGAGCAGAGGAAATGGGTGTACCTACAAAAGATATCTGGTGGTATCTGGATACCCGCCGTTTTGGTACTGCTCCTCACTCAGGTTTTGGACTGGGTTTTGAACGTTTATTGCTCTTCGTGACTGGTATGACGAATATTCGTGACGTGATTCCTTTCCCAAGAACACCTCGTAACGCAGAATTCTAATATTGCATTTTATTATGTCTTAATATATTAAGGATGGTACAACTACTGGTTTATCATCCTTTTTTATTCGCATTTGGTAGGATATCTCAGGAAAGTTTTGTCTTGACTTGTGCAGGTTGATCTGTTGTTGTTCTTTGCAAATTACTAAACCGACCTGTACAGCTCATAATAGCTGACCAGGTAATTCAAAATGATTATTTAGACCAGTAACCGGCAAAATCGTTAATATTTTGCCGTAAAGCGGTGAAATATAAAAAAGAAGGGAAATAGTTTGCCAATTCAAAGAAAAGCTGTACTTTTGCAAGCCGATTATTATCTGAAAGGATAAAAGATTAATTCATAGCTAATTAAGGTTCCTTTGTCCGGGGAGCTTGTAATCAGCATGGATATTTATGTTTATTAGTAGTTAACAATTTAAAAACAATTAAGCAGTGGATACTTTAAGTTATAAGACCATTTCTGCAAACAAAGCAACCGCAACAAAGGAATGGGTCGTAGTTGATGCTACAGACCAAGTGTTGGGACGCTTAGGTGCAAAAGTTGCCAAGCTGTTGAGAGGAAAGTACAAACCAAACTTTACTCCTCATGTAGACTGTGGTGACAACGTAATTATTATCAATGCCGATAAGGTAAAGTTGACAGGTAACAAATGGAATGACAGAATCTATTTGTCATATACTGGCTATCCTGGAGGTCAAAGAGCTATTACTCCAGCTCGTTTGCAAGCAAGACCTAACGGTGACGACAAGTTATTGAGAAAAGTAGTAAAGGGTATGCTTCCTAAAAACAAATTAGGCGCACAACTATTAGGCAACATGTATGTTTACGCTGGAAGCGAACACAAACAAGCTGCTCAAAACCCTAAGTCAATTGATATTAACTTACTTAAATAATAAATAATGGAAGTAGTAAATGCATTAGGCAGACGTAAACGCGCTATTGCCCGCGTATTCGTAAGCGAAGGTACAGGAAAGATTACTATTAACAAGAGAGACCTTACAACGTACTTTCCATCAACTATTCTTCAATATGTTGTAAAACAACCATTGAACAAACTAGGTGCTGCTGAAAAGTATGACATCAAGGTTAATTTGTGTGGTGGTGGTTTCACAGGACAATCACAGGCTTTGCGTTTAGCAATCTCTCGTGCTCTTGTAAAAATCAATGCAGAAGATAAAAAAGCTCTTCGTTCTGAAGGCTTCATGACACGTGATCCACGTTCTGTTGAACGTAAGAAACCGGGTCAACCAAAAGCTCGTAGAAGATTCCAGTTCAGTAAACGTTAATACTTGCTGGAGAAATCTCTGGAGTAAGCTACGTTTAGTATCTAAACTATCGGGACTCTTAATAAGTAGGCTACCCGAAAGTTGGTTATAAAACAAAAAAGAAAGTAAACGATTAAAAAATTAAAAAATGTCAAGAACTAATTTTGATAATTTATTGGAAGCCGGTTGCCACTTCGGACACTTAAGAAGAAAGTGGAACCCTGCTATGGCTCCTTATATTTTCATGGAACGCAATGGTATCCACATCATTGACCTTCATAAAACAGTTGCAAAAGTAGAAGAAGCTGCTGAAGCTTTAAAACAAATTGCAAAATCGGGCAAAAAAGTCCTTTTTGTTGCTACTAAAAAACAAGCTAAACAAGTTGTTGCTGATAAAGCAGCTGCTGTTAATATGCCTTATGTAATCGAGCGCTGGCCAGGTGGAATGTTGACTAACTTCCCAACTATCCGTAAGGCTGTTAAGAAGATGACTACTATCGATAAGTTGACTAACGATGGTACTTACTCTAATCTTTCTAAAAGAGAAGTTCTTCAAATTTCACGTCAACGTGCTAAGTTAGAAAAGAACTTAGGTTCTATCGCTGACTTAACTCGTCTTCCTTCTGCTTTGTTCGTTATTGACGTAATGAAAGAAAACATCGCAGTTCGTGAAGCTAACCGTTTAGGTATTCCAGTATTTGCTATTGTTGATACAAACTCTGATCCTTCAAACATTGATTTCGTTATCCCTGCAAATGATGACGCTACAAAATCTATCGAAGTGATTCTTGAAGCTTGTTGTGCAGCTATGAGCGAAGGCTTGGAAGAAAGAAAAGCTGAAAAAATTGATATGGAAGCAGCTGGAGAAGCTCCTGCAAGCAAGGGAAAGAGAAAACCTGCTAAAGCAAGACTTGATAAGAATGACGAGGAAGCAATCAACGCTGCTAAAGCTGCTGCTTTCTTGAAAGACGATGAAGAAGCTTAATTACTGTATCAATAAATAAATATAAAGACTATGGCTGTAACAATGGCAGATATTACCCACTTGCGTAAAATGACAGGTGCTGGTATGATGGATTGCAAGAATGCTTTGGCTGAAGCTGAAAGCGATTTCGACAAAGCAATTGAAATCATTCGTAAAAAAGGACAAGCAGTAGCTGCAAAACGTTCTGATCGTGAAGCTTCAGAAGGTTGTGTTATTGCAAAGACTTCTGGCGATTATGCTGCAGTTATCGCATTGAAATGTGAAACTGACTTCGTTGCTAAGAATGCTGATTTCGTTGCTTTAACTAACGAAATTCTTGATCTTGCTATCGCAAATAAATGTACTACTATAGAAGCAGTGAATGCTCTTTCTATGGGAAAAGAAACTGTAGCTGAAGCTATTACTGCTAAAATTGGTATTACTGGTGAAAAGATGGAACTAGATGGCTTTGGATTCGTAGAAGGACCTTCTACTGCTATTTATATCCACCCGGGAAATCGTTTGGCAACTGCTGTTTCTTTCAATATTGCAGGTGTTGATGCACAGGTTTCTCACGAAGTTGCTATGCAGATTGCTGCAATGAACCCTATCGCTGTAAACGAAGAAGGTGTTCCTGCTGATGTATTAGCTCGTGAAAAAGAAATCGCTGCTGACAAAGCTCGTGAAGAAGGTAAGCCAGAAAACTTGATCGAACGTATTGCTCAAGGTCGTATCGCTAAATTCTACAAGGAAGTTTGTTTGCTTGAACAAGAATATGTGAAAGATCCTAAGGTTACTGTTGCTCAGTTCCTGAAGAACATTAACAAAGACTTAACTATTACAAACTTCAAACGTTTTACTTTGAACGCTGACTAATTAGTCTTTCTAAGATACTTAAAAGGCGGCAAAACAGATTTAAAACTGTTTGCCGCCTTTTTATATTCGTGTAGGGAGGGACTTTGGCTAATTTATATTCTTGAGGGATAATTAAAATAGATTATTTTTCCTCATGAGAAAGAAAACCTGCTATACAGCCATGTAGAGTGGCTTTTCTGGAATTAGTGAATTTATTAAATGACGTAGGGATTAAACTAAATCGCTCCGTATTTTCCAAGAAAAGAAATTACGCGATATTGTGAATTATGATTCAGGTACATAATTCTTCTATGCAACGTCTTTATCCAACCGGTTTTGTTTTGATATATCCTTCTTTTTTAAGAAGTTCTACGACTTTAAGTTTGAAATCCCCCTGAATAATAATCTCGCCATCTTTAGCTGATCCACCTACACCGCATTTTGTTTTCAGTAACTTGCCAAGATCTTTCAGATCCTCTTCTGATCCAACAAATCCAGTTATTAGCGTTACCACCTTTCCGCCCCTGTTCTTCTTATCAAGAGCAACCCGAAGAACTTGTTTGGCTGCTTCCAATGTTGTTTGTTCTTCATCACTATCACTATCTATATCGTAATTGAAATCGGGATTTGTTGAATACACAACACTCAGGCGCTCTTTCCAATCATTTTTTTTCATAATTTTCATATTTTGTTTTCAAATGTAACAAACTTATAGATATGTACAAAATAATCTTTTTCTTATTACTCGCTTGTTTGGAAAAAATAGTGTACTTTTGCAAATACCAAATAATAGACGAAGCACTATGAGTGACAATGAGCAAAAAGTAATTAAAGTACCAGAACCTTCTTTGCGCAGACTTCCTTGGTATTTATCAAATGTGAAACTGCTGAAGAATAAGGGGGAGCAGTATGTCTCTTCTACGCAGATTTCTAAAGAGATAAATATTGATGCTTCCCAGATAGCAAAGGATTTGTCATACGTAAATATATCAGGACGCACACGTGTGGGTTATGATATTGACGAATTAATAGCTGTTCTGGAAGACTTTTTAGGCTTTACCAATATGCATAAAGCCTTTTTATTTGGTGTAGGTAGTCTGGGAGGAGCCCTCCTTCGTGACTCCGGATTGAATCATTTTGGTTTAGAAATTGTTGCGGCCTTTGATGTTAATCCTGAACTTGTAGGAACTTCGATCAATGGTATTCCAATCTTTCATTCTGATGATTTTATAGAGAAAATGAAAGAATTTAATGTGAATATTGGCGTGCTTACCGTTCCAATTGAGATTGCCCAGAACATTACTGATAAGATGGTTGAAGGTGGTATTAAAGCTGTCTGGAATTTTACCCCTTTCCGTATTCGGGTTCCGGAAAATATTGTTGTTCAGAATACTTCCCTTTATGCACATTTGGCTGTAATGTTTAACCGTTTAAACTTTAATCAGATTAAGTAATGAAGATTATCGCCGTAGGAATGAACTACGCTGAACACAATAAAGAATTGGATTCCACGTTAGTAATACGAAAAGAGCCGGTTATCTTTATGAAACCAGATTCTGCTTTGCTAAAAGATGGAAAGCCGTTTTTTATTCCCGATTTCTCTGACGAAGTTCATTATGAGACTGAGTTGGTTGTAAAGATATGCAGATTAGGTAAAAATATTGCTGAACGTTTTGCGCATCGTTATTATGAAGAGGTAACAGTAGGTATTGACTTTACTGCCAGAGACCTGCAACGTAAAGCCCGTGAGGTTGGTAATCCCTGGGAGATATGTAAAGGATTCGATGACTCTGCAGCGGTTGGTAAATTTGTATCTTTAGATAAGTTTGGTGAAATTCAAAACCTGAACTTTCATTTGGATATTGATGGGAATAAAGTACAGCAAGGAAACACTGCTGATATGCTGTTTAAAGTGGATGAGATAATAGCTTATGTAAGCCGCTTCTTTACACTGAAAATAGGCGATTTAATATTTACCGGTACTCCTGTTGGAGTAGGTCCTGTAGCTATTGGGCAACATTTGCAAGGTTATCTGGAAGAAGAGAAACTGCTCGATTTTTATATTCGATAAGTTATTTTGCTTTTTTAAAGCCTGGAGGGTATATGTGTAGCCGTAACTATCTTTCTTTCCTTCTTCTCTTTCTTTTTGTCTTACCTATCTCAGCGCAGGATTTTACTTCGCTGAAATGGCAGAACTCTTCTGTTGCGCAAAAACTTTCGTTTGAAGAAGCTCTTTTCCCTATCGGTAGCCAATTACCACGATACATTCATAATATTGATCTTGGAACAGATTACGCTGATTATACCTATCAGGTAAAGATTGAATACCCTGATTTTCAGGCATTAACAAAGAGCGATATTTCTTTTATTACTGCATCAAAAGAATTGCTGAATTCTTATCCTAAGGCTGATACCCGTTTGTTTGTTTCTGCAAAGAAAGGCATTCTTGAAGTTTCATTCGTTCCTCTTGTTTTTCGTGGCGGTCAATATCAACGCATAAACTCTTTCAAACTCACATTAGAGAAAATAGCCGTTAAGCTGAAAAGAACAAGCTCAAATCTGCATACTTCTACCTCAAATTCTAAGATGGCTACAGGTAAATGGGTGAAGATACGTGTAAGTGAATCGGGTGTTTATAAAATAACCAATGCCGAGCTTTCCCAAATGGGATTTACTAATCCCGCTAAAGTCCGGTTATGTGGTTATGGCGGTTTTATTCTTCCTGAGAATTTTAAACTGCCAAAGAATGATGATTTGCCAGAAATTCCTTTATGGCGCGAGAAAGACTATGTTCTTTTCTATGCGAATGGAGTAGTCCGTTGGGATGCAAATACCGGTGTAACCCGTTTTACGCATACCAATAACTACTATTCCAGCTATGGATATTACTTCCTGACAGAAGGAGACGAAACACCCTTAACATTTCCGGTTGAGCAATCTGTAACATCGGACAATGCTACAACAATTACCAGTTTTGATGATTATGCAATATATGAGAAAGATGCCTATAACTGGACTTCTTCAGGAAGAGAGCTCTATGACAGTTATGATTATGTTGCCGGAAATTCGAAAAGTTATTCCTTTACATTACCCGGTATAACCAATGAGAGAGCATATTGCACGGTCGCTTTTGCTGCTGAGTCGGCTAATTATACCAGTGTTGCAATGCAAATTAATGGTGCAAACCTTGGACAGTTCTCCATAGCAGCTTGTCCACAGGGTGATTCTTATTGCAAAGCACAACCGGGTAGTGGAACATTTCCCTGGGATGGAGATAAAAGCGAGAAATCTATCGTAACACTTACCCATTCACGTGAATCTGGCGTTTCCGGTCGGTTAGATTATATTCAGCTGAATTACAGAAGAAAGCTGGCACTCTATGATTCTTTCACGGCATTCCGTAATCTACCCTCGGTTAATACAATCTCTACTTACGTTATATCAGGGGCCAATAGCAATATGAAAGTCTGGGATATTACTACTCCGGGCGATTACAAGCAGATAAACGGTTCACTCTCTGAAAGCAATTATTCATTTACTGTGAACAATCCTTCGTTAAGAGAATTTGTTGCAGTAGATGTAAATGGCGCCAATCTAAAGAAAGTGGAGGTTGTGGGAGTAGTCAGTAACCAGAACCTGCATGCTTTGGGGCAATGTGATATGGCAATTATTGTACCTTCCAACGGTGATTTCCTTGCTCAGGCAGAACGTCTGGCCGATGCTCACCGAACAAAGGATGGAATGACAGTTCATGTGGTCACAGCAGACCAGGTTTACAATGAATTCTCTTCGGGTACTCCGGATGCAACGGCTTATCGCTGGTTTATGAAGATGTTTTATGACCGCGCAGTATCGGAAAGCGAATTACCTCGTTACCTTTTGCTTTTTGGTGATTGTGCGTGGGATAACCGAATGATTACTTCTTCCTGGCAGGGATATTCTACGAATGATTTCCTCTTGGGGTACCAATCAAATAACTCTACGTGGGAAACTTACTCTTATGTAACGGATGATTATCTGGGATTGCTTGACGATGAAGACGGAGCCAGCCTGGAATATAACGGAATGGATATTGGAGTTGGAAGATTTCCTGTCCGGACTGTTGCGCAAGCTACCCTGGTTGTTGATAAAACAATTGCTTATATGCAAAACAAGGAACTTGCTTCCTGGAAGAATACCATTTGTTTTGTAGCGGACGACGGAGACAATCACTTGCATATGAGTCAGGCTGATGAACTAGCCACGAAAGTGGAGGCCACCTATCCTGAATTTATGGTGAACCGTATTTATGCGGATGCGTATAAATGGGAAACAACTGCAACGGGGCATACTTATAAACAGGCAACCAAACGATTGCTTGATCTTTTCAAAGAGGGAATGCTGCTGGTGAACTACACCGGACATGGAGGGCCTAACGGCTGGTCGGCAGAGAATATTCTTGTCTCCTCGGATATTCTTGCAATGCATTCGCCCAGATTGCCGCTTTGGGTTACTGCCACTTGCGACTTTTGCAGGTATGATGACGTATCAACTTCTGCGGGTGAACTTGCTTTAATAAATAATCAGAGTGGAGCAATTGCTTTGTTTACCACTTCCCGAGTGGTATATGCACAGAATAATTCCCAGTTGAATAAGGTGTTCTGCAATTATGTGTTCAGTAAGCAGAATGGCAAGCGCCTGCGTCTGGGAGATGTAATGCGACTGTCAAAGAGTGATTCTAATTTAAGCGGTGATCTGAACAAACTAAAATTCTCTTTAATCGGCGATCCGGCATTAATGCTGGCCTATCCCGATTATAAAGTTGTTGTTGATAAGTTCAACGGTAAGGATGCTGCCTCTTCAGATCTGGCTATAAAAGCCGGAGGAAAAGTACAGGTGGAAGGACGAGTGACCGACACCAACGGAAATACGCTGACTGACTTCAATGGGAAAGTTTACCCAACAGTCTTTGATAATAAAGTAACGGTAACTACCTTAAATAATGACGGAACGGGAATTATTGTAGATCCCAATAATCCGGGCGAAACAATCCCCGGAGGTTTTACTTTCTCACAGAGAGAGAAGAAATTGTTTTCAGGCAGCGATTCCATTAAATCGGGAAACTTCTCATTTACATTTCCGGTTCCTAAGGATATTAATTATTCCAACAAGCAAGGAATGGTGAACTTCTACGCAGCAGAAACAACAACCAGCAGAGAAGCTCAAGGGGCATTCAGTAACTTTGTGATTGGTGGTACAGAACCCGGTACGGATGTAACAGACAGTCTTGGCCCAAAGATTAACCTTTACCTGAATACACCCGATTTTGCATACGGCAGCCAAACAAATGAAACGCCTTACCTTATTGCAGGACTGGAAGACAAAGACGGAATTAATACCGTTGGCAATGGAGTAGGTCATGATATTGTTGCCATTATAGACAATTCCCCGAATTACACCTATGTACTGAATAACTATTACGAAGCTTACTTTGGCGATTATACCCAAGGTACAGTGCGCTACAGCCTTCCCGCCTTACCCGAAGGAAAGCACACCTTGTTTTTCCGGGCATGGGATGTTATGAACAATTCTTCTTCCACTTCATTGGAATTTGAAGTGGTAAAAGGATTAAAGCCGGGTTTGTTTAGTGTGTATTGCACCAAGAGCCCGGCGCGCGATAACACCACATTTGTAATCAGTCACGACCGCCCTGAAACAACACTGGATGTTAAGTTGGTGGTATACGATTTTGCCGGCCGTGAAATGTGGACACATACCGAATCGGGCATGAGTGCTAATAATTACTATTACGTAGACTGGAATTTAACCAGTAATGGTGGTCAAAGACTGGCACCGGGAGTCTATTTATTCCGTGCTTCCATTACATCGGGCGGAAGCAAAGAGAGTACCCGTGCAGGAAAAATAGTCATTCTTGCACAATAATCGGCCCGATTAAAAGTTTTATATAACAGATGAATAAGATAGAACGTATGAAGCAGCTTAAAGTATATTCCCTTTTAATCCTGTTGTTCCTCGCAAATGTGAGTTTGCAGGCACAAGACACCAAGAATCAGTTCAACCCTGTCAATACTGGCGTGACTTCCCTTTCCATTGCTCCCGATTCCAGAGGAGGTGCAATGGGTGATGTAGGTGCTGCCACTGATCCGGATGTGAATTCACAATTCTGGAATCCGGCGAAGTATCCGTTTACAATAAGCCGTGCAGGAGTTTCCCTTTCCTATACCCCTTGGTTGCGTAAACTGGTGAATGATATTGATTTGGCTTATCTGGCCGGATATTATCGTATTGGTGATTATTCCGCGCTGAGTGCTTCCTTAAGATACTTCTCTCTGGGAGCGGTTACGGTGGGACAAACTTCAGCCTCTGACATAGGATACACCATTAATCCTTATGAGATGTCGTTTGATATAGGTTATTCCCGTATGCTTTCTGAACATCTTTCAGCTGCAGTAGCCTTGCGTTTCATTTACTCCGACCTGGCATACAAGCAAGAAGAAGATGTTACCCCCGGTTCTGCTTTTGCAGCCGATGTGGCTATGTATTACAATCGTTATCTGATGCTTGGAGAGCGTGAATGCAACCTGGCATTTGGTATGAACATATCCAATATTGGTAGTAAGATATCCTATGACAGTGGCAATACCAGCGAGTTTATCCCAACCAATCTCCGTTTGGGAGGATCGCTGCTGATTCCTATTGACGAGTATAATACATTTGCCATAAGTGCCGATGCCAATAAGCTACTGGTTCCCACACGTCCTTTGCAGAAGGATGGCGAAAGCGCCACCGATTATCAGGACAGATTGCAGAGAGATTACCGTGACATGTCGCCCATTACCGGAATTTTTAAATCCTTTAGTGACGCACCGGGCGGTTTTAAGGAAGAGATGCAGGAAGTTCAGTGGTCGATTGGTGCAGAATACACTTATCACCAGCAATTCTCAGTGCGAGGTGGTTATCATTACGAGAATGCGAACAAAGGAAACCGGAAATATTTTACTGTGGGTGCAGGCTTTAAGATGAATGTATTCTCTTTGGATGCGGCATACCTTATCTCAACTGCGCAAAGTAACCCGTTGGACCAGACATTGCGCTTCTCACTTTCTTTTGATTTAGATGGTATTAAAGAAATTCTTGGTAAGAAATGAAAATAAGAGTTGGTTTTGGATTTGATGTTCACGCACTTGTTTCGGGGCGTGAATTATGGATGGGTGGAGTGAAACTGGAACATGAAAAAGGATTGTTGGGGCATTCAGATGCCGATGTGTTGATTCATGCTGTGTGCGATGCATTGTTGGGCGCTGCAAATATGCGGGACATTGGGTTTCATTTCCCCGATACTGCCGGAGAGTACAAGAACATTGACAGCAAAATACTTCTTGCCCGCACCATGGAACTGATTCGCTCTAAAGGGTATGAACTTGGAAATATTGATGCTACTGTGTGCGCTGAGCGTCCTAAGCTGAATCCTCACATTCCTGCCATGAAAACGGCTATGGCTGCTGCCATGAAAGTGGACGAAGATAATATCTCCATTAAAGCCACAACTACAGAAAAGCTTGGTTTTACAGGTAGGGAAGAGGGTATCTCGGCTTATGCTACCGTACTTATAACCAAATAATAATATTTTTATTAGATAAGGAAAGAAGAGCTTCGGGCTCTTTTTTTTTATGCCTTGTACAAAAGATTGCATTCTTTTGTACAGAACAATTAATTCTTTTGTACAGAAGAAAACAATCTTTTGTACAAGGATTTATTTACCATTCGCCTTACTTTCTCAATTTTATTCATAAAACTATTTCTTTATCGCCGGTCAAATACTATATTTGCATGTATAACCATAAGGGGCTAAAAACACAGTTGAAAATGAAAAAAATAAGTTTTATAGTATTTGCACTTTTGCTGACAATTGCTGCTCAGGCAAAAGTAACATATAAGTTTCGCATCAGTCTGACTGACAAGAAAAGTACGGAGTATTCGCTGGATAAACCTCAGCAATTCCTGTCGGAAAAGGCACTTCTTCGCCGGACCAAACAGAAACTGGTAGTAGATTCTACAGACCTTCCGGTTTGCAGCAAGTACATAAAAGCAATTCGTGCCACAGGAGCCGAAGTTATTGTAACAAGTAAATGGAACAATACGGTGACTGTTCGTTGCTCCGATTCACTTTTGGTAAACAAGATAACCAGACTTCCGTTTGTATCGGGTGCCGAAATTGTTTGGAGAGGTGAGGAACAGGCTCTCTCTACCGATGCTGTACGTAAAGATTCAGTGACTAACAAGCTGGTAAAGACAGATAATTACTATGGAAAGGCTTTTCGCCAGATAGAGATTCACAACGGACAGAAATTGCACGAAGCAGGATTCCGCGGACAAGGTATGACTATTGCCATCATTGACGGAGGATTCAAGAATGCCAATCAACTGGCTGCCCTGAAGTCGGCTAAGTTATTAGGAACACACGACTTTGTGAAATCAAAATCGAATATTTTCGAGGAGAATAATCATGGAATGATGGTGCTTTCCTGCATGGCTTCCAACGCTCCCTATTCCATTGTTGGCACAGCTCCCGATGCTTCTTACTGGTTGCTTCGCTCGGAAGATATTGATTCGGAGAATTTAGTGGAACAGGATTACTGGGCTGCTGCAATTGAATTTGCCGATAGTGTGGGAGTGGACGTGGTAAATACCTCGCTTGGCTACCGTACTTTTGATGATAGCTCAAAGGATTATACTTATCAGGATCTTAACGGACTGAAAGCAATGATTTCACGTTCGGCCGGAATGGCTGCCGACAAAGGCATGCTTGTTGTGTGCAGTGCCGGAAATGAAGGTCGTGGATCATGGAAAAAGATTACACCTCCGGCAGATGCTTTTAATGTAATCACTGTTGCGGCTGTTGATTCTTCCCTGGTGCTTGCACCTTTCTCTTCGGTGGGTAACACAACTGATAACCGGGTGAAACCCGATGTTTCGGCTATCGGACAGAAAAGTGTGGTTCTGAAGACCAGTGGAGAGGTGGGAACAGCAAACGGAACCTCTTTTTCTTCACCAACTTTCTGCGGGTTGGTAACCTGTCTGTGGCAGTCGTGCCCCGAACTTACGGCAAAACAAATGATAGAGCTGGTACGTAAATCATGTAGCCACTCTGCATTCCCCGATAATATTTACGGATATGGTATTCCAGATGTTTACAAGGCATATCTTTCCGTTCATCCCGAAATTGCAACTAAATAAGAACTCCGTTTATGGAAAAAGCACCCTTATCTCTCTTTGAACTCAATGCGCTGGTAAAGCGGGCGTTGAATGAATCGCTCCCTGAGGCTTACTGGATTCAGGCAGAGTTGAGTGATGTGCGTTCAAATACCACCGGACATTGTTATCTGGAGTTTGTTCAGAAAGATCAGCGCAGTAATAATCTCATTGCAAAGGCAAGGGGAACCATCTGGGCCAATGTATTCCGTATGCTGAAACCCTATTTTGAGGAGAGCACCGGTCAGGCTTTTGTGTCGGGCATTAAAGTAATGGTGCAGGTTACTGTGGAATTTCACGAACTCTACGGCTACAGTCTCACGGTAATCGACATTGATCCCACCTATACCTTGGGAGATATGGCCCGAAAGCGGCGCGAGATTCTGAAACAGTTGGAGGAAGAGGGGGTACTGACTCTGAATAAAGAGTTGGAGATGCCTATGCTTGTTCAGCGGATTGCCGTTATCTCTTCTGCTTCTGCTGCGGGGTACGGTGATTTTTGCCGCCAGCTCGAGGAGAATCCGTACGGATTTATCTTCTATCCCCACCTGTTTCCGGCATTAATGCAGGGCAATCAGGTAGAGGAATCGGTTATTGATGCACTGAATCAGGTGAATAACCGTCGTGACGACTTTGATGCTGTGGTTATTATCCGCGGTGGAGGAGCAACGTCCGACCTTTCCGGCTTTGATACCTACCTGCTGGCAGCCAATTGTGCGCAGTTCCCTTTACCAATCATTACTGGTATTGGTCATGAACGCGACGATACAGTGATTGATTCTGTGGCCCATACCCGGGTAAAGACACCAACAGCTGCTGCTCAGTTCTTCATAACTCACATGCACCAGGCTGCGGAATCGCTGGAAGAACTGGCACAAACGCTTATCTTTTCCGTTTCGGCACGCATGGATAAAGAACATTCACGGTTGGCCGATCTCACAAACAGATTGCCAATGGTGATTAAGAACCGAACTATTCGCGAGGGATATTTGTTAGAACAACAGCTGCAAAGAATACATGTGGCAATTGCCCGCAATCTGACTAACAGAAAGCATCGCCTGATGTTGTTGGAACAACGGATAAATGATGCCTCTCCTGAACGTTTGCTGAAACGTGGGTATAGTCTCACTTTCAAGGATGGAAAAGCAATTACGGACAGTGCACAACTGAAACCGGGAGACATTATCACCACCCGTCTGGCAAAAGGCGAGGTAAGAAGTGAGGTAAAGTAAAATAATAGACAACAGATATGGCAGAAAAGAAAGAATCCTATGCTCAGGCAATGGAGAAACTTGAAAATATTGTTTCGGCAGTGGAGAAAGACGAACTGGATATTGACCAGTTGAGCAAGAAACTGAAAGAGGCTCAGAAATTAGTTAGCTTTTGCAAAGATAAACTCTACAAAGCCGATGAAGAGATAAAGAAAATAATGGAAGGAGAAGAGAACTGATTCAGCTTAAAAACAGCTGCAAATGGTTTGTGTTCTGTGATTTTCTTACAAAATTAAGTGGAAAATTGAAATATAAAGGTTACTTTTGCTACTCAATATAAAACTTACTAATACATCATATAAGAATGGAACAAATAGATTGGGCTAATCTGTCATTTGGTTATATGCCAACAGATTACAACGTTCGGTATAATTACCGCAACGGTGAGTGGGGAGAACTGGAAGTTAGCAGCAGTGAATACGTAAATCTGCACATGGCTGCTACATGTTTGCACTACGGTCAGGAAGCTTTTGAAGGTTTGAAGGCTTTCAGAGGAAAAGATGGTAAGATTCGTATTTTCCGCCTTGACGATAATGCGAAACGCCTGCAATCTTCTTGTGACGGAATTCTCATGGCTCAACTGCCGGTTGATAAATTCAAAGAAGCAATTCTTAAGGTAGTTAAACTTAACGAACGTTTTGTTCCTCCTTATGAAAGTGGTGCTTCACTTTATATTCGTCCGGTTTTATTTGGTACAACTGCTCAGGTTGGCGTTCACGCGGCAACTGAATATACATTTATTGTTTTTGTAACTCCTGTAGGTCCGTACTTTAAAGGTGGTTTCGCATGCAATCCTTACGTAATTATTCGTGAGTTCGATCGTGCTGCTCCGCTTGGAACTGGTACATTTAAGATTGGCGGTAACTATGCAGCCAGCTTGAGAGCAAATAAAAAAGCACATGATTTAGGTTACTCTTCTGAATTCTATCTGGATGCAAAAGAGAAAAAATACATTGATGAATGTGGTGCCGCCAACTTCTTTGGTATAAAGAACAATACTTATATTACTCCGGAATCTACTTCTGTATTGCCATCTATCACCAATAAAAGCTTGATTAAATTGGCTGAAAGCTTTGGCCTGAAGATAGAACGCCGTCAGGTTCCTGAAGAAGAATTATTAGAATTCGAAGAAGCCGGTGCTTGTGGTACTGCTGCGGTTATCAGCCCTATCGAACGTATTGACGATATTGAGAACGGTAAATCATATGTGATTTCAAAAGATGGTAAACCAGGACCTGTTAGTACTAAGTTATACAATAAACTTCGTGCAATTCAGTATGGTGACGCGGCGGATGAATTTGGATGGATTACTGTTGTAGAATAATATTCTGAAAGAAAGTTGCAAAATTCACTTTAAGAAATAACAAAGGGGGGTATTATCAATAGTCGCTTACTATAAGATAATATGCCCCTCTTTCTTTTTAAAAGAGGGTATTGGGGTTAATAATTAAATGCTGTTGTTATTATGAGCTATAAAATCACTACTCTTGTTGATAACGTTGTTTACAACCGGGGGTTGCAGGCTGAACACGGACTATCGCTTTTAATTGAAACGGAAGAAAAGAAGATTCTGTTTGACACCGGAGCTTCTGATCTTTTTATTAGAAACGCCAAGGTTATGGGCATTGATTTAACTAAAGTCGATTATTTAGTTTTATCTCATGGGCATAGCGACCACACGGGAGGTGTAAAGCCGTTTCTGGAACTGAATACGCAGGCAAAGGTAGTTTGCAAGAAGGAAGTTTTGCAGAAGAAATATAGAGATGAACGGGAAAATGGTTTTAAGAATCCCGAGCAGATTGATGAGAACCGTCTCTGGCTGGTAGATTCTACTACCGAGATTGTTCCCGGGGTTTACGCGCTTCCTCAGATTAAAATAACAGATAAGGGCGAAACTCATTTTGAACATTTCTTTACTGTACAGAATGATAGTGCTGTGCCCGATACATTTGAAGATGAAATGGCATTGGTATTATCGGATGCAAAAACAATCTCAGTGCTCAGTTCGTGCTCCCACAGAGGAATAACTAATATAATCCGCAGTGCAATGGAGGCATTTCCTGAGCATACTTTGAACGTAGTTTTAGGAGGCTTCCATATTCACAATACAGGAGAGGATAAATTTAATCTGATAAGTACATATTTAGGGAGAAGACTACCTAAACGTTTGGGCATTTGTCATTGCACAGGAATAGATAATTATGCGCGCTTCCATCAGGAATTCAGTACCCGTGTGTTTTACAGCTACACTGGTAAGGTGGAAGAAATTAAATAGAATTTTGAATGGGAAAAAACAAATTACAGAAATTTGCTGATATGCGGAGTTACCCGCATGTGTTCGAATATCCATATTCCATTGTGGATGAATTTCCTTTTGAGATGAAAGGAAAGTGGGGAAAAGAATTTTTTAAGAATGATAATCCAATAGTACTGGAACTGGGTTGCGGACGCGGAGAATATACAGTGGGACTTGGACGCATGTTTCCCGACAAGAACTTCATTGCTGTTGACATAAAAGGTTCACGTATGTGGAGTGGTGCTTCCGACTCTTTGAAAGAAGGTTTGAATAATGTGGCATTCCTGCGTACGAATATAGAGATTATCGACCGTTTCTTTGGTGAAGGCGAAGTGAGCGAAATCTGGCTTACTTTCTCTGACCCGCAAATGAAGAAGGCAACCAAACGTTTGACTTCTACATATTTCATAGAGCGCTACCGCAAATTTATGGTTCCGGATGGAATTATTCATTTGAAAACGGATAGTAACTTCATGTTTACCTATACAAACTACATGGTTCAGGAAAACAAATTTCCTGTACTGTTTGTTACTGAAGACCTATACCACTCTGGTTTGGTTGATGATATTCTGGGTATTCAGACTTATTACGAGCAACAATGGCTGGACAGAGGACTGAATATCAAGTATCTCAAGTTTACTCTTCCACAGGAAGGCGCACTGAAAGAGCCCGAACAGGAAATAGAACTTGATACTTACAGAAGTTATAACCGTAGCAAACGAAGTGGTAAGAAAACAACTTTAGCTTTTGAAGACGAACAATTAGATAACGAATAATAAAATGACACTTTATCCTAAACTTATACTCGACGCGCTAAGTAAAGTGCGTTATCCCGGAACTGGTAAGGATATTGTTTCTTCCGGAATGGTTGATGACAATATTCGTATTGAAGGAATGAAGGTTTCTTTCTCTTTGATCTTTGAGAAACCAACAGATCCGTTTATTAAATCATTAGTGAAATCTGCTGAGGCTGCAATCCTGACTTATGTTAGTAAAGATGTTGAGATTGTGGGCAATATTGAAGTGAAGTCTGTTCAGGCTCCTCGTCCTGAAGTGGAAAAACTGTTGCCTCAGGTGAAAAATATTATTGCTATCTCATCCGGTAAAGGGGGAGTAGGTAAATCAACCGTTTCTGCAAACCTTGCTGTTTCATTGGCAAAGCTTGGTTACAAGGTAGGTTTGCTTGATGCTGATATATTTGGCCCTTCTATGCCGAAAATGTTTCAGGTAGAAGATGCCCGTCCTTTCCTTGAAAAGATTGAAGGCCGGGATCTGATTATTCCGATTGAAAAATATGGCATTAAACTATTATCCATAGGTTTCTTCGTTAATCCTGATCAGGCTACACTGTGGCGTGGTGGTATGGCAAGTAATGCCCTGAAACAGCTAATAGCTGATGCAAACTGGGGTGAACTAGATTATTTCCTTATTGACCTTCCTCCGGGAACCAGTGATATTCACCTCACCATTGTTCAGACACTTGCCTTGACAGGTGCAATTGTTGTTAGTACTCCTCAGGCTGTGGCTTTGGCTGATGCACGTAAGGGGATTAATATGTTTACTAACGATAAGGTAAATGTTCCTATTCTTGGTTTGGTAGAAAATATGGCATGGTTTACTCCTGCCGAATTACCGGAAAATAAGTATTTTATATTTGGTAAAGAAGGAGCTAAGAACCTTTCTGAAGAGATGAATATTCCTCTTCTTGGACAGATTCCAATTGTGCAAAGTATCTGTGAGGGTGGAGACAGTGGAGTACCGGTGGCTCTGAATGAAGATACCATCACTGGTCAGGCATTCCTTGCTCTTGCTGATAATGTGGTAAAGCAGGTTAATAAAAGAAATGAAGAACTGGCACCTACTAAGATTGTTGAAATGCATAAATAGTAGTTTGAATCAGTAGATTTATCGCATATAAATAAGAAAGGGTTGCAGCTGATAGTTGCAACCCTTTCTATTTAGACGTGAAAAGCCAGTAATAATTGTGCGAATAATTGCTTTATAATTGCATATTATTTAGTTACTGGCAGGAGCTCCTTTACTGTCGCCTCCACCACTTTTAACATCGTCATTCTGAATTGAACGTGCAGCCTTCTTCACACCAGCTTTCAACTCTCCAATCCGGTAACTGATATTGAATCCAAAGCTGCGTTGTGGATAATGTGTTTCAGTATAAAAGCGGAAGCTTGGAGTTTCAGTTGTTGAATTGAAGTTTATTGATTTATTGAATAGGTTACGTGCATAAGCAGAAAGAGTCAGTCGTTTATTCATGAATGATTTATTCAGACTAAAACCATAATAGCTATATCCTGAGCTCTTTCCCTGAAATGAAATATTTGATCCGCTTCCTCCTCCGTAAAGGCTTAAGCGTAGTTCCCATGGTAGGTTTTGTTGCAGTCCGCCGCTTAGGTTATAACTGAATCCGTTATTAGAGATATTCATCTTATCACTTTTAAAATCATCATAGCTGGTACTTCCATTCATGTATACTCTTGTCTTTGGGCTCATATTCCAGTTTATATAAGAAGAAAAGCGGGTTGATGCCCATTTACCAATGTTTTCGTAGGTATTATTAAGAACTCCATTATTAATGTATGAATAAGATTCAATGCTGTTATTAACGAATGTGTGTCCTAAAGAAAGATTGATATTGAATTTCTGAGTAAAGCTGCTGTAATTCAATTCAAATGAATGGCTCTTTTCACTATTCAGATTAGGATTACCAAAACTAATGTTTTTAGGATCTGAATTGTTGATGAACGGATTCAGATACCAGATGCCCGGACGACTGATTCGCATATTATAAGATGCCTTTAATGTCTGAGTCTGACCAATCTGATAAGAAAGATTGGCAGAAGGAACCAAATCGCTGAAGTGTGCATCAAAATCTTGTCCCTTGTTGCTGTGGTATTTCACATCCATCATTGTATATTCATAACGCAAGCCGGTTTTGAATCCCAAACTTTTGTACTTTAGGCTGTATCCGGCATAAGCGGCAAGGACATCCTGAAGATGACTGTATTTACTGCTTCTGTCTTTATCTTCATTATAAATACTTCCTCCAGGGGTTGTTATGTAATACTTGTCATCACTGTTGCTGTTTCTGATGATGTACTTAGCGCCAAGTTCCATTGTTTGATCTTTAGTCAGCGGATTTGAGAAATCGCACTGAAAAGTATGTTCTGTGGTGCTAGGATCTCCTTTTGTATGCAAATCGTTTAAGGTAGGAACGTCTTTTAAAAGATTCGTATAATAAGTATATGCATCAGTTGTTCTTGGCGATCCGCTTAGTCGGTAAGAGAGAGTCAGTAACTCATCTTTCTTTTTGAAAGAACGCTGATAGTCTACATTTGCATTAATGCTCATGAAACTGTTTTTGCTGGAATTGTTTGTATTATAACTATATACAGGATCCAGTGATGCACTTTCCATTTCAGTACTTCCTATGGCATTGCTTTTATTAGCGCCCCCGAAGAGACTACCGGAAAATGTGATTAATCGTAATGTGTCAATCTCGTAGCTGGCTTCCACATTGCCGGAATTGTAGTTTCCTTTATAATTAGTGCTAGAGCTGTTTGTAAGGAACTTGTTTGCAGTAGAAGTGAAATCTTCACGTTTGCTAAATCCGGTCATATCATCGGGTGATTTGTAATGGTTATAATAGTAATTACCGGTAACAGTGAATTTACCCGATTGTACTGTTGCATAAGCACCGGCATTGCTTCCCGTTGTTCCTGCACCGGCATTGAATGTTGCTGTATATCCTTGCATTCCTTTTCCTACAGTAATGATATTCAATATACCGGAAATACCTTCGGCATCGTACTTGGCACCTGGATTAGTAATGACTTCTATTGATTTGATAGAGTTGGCCGGCATACTTTTTAAGACCTCGGTAGGGTTACTACTTATCATGTTATTTGGTTTACCGTTGATGTAAACTTTGAATTTAGTACTACCGTTTACCTGTATCTTGTCTTCACCGTCAACGGTAACCATGGGCACTTTCCGCAACATCTCAAGCGTGCTGCTGGTTTTTGAATCCGGATCGTCTTCAATGTTATATGCAAGCTTGTCAATTTCTGTTTTAACCAGAGGTTTCTGGGCAACAATTTCTACACCTTTTAATTCATTTGTGTTTTCTTTGGTGTAAATAGAGCCTAAATCGATAGTTGCTGAATTAGATTTAACGGAAAACTCCTTGGATACAATCTTTTTTCCTACAGAAGTAAATGAAATAACAAGATTCCCTTCCTCGGTTATTTTTTGTGTAAACTTACCATTTACATCTGTTGTCAGTACTTTTATAGGCTTGTTGGGCGTTCCCTTCCTGTAAATTCGGATAGTGGAGTAAGGTTCGCCTGCTTTGGTAATTGAATCTAGCAATGTCCCCTTAACGGTGAACAAGACCGGCTTGTCGGATTGTGCGTTTGCTGTGATGCACAATAAGAATAGAATTAGAATAGAGAAACTTTTTTTCATAATATAGTTTTTTCGCATTAGACGTTTATGTTTAAATATAAATCACGACTCGTTTAGATAAATTTATTTTATTTGGAATAGTTAACATTTATTGAGAAGAGATTTTTTCCAATATCCGGATGTAGAATCCCTGTCCACCCGGATGTAGGTAGACCGTCCACCTGGGTGTACGAATGCCGTATACCCGGGTGTAGTTCAAAATTTTAGGAAACGAAATAGGCAGACAGGCGCGTAGCTTTATTAAAGCTACGCGTTTTTAGAATGAAGCTACGCGCTTTTATCTTTCACTAAATTAGTTGGTTAAGTAGAACTCGCGTAGCTGCGTAGCTTTTTCGGCTTTATTTATTTTTTTATGGCCAGATTCTTTTTTCTCCTTTAGTTCATTCAATCTTCTTTTTGCCGATAGCAGATACATTTGATCAACATCCTTTCCTGTTTTCTCATATTTATCTTTAAGACCTTCCAATGTTTTGTCTATGTATTGCTCGAGGTAATATTTTAATTTTTCCTCATCTTTTAATGCTATATCGTAAATTGAGGCAATCTTGTATAGTATTAATGAATGGGTTGGCATGTATTTGTATGAGTTCATTAAGGCAGATATTTCCTCTTTGTATTTCTCCTGATTGTGGTAAGCAGTTGAAAGGGCTGAATAATAGCGATAAAGAGTTGAATCTACTTTTTGTGCAATGTAAATGCCTTTATTTAAGTATTCTATTGCTTTCTGAGAGTTGAAACTCTCTGCATAAGTGTTTCCCAGATAGTAAATAATACTGAGATTTGCTGTATCTTTCTTGTAAACATTCTCAAGGTATTTTTGAGCATTTGTGTAATTGTCATTTCCATAATAACTCATACCCAGAAAATAGTTAGTGTCATAAGTACTATCTGCAGTCTCAATTTTCTTTAATTGTTCTATTGCTTTTGAATAATGATGTGAAAGACAATAGGCCGCACCACTTAACTTATTCATCGGTATATTGAGCGAATCCTTTTGAAGACATTGATTGGTAAGGTTGATAACGTCTTCCAACTGATTCTTTTTGAGATATAACTTAGCCAGCTTTACTGAGGTGACAAAATCTGCAGGATTCTTCTCAATGGTTTTTTTATAGTAAACAATGGCAGAGTCTTTCTTGTCCTCTTGCTCAAAACTATCTCCCAATAATCTAAATAATACTGCGTTCCCAGGTGATAAGCTCAGCGCTTTCCGAAGACATTCATTTGATCCTTTAAAATTCTCTGTCTGCAGGTAGCAATCGGCCAGTTCTCTGAGACAATATACATTGGGTGCATAGCGCGAAGATATACTTTCGAGCAAAGGAATTGCACCTGAAAAGTTATTCATCATTTTCAGGCACGAAACCTTTTGCATTTCCAAATCAAAGGTTGGCTTTTCATTATCTATCAGTTGCATTGCCAGCGGATAATCAGATTGTTGCATAGCCTGCTTAATTGAAGTCTTTTGTGCACCGGCATAGCCTGCATAAAAGCAGAGAACTGCAGTGATGAAAAGCAACCTTAGATTTTTCATTTGTTTATTGTTCTTTTAAAGTAATCTCAATAACACCATTAGCCCCTTTCTCTCCATATTTTTCAGTGGCATATTTGTCTTTTAATACATTAATTGATTTAAAACTGTTAGGATCTAATTTTTTCATTTCTTTATCAGAAATTTCTTTTCCATTTAAAATGTAAAGAGGGGGAGTTGTGCTTCCGCTTATGTTTACTGTTTTGAAAGTTGTACCTTTCTGGGAATCAGAGTTTGCTCCATAACCAACTACTGTAACCTCATCTTTTTTTAAAGTGTTTTTCTCAGAATTTGTAGGTGAACCGTGTAGTTTAAACATAATAGGAATAACATAATATACGCTAACATTTTTTCCATTCTGTTTTCCAGGAGTCCATTTAGGCATTCCTTTGATAACCCGAAGAGCTTCTGCATTACAGTATTGATCCAGCGATCTCATTACAGTAGCCTTCGTGATATTTCCTTTTTCTGTAACAATAAAACGAATATAGACTTTCCCTTCGGTTTTATTTTCCTGAGATTGTACAGGATATTTCAAATTGCTGGCAATGTATTTTAGCAAAGCTTTATCTCCACCCGGAAATTGGGGCATAACTTCTACAGCAGTATAAATATCTTCTTTCTTAGGTTTTGTAGAGTCATTTGCTTGTGTGATCGGTGCTGAAGAATATAACTCAGTTTCTTTACTCACTTCATCTTTAGTGGAACCTGTGATGTCTTTTGTAAATTGGCCTGTAACCCTAGCTATAGCTTCAATATTGCTAACTAACATTAGTAAGGCAGCAAGAGGAATAAACATTGCGTATTTTGTTTTCCCAATGCTCTTTGTTCTTTTTTTGTTCATCATGGTAATTCTGTTTTTAAGAGGTAATACATTAAAACTATTATATAAATTTGCTGCAGCCTTTTGATTAGCCAGTCCCAATAGATGGTACTGGTAACTTTTTGTATCATGTCCCGAGAGGATAACTCTATGATCCGCCATGTATTCCAGGTTATTGCGTATTTCCCTTTTTAATAGCCATGCGAATGGATTTATCCAACAGAGAATAGTTATTAGTTCACTGAACATAACATCTATTGAATGCCATTGTCGGGCATGAGTCTCTTCGTGAATCAGAATCTCTTTCGCTTCCTCTTCTGTGTGTAATTCGGGAGATATGAATATCCAATGGAAAAATGAAAATGGAGCAGAGGATTTTCCGGGTATTCTTATTGTAGTTCCGTTGATCTTTATTTTCCTGCATCGCAAAGCAAGGATGCAAATACTTGCAAGCTGAGCCAGAAAGCGAATAAGCAGTATCGCAGCTCCCGATAAATAAATAACTGGACCTAAATTACTGATTATTTGATTCCAGTAAATGCTCCTCTCTGGAACAATTTCAGCTTCGGCCATTATGCTTCCGGCATATATAGTCACAATTTTGTTCATAGGCTCTTGTTCTCTCATCCAATCCTGAATATTCATCAACGGATAAAGGAGAGAGATGGCAAGAAATGATAGCAACGCATATCTGCGCCAGTGGAAAAAAGTATCACGATAGAAAAATAAACGATAAAAGGCATAAAATAAAGCTATGCCAATATTTATTTTCAGAAAATAGGCGAGCTCGGGTGTCATAGTATGTATGTTTTGTGTGGTTATTCCTTTCCTTTCTCAATTAGTTTAATGATCTCTTTCAAATCGTCTGCCGAGATTTTCTGTTCACGGGCAAAGAAAGTGACCATCTCTTTATAAGAGTTTTCAAAATAGCTCCGTACTACTCCGCTCATAAATGTTTTTTTGTAATCAGCTTCTTTAATGATGGGAGTGTATTCATAGGTGTTGCCATATCGTTTGGAAGAAAGATATCCTTTTCTTTCCAGATTCTTGACCACTGAGGCAATAGTTGTGTATGGAGGATATGGCTCGGGAAACTTTGTAACAATATCCTTGACGTAGCAAGAACCCAGTTCCCAAATGTGGATCATTACTTCTTCTTCTTGTGTGGTTAACTTTTCCATGATTATTAATTAATTACGATTGTATCGCAAATCTACGAAAGTTTCGTAATTAAGGATTAAAAGTTCATATAAAGAATGTTAATAGTGAAATTATTTTGCCTTACAGGGGGGTGAATCTCTAACGCAGCAGTCAAATTTTTCTGAGAATTCAACATTTCTACTAAATCATATTATATCTTGCCTTTATAATTTAAAAAATATAATACTATGAAAAAATTAGCTTTAATGATTGTTGCAGCGATGATTGCATCTTTCAGCTTTGCCCAGAAAGTACAAGAGAAAGGTATCCCTGCAAATGTAGAAAATTCCCTTAAGAAACAATACCCTAATGTTACTAAAGTAAAGTGGGATAAAGAAAGCGGTAAATATGAAGCCACTTTCAAGTTGAACAAAGTTGAACAATCTGTTTTAATTGATGCAAACGGTAAAATTCTGGAAACTGAAGTGGCAATAGGTGTTAGTCAACTACCTAAAAATGCTATTAGTTATTTAGAGACTCATTATCATGGAAAATCGATAAAGGATGCAGCTAAAATTACTGATGCCAAAGGCGTGGTTACTTATGAAGCAGAAATCAAAGGAAAAGATGTAATTTTTGATAATAATGGCAAGTTTATTAAAGAAGCAAAAGAATAAACATTGTACAACATAGGACTTCCATATTATTATGGAACATAAAAAAGAACTCTTATGATACCAACGGTATCATAAGAGTTCTTTTTTTATAATTATTTTTCTAAATTTAGAATCCCTGCATATCACATAAACGTTTGTAATAGCCATCCAACTCTATAAGTTCATTGTGCTTTCCGCGTTCCACAATCTCACCTTCGTGAAGAACGCAAATCTCATCAGCATTTTTAATGGTAGATAGACGGTGAGCAATGGCAATAGTGGTACGGTTCTTCATCAGGTTGTCGAGTGCATCCTGTACCATGCGTTCTGATTCAGTATCTAAGGCAGAAGTTGCTTCGTCTAGAATCAGAATAGAAGGATTTTTCAGAATTGCACGGGCAATGCTGATGCGCTGACGCTGTCCGCCGGAAAGTTTTCCTCCACGATCACCAATATTTGTATCATAGCCTTTTTCGCTGGTAATGATGAATTCGTGTGCATTTGCAATTTTGGAAGCTTCAATTACTTGTTCCATGGTGGCATTTTCCACTCCGAAGGCAATGTTATTAAAGAATGTATCATTAAACAGAATTGCATCCTGATTTACATTACCCATCATGCCTCTCAAGTCGAATAGTGTAGCCTCTTTCACATTTACTCCGTCAATAAGGATTTCTCCTTCAGTAACATCGTAAAAGCGGGGAAGCAGATCAACCATTGTAGATTTTCCTGAACCCGACTGTCCAACCAAAGCTATAGTCTTTCCTTTGGGAATAACCAGATTGATATGTTTCAATACATAGACTGATTCATATTTAAATGATACGTCTTTGAATTCAATCTTGCCTTTAAACTCTTTAATAGGAGTAGGATTCTCTGAAATCTTCATTGTGTTTTCTGCCTTAAGGATCTTATCTACTCGTTCCATGGAGGCTAAACCTTTTGGCACAGCATATCCGGCTTTGGAAAAATCCTTTAATGGGTTGATGAGGCTATAAAGAATAACCAGATAGAAAATGAATGAAGGTGCATCAATAGATGAACTGTTTCTCAGAATCAATGTACCGCCAAACCATAATACAATTACAATAAGTGTTGTTCCAAGAAATTCACTCATAGGGCCGGACATCTGCTGGCGCGTATTTACCTTGCTAATTGTATGACGATATTCATTGTTGCAACGAGTAAAGCGACTATCCATTTTATTTTCGGCATTGAAAGCTTTAATGATACGAAGTCCGCCTAATGTTTCTTCGGTCTGTGACATCATATCGCTCCATTGCTTCTGAGCGACCATTGATTTTTTCTTAAGCTTTTTACCAATGGTTCCCATTAACCAACCCATTCCAGGAAGAACGGTAATAGTAAAAAGCGTTAGCTCCCAGCTGATTGTGATTAATGTAATGAAATAGATGAGAATCAGAATAGGATTTTTAAATAACATATCCAGCGAACTCATGATGGAGTTCTCTACTTCCTGCACATCACCACTCATTCTGGCCATGATATCTCCTTTACGTTCCTCAGAATAGAAACTAAGTGGCAGACTAAGAAGCTTTTGGTATACCTGATTACGTATGTCTCTTACAACTCCTGTACGAATAGGAATTATTGTTGCAAAGGTAAGAATATATGCACCCGTTTTAAATAATGTCATTACCGCAAGAAAGAGTCCTAATATAAGTAAGGTTTTGCTTCCGCCATATACCTTAATCATATCAGTTACATAATAATAGAAGTTATTAACAACTATATTTTTTAAACTCATGTTTGCATCCCAGGGAATAAACTTGTAAACCTGGTTACTTAGTTTAAACAGGATTTGCAGAATAGGGATGATAAGAGAAAAAGAGAAGATATTGAGTATGGCCGAAAGGATATTAAAAAGGATATTAAGTATCAGGAACTTTTTGTAAGGAGGAATAAATCTTCTTAAGATATGGATAAATTCTTTCATTGGTCTTTTTATATAAATTAAGGCGACAAAGATAAATATAAAATCTGATAGTGCAGACCTTTACAATAAAAAATCCCGGAAGCATGAGCCACCGGGATCTCTTTTATTTATAGAACAAAATATTATTTATTGTATGTTAATTTACTCCGTTATTTCTCTGGCATCAAGTTGCTCTTTGGCTTTCATCTCTCTATATTTATTTAATACATGCTTGCGGCTGTTTATTATTTGCCAGCGATATACCCAGCAGGTAGTAAGGAAATAAAAACCGGCTTGTAACCAAAGAGCCTGGTATTCACGGGTTACCTCATTTAAGGTAGCTCCCATATTATTGATTCTCACAAAACCATTGATCCCGAAAGTAGAAGGAAATATATATGATACATATTTCCAAAATGCGGGTACCGCAGCTCCCGGCCAGGAAATTCCTGAGATAAATAATAGTGGGAGTGAAGTAAATACAAATATCAGCATACATGTTTCTCTGTTACGGATTGCAATGGAAGCAGTCATGGCAAAGAAGATGCATGCAGCTAAGTACGGTAACATAAACAGAATTAATGTATCTGGTTGCCCAATTTGATTAAGATTAAAAATACGGGGAACCACACAAAGCACATAAACGGAAATAATGGAATAAACCATGAAGTAGCTTAGTCCTTTTCCCATAACAATTCTCAGGGTACCGTTATAATGCCGGTTGATAGGAACCAGATCCTTAAATCTGTTATGCTCACGGGCTGTTCCTGCTGAAAGCCCTATACCTAATAATAAAGTTTGCTGTATCAGCAAAATAAGTACTGCTGGAATAAGAAATGCAGCAAATCCGTTTTGAGGATTAAATAGAGCCACATTATCATAATCTATAGGGTGAGCAGTAATCTCGTCTTGTCTGTTAGTTGTATTTCCTGCACGACTAATCTTAATATTCTTATTCATATCCAATGAAACAGCTGTGGCAGAAAGCAAAATACCTTTGTAATAAAGTAATCCGCTCATATCACAGTAAAGGCTCACTTTGGTCTGATTTCCTCTGGCTATATCATCGCTGAATTGACTTGGAATATAGATTATACCATAGGCCTTTCTCTCCTTCATCATTTGTTTAGCCTCTTCCATGTTGCTACAGTAAGCTTTTACTTCCACATCGGCGGTAGCATCAACCTTACGAATAAATTCACGGCTTAACGAAGAATGAGAATCATCTACAACGACAGCAGGAACTTCACGTACCACTTCATTTGTATATATGAATCCATAGATTAAAGGATACAGCAAGGGCACAAGAATAAAGAATATAAGAACTCCCTGATCACGGAATGTGGTTTGGAATTCTCTTTTCCAGATATAAAACAGATCCTGAAATCCTTCTGATATCTTATCTTTAAAAGTTGCTTCTTTCATTATGGCATATATTTATAATAAATTAAAGCACTCTTTAGTCGCGACATTACAGCAAAGGGCAACATTATAAATAGCAGTAGTGCCATATAGTTAGTCCAGGAATACACCATGCTGTATCCGTTCAGCGCCTGATCCACATATATTAAGAAATAATGCCTTAACGGGAATAGGTTTGAGAGTGCCTGAAGTACCGGGTGCATAGCCATAACAGGGAATGAAAATCCTGAAATGGAAAAAGAGATAACTCCCCAAAGTGAGGCAAAACTCAGTCCCAGACGTAAAGATGGAAAGGTTCCAATCATTACTACTCCAAAAGCCTGTGATGCAAGAACCAACAGCAAAGAAGCAAAAATCATTGGAAAAATGCCACTGTTGCATGGGAAATGTAAATATCCGTAGAGATATGTATTATAAAAAACACTCATTATAAAGAATACTGCTGTTTGCGGTATCAGTTTCCCTGCCAATGAAATGTAAATAGAGTTATTCCCCATTCGTAACCATTCTCTGGCTGTTCTGTCCTTAATCTCCACTCCAATTGAATAGACTGTAGTCATGAATATGAGCAGCATTAATATCCCCGGAACAAGAGTGTTGCACAGATAAACAGAATAATTCAGCCAAGGATTATTTAGTGGGTGAGTGTCAATCACTATTGGTTGCAATGCTGCTATAGCCTGTTCTTCAGTAGCACCTTTTGCATAAAGTGTGGCACGTGCCAAAGCTCCACCTGCCAGTTCTGACATCATTTTCATATCTTTGAAAAGCAATGAACCTGCTATCAGATAAGAATTATTTGTGTAAAAGGATATTCTGGGTTGGCGACTACTGATAGCCTTTTCTGCTAATTTCTGAGGAATATAAAAGAATCCATAGATATCTCCTCGTTGCATGGCTATTCTTGCTTCATCAAAACTCTCATATCTAGCTACAATATTTGTTTGCTCAAATGCATCAAGATTTCGAAGTATGGAGCGTGATGTAGATGAGTTATCTAAATCTACAGCACCTATTGGCAGATCTGTAGGTAGCCCTGATCCCATTAAAGTAGTAAAGAATATATAGCAAAACATGGGAGCTATAACCATACAAAAGAGATAAAGCGGGCGAGACACCAAACGCTTACATTCGCGCTTCATGACATGCCAGAGACTAATATATTTCTTTTGTTTTACTTCCATCATATTTATTTCTTAATGATAACAGACATTCCCGGGCGAAGATTCTGAATCTTTTCAACCAGATGTGCACGAACTTCAAATGTTTTTAAATCAAACTGTCCGGTTGTCTTAGTTGCTTTCCATGCTGCATAAGTTCCCAGGTCTTTCATGAAATACACCTTCAGTTTCACTTCTTTATTATTCATAGAAGGAATAATGGATGTAAATTCAGATCCAACAGTAAGGCTGTTCAGAAGATCTTCACGAACATTGAAGGTTACCCACATATCGTCCATATTGGCCACATTCATGATTGGTGCACCGGTTCCCACAAGCTCTCCCAATTTAGGAAATATTTCACTGACTTCTCCTCCCATTGGAGCTATTAATACTGTTTCCTTTACATATGACTGAACTTCTGCTACAGCACCTTTTGCTCTGTCAACTAATGCAGACGCTGCAAGTTTATCTTCACGTTCTGCTCCGTTCTTAGCCATAGAATATTGTGCATGAGCAGCTTTTTCTGTAGCAATGGCAGCATCTCGCTGTGCAGTTAATTCGTCCATCTTCTGAGCAGACATTACGCCTTGTTCAAAAAGATTTTTCACTCTTTTATATGACTTCTCGGCAATATCAACTCCGGCTTTAGATTTTTGCCACATTTCATAAGCAGTCTGAATCTGTTCGGAACGAGCTCCTTTTATTGCTTTCTGGTTTTGTGCCTGTGCAGCAGATTCGGCAGCTTGTGCCTGCATCATTTTTGCAGCAACTTCTGGCGCTTCAAGTATGGCCAGAGTATCACCAGCCTTTACTGTATCGCCTTCTTTCACTCTGAATTCCAGAATTCTTCCCGGAACTTTACTAGAAACCCTATATTCAGTCACTTCGGCCTGCCCTTGAATAATCTCTGGTCCTTTTCTCAGCATGAAGAAACCTACTAAAGCAACTATTGCAATAACCCCAAGCAGGGTAATAAATGCCAGCAGCATATTGCTGTTTTGTGATTTTTGTGATGCCATATTCTTTGTTTTTTTTATATCATTTTGTCAATGTTCCTAATGATTTTTGCAGGTAAATCTCGGTTAACTTAACGTCAATTTGTGCATCTATTTTTTCAGATTGAGCTGATAGCCATGCTGTGTGTGCTTCGAGCACATTGCTTGGAGGTATAACTCCTTCTTCAAATCCTAGGGTAGCATAGCGTAAATTCTCTTCTGCTTTTTCCATGTTCTTTTCAGCCATCACAAGCTTCTTTGCTGCTTCATTTACTTTGAAAGCCGACTGATTTACCTGCAACTGAATCTTTTCTTTTGCATCAGCCAATTGGAATTGAGCAACTCTAGCTTCTGCTTTTGCTGCATTTACCTTATAAGAGCCTTCTCCCCAGTGCCAGATGGGAACTTTTACCATAACTCCTACATTCCATTGACCACGGAACTTATTTTCAAACCCATTGAACATAGAAGGATTACTAACAATATAATTTCCGATTAAAGCCACAGAAGGAAGGAATTCGGAACGAGTAACATTTATTTTCTGGTTGTAAATATCAGTTGCCAGTTTCAGACTTTTTAGTTCGGGGCGGTTCTCGAATGCCATATCTATATTAGCTACTCCGGTAGAAGGATTAACTGATATATTATTAATTGTCTCGTCCGTTAATTTAATAGGAGTAGTTAAATCAATGCCGCAAATCTGACATAAAAGCATTCGGGAAAGACTTAAACCGTCCTCCACTTTTGTGAGAGTCATCTCTGCTTCGTTAACTTTTACTTTTATGGAAAGTCCGTCAGCCTTAGTTGCAACACCTTCAGCGATCATTTTATCCACATCGCCCTCCAGTTTCTTAAGTAGTTTCAGATAACCTTCTGCCAAATTCTTTTTGTTCACTAATGACACAACTTGCCAGTATGCCTGATCTGTATTTAAAATAACCTCTTGCATGCCCGATTTGTGCTGAGACTTAGCCAGCTCTTCTGCAAATTGGGTTATTTTATTGTAGGCTCTGATCTTTCCACCCATATAAATAGGTTGGGTAAGTGTGATAGCTCCCACATATACATTTTTTGTATCGAACTCGAATTGATCCTTTGGAATGGTTGTGTATTGTTTCCAGACAAGCTTTTCCGGATTTTTGGTAGGATCGAAAGGTACTCCGCTAGCATCCGTTGGTACCCATTGACCTGTAGGAAGCTTAATTTCCTGCACTTGTCCGGTTCCCGGAGTATAACCGAAGGTGCCGCTTGACGTTAATGAACCTATTGGCAGGAATTTATCTTCTCCAAGGAGCGCAATGTTTTTTTCATTGCGCATATAAGTTCCCATTGCAGAGATGTTGGGAAGATAGTTGGTGAATGCAGCTTTTCTATCATAGTATGCCGCTTTTATTTTTTCATTGCCAATTCGCAATTCTTTGTTGTTGGCCAGAGCTAATGCACGACAACTATCTAGACTTAAAACTTCTTGCGAACTTAATGAGCCAGTAATACTTAACAGTAAAACTAAACAGAGTGATTTTTTCATTGCATCTTAAACATTATGAACGTAATACTATTCTATGATGAAACATACGTTTCTGTTCTATTGTCTGGCAAGTATATAAAAATATGCAGGTACGTGCATAGTAAATAATTGCATAAACAACGATGCAAAAGTAATCCGATTTAACGAATTGGCAAAATGATTTCAGCCCTTTTTATAAAGTAAGGGCTGAAATTTGTTTTATTCAATAGTGAACCTTCTGGAACCTATCAGATTGCCGTCGGCAAAGATATCAACTCCGTAAGAACCTGCATACAGGAACTCTTCTACATCCCAGAATACTGTAACAGATTGTTCCTCACCAGTATACTCAACGTATTTCTTAATTGAATAACTCAGGTTTCTGTTCTCATAAGAGAATGTATTTCCGCTATTCTTGGTTAATACGTCATTATCAGGTTTGGTGATACGGATATAAATTGTTTTATTCCCAGCTTCGGCAGTGATGTTCTTAACGATAGTGAATCCAATCTGGAATTTTACTATGTCTTTTACTTTCTTTGCCTGTTTTCCTTTTTTGTCTTTAGCCAGAAGAGAAATACCTGTTGCATCTAACTGAGCAGCTAATGTTACTTTATTATGCAAGTTTTTCTTTTCTTCTGATAAGCTGCTGATTTGCTGAGTGGCGCTCTGGTATTTTTGTCTAACCTCGAGGTTTTCTGATGTGAGCGCTTTATTCATTCGGTTTAGTGAATCAATTTGATTTACATAACCAATCATAACTTTACGAAGCAATCCCAGCTCATTTTTAAGTCTTCTGATTTCTGAAGCATTAGTTGCTTTTACGGAACGAAGTTGTTCTAATAAGCGCTGTACTTTAACCTGTTCTTCACTTAAAAGTGTAGAAAGAGAATCGTTTGAAGTAACAAATTTCAATTCATCATATTGTTTGGCGAATCCGGTATATTCATTTTCAAGATCCTTTTTGTCTAATTCAAAGTTCTGAACCAGTTCCTTTTTCTCTTTTTCTGAACGGAGAAATAAGTATGTAATTCCTGCAATGGCAATAATTAAAATGGTAGTGATTACAGCCACTATCCATGTTGTTTTCTTATTCATATTTTTAAGAGCTATATTGTTATTTCTTTAGTGATGCAAAAGTAGTGCTTTTATACTTATTAGCAAAAAACATTAGTTGTTTTTATCTTAATGAGGTCTTTCTAATAATTAACGAAAATTATTACGGAAATTTTTCTTTAATAGAGAATAAGATTGTAAATTTGCGCTTTCTTTAATTGGAATATATATTATCAACTTATATTAAAAACAAATATTATGTCAAAAGTAACCGTAGTAGGCGCAGGTAACGTAGGTGCTACATGTGCAAATGTTCTTGCCTTCAATGAAGTAGCAGATGAAGTAGTAATGCTTGATGTTAAAGAAGGTGTTTCTGAAGGTAAAGCAATGGATATGATGCAAACAGCTCAATTGTTGGGTTTTGACACCACAGTTGTTGGTTGCACAAATGATTATGCTAAAACTGCAAATTCAGATGTTGTAGTAATTACTTCAGGTATTCCTCGTAAGCCAGGTATGACTCGTGAAGAACTTATCGGTGTTAACGCTGGTATTGTTAAAGCTGTTGCCGGTAACATTTTGAAATATTCTCCAGATGCTATTATCGTAGTAATCTCTAACCCAATGGATACCATGACTTACCTTTCTCTTAAGTCTCTTGGTTTACCTAAGAACAGAATCATCGGTATGGGTGGTACATTGGATAGCTCACGTTTCAAATATTTCTTGTCACAAGCATTAGGTTGCAATGCTAATGAAGTAGAAGGTATGGTAATTGGTGGTCACGGTGACACAACAATGATTCCTTTGGCTCGTTTGGCTACTTACAAAGGTATTCCTGTAAGTCAACTTTTGAGCGCTGAAAAACTTGACGAAGTTGTTAAGTCTACTATGGTAGGTGGAGCTACTTTAACTGGTCTTCTTGGAACTTCTGCATGGTATGCACCAGGTGCTGCCGGAGCATTTGTTGTTGAATCAATCATCAAGAACCAAAAGAAGATGATTCCTTCTTGTGTTGCTTTGGATGGTGAATATGGACAAAACGATATCTGTATCGGTGTTCCTGCAATCATTGGCCGTAATGGTGTTGAAAAGATTGTTGAACTTGAATTGACTGCTGAAGAAAAAGAACTTTTCGAAAAGAGCGCTGCTGCTGTTAGAAAAACAAACAGTGTATTGAAAGAAATCAATGCATTATAATAAATTCTTGCATTAAAAAATAAAAGAGGCAACACCTGAATTCAGGTTGTTGCCTCTTTTATTTTTTGTTTGTGTAAACAATATTATTGAATTGAGCGGTTGTCAACGCCCCACATCATTTTAGTGCGGAGTGTGTCGAAAAAGACATGCTTAGTTCGTTTTACCACCTTTATTGTGTAATCGGCTTTACGTATTGTGAGACAACTTCCTTCATTACATGATTCACTACGTCCATCCACGGCAATAAGGAAACTGTGACTGCGGCTTTCTACATTAAGTTTTATTTCCCAATCGTCCCGGATTACAATAGGGCGAACATTCAGACTGTGAGGAGCTACCGGAGTTATGGCTATAGTATTTGAATGAGGCACAATAATAGGACCTCCCACACTTAGTGAGTAAGCAGTTGATCCGGTAGGAGTGGAAATAACCAGTCCGTCAGCCTGATAAGTAGTAAGATAAGCTCCGTTGATAGTTGTATGAATGGAAATCATTGAAGAACTGTCTCGTTTTAGTATCGCTATTTCGTTCAGGGCAAATGGATCTCCTTTAAGTTCCTCAAGGTCGCTTTCCAATTGCAGAATGCTACGATCCTCTATTCTGTATTCTCCTTTGTGAATTTCGTTGAAGGTTTCACTCATCTCTTCGGGGGAAACATCGGCAAGAAAGCCAAGGCGTCCTGTATTTATGCCCAGGATAGGAATGTTTTTCTTTCCCACACGGCCGGCTGCTTTCAGAAATGTTCCGTCACCTCCAATGCAGATTACCATGTCTGCTTCAAAATCATCATTTCCTATTAATCCGCTTACTTTAGGAGCAAAATGGAGGTCTTTAGTTAGGAATTCATAAAACTCCCAGTCTACGTAAATCTCGGCACCATGTTGTTTTAGTATTGTAAATAGCGTTTCAGCATGTAGTGATTTTTTTGCTTGAAAACAGTTTCCGAAAATAGCGAATTTCATCTTATTTTATTATTAAGTGGTTACTTTTATGAATCTTTTAGACGCAAAAGTAACAGTATTCCGTAAATACTGTTACTTTTGCAGTTGATACGTTATATGCAAATTTGGGGAATCTTTTTGTTATTTAGCTATATATTAGCTGTTTTTTTTCTTTTTTGAAAATAATTATTAAGATTCCGTATACTATATAAGAAACGATTATGACAAAGTTAAGTGTGAACATCAACAAAGTGGCCACTATTCGTAATGCCAGAGGAGGAAATACCCCAAATGTTACGAAAGTAGCATTAGACTGTGAAATGTTTGGTGCGGAAGGAATCACTGTTCATCCCCGACCAGACGAAAGACACATCCGTCGTGCTGATGTGTATGAAATGCGGCCACTGTTAAAAACAGAATTCAACATAGAGGGTTATCCTTCTCCTGAGTTTATAGAATTGGTATTGCAGGTAAAACCTCATCAGGTAACACTGGTTCCCGATGATCCTTCTCAGATTACCTCTAATGCAGGATGGGATACAAAAGCAAATCTGGCTTTTCTGACAGAAGTGCTGGATAGGTTTACCCGTGCAGGAATACGTACATCTGTATTTGTTGCTCCTGATGTTGAAATGGTTGAATATGCAGCAAAGGCTGGTGCAGACAGAGTGGAACTTTATACCGAACCTTATGCTACGCTTTATGAGAAAGATCCCGAAGCTGCAATTGCTCCTTTTATGGAAGCAGCGAAGGCAGCGCGTAGTCTGGGCTTAGGATTAAATGCAGGGCATGATCTTAGTCTGGTTAATCTGAATTATCTTTATAAGAATATTCCATGGATAGATGAAGTTTCTATTGGTCATGCACTGATTAGCGATGCTCTCTATCTGGGACTTGAAAAGACAATTCAGGAATACAAAAACTGTTTGCGATAACATTCATATTGTGTTTGTCACTTATCAGTAATGAATAATGAGTGAGCACTAAAAAGAAAGTAAAAAATGGCAAAGGATAATTTGACTTCCAAAGAATGGTGTGACTTGATATTCCAGGGAAAAAACAAGGAATATGGAGCTTATAGAATACGTCTCGAATCTACTGAGAGGTACAATCGTTCAATGTTCATTATTCTCGTTGTTGTACTTATCGGATTTAGTCTGCTTAAAATAAATGAGGTTACTGCTCCTAAACAAGATGAGGTGGTGGTTGAAGTTTCAACGATTTCTCAGTTAGATGAACCAATTCCTGACAATCCTCCTAAGCCGAAATCGGGTCCGGCTGCAAAGAAGGGTGGTGGAGCACCAAAGCAACAAAAGGTGTCATCCGAAAAACCTGGGGCTGCTCCTGTGGTTAGAGGGGAAGCTATTGCGGTGGGAAATGCAAATACCGTGAACAAAGTTAAGTCTGATCAGGTTAAGATTGTGCAGCAAGTGCCAGCGGAAGATGAAAATGTAAAGGCTGAAAAAGCTTCGGCCGCAGCAGCCAATAAACTGGTGGCAAATGCTTTTGGACGTGCAAAATCTGCCGGAGGTATTGGTGCCGGAACCACCGGTACAGGAAAAGGTGATGGCTCTAAAGGTAATTCCTATGCCGGAAGAGGATACGGATCAGGAACAGGGTCGGGTACTGGAAACGGTTCGGGGAATGGATCTTTTGATCTTGACGGACGTTCACTTGGCCCCGATGGCTTGCCACATCCTTCATACAATGTGAGAGAAGAAGGTAGGGTTGTTGTTACTATAGTTGTTAATCCGGAAGGACAGGTGATTAGAACAAGTATCAATAAAATGACGAATACAACTAATCCGGTTCTTCGCAAGGCGGCTGAAGATGCTGCTAAGAAGGCACGTTTTAATTCTGTGCACGGATTAAATAATCAAACAGGAACAATCACTTATTATTTCAAACTTAAATAATTTGTACTATGGGAACAGTTTATCTATTTTTAGCTGAAGGCTTTGAAGAGATTGAAGCCATCTCTGTGGTCGATATTTTACGTCGTGCGGGCATAAACGCAAAAACGATTTCTATAACAGGAAATAAAGTCGTTTTGGGAGCGCACGGTATTCCGGTTGTTGCAGACAATGTTTTTGAAGATGAAGATTTCTCAAAAGCTGAAATGCTTGTGCTTCCTGGTGGAATGCCTGGAGCTTCTGGGCTTGATGCTCACAAAGGATTGCGTGAATTGATTTTAAGTATTGCTAAGGCGAACAAACCTTTGGCTGCAATCTGTGCAGCTCCGTTGGTTTATGGAAACCTTGGTTTACTCAAAGGTAAGCAGGCAACCTGTTATCCGGGATTTGAAAAGTTCCTGGAAGGTGCTGATCTTACTCGCGAAAAGGCGGTGGTAAGAGACGGTTTACTTATCACAGCCGAAGGGCCTGCTGCCGCATCTGCTTTCGCTTTGGAAATAGTGACTTTCTTGTTAGGAAAAGAACAGGCTGCTGAAATTGCTAAAGGAATGCTTGTAAGGAACTAAAAGTTTCGTTCAGAAATAAAAAACACAAAATCATCTGCCACCTCCCACTGTTTTGTCTGAAATGCCCTTATGATGGGCTTTTTGAAGGTAGCAGATGTCTTTTATCTCCCACTAATCTCCCGCTTTTTAGTTTATCTCCCACTAAATTGCACTTATCTTATTTCTCACGTCACTTATGTGAGCTTCATAGAAACTTGAAAAGAATTGCTTAAATGATTTTATCAAATGAATTTGATAGTGGCAGATGATTTAAAAAGGTGGCAGATGTTTTTTTATCTCCCACTTATCACATCCTTGATAATCAGCGAATTAAAATTATTCAGACAGCAGGTTAGTGGCAGATGATTTTTGATTTCTAAGCGCTAATTGCTTGCTGGCCAGTTTGTTAATCTAAATTGGTGGCAGATCCATTTATTTTTTTGAAAAAACTATTCAGCTTTCTTTGTTCGGTTATTCACCAATGGATTTTATTTATTGGAGAATGGCTCTAATTTATTGGCGTATCTTTCTTTGATACCATTATATGAAGCAATCTTCTCCTTTTTTAGTTTTAATCTTTTAGAATTAAGTGTAAAGGCGCTATATTTGTAGTTACGTTTACAGTAAAAGAGCAAAAATGAAAAAACAAATAATCATAGTGGCAGGTGGAAAAGGCTTGCGCATGGGAGGAGAGATACCAAAACAGTTTCTTCCGGTCAATGGTAAGCCCGTCTTAATGCTGACATTGGAGACTTTTTATCGTTTCGATCCGCAAATAAAGATTATACTTGTTTTGCCTCGCGAACAACAAACTTATTGGAACGAGTTGTGCGTGAAGTATCATTTTGAAATTCCTTATCTGTTGGCCGATGGAGGCGAGACTCGTTTCCATTCGGTGAAAAACGGACTGTCCATGGCTGATGATGATGGACTGATTGGTATTCATGACGGTGTACGTCCGTTTGTCTCTCAGGAAGTAATTGCTCATTGCTTTGATGCGGCTTCCACAAAAGAGGCTGCTATTCCCGTAATTGATGTTGTGGAAACAGTTCGTAAAATTGATGGTGAGGAAAGTGTGACTGTAGACCGTAATAGTTATAAGTTGGTGCAAACACCTCAGGTGTTTACCTCTTCTTTACTAAAGCGTGCCTACAATCAGGAATATTCACCTTTGTTTACGGATGATGCTTCCGTGGTAGAAGCCATGGGAATAAAGGTTGTACTGGTGCCGGGAAACAGAGAAAACATAAAGATAACCACGCCTTTTGATATGATAATAGCTAATGCATTAGTGAATGTTTGATATTACTACACGAGACATAAAGTACTTGCCTGGAGTAGGACCCCAGAAAGCAGCAATTCTGAATAAGGAACTGGAGATTTTTTCTGTGCATGATTTGCTTTACTATTTCCCATATAAATATGTGGATAGAAGCAGACTATATTATGTGCACGAAATTGATGGCAATATGCCGTACATTCAGCTCAAAGGACAAATACTGGGGTTTGAAACTTTCGGAGAAGGGAGACAAAGGCGGTTAGTTGCTCATTTTTCTGATGGTACAGGCGTGGTAGATTTAGTCTGGTTTCAGGGAATAAAATATATAACGGCTAAGTATAAAGTCCGCGAGGAGTATATTGTGTTTGGTAAGCCTACCGTTTATGGCGGACGAATCAATATTGCACATCCGGATATTGATAATGCTGCAGATCTCACATTATCTTCTATGGGATTGCAGCCCTACTATAACACAACGGAGAAGATGAAACGTAGCTTCCTCAATTCAAACGCTTTGCAAAAGCTTGTTGAGGCTGCTTTTCTTCAGATTCAGTCACCGCTGCCGGAAACTCTTAATCAGACCATTCTTTCTAAACATCATTTAATGTCGCTCAGTGAAGCGCTCAGAAATATACATTTTCCAAAGAATCCGGAACTCTTACGGAAAGCTCAAATGCGGCTTAAGTTTGAGGAACTGTTTTATGTACAGCTAAACATCCTGAAATATAGTAAAGAGCGACAAAAGAAATATCGTGGCTATGTGTTTGAGCATGTGGGAAAAGCGTTTAATGATTTCTATTCAAAGAATCTTCCTTTCGAACTGACCGGAGCGCAGAAACGGGTTGTTAAGGAGATACGTAATGATGTAGGCTGCGGTAAACAGATGAACCGACTTTTACAGGGAGATGTGGGTAGCGGTAAAACACTGGTTGCGCTCATGAGTATGCTTATTGCTATAGATAACGGTTATCAGGCATGCTTGATGGCCCCCACAGAGATTCTGGCTAATCAGCATATAGAAACGATCAAGGAATTACTTTTTGGATTAAATATTCACGTGGAATTACTTACTGGCTCAGTTAAAGGCAAAAAGAGGGAGAAATTACTGAGTGATCTTATTACGGGAGATATTAATATACTAATAGGTACCCATGCTGTCATTGAAGACAATGTGAATTTCTCTAAATTAGGGCTGGTGGTTATTGATGAGCAACACCGCTTTGGAGTTGCTCAACGTGCTAAATTGTGGCAGAAGAGCGTCTATCCGCCTCATATTTTGGTGATGACAGCAACGCCAATTCCCCGTACGCTTGCCATGACCCTTTACGGAGATTTGGACGTATCTGTGATTGATGAACTCCCTCCGGGAAGAAAGCCCATTGCTACTATGCATCAGTTTGATAATAGGAGAGAAAGTCTTTATACTTCTATCCGGAAACAAATTAATGAAGGACGTCAGATTTATATTGTCTATCCGCTTATAAAAGAGAGTGAGAAGATTGATCTGAAGAATCTGGAAGAGGGATATCTGCATGTTTGTGAAGAATTTCCTCAGCAGCAGGTAAGCAAACTGCATGGTAAAATGAAACCGGCGGAGAAAGATGCTGAGATGCAGCGCTTTGTCTCTGGTGAAACTCAGATAATGGTTGCAACGACTGTGATAGAAGTGGGAGTGAATGTGCCCAATGCTTCTGTTATGGTGATAGAGAATGCTGAGAGATTTGGTCTGTCTCAGTTGCATCAGCTTCGGGGAAGGGTGGGGCGAGGTGCCGATCAGTCATACTGTATTTTGGTTACTAACTATAAACTTTCTGAAGAAACACGTAAGCGATTGGAGATAATGGTTCAGACCAATGATGGTTTTGAGATTGCTGAAGCAGATTTAAAATTACGTGGTCCGGGAGATCTTGAGGGTACACAGCAAAGTGGAATAGCTTTTGATCTGAAAATTGCAGATCTTGCCCGTGACGGACAACTCTTGCAATATGTGAGGACTATAGCCCAGGAGATTGTAGATAATGACTCCGATGGAGTTAACCCAGAAAATGAAGTGCTGTGGAGACAGCTTAGAAGTCTGCGTAAAACCAATGTAAACTGGGCTTCGATTAGCTAAATATGTTTTGAATATACAGTTAAAATGCAGAAAGTATGTTCAAAAACATATTAGGCCTTGATACTACTTGCTCGTGGGGGTTTGCGGAAATTAGTTTATAAAAATCACAGAAAGTAATTCTAAAAAATAGTTAAAGGGGTAGTTGTACTTTCACCAAAAATGCTATCTTTGAGAATATTTGAAAAAAAACACGTCGTAGAACTATTATAAAAAACATTATTCTGCATGGAAAAAACCTTAGTCATATTAAAACCTTGCACTCTTCAAAGAGGGCTGGTTGGTGAGATCACCAAGCGTTTTGAGAGAAAGGGTTTGAGACTGGCAGGAATGAAAATGGTTCTATTGACTGACGAGATTCTAAGTGAGCATTATTCACATCTTAGTGAAAAGCCGTTCTTTCAGCGTGTGAAAGATTCGATGATGACAGCTCCTGTCATTCTGTGTTGCTTTGAAGGTGTGGATGCTATCCATGTAGTTCGTACGTTGGCAGGACCAACAAACGGACGTTTGGCCGCTCCCGGAACAATTAGAGGTGATTTTAGTATGAGCTTTCAAGAAAATATTGTTCATGCTTCTGATTCACCCGAAACTGCGAAAGCAGAGCTAAACCGATTTTTTAAACCCGATGAACTCTTCGAGTATAAACAGGCTGCATTTGATTATTTGTATGCTTGCGATGAGTTTTAATCGAAAAATAGTACGAATGAATTTTATTTGCGTTAAAACAATGTTAGTAGCAGCAGCCGCAATGGTAAGCTTGAGTTCTTTTTCTCAAGACTTGATTGCGCGTCAGGCTCCTATTGACAGAAAATTAAAGAGTGTTGATTCCTTAGCGTTGCAAAGACAGATAAGAGCTGAACAAGCTGCTTATCCTGCTTTTAGTTTATACCCAAACTGGGATACTGAATATGCACATGCTTATGGAAGAAATACAATTGTTCCCGAAAGCTTTACATTTGATTTAAGAGGTTTCTGCATGCCAACTCCAAGTAGAAAGATAACTTCTCCATTCGGTCCACGTTGGAGAAGAATGCATAATGGATTGGATTTGAAAGTAGAAATTGGTGATACTATCCGTGCAGCATTTGATGGTAAAGTACGTGTCGTAAAATACGAGGCTAAAGGATATGGCTATTATGTTGTAATTCGTCATACCAATGGACTTGAAACAGTTTATGGGCACCTTTCAAAACAGTTGGTTTCTCCTGATCAGGTAGTAAAAGCAGGCGAAATTATTGCATTAGGTGGTAATACAGGACATTCTACCGGTTCTCACCTGCATTTTGAAACACGCTTTTTAGGAATAGCTATTAACCCTGCATTGATGTTTGACTTCCCAAATCAGGATGTTGTGGCCGATTCTTATACATTTAGAAGATCTGGTAGTAAATATGATCGTCCAGGATCATCGGCTATTGCTTCTTCTAAATCAGATGATGCTGAGAAGGTTATCAAATACCACAAAGTGCATAGAGGTGACACTCTTTCAAAGGTTGCTAAGCTTAGAGGAGTTTCAATTAGTGACTTATGTCAGATGAATGGATTGAACAAGAGATCAAAACTTAAACCAGGTCAGGTGTTACGTTGCTCATAGTTCATAGAAGATATTTCGAAGAAGAGGATGCTTTAATATAATTTAGAGCATCCTCTTCTTATTTTTTCTTAATTATTTGTTAACTTTGCACTCTATTTATAACGAAATGAAAGATACTAAACAACAATTCGAACATGTAATAACTCTTTGTCGTGATTTGTTTTCAAAGAAACTTCACGATTACGGACCTGCATGGCGTATTCTGCGCCCAGCTTCAGTAACTGATCAGATTTTTATTAAAGCAAATAGAATTCGGTCTATTGAGACAAAAGGAGTTTCATTGATTGATGAAGGCATACGGTCAGAGTTTATTGCTATTGTGAATTATGGCATAGTTGGATTGATTCAGTTAGAACTGGGATATGCAGAATCTGCCGATATTAGTGTAGATGAAGCTTTAGTTCTTTATGATAAATACGCTAGTTCTGCATTGGAATTGATGCTGGCTAAGAATCATGATTATGATGAGGCCTGGAGGTCTATGAGGGTAACTTCTTACACAGATCTTATTCTGATGAAGATATACAGGACTAAACAAATAGAAAGTTTGTCAGGGCAGACTTTGGTTTCAGAAGGTATAGATGCTAATTACATGGATATGATAAATTATTCTGTGTTTGGCTTGATTAAAATTGAATTTGGAGACAAAGATACAGCACAGTAGAACTTTGAATGTGTGGGTAAACCTTTGTAGGCTTATTCTTAGCATTGTATTCGTTTTCTCGGGGTTCGTGAAAGCTGTGGATCCCCTTGGCTCTGCTTATAAGATTCGTGATTATGCTGAGGCCTTTGGATTAAGTTCTCTTGTCCCGGGATTTATGCCTTTGTTTCTTGCTGTTTTTCTTTCAACTTTAGAATTCTCAATGGGAGGATATCTCTTTTTTGGAATTCGAAAAAAAATAAGCACATCATTGACTCTTCTGATGATGTTGTTTATGACCCCGTTGACTCTCTATTTAGCTATAAAGAATCCAGTTTCAGATTGTGGTTGCTTTGGAGACGCACTTGTACTAACAAACTGGCAAACATTCGGTAAAAATGTAGTGTTGCTTATAGCTTCTGTTTCTTGTTTTATATGGAAAGGAAGAATCTGGAGGCTGGTCAGTGAAAAAACTCAATGGCTTGTAGCATTATATGTAGTATCATTTGGGCTCATACTTTCAATTTATTGCTATAACAACTTACCGATTATTGATTTCCGGCCTTACAGAATAGGGAATAGTATCCCGGAAGGTATGTCTATTCCTGATGGAGCTAAGAGAAATGTCTATGAAAATACTTTTATTCTGGAGAAAAATGGAGTAAAGAAAGACTTTTCTTTGGAAAACTATCCGGATAGTACGTGGAAGTTTATTGAGACCAAAACTGTTCTCAAAGAAAAAGGTTATGAACCTCCTATTCATGATTTCTCTATAACAGAGGCAGAGACGGGAGCAGATATAACTAAAAAGGTTTTAAATGATAAAGGATATACTTTTTTATTGATTGCTCATAGGATAGAGGAGGCTGATGATAATGATATTGATCTAATTAATGAGATATATGACTATTCTGTTGAAAACGGTTATGCTTTTTATTGCCTGACCTCTTCTCTGGATGAACAGATTGAACAGTGGAAAAGTAAAACAGGGGCCGAATATCCTTTTTGTTTTACTGATGATATAACTTTAAAAACGATAATCAGATCAAACCCCGGCTTAGTGTTGATTAAGAATGGGGTGATTCTAAATAAATGGCATCATTCAGATCTGCCGGATGAATATGCTCTTTCCGGTAAACTAGATAAACTGAATATTGGAAAACAGAAAACGGTTGATGATAAGAGAACGATTGTTTTAGTTGTATTCTGGTTCCTTATCCCGCTGTTATTAGTTCTTGGACTTGATATATTAGTGATAAAACGTTTAGATAAAAAGAAAAAAAGGACATTAATTAACCCTTTAATAAATAAAAAAATGAGAAAAAACATTGTTGCAGGTAACTGGAAAATGAACATGACCCTTGCTGAAGGATTGGCATTGGCAAAAGAGTTAAATGAAGTATTGGCTGCAGAAAAGCCAAATTGTGATGTAGTTATTGGTACTCCTTTTATCCATCTTGCATCTGTAGCTGCTGCTATTGATACAAACAAGATTGGTGTAGCTGCTCAAAACTGCGCTGATAAGGTGTCTGGAGCATATACAGGTGAAGTTTCTGCTGCTATGGTTGCTTCTACTGGTGCTAAGTATGTTATTCTTGGTCACTCAGAACGTCGTGCTTACTATCATGAAACTGCTGAAATCCTGAAGGAAAAAGTAGTTTTGGCTTTAGCTAACGGTTTGACTCCAATTTTCTGTATTGGTGAAGTTCTTGAAGAACGTGAAGCTGGAAAACAAAATGAAGTTGTATCTTCACAGTTGGCAGGTTCTTTGTTTGATTTGTCAGCTGAAGATTTCTCAAAAATCATTTTAGCTTACGAACCAGTATGGGCTATTGGTACAGGTAAAACTGCTAGTGCTGAACAAGCTCAGGAAATTCATGCTTATATTCGTTCTACAATCGTAGCAAAATACGGTAAGGAAGTTGCTGAAAATACTTCTATCTTATACGGTGGTAGCTGTAAAGCTTCTAACGCAAAAGAATTATTTGCAAATACTGATGTTGATGGTGGCCTTATTGGTGGTGCTTCTTTGAAAGCTGCTGATTTTAAAGGTATCATTGATGCTTTTAATGCATAACAAATTATTAAAGTAGAAGAATATTTATTCTTCTACTTTAATTTATCTTTTTAGTCATGAAAACTTATCCTTTTTATTTATTGTTATTATTTTGTTTCTTTGCTTCATTAAAGATGCAAGCACAAGATAATATTATTAAAAGCCTGGAGCGTCATGAGGCCGGATGTGGTACTGTTATCATTCATCAAGACAGCCGTTTAAATACTCTGTTAGGGAAGCATACAAATAAGGGAGTTGTTGGAGAGGCAAAGGTGCTTAAGGGATCAGGATATAGAATTCAAGTTTTTGCAGGAGGTGACTCGCGTGATTCAAAGAGCTCAGCTTATGAAATGGAAGGGCATGTAAAAGCTCTTTTCCCTGATCTTACGGTTTATACTCTTTTTCAATCACCCCGTTGGTTATGTCAGGTGGGTGACTATAAAACGATAGAAGAAGCCTATGCAATGATGAGAAAGATGAAACAAACCGGAGCTTTTAATGAAGCTTCTATAGTTAGATCACAAATTATTATACCTTTATAGATGATGAATCAAGAAGAAGCTTTGAACGTTCAAATTGAAGAATTAAAGAAAAACTATCATAGCATTATAACATTATTAGGTGAAGATGTTGATCGTGAGGGATTGCTGAAAACTCCCGAACGTGTAGCTAAAGCGATGCTTACTTTAACCCGGGGATATGGTGAAGATCCACATGAAGTACTTCGCTCTGCTAAATTTAAAGAAGATTATAATCAAATGGTGATAGTCAAGGATATTGATTTCTTCTCTTTGTGTGAACATCATATGCTTCCTTTTTACGGTAAAGTTCATGTTGCTTATATTCCAAACGGCTATATTACAGGATTGAGTAAAATTGCTCGTGTGGTGGATATCTTTTCTCATCGGTTACAGGTACAGGAACGAATGACTCTTCAAATAAAAGAGTGCATACAGAATACGCTGAATCCTTTAGGTGTGATGGTTGTTGTTGAAGCAAAGCATATGTGTATGCAAATGCGTGGAGTGGAAAAACAAAATGCGATTACTACTACATCAGACTTTTCAGGAGCCTTTAAGAATGCCACAACTCGTAGTGAGTTCATGGATCTGATAGCTCATAAATAGTGATTATTTTCGTAAAATAACCCTGTCTCCAAGTCTTTTAGCCATAATGTCACGAATCCGTTGTATTTCTATATAACGTTTCATTATTGTTGTGTATTTATCTTCGGATTTGCCATTCTCAGGATCTTGTAATGCACGTAAAATATGTCTGAGCTCTTCTTCAACTATGGCATTTTTAAAATTGGTCATTAGGGTAGAGACTAACTCATATAAGCGTTCATCATCCGAAATAATATGCTGTCCTTTGGTATGATATTTACTCAGTTGGTAACGATCACTGGATAATTCTGCCGCCATCTGACTGATGGCTGGATCTGAATGAGAAATAAAATATCGTTCACAAATGAAATTGTTCTCGTTAAAGCGTTTCCCTGCTTCAGCAAGAATTTTTCTGTGAATAGGGTTGTGAAAGCTTAGTTCGTCTTGTTTTAAATCTCTGATGATGTATTCTATAACAGTGATGGGTGCTTCTTCTCCTTCTTCTGTTGTGATATTGCACATTATTTTCTCTCCATATCTTACAAGAATGCGCATAATAAGGCGCTCATACTTATAAAATTCACTTCCTTCTTTTCCTTCTTCAGGAATAAAAGACTGATATACTTCTTCTGGAACTACATCTTCAGGAATATAGGGAGGTGGAACGTCATTGTAAGCTGACTTGTTTGTCTTTTCATTTTGCTTTTCAATTAATTTCCCCATTTCAATCTGGAGTAATCTTTCTTCAACTCTTAATAGCTGGCTACATTCCCGGATATATACTGATCTGACAATGGCTTCTGGAATAACAGATATACTTTTAACAATATCTGCTATTAATTCAGCACGTTTCATAGGGTCTTTCCCTGCTTCATCGATCAGTAAATTTGCCTTAAACCGAATAAAATCAACTTCATGTGCAGTAATATAAGCCTGAAAATCGGTTGCATTATGCTTGCGTGCAAATGAATCCGGGTCATCGCCGTCGGGTAATAAGACAACTTTAATGCTCATTCCCTCTTCTAACAACATATCAATACCACGTATTGATGCTTTGATCCCGGCCATATCTCCATCGTAAATGACCGTGATATTATTAGTAAAGCGATGAATTAATCTAATTTGACCTGAAGTTAAGGAAGTACCGGAAGAAGCTACAACATTCTCGACGCCAGACTGGTGCATGGAGATTACGTCGGTATATCCTTCTACCAAGAAACAACGGTCCTGTTTTACAATAGCTTGCTTTGCAAAATAAATACCGTAGAGCTCATTACTTTTGTGATAGATTTCAGACTCCGGAGAATTTACATATTTAGCAATCTTCTTATCAGCATTTAGAATTCGTCCTCCAAAAGCTACTACTTTCCCGGAAAGGGTATGTACTGGAAAAAGAACCCTGCCTCTGAAACGGTCGTTTAATGAATGATCATCGCGTTCATAGCACAGGCCAGTTTTTAGCAAGAACTCTTTTCTGTATCCTTTTTTTTGTCCTTCTTGTGCTAACGCATCCCGTGAGTCTGTACTGAAACCTAGTTGGAATTTTTTTATTGTATCATCACGGAAACCTCTTTGCCTGAAGTAGGCCATACCAATAGATTTTCCATCTATGTGATTGGTTAAAATATCCTGGAAATAATCTCGTGCAAAGCTATTAACGATAAACATGCTTTCACGTGTGTTTTGTGCTTGTTTCTCTTCGTTACTTAACTCCCTTTCTTTTATTTCAATGTTATATTTTTTTGCGAGATATTTTAATGCTTCATAGTATGAAAGCTGTTCGTGTTCCATAATAAAATGTACAGCATTTCCACCTTTTCCACAGCTAAAACATTTGCATAATCCCTTTGACGGTGAAACGCTGAATGAAGGTGTTTTTTCATTATGGAAAGGGCAGAGGCCAACATAATTCACACCTCGTTTACGTAATGTGACAAACTCTGACACAACATCAACAATTTGTGAAGCATCTAAAATTCTATCTATGGTGGCTTGATCAATCATTATACATTTTTCTGGAACTATCTGCAAAATTACGAAAACTATCTTTCAAAACAAGCTTCTTAATGTTTATTGAATAGCGATTCCTTTTATTGTTTTTGGTGGATTGCTGTATTAGTTTAAGTTTATATACTTACCAACATTCGAAAAGCTGTATGAAGATAAAGGATAAGCTCCACTTCTCTGTTTGAGGTTTTGTTTAACGATAGAATCTATTTGGTTACAGGTATTAAGAATAACATGAAGAACAGGCTGATGAGTTTGAAAGACAAAATACTGTTTCGCAAACGATCAGTCATTGAAACTATTAATGATAAATTAAAAAATAGATGTCATGCAGAACATTTCATATACAGAACTTGGTCAATTTCATTATTAACATCTTAGCAGCACTAGCGGCTATAACCTTTCCCCAAAGAAACCTTTAATCAACTTTGAGAAAGAATAAAACATGTTCGTAGAACTCAGGTTAGTGATTACCGGACAAAAGCTTAATGGGAGCGAAAATGAGTGTATATCATGTGGATAGTTTGAAGCCACGTGCCCCAAAGTATTTGAACTGCCGGATAAGTTGGATGTAAAACCGAGAGTGATTTAATCAGCATGAATAGAAATAATTAATGCATCAGAAGATTGCCCCAACGAAATCATTAAATACGAATAAATATTTTTTTTTCTGCAGTTTATCTGCCTATCTGCCACTAATCTACGTTAACAATCTGAAAACTAATACTATAACATAGTAGCAGATAAACTTTCTAAACAATTCATCTGCTACTAAAATCAGTTATCTACCACTAACCAACTCTTCCAATTGCGCTGTAATTCAGGAAACAATAGCTTGTTCAGCTTTCTTGCCTATGGCATTCTATTTAATGAGCTACCCGATTTTCCCGTTTCAGCTAAGTAAGCCTTCAGATGGGAACTCATGGGTTCTCAACTGAGAGCCCATGGGACTTCATTCGAGAACCCATGAGCCTTCAACTGAGAATTCACTTATGTTTCTTTGCAAAATTGGTTAACTTATTATGGAAAAGTGCTAAACACGCCCATCACCATAAACTACATTCACCTTGGCCGTATCCTCAAAAGCAGAACATTCCTCATCGCAGTATTAGCGGAAATACCTATTATGATGTTGTCAAGCGTTCAATTTTAGTAGCAGATGGCCTTGGTTAGTGGAAGATAAACACGATTTAGTAGCAGATAAAAAGTTTAATATTTTTATCTGCTACCAGCTGAAAGCCCTTATTGAAGAGCTTTTCGTGCATTTTAGTGGGAGATAGGGTAGAGTGTGCTGTGAAAACATTGTTTGGCTGCAATGTTTGTAACTATGTAAAAGATGAGGGTAGGCTCCTCGTAATCGGCTTACAGGAGCTGGTTGCAAACCAGTGTATGCTGCTTTGTTAAAGAGACAAGGTGGTGAACGATACATGAAAAGGCGGTATAAACCGTCAGGTAACTATACAAGAGATGACCGCAAGGGAACTATTGATGAAGCATCGAAAACTCCTTAGATGATGTCAAAACCGAATCTTTCTGCCCGATTCGGGATAAATTCAGAAGATACCTGCTTACTGTCTGAGTGGCATCCGGTGTTAAGATAGCATGACTTGTATAGAGGCTTTTACATGGAACGCAGGAACCTGCCTTAGTATGTCAAGGGAGAAATTCAAGCAGTAGCCCTGCAAGAATCAGCGTACCAATGACTAAGTGCAGGGACGGACTGTTCCGTAGTAGTATGGAAGTTTCTGTAATGGAAATGGAGCGAAGGGAACAGCTTATTCGGCAAATTACAATTGTACAACTATTAAATGTAGGAGGATTCAAATGCAAAATGCAAAACCTTATGAGATTTCAAAGTATTTAATTATGGAAGCTTTCTAGAGAGTGAAAGCAAACCATGGGAGTTCGGGAATAGATGGTGTATCGATTAGTGATTTTGAGAAGAATCTCAAAGACAATCTTTATAAAATCTGGAACCGCATGAGTTCGGGCTGTTACTTCCCTCCGTCGGTAAAACTGGTAGAAATACCAAAGCCGAATGTAGGCAAGCGTCCGTTAGGTATACCAACCGTTGGAGACAGAGTAGCTCAAATGGCAGCTGTTATGATTGTTGAGCCGCAAACAGAGCCTTGTTTTCATGAGAATTCGTATGCCTATCGACCAAAGCGTTCCGCACACGATGCTATCGCCAAAGCCCGTGAGCGTTGCTGGAAGTATGACTGGGTGTTAGACATGGATATAAGCAAGTTCTTTGATACGATTGACCATGAGTTGTTGATGAAAGCTGTTAGATTACACACTGATTCTCAGTGGGTATTGCTTAACATTGAACGATGGTTGAAAGTACCTTATGAACTTAAAAATGGTAGTCGGATAGAGCGAGACAAAGGTGTTCCGCAAGGTTCAGTTATCGGTCCCGTTCTGGCCAACTTGTTTCTGCATAATGTCTTCGACATGTGGATGAACAGATATCATTCGAATGTTCCTTTTGAACGTTATGCGGATGATACTATCTGTCATTGTTCTACAAGAGCCCAGGCCGAAGCACTGAAAGTCTCCGTTCAACAAAGATTTGCCGAATGCAAATTAGCCTTGAATGAAGATAAAACAAGGATTGTTTACTGTAAAGACAACCGTAGGAAAGAGAACCATGAAGTTATTTCGTTTGATTTCCTAGGATATACCTTTCGTCCCCGCAAAGCGGTGGATAAGAACGGTATATCATTTACAGGCTATCTGCCTGCAATCAGCAACAAATCAATGAAACGTATTCGTGAAAAGATACGTAGTTGGCAGCTTAAGAGACACACGTTTCATAAGTTAGAAACAATTGCAGAAAAGATTAATCCAGTGCTTCGTGGATGGATAATCTATTATGGGAAGTTCTATCCAACCCGACTCAAAATCTTTTTAGAAGAAGTGAATCGACTCTTAGCCAGATGGGTAATGGCCAAATATAAGCGCTATCGGGGAAAACTGTGTCGTGCTTTTTACTGGTTGGGGAACATCTCTGAAAAGGAGAAAAGCCTATTCTATCATTGGACATGGGGTGTTACACCGACCTAGAATATGCAGAAGTCTCATATAGTTTGAATAAGAAGAGCCGTGTGACGGGAGACTGTCACGCACGGTTCTGTGAGAGGCTTGGGCTGAAATGCTCAGGCCTACTCGACTGAATTTGTTTTTTTGCTTATATATCAAAAGCTATAGCCAACATAAACCATCTCTTTCTAGTTTTCTGTTTATTCCAAATATTATTTCATTTTAGCCCCTTCCACGCACGCGCGTATATTTATAATGTATACCATTTTAGTCCTATGATTCTGTATTTTAAAAATATGCTTTAAAACACAATTAGTAATCAGTGAGTTACAACTTTATTTCATATTTATTGAATAAAAGAGTAGAATATATTAGGATTGTATAGTTGAATCGACTACTTTTGCACCCGCTTTGTAAGAGACACAAAGCGTTAAAGTTTTGACATATTGAAAAGCTTATGCTTTACCAGAGAGTCCTGAAGAAACAATTAAAAAAAATAATTCAGAAAACATTTGGAGGTTAACATTAAAAGTTTTACCTTTGCATCCGCTTAACAAAAAGCAAAACAAATTCGTTCTTTGAATAAGATTTAGATATAAACAATACAAGTAGTACAAGAGCTCTTGTGAGTGTGCTTCTAGCACATGAAACAGAGTAATAAATTTCGAACCGTCAACAATAACTTAAGCGATTAAGTAATTGAAGAAACAAGAAAATAAGAACGGAATCCTGAACAGAATTAAATAAAACTTTTACAATGAAGAGTTTGATCCTGGCTCAGGATGAACGCTAGCTACAGGCTTAACACATGCAAGTCGAGGGGTAGCAGGGTAGCAATACCGCTGACGACCGGCGCACGGGTGAGTAACACGTATCCAACCTTCCCATAACTCGGGGATAGCCTTTCGAAAGAAAGATTAATACCCGATAGTACTTATATAAGGCATCTTAAATAAGTTAAAGATTTATTGGTTATGGATGGGGATGCGTTCCATTAGATAGTTGGTGAGGTAACGGCTCACCAAGTCTTCGATGGATAGGGGTTCTGAGAGGAAGGTCCCCCACATTGGTACTGAGACACGGACCAAACTCCTACGGGAGGCAGCAGTGAGGAATATTGGTCAATGGGCGAGAGCCTGAACCAGCCAAGTAGCGTGAAGGATGAAGGTCCTATGGATTGTAAACTTCTTTTATAGTAGAATAAAGTGAACCACGTGTGGTTTTTTGTATGTATACTATGAATAAGGATCGGCTAACTCCGTGCCAGCAGCCGCGGTAATACGGAGGATCCGAGCGTTATCCGGATTTATTGGGTTTAAAGGGTGCGTAGGCGGAATAATAAGTCAGTTGTGAAAGTTTGCGGCTCAACCGTAAAATTGCAGTTGATACTGTTATTCTTGAGTGTACATAAGGTAGGCGGAATTCGTGGTGTAGCGGTGAAATGCTTAGATATCACGAAGAACTCCAATTGCGAAGGCAGCTTACCGGGGTACAACTGACGCTGAGGCACGAAAGTGTGGGTATCAAACAGGATTAGATACCCTGGTAGTCCACACAGTAAACGATGAATACTCGCTGTTTGCGATATACAGTAAGCGGCCAAGCGAAAGCATTAAGTATTCCACCTGGGGAGTACGCCGGCAACGGTGAAACTCAAAGGAATTGACGGGGGCCCGCACAAGCGGAGGAACATGTGGTTTAATTCGATGATACGCGAGGAACCTTACCCGGGCTTAAATTGCAAATGAATATGTAGGAAACTATATAGCCAGCAATGGCATTTGTGAAGGTGCTGCATGGTTGTCGTCAGCTCGTGCCGTGAGGTGTCGGCTTAAGTGCCATAACGAGCGCAACCCTTATTGATAGTTACTAACAGGTTAAGCTGAGGACTCTATCAAGACTGCCGTCGTAAGATGTGAGGAAGGTGGGGATGACGTCAAATCAGCACGGCCCTTACGTCCGGGGCTACACACGTGTTACAATGGGGGGTACAGAAGGTCGCTACCTAGCAATAGGATGCTAATCCCAAAAGCCTCTCACAGTTCGGATTGGAGTCTGCAACTCGACTCCATGAAGCTGGATTCGCTAGTAATCGCGCATCAGCCACGGCGCGGTGAATACGTTCCCGGGCCTTGTACACACCGCCCGTCAAGCCATGGGAGCCGGGGGTACCTGAAGTACGTAACCGTAAGGAGCGTCCTAGGGTAAAACTGGTGACTGGGGCTAAGTCGTAACAAGGTAGCCGTACCGGAAGGTGCGGCTGGAACACCTCCTTTCTGGAGTGATTTCGTTCTTAGGTTCGGATTTTACTTTGTGCTACTGTTTATTGTTTATTCAAAATATAAAAAAAAAGAGATTAGAAAGAAGCCGAGCCGAAAGGTAAGAGGTTTTGAACGACAGTCCTATAGCTCAGTTGGTTAGAGCGCTACACTGATAATGTAGAGGTCGGCAGTTCAACTCTGCCTGGGACTACGAAAAAAAAAGGAGCATAAGGGATAACCAATTCCAAGAAAAACGCTTCATAATAATTTCGGGGGATTAGCTCAGCTGGCTAGAGCACCTGCCTTGCACGCAGGGGGTCAACGGTTCGAATCCGTTATTCTCCACGAAAATTAAGAAGAAATTCTTAAGAAACGATCTTTGACATAATGTACAAAAGCAAATAAAGAAGTAAATTTCAGTGATGAAAGAAAGCTTTAAAATATATATCGAACCATATTGCAATTTAAAACGTGTAAACGAATAAGATTGTATTTTATGGAAGAAAGTAAGCAAGGGCGCATGGCGGATGCCTTGGCTCTCGGAGGCGATGAAGGACGTGATAAGCTGCGATAAGCTTCGGGTAGGTGCAAATAGCCTTTAATCCGAAGATTTCCGAATGGGACAACCCAATATCTTGAAGAGATATTATCCATTTTATATGGAGGCGAACGCAGGGAACTGAAACATCTTAGTACCTGTAGGAGAAGAAAATAATTGAATGATTCCGTAAGTAGTGGCGAGCGAACACGGATTAGCCCAAACCATAGATGTTACGGCATTTATGGGGTTGTAGGACCACGATATCGGACTTATATTGGAGAATGGAAGACTCTGGAAAGTGTCACCATAGAGCATGATAGTTGCGTACATGAATCCAATATATACTGTAGTGGTATCCTGAGTAGTGCGGAGCACGAGAAATTCTGCATGAATCTGCCGGGACCATCCGGTAAGGCTAAATACTCCCGAGAGACCGATAGTGAACCAGTACTGTGAAGGAAAGGTGAAAAGAACTTCGAATAGAAGAGTGAAATAGTCCCTGAAACCATGCGCTTACAAGCGGTCGGAGCAGCTTCGTGCTGTGACGGCGTGCCTTTTGCATAATGAACCTACGAGTTACTGTCACTGGCAAGGTTAAGAAACTAAGTTTCGCAGCCGAAGCGAAAGCGAGTCTGAATAGGGCGAATTAGTCAGTGGTAGTAGACGCGAAACCAAGTGATCTACCCATGGTCAGGTTGAAGGTTAGGTAACACTAACTGGAGGACCGAACCGATAAGCGTTGAAAAGCTTCCGGATGAACTGTGGGTGGGGGTGAAAGGCTAATCAAACTTGGAGATAGCTCGTACTCCCCGAAATGCATTTAGGTGCAGCCTTGATAATTACTAATGTGAGGTAGAGCGACTGATAAGATGCGAGGGCTTCACCGCCTATCAAGTCTTGATAAACTCCGAATGCGCATTAGTTTAATATCAGGAGTGAGGGCATGGGTGCTAAGGTCCGTGCCCGAGAGGAGAAGAATCCAGACCATCAGCTAAGGTCCCGAAATAATTGCTAAGTTGAACTAACGAAGTCAGATTGCTAAGACAGCTAGGATGTTGGCTTGGAAGCAGCCATTCATTTAAAGAGTGCGTAACAGCTCACTAGTCGAGGAGTTTGGCGTGGATAATAATCGGGCATAAGCAATTTACCGAAGCTATGGAACTAGTAATAGTTGGTAGGGGAGCATTCCACTCTGCGTTGAATGTGAAGCGTGAGCTTTGCTGGAGCGTGTGGAAAAGCAAATGTAGGTATAAGTAACGATAAAGGGGGTGAGAAACCCCCTCGCCGAAAGACTAAGGTTTCCTGATCAACGCTAATCGGATCAGGGTTAGTCGGGTCCTAAGGCTCAGCCGAACGGCGAGGCCGATGGCAGAAAGGGTTAATATTCCCTTACTACCTTAAAGAGTGACGTGGAGACGGAGCAGTGAAAGTGTCGCCAGCTGACGGAATAGCTGGTTGAAGGGTGTAGATATTAGATTTCCAGGCAAATCCGGAAGACTAGTCGAACCTGATAGTACCGAGAGCCCTTGTGGTAATTGGATAGTACATGTAAGCATACTCCCAAGAAAATCCGCTAAACTTAATCTTTAAGGTACCCGTACCGTAAACGGACACACGTGGTCGGGTAGAATATACTAAGGCGCTTGAGTGAATCACGGTTAAGGAACTAGGCAAATTGACCCTGTAACTTCGGGAGAAAGGGTCCCTCAGTAATGAGGGCGCAGAGAATAGGTCCAGGCAACTGTTTAACAAAAACACAGGGCTATGCAAAATTGAAAGATCAAGTATATAGCCTGACACCTGCCCGGTGCTGGAAGGTTAAGAGGAGATGTCATCGCAAGAGAAGCATTGAATTGAAGCCCCAGTAAACGGCGGCCGTAACTATAACGGTCCTAAGGTAGCGAAATTCCTTGTCGGGTAAGTTCCGACCTGCACGAATGGTGTAATGATCTGGACACTGTCTCAACCGTGAGCTCAGTGAAATTGTAGTATCGGTGAAGATGCCGATTACCCGCGATGGGACGAAAAGACCCCGTGAACCTTTACTATAGCTTAACATTGAATTTGGGTAATTGATGTGTAGGATAGGCCGGAGGCATTGAAGCAGGCACGCTAGTGTTTGTGGAGCCGCTGTTGAAATACGGCCCTTTAATTATTTGAGTTCTAACTCGCAATGCGAGGACACTGTTTGGTGGGTAGTTTGACTGGGGTGGTCGCCTCCAAAAGTGTAACGGAGGCTTCTAAAGGTACCCTCAGGACGATTGGTAACCGTCCGCAGAGTGTAATGGCATAAGGGTGCTTGACTGGGAGACCGACAAGTCGATCAGGTAGGAAACTAGAGCATAGTGATCCGGTGTTTCCGTATGGAAGGGACATCGCTCAAAGGATAAAAGGTACTCCGGGGATAACAGGCTGATCGCTCCCAAGAGCTCATATCGACGGAGCGGTTTGGCACCTCGATGTCGGCTCGTCACATCCTGGGGCTGGAGAAGGTCCCAAGGGTTGGGCTGTTCGCCCATTAAAGTGGCACGCGAGCTGGGTTCAGAACGTCGTGAGACAGTTCGGTCTCTATCTATCGTGGGCGTATGAAATTTGCGTGGCTCTGACACTAGTACGAGAGGACCGTGTTGGACTGACCGCTGGTTTACCGGTTGTGCCGCCAGGTGCATTGCCGGGTATCTAAGTCGGGATTGGATAAGTGCTGAAAGCATCTAAGTACGAAGCCAGCCACAAGATTAGATTTCTTAGGGTCGTTGAAGACGACAACGTTGATAGGCTGCAGGTGTAAAGACAGTAATGTCAAAGCCGAGCAGTACTAATTGCCCGTACACTTTCTTCCATGTTTATATGGTTGGCTATATGGATTTAGTTCCAAACATCAAGGATATTTATTCTTTATTGCTTTTGCATTGTGTTTATCTTAATAATTAACATCTTAAGAACCTAATAAATTAAGGACTTAAGATATTAAGAAATAAAAATATTAAGGTAGCTATAGCATCAGGGTTCCACCTCTTCCCATTCCGAACAGAGAAGTTAAGCCTGATCACGCCGATGGTACTGCGTAACAGTGGGAGAGTAGGTAGCTGCCGTTTTATCAGGAGTCCTGATCATTATTAATGATCGGGACTCCTTTTTTTAGGTTATATATGTTACAGTTTTCCAAAAGCAACATGGGTTATAGATCGTTTTCATGGCTCACCCGATATTTAGTGGGGCTACGCATAAAGTTTAGTTAATCTAAAGAAGAAAAACTTTATATCAATCACTCCTCTAAGCTGTGCCCTAAATTGTTTGATCTTTGCATTAAAAGATTCAGCAAACGCATTGGTAGCCCTGTTTGTAAAGAAGTTCAATACCTCGTCGTAATGTTCGTACAATGTTCCTGCTATGACATTAAAACTTTTAAAGCCGGAGTTGTCGACTTTGTCATACCAACGTGCAAGTGACATCCTGGCTGCATCCTTTAGCGTGTTCCTGTTGAATATCATTCTCAGTGAGTGCGTTAGAGAATAAGCTTCTTTTATATCGGGGTAGATATCAAACAATATTGCCGCTCTTTCTTTTTGGCTTTCCGTCCATTTGTCCATGGATTTGAACAGTAAGTATCGACTCCTTGCCAACAATTGTTTTTGCGTATCACCGTTTGCAAATGTGGTAGGTTGATAATCTTCTCCTTTTTCCTTAGCTTCTTCTTTTGCATCCGTATCGGCTTGAATGGCATCCCAACGGTGTGCTATTCTCATTTCCTGCAATGCATCACATGCCAACTTTTGAACATGGAAACGATCAATTGTACGCTTGGCTTTTGGGAAACATCTTCGGATTATAAGATTCATGCTATTGGATAAGTCCATTGTAACTTCTTCTACGACAGATCGTTTATCCTCAGGTATGAGTTTTAAAGTATCAATTACATCATTTGAGGAAACACCTTTAACCAAAGCTACCAGCGACCCTTTTCTTCCACGTGCTTCTGGGTTGGAGACTATGGTATAAAGCTCGCCGTCACTTATGGATGTCTCATCAATGCAAAGTCGTTTACCAACATTCTCTGGGAATATAAGCCACTCATCCGCATGAGAATATTCATTCCATCGACGATAGCCACTTAGGATTTCTTTATACTGTTTTTCAAACGTATCACCGTTTATATGATAATAAGCATCAAGCGAACGGGAGGTCGTAGGTCTGGTCTCCATACACCTCTTTTAAAAAAGCCGCAAACTCTTTCGAGTAGCGGACACCTTCGGCTTTAAACTCATCATAAGGAGCTGTAAAACTTTCATTTGTTTGTCGATTAATCCAACGGCGGCGACGAACCACCAAATCAACAGCTTTGTCACGAAGAGGAAAATCTCTGATGGTGACAGGATTCAGGAAGCCTTTGGATTCAAAGAGATCATTCGAAGCATATTTAGCATCTATTTTCTCGTCCAAATAAATAAGTATTGCATCTGAACTCTTTTCTACATTTACGATACTAAACCTTGATAAGATGTTTTCGGGAAGCATCAAACTTACTAATGATAATAAAACGTCGTTTTCCATGCGACAAAGATAACATTTTATCTTATTCCCCCCACTAAATATCGGGTGAGCCGACACCCTTTCCCTGGGGGTGAATCGAGAGAATACGAAATCAGAATATGTGCAGGTCTGAAGTTTCTAGCGATTCTAAACAAGAAAAGGATCATATCTGCACTTCTTTGAATGAGACTCTGAAGAATTATAGGTTAGATTGGATACAAAATAATTAAAGAAGGAAGATTCTTCTAAACAAATTAAATTAGTATTTAAAGCTGAATAAGGCTTTAGAAGCTATAAATAATTTAGTAATTTTATCAAATTAACATATATTTACTAGGTTGTTTTGGTTTCTTTGCAGATTGTAGTGTATCTTTGTGATATAGTCTTTAATTTATTGAAAATTAGGTATATATGGCCGTTTTAAAGTTTCTGGTATGTTGTGATTTTATTTATTCGGGTAAATAAAATCATAAAGCACTAAAAAAAACTGATTAAAAATTGTAAAAACACACTGTAGTAACAATTTTGTTCTTATTTTTGTTGCATGGTTTATGCCTTGGTAGTTGATCCTGCTTTTAAAGAATGGATTTCTTTATTTAATGTGGGAAACTATTGAAGCTTTAATTTACTGTATCGAGATGGAGTTATGGTTATGGGTTAAATTTATAGTCATAACTATGCTCCGTGACATGTTTTATATGAACTGGATATAGATTAAAAATAAAATTATTAATTTCTAAAAATAAATTGTTTAAAAAAAACTATTATGGAAACTACTCAAAAAAAATCTAAAAAAACGTCTGTTAAAGGTATTAAAAACGCGGGTTTTGTAATCCTAGCGTGTTTGGTTATTGCAGCTTGTCTTTACAATTTTGTATTAGGTAATCCTGCTAATTTTGTGAATAATGATCCAGCTAATAATCCTCTTCCAGGAAAGTTTCTAGGAACTATGTACAAAGGTGGTGTGATTGTACCTATCATCTTAACTTTATTATTTACAGTTTTGTCATTAAGCGTTGAACGTTTTATTGCTATTAAGAGTGCTTATGGTAAGGGTTCTTTAACTAAATTTGTTGCAAATATTAAGGCTGCTTTGGAAAAAGGTGATCTTAAAGGTGCTCAAGAAATTTGTGACAAACAAAGAGGTTCAGTTGCGAATGTAGTTGGTGCTACTTTAATTAAATATGCTGAAATGGAAAATGAAGCTAATTTAAGTAAAGAACAGAAATTGTTAGCAATTCAAAAAGAATTAGAAGAAGCTACTGCTCTTGAATTACCAATGATGACTGAAAACCTTCCTATTATTGCAACTATTACAACTTTAGGTACTTTGTTTGGTCTTCTTGGTACAGTTATTGGTATGATCCGTTCATTTGCTGCTTTGTCTGCTGGTGGTGGTGCTGACTCTACTGCATTGTCTCAAGGTATTTCTGAAGCGTTGATTAATACAGCTTGTGGTATTGCTACTGGTGCATTAGCTGTTATTTCTTACAACTATTTTTCAAATAAAATCGATAAATTAACATTTAGCCTTGACGAAGTAGGTTTCTCTATTGTTCAGACATTTGCAGCTTCACATAAATAAGCAGTAAATAAATTTATAAAATAGAAAAAAACTTATGGCTAAAGTAAAAGTTGCAAAAAAGGACACTTTCATCGATATGACGGCGATGAGTGACGTTACTGTATTGCTCTTGACCTTTTTTATGTTGACTTCAACTTTCGTAAAAAAGGAACCAGTAAAAGTAACGACACCGGGCTCTGTTTCTGAAATTAAAATTCCAGAAAAGAATGTCCTCTCAATCCTTGTCAATCCAGAAGGCAAAGTATTTATGGCCTTAGATAGACCAGATGACATGGAGCAAACACTGGTAAGTGTTGGGGAACAATATGGGGTGAAATTTTCGCCTAAGCAAATTGCGAATTTTAGAAAGAACACTACGTTTGGTGTGCCGATGAAAAAGATGAGCACTTTCTTAGACTTACCTGAAAGAGATCAAGATGAAGCTCTTAAAAATGAAGGCATACCTACAGATAGTGTTGATAATCAATTCAAAGTATGGGTAAAAGCTGCTCATGCGACGAATCCAGATCTACGTATTGCTATTAAAGCTGACCAGAATACTCCTTATTCTGTAATTAAGAATGTAATGAACTCACTTCAAGACATAAAAGAAAACAGATATAATCTGATTACTTCTTTGAAGGCTGTTGAAGCAGAAAAAAAATAGATGAGATATGAGCGCTGATGTAGAACAAAAAGATAGCGGAAAAGGAAAAAAAGGAAAGCAGAAAAAAATGAAAACCCGCGTCGACTTTACGCCGATGGTGGATATGAATATGTTGCTGATTACTTTTTTTATGCTTTGTACATCTTTGAGCAAACCTCAAACGATGGAGATAAGTATGCCTACTAATGATAAAGTAGATGAAGCTCAACAAACTAAAGTGAAGGCTTCTCAGGCTGTAACTTTACTTCTTGATGAAAAAGATAATGTTTACTATTATCTTGGTGAATTTAAGGCAGGAGATAAATCTTTGTTACAAAAAACATCTTATACTGCAACAGGTATTAGAGATTTTCTTCTAAAAAAGAATAGAAGTGTTGTAGCAAAGGTTAATGATTTGAAACAGCAAAAAAAGGATTTAAAGATTTCAGCTGAAGAATTTAATAAAAAAATATCTGATGCTAAAGAAGATAAAGGTGCTCCAACTGTTATTATTAAAGCTACCGACAAATCAACTTACAAAAATCTTGTTGATGCTCTTGATGAAATGCAGATATGCTGTATTAGTAAGTATGTAATTGTACCTATCACTGATGGTGAAAAAGCTTTATTGGCTAGTACTAAATCAGGTGGAAGTAATTAAGTTAAACACTAAAAATAAGAAAGTAAAATGGCAAAAATTAATTTAGCTTCTGAAGAATGGTGTGACTTAATATTCGAAGGAAGAAATAAAGGGTATGGTGCGTATAAGATGCGTATGGATGCTCCAAAACGACACAATTGGTCTATGCTGATTATTGTCGCTTTGACTGCGTTCTTTCTTGCTGTCCCTGAGCTTATAAAATTAGCAACTCCTAGTGAAAAGGAAACGATGACACAAGTAACTACTTTATCAAAATTGGATGAAGCTGAGGTAAAAGATAAAAAATTGAATAAAGTAGAGCCTATTGCTCCTCCTCCTCCTCCATTAAAGAGTTCTGTTAAGTTTGTTGCTCCTGTAATCAAGAAAGACTCTGAAGTTAGAGATGAAGACGAAATGAAGAGCCAGGAACAATTGCAAGAGAGCAAGGTTACTATTTCTATCGCCGACGTTAAAGGTAATGACGAGAAAAATGGTAAGGATATTGCTGAAATTAAGCAAGTTGTGACTCAAGCTCCTGTTGAAGAAGTTGAGGAAAAACCTTATACAGCAGTAGAACAGATGCCTCAGTTCCCTGGTGGTGACACTGAATTGTTGAAATACATTTTTGATCACTTGAAGTATCCTACTATATCTCAAGAAAATGGTGTTCAAGGTAAGGTTTATATTCGTTTTGTTGTTTCTAAAACAGGTGATGTTAAAGATGCTCAAGTAATGCGCTCTTTAGATCCTTACTGTGATAAGGAAGCTCTCCGTGTAATTCGTTCTCTTCCGAGATGGATTCCTGGAAAACAAAATGGTGTGAATGTTCCTGTATATTACGTAGTACCAATTACCTTTAAATTACAATAATGCTATGAAGTTTTTCAAACTTATTTCAATATTCTTTCTATTGCTTCTTTGTTCGTGTAACGATAAGAAGCCTAAAGATGGGTGGAATGATACATTGACAACTGGGACAATTCCAATTGCTGTTGATGAAGGTTTCAAACCTATTATTGAAGAAGAAATTGCTGTGTTTGAAGGACTTAATAGTGAGGTTCATATTAAACCTAATTATTGTAGCGAGGTTGATGCTATAAATAGATTATTGAAAGATAGTGTGCGGTTGGTAATTTCCACCCGCAAACTATCTTCAAAAGAAATACAATCTTTTAATAGTCGTAAGTTTTTTCCACGTGAAGTTGTGATGGCTTATGACGGTGTTGCTTTAATAAGTAATAATAAAAATCCGGATTCTCTTATTACTGTTAACCAAGTTAGAAAAATCTTAACCGGTGAGATTACTAAATGGAAAGAAATTTATCCAAGTTCAAAATTGGGTAATATTCAAATTGTTTTTGATAATCCAAATTCAAGTACTGTTCGTTTTGCAAAAGATTCTATTTGTTTAGGTAAACCTTTTGCATCCAAAGGAATTAATGCTCAAAAAAATAACTTGCAGGTATTTGATTATGTTTCAAAAACTCCTAATGCTATTGGAATTATTGGTGTTAATTGGCTAGGTGCCAAAAATGATACTACTAATTTAACTTTCAAAAAGGAAGTTAGAGTAATGGCTGTTAGTGACGAAAATATTGCTACTGCATCTAATAGCTATAAACCTTATCAGGCCTATATTGCTTTAGGCGATTATCCTTTTTACCGTACTGTTTATGCGTTAATAAATGATCCGCGACAAGGTTTGTCTTCCGGATTTGCTAATTTCTTAACTTCTGATCGAGGACAAAGGATTATTCTTAAGTCCGGTTTGGTTCCTGCAACGCAGCCGGTACGTATTGTTAATGTTAAAGATGAATTTTAATTAATGATTAAAAATTGCAAAGTGATGAAATGTAACTTTCTATTTTCTTCAATCCTATTTTTGACAAGTTTTGCTTTTCTGTCTCCTATTCAGGCAAAGGACAGTGAAGGCATTTCTTTCTACAAAGCTGGTTTCCCAAAACAAGCAAAAAAACTATTGTTTCAGGAGTTGAGCTCAAATGCTTCAAATTCTGCTGAGACTTGTTATTTTTTAGGGAATGTTTATTTTGGAGAAAGCAAAAATGACTCTGCTTTGTTTTATTTCAAAAAGGGGTTGTCTGTTGATGCTCTAAGTGCTTTGAATAATATTGGTTTAGCAAAGTTACAGATTAAATCAAATGCTACTCAGGCAAAAGAGGCAATTGAAAATGTATTAAAAGGAAAAAATAAGAAAAACGTAGACCTTATTATTGAGGCTGGACGTGCTTATTTAGAAAATGGTGAGCTTTTAGGTGCTAATGATTATTTAGTGCGAGCTCAGAATATTACAAGAAAATATGCTCCTGTATTTGTTTTAGCAGGTGATATCTTTGAAGCAAAAAGAGATGCAGGTCAGGCTTGCAGCATGTATGAACAAGCAATTCTTTTCGATGCAAATTGCCGTGAAGCTTATGTAAAATATGCTCGTGCATATCGTGATGTTAACACTGCTTTAGCTATTGAAATGTTAGGACGCTTAAAAACTCAGGAACCTAATTTCTCATTAGCGAACAAAGAATTAGCCGATCTTTATTATTCAAAAAATGATTTTGATAAAGCTTCAGCTTCTTATGGAGATTATATTGCTTCCGGGAATTACGATTCTGATGATTTGAAGCAATATGCTATGACCCTTATGTTGAATGCTAAAAATGAAAAATCGTTGGAGATTGCTTTGATGGGTTTGAAAATTAATCCTTTAGATCCAGCTTTCAATCGTTTAGCAATGTATAACTACATTGATTTAAAGCGTTTTGATGAAGCTATGGTCGCAGCCGACAATTTTTTCAATAAATCAAAAGATGCGCAATTCTCATATTTTGATTATACCTATTATGGAACTTTGTTGACAGAACAAAAGAAATATGATGAAGCAATTGCTTCTTTTGAAAAAGCTATCAAATTAGATAGTACTCAAGTTAAGCTTTGGAGTACAATTTCAGATATTTATGATAAGAAGGGCGATGCTCAAAATTCTATCAAAGCTTATGAAACCTATTTTAATAGTAATGGCGTAAAACAAACTCCTGATTTGCTGAATGAATTAGGTAAAAAGTATTATTTCTTTGCGAATTCTTCAGCTGTTACTAATAATTTAGCTCTTAAGAATTCTTCATTGCAAAAAGCAGATACTCTTTTCGCTAAAGTAGCGGAAGCTGAACCAGATAATTATCGTGGTAACTTCTGGCGTGCTAGAGCAAATTCTGGACTTGATCCAGAAACTACAAAAGGTATAGCAAAACCATTCTATGAAAAGACTATTGAGATTTGTCTATCTAAGAATGATGAGCGTTACAAACCTGTAATTGTAGAATGCTATAGTTATCTCGGATATTATTATTTGTTAGCTAGTGAAAAGAGTAAGAATGCTAATGATCAGGCTATTTCAAAAGATTATTGGAATAAGATCTTAAAACTTGATCCAAATAATAATACTGCAATTAAAGCTCTCGAAGGATTGAACTCTTCAAAAGCAAAAAGAAAGTAAAACTATATTTAAATAAAGTGGAGTCTATCCAGACTCTGCTTTATTTACTTCTTTACATTTTATTCTTTATACATTCTTGTTTGTGCATTAAGTCCTGCTTTCTGTACAAATGTGTTGTGTCTACTTATGAGCATTTATTTTTTTATTTTCTTTGGATTTAAAATTTCTTTTAATTCTACCAATAAAAAAATAAGGATCAGTTTGTATTCCTGGATGATGTTGAGCCGTCACTATTCTCATGAATAATTTTTAGATATTCTGAAAGGAAAAACTTCATATCTGTCACCCCTCTGAATGTTGCTCAAAAGAATTGGAGTTTAGCATTTGATTCAGCTGCAACATCTATATTTCTATTAATGAAGAAGTTCAATATTCTTCCATTATTGTTTTCTATAGTTTAGCTAACTGTAGAAAATTTCGTGTACCCTTTTTATAAAGTCTTTTTCCCCAGTTTAAGCCTAAATTCCATCTCTCGAATATAAATTTCAATATTTATTATGATTTTTGTTTGTAATGTATAAATTAACTTCTATATTTGTGGTGTATTAGTAAAATGGTACACTAGTTTGATATAGTTATACTTATACTATTGATTATAAATGACTTTTCTACTAATATATTACATGCTTATAGTTTCTATCCAGATATTTTCTCTGAATGTTTCTGTTTACATTGTAAGAAATTAGAGTTGGTTACTCGCTTTTTTTGATTCATATTGTAAAATATGAGTTGACGTGTAAAACTACTTTGATTACAGATTTAGTCTGAAAATGATTTATTTGATATTTAGCTCTATAGAATAAAATATAAGTCAATAATTTATAATCTTAAAACAAATGATCATTATTGTCCTCATTGTAGTAATTATAATTGCTTTATTGCCAGCTTAGTTTAATTTACTGCTGCATTTATGAGCTTAATCTTTTGAGATTCTTTTTTGAGTATAGAATAAACGAATTATAAATGAATTAAAATGGTAACAATCGAAAATCTCTCTTTTGAATATCGTGGTTCACAGAAAAAATTATTTGAAGACTTTTCTCTGTCCATCGAAAAGGGCAAAGTTTATGGGCTGTTAGGAAAGAATGGTGTTGGAAAATCCACATTGCTGTATCTTATTACAGGCCTTTTAAAGCCCAAATGCGGTGGCGTTTGCTTTGATAAGGTAAATGTATCCCAAAGATTGCCAAAGACTCTTCAGGATATATATATAGTCCCTGAAGAGTTTGAGTTGCCTTCTATCTCATTTCGAAAGTATGTAGAGTGTAATAAGTCTTTTTATCCAAGATTTAGTATGGATGATCTTGAAAAATATCTGAAATGTTTTGAACTAAATATGGATGTGAATCTTGGAGCTCTTTCTATGGGGCAGAAGAAAAAAGTATATATGAGCTTTGCTCTTGCTACTAATACTTCTCTTCTTGTAATGGATGAGCCTACTAATGGATTGGATATTCCTGGTAAAAGTCAGTTCAGAAAGTTTATTGCTTCTGGTATGAATGATGATAAAACAATCATAATTTCTACTCATCAGGTGAGAGACATTGATACGTTACTGGAACATGTTATCATTATGGATAAGAATGAAGTATTGCTGAATGAATCCGTAACTACGATCTGTGAGAAGCTATTATTTGTTGAAGCATCCAGCAATGAAACTTCCGATGGTGCATTATTTGTGTTCCCGTCTTTACAAGGTAAGCAGATGATTTTTCCGAATACAGAGAATGATGAATCTGCAATTAACCTTGAGTTGCTTTTTAATGCAACACTCAATGAAACAAAAATAATAAAGACCTTATTTCAACAATAAATAAATGCTATGATGATTAAAAATAATTTCTTTAGTTTGGAGCGTTACTTTCTACTCTGCAAGAAAGATTTTAAAGAAAACTGGAAGACAATGCTTCTTCGCTTTGTTATGGTATATGCAATATTGACCATTTTGTTCGTCTTTTTTAGTTTTGATCAATCTTCTAATCTGAATGAAGAAAGTTATATTCAATATTATAGCTTCTCATTATTCTTGTTTTGGGGTTGGGGATGTGTGTTCGCTTCTTTAATGATGGGTGAGATGAGTACTAAAGCTAAACGGATATCTTATTTAATGACACCGGCAACGGTTTTTGAGAAATACATTTCTCGTCTGGTAATAGCTGTTGTTTTATTTATAATAGCTTTTCTTATAGCTTTTAAAATGGCTGATTATACTCGTTTGCTTATTTGCTTAATCCGCTATCCTGAATTGAAATTTCATTCTTTAGATTTAATTGGCTTTATAGGCAATAAAAGCCTTATTGTTAATTGGCTCGATTTCTTCTATAGATTTTCAGTTTACTTATTTTTTCAGTCATTGTTTGTTCTAGGTAGTACGTTGTGGTATAAGAAACCATTCCTTAAAACGCTTGCAGCAGGTGCCATCATTTCTTTGGTATTTGTTATAGTCGATGGCACATTGATTCATTTTCTATTTAAAGATGGAATTGTTGATTTTAATCATTCTATGGAATACTATTCATTTAGTACCCACAATATATTTTCTTCGAAAACTTGTATAACGTTCTTTTCTCTTGTAACCCTTTTTAACTGGACGTTAGCCTACTTCCGTTTTAAAGATTCCGAAATAATTAATAGAATCTGAATTTATGAACTTTAAAGAAAATAAAGCAATTTATTTGCAAATAGCAGACAGAATCTGTGATGAGATTATCTTTGGACAATACGCTGAGGAAGAAAGAATTCCATCTGTACGTGAATATGCATCTATGGTAGAAGTAAATTCAAATACAACAATGCGTTCGTTCGATTATCTTCAGTCTCAGGATATTATTTATAATAAGCGAGGCATAGGTTACTTTGTCTCTTCCGGAGCAAAGAAGCTGATTTTATCTCTTCGCAGGAAACGTTTTTTAGAAGAAGATATTGATTGGTTCTTCCATCAGATCTATACGCTTGATATTCCAATGGATGAAATTGAGAAAATGTTTAGTGAATTTAGTAAGAAACAAAATAGCATTAGAAAATGAGACGCACAACAATTATATTACTTGGTATTATATCATCCTTATTATTATTGTCGGTGATATTTATTCTTTATCAATCAACCCTGAATCCGGTAGATTTAAAAATAGACCGCCAGAAAAGTAATCTCTCCGGCAAAGTGGATTCCATTAGTATCTCTTCTTATAAAATTCTTAAAATTGAGGAACTTAGTAAAGTAAGTTATGGTCATACAATGGGAAAGCTCTTTGTTAAGCCATATAAATACGCAGTGCAGACAGGTTATTTTTATTTTCCTAATGAGCTTTTGTCTATGGTAACCAAGAGAATGTCCGGAGATACACTTATCATTCAGCTGAACTATGATGAAAAGAAATTAGATGCCATTAAAGAAAAATATAAGTGTGGCAGACTAAATGCTTTCTTCCATTTATACACAAATCCAACTTCTGCACTATCTATCCGCAATGAGGTGAATGAACTTGATACGGAATTAAAGGGTGTGTCACTATGCGAAGCAGTCGTAAATTCCTGTAGTAGCATTGTTGTAGATTCCTGTAATATAGATAAATTGAATTTATCAGGGTGGTATCCATCTGTATGTCTGCAAAATAGTAAGATTAATATCTTTAGTCTTGATTTGGAAAATCTGAATGATTGGAATGTTCGTAATTGTCAGATAAATGAAGAACATCTTACCGGAAACAGAGCCCATGCTATTCGTCTGCCAAAATCAGAATGTAAAAGGATGACTTGGAAAGGGAAAACAAAAGATGCTAGTTTACATGTAGACTTAGACTCGGATAAGGCTAGTATCTCTTTTTAGTGTTGAAAAAGGTTTAGACTTAGAGTGATTCTCTATCATAATAATAGCAACAGAATGCCAAGACATTTTCTGTTGCTATTATTGTTTTATGCGGTTAACAGAGATCTGCTGATATTCTTGTGAAATTTATAATGTTTCTTCTTCTGGAGGGCAGAAATCAGAATTAGCAGTACTTTACCAGGTTTACCCGTAGGACGCTTTTGGTAAATCTCACGCCAGAGTATAACAGAACTCCGGTCTGCTTTTTTAAATACCACTAGACTAGTTTGTGCATCCTTGTACAAAAGATTGCATTCTTCTGTACAAAACAATTAATTCATTTGTACAGAAGAAAGATTTGTTTTGTACAACACCGCATTAATATCCCGCCTGATATATAAAAAATTATTCGGGAGTTTAAGCACCTCCCGCCGCATCTTTCTGGAAAGTCGGAGTGACATTTGATAGCCTACAAAATCACTACATAAATTTTAATTTTGCGAAATTGATCTAGCGATCTGGCAGTAGGCCTTTAAGCTGCTGTATATAAGTACTATATAGGTGCTAGATTTAAATAATTTGATCTAGCGTTGATCTAGCAATCTAGCACCTTGTCTACTTTGCTTATCATTAATCCTGGTATAGGTTGGTTAAAGTGTTGTTTAGCAGCTGTATTTGTGTAATAAGTTGTCTGGACTGTATATGATTTACCTGCCAAAGTGCTAGATCGCTAGATCACTGCTAGATCAATTTGGCTTGATCTAGCGGGCGTAATATGATTATAGTCAGTCTGTTATGCGGATGGTGCTAGATCGCTAGATTGTTTTACGAAAAAATAATTTTCCAAGAAAATGGTTCAAAGTAAACAAAAATTTTATATCTCACCAAAAAAGAAAAGAATACTGGCCGATCTATTCAGACACACTACACTAATATTATAAACTGTTTAGAGAATAGAGCCACGAATGCTTAGGCAGAGAATTAAAGCAATTTAGAGGACTATAAGAGGGGAGTAAGAGCTATTCCTTTCTTCTTCTTCTTCAGATTATCCAAAATTTATGCTTAGATCTTCAATCTCTCAGCATTTCTGTATGATCCTCTGCTAAGGCTTCAAGTGGCTAAAAACAAAAAGAGAATCAATTTCTTGATTCTCTTTTTTCTAGTTGCGGAGGCCTGACTCGAACAGACGACCTTTGGGTTATGAGCCCAACGAGCTACCAACTGCTCCACTCCGCGATGTTTGTGGGTACAAAAGTACTGCTTTTATTTTAAAAAACAAATTATTTAGAAGAATAATAAAATAAAAAAAGATGCTGCAGAATTTACCTACTCGTAAAAACAAAAAAGAGAATCAATTTCTTGATTCTCTTTTTTCTAGTTGCGGAGGCCTGACTCGAACAGACGACCTTTGGGTTATGAGCCCAACGAGCTACCAACTGCTCCACTCCGCGATGTTTGTGGGTACAAAGGTACTGCTTTTTACTTAAAAAGCAAATATTAATAGAAAAAATATTTGAATAATAATTAAATATGGATGTAATGTGCTCTAACATAGATGCATGGAATGATTGTTAAATAATGCTTCTGATTAATTAACCATTTCTTTTCTTGTGTAATAAGAAGAAAAGAACTACTTTTGCTCAAATAAAACAAAATTGTGCAGGTTATACGCCTATGACTATATCAAAGACCAGAGTAAAACTAGTAGATGTTGCCCGACAACTCTTCGCTAAAATGGGGGTGGAGAACACTACTATGAATGATATCGCCATTGCCTCCAAGAAAGGGCGACGGACTCTTTATACTTATTTTAAAAGTAAAGATGAAATTTACTCCGCTGTTGTAGAGTCTGAACTGGACATGCTTTCAGATATAATGAAGAAAGTAGCGGAGAAAAATACTTCCCCTGATCAGAAATTGCTTGAACTTATTTATACCCGTCTCGATGCCGTGAAAGAAGTTGTTTATCGGAACGGGACTTTGCGGGCCAACTTTTTCCGTGATATTTGGCGTGTGGAGAAAGTGCGTAAGAAGTTTGATGCAAGGGAAATCATTCTTTTCAAGACTGTAATGGCAGAAGGAAAGGAGAAAGGGGTGTTCCGAATTGACGACATTGAAATGGCAGCTAATATTATTCATTATAGCATTAAAGGGATTGAGGTTCCTTATATACGTGGCACTCTGGGACGTGGTTTAGATCCGGAAACCCGCAAAAAATATGTGATGAATATTGTTTTTGGTGCATTATACAGAAAAGAAATCAATCAATAAATAAACGATTTAAATTACAATTAGTATGGGATTATTAGATGGAAAAACAGCGATTGTAACCGGAGCTGCTCGTGGTATCGGTAAAGCAATTGCTTTGAAGTTTGCTTCTGAAGGAGCAAATATTGCATTCACTGACCTTGTTATTGATGAAAATGCTAAGAATACAGAAAAAGAAATTGAAGCATTGGGTGTAAAAGCAAAAGGTTATGCTTCTAACGCTGCAAATTTTGAAGATACAGCAAATGTAGTTTCTGAAATTGTGAAGGACTTTGGTCGTGTAGATATTCTTGTTAATAACGCAGGAATTACCCGTGACGGATTAATGATGCGTATGAGTGAGCAACAATGGGATATGGTTATTAACGTTAACCTGAAATCAGCATTTAACTTTATTCACGCTATTACTCCTGTAATGATGAAACAAAAAACAGGTAGCATCATCAATATGGCTTCTGTTGTAGGTGTTTCAGGAAATGCTGGTCAATGTAACTATTCTGCTTCTAAAGCTGGTATGATTGGTTTGGCTAAATCAATTGCTAAAGAACTTGGTTCTCGTGGCGTTCGTGCCAATGCAATTGCACCGGGATTCATTATCACTGATATGACTGCTGCGTTGACCGACGAAGTTAAAGCAGAATGGGCTAAAACTATTCCATTGCGTCGTGGTGGTACACCTGAAGATGTGGCTAATGTGGCTACTTTCCTTGCTTCTGATTTGTCTTCTTATGTAAGTGGACAAGTAATTCACTGCTGTGGCGGTATGAACATGTAAGAAGAAGAATGACCGTAATATACGAAGATAACCATATCATTGTTGTCAACAAAACAAGTTCCGAGATTGTTCAGGGAGACAAAACAGGGGATACTCCGTTATCAGAGATTGTAAAACAATACCTGAAGGAGAAATACAATAAACCCGGTAATGTTTTTATTGGAGTAGTTCACCGACTGGATCGTCCGGTTAGCGGAATAGTTCTTTTTGCTAAAACCAGTAAAGCACTTCCTCGTCTGAATGAAATGTTCAAGAATAGTGAAGTGAAGAAAACCTATTGGGCAATAGTAAAGAACTGTCCGAAGGAACCTGAAGGTGAGCTGGTTCATTATCTGGTGCGTAACGAGAAACAAAACAAAAGTTATGCCTATGATAAAGAAGTAAAAGATTCAAAGAAAGCCATTCTTGACTATAAGTTGATTGGCCATTCCCAGAATTATTACCTTCTTGAAGTGAACTTAAAGACCGGAAGGCATCATCAGATTCGTTGTCAGTTGGCAAAAATAGGATGTTCCATCAAAGGAGACCTGAAATATGGCTCTCCACGTTCTAATCCGGACGGAAGCATTTGTCTTCATTCCCGTAGAGTTTCCTTTATCCATCCGGTTTCAAAGGAACTTATTGAGTTGCAGGCACCGGTTCCGGAAGGAAATTTGTGGAATGGATTTGAGATGATTGGGTAATCTCTCTTATGGTTTAAAAATAAAAGAAGAGCCGTTTGCTGGAAATTAATCCTGCGAACGGCTTTTTTGCTTATATTGCTGGTGACCAACCTCTGAAAATGATAAAAACTAAGAGGACCAATGTGATCTCTATATACCCGGAATGATAAATTTTCAAGCTGAGTTTATGGAGTAAGAGTTTAAGAAAAACTAAAAAAGGCTTTGTTGTTGGAGTAGATAAACGTTAGAGTATCTACAATAGAAGAGCTGTCATATGATAGCTCGCCGTAACAAAAATAGTTTATCACTAAGGAATATCTGTTTTGAAGAGTAATGCCTCTATTATAACTTCAATCCTTCCGAAACACCAGCTCTATACGCTTCGATCTTTGTGCTCTTATGAATTTTCTTCTTTGCTTTCTTGTCCATATCGGGTAGAAGATATTCCCAGATAGTCTTCATCTTAGTCACTAATTGGTCGTTTCCCTGCAGATGTGCCTCGTAATAATTAAGTAGCAGATTATGAAAAGCTTTCACCTTTCCAAGCATCTCTTCGCGTGATAATGCCACTCCCTGCAGATATTCGTATGCCAGTGCCGGATTGGCCAGTAATCCCCTGCCAATCATTATCCCCGAAAGATTGGGAAAGCGAGTCATTAGTCGGTTAATATCCTCAAGTGTGGAAATATCGCCGTTGTAAATAAGCGGATGTTTGCACTCGCGATAAAAAGCCTCGAAAGCATCCCAGTTGGTTTCCCCTTTATACTGTTGCTTTCCTACGCGGGCATGCAGAGTGATTTGCTTCAATGGATACTTGTTCAGCAAGGGAAGCAGAGCAAGGCACTCCTCAGGATTTTCCCATCCTAAGCGCATCTTTACCGAGAATTGCATTTCCGGGAACTCTTCCGTGCACTGTAAAAGTGCAGCAACTTCCTCAGGGTAGGGCAGAATACCCGAACCTTTATGTCTTTTTACCAGCATGGGGAATGGACAGCCCAGGTTTATGTCAGCCTCCGTATGCCCCTTTTTCTGGAATAATTCTATTACTTTCCGCATTTCATCGGGGGTAGCGGCTATTAATTGCGGAATTATGTGGTGAACGGTGTTGTTTTCCGACTCAATGTCTCGCAGTTCTCTGTTGCGGAAACCATCTTTTTCCACACGAACAAAAGGAGTATAGTATGTATCTATGCCACCAAAAACAGTTTCGTGCGCATTGCGGTAAGGTGCATCTGTAAATCCCTGTAAGGGAGCAAAGTGAATGGGAACTTTTTTCTCGTCTTGCATCTCTTCTTTTTGCTGACAAAGATAGTGAGCTGGGGCGATAAAGCGTCTGTTTTTTATCAATAAAAGGATGAATGCCCCTTTGTTTTTTTTCAAACAGCCGGCAAAACATCACGTTTTGCATAATCGGCACGGGAGAGAATACACCTTCCGATTCCTTTTCATAGATAACGAATCCAGTTTTCTTTTAATCTGCATGGAAGAGAATGTCCTTTCCCCTTCTCTTTTCATCGTTATTCTTTTGGGGGGGGATGACTGCATTTCTCCTGGAGGTAACTTCATATTTATGGCTGGTTGCCACATTAATCTCTTGGTATGCGGTGTGGAATTCCTTTTTTGTCTATTTTTGCAGAAATATACATCGTTATTAGTAAGAATGGAACAAATTAAGAATATAGTATTTGACTTCGGAGGGGTGATTGTTAATCTCTGTCGCGAGACAGCCGTAAAGAAGTTTGTAGAGATAGGAGTGGCCAATGCCGATGAATTGCTGGATGCTTATCATCAGACCGGTCTTTTTCTGGAGGCGGAAGATGGCACGCTCACTGCCGAAGAATTTCGTGTAAAGCTGAGTGCTGTGGCTGGAAAGGAGCTAACTTATGATCAGGTATTTCAAGGTTGGTTTGGTTTTGTGACTGATGTGCCTTTGTATCGCCTTGATTATTTGCTCGAATTGCGTAAGAAATATAATCTTTATATTCTGAGCAATACCAATCCTTATATTATGGGATGGGCAAGAAGTGCAGATTTTACTTCTGCCGGCCAACCGCTTGATTATTATTTTGATAAAATATACACCTCGTACGAGATAAAGGAGGTGAAACCCAGTCGTGCTATCTTTGAACACATGATTAAAGATGCCGGATTGCTGCCTCATGAAACTCTTTTTGTTGACGACGGAGCGGCCAATATTAAAATGGCAAAGGAATTGGGTATGCATACTTTCCAGCCAATTAATGGAGAAGACTGGCGTGATGATCTTTCTGCTTTGCTCTAAAGTTTTGCTTGTTTCGGCAGGTTGAATAGCGGTTCCTGTTTTTGAAAAGTAAGCTAAAACCTTTAATCAGCCAATGTCTGTCCGGCTTTTTAAGAAGGCTGGCGGAAGCTTTGGCAGGCAGCGGTTTATAAATTATATTTCCTTGTACAAAAGAATGCAATCTTTTGTACAGAAGATTGTTTTCTTTTGTACAAAACAAATCATTCTTTTGTACAAGGATTTTTTAATGTAATTCGGGAGATTAAAAAAACTAGTCCGGAGGCTACTCGGCTTACTTAGTTGTTTTCACTGTTCAGTGCAGAGCTATCTCCATTTTTCGGAAATAAAGTCTCTATTATTCCTGAAAAAACGAGATTCCATCCCGACCGGGAACTAAAATTATTGGATACAGGAGTTGTTTTTTAAATGGTTGTTCTCTTTCTGAACCGCAGATAAAACATCACCCCGGCGCTGCTGAGTCCGAAAGGAAAGGCCATCCATACACCCTTTACTCCCCAGTTTAAGATAAATCCAAAGAAGTACCCCGCCGGAATAGAGACGAGGAAATAGCTAAAAAAAGCAATATACATCATCGGTTTCACGTCTGCAATGCCGCGGAGAGCGTTGGCAAAAGTAATTTGTGTGCCGTCGCCGAACTGATATAAAAGGAACGGGAAGATAAGAGTAAGAACAGTTCTGTTCACCTCCTGGCTTTCGGTAAATACGGCTCCCAGATAGTTTCTTAGTAAGAAGATGGCTCCTGAAGAAACTACCGCCATCAACAGAATGATGTGAAAGCCTGCATAAGCTGATCGACGGACATTCACAATATCGTTTTTCCCTCTGAAATTACTCACTCTTACTGCAATTGCAGCACCCATTCCGTAATAAATCATGAAGCAGAGGCTGGAGATTGTTAACATTACCTGATGAGACGCCAGCGCAATGCTGCCCAGCCATCCAACCATTACGGTGCTAAAGGTAAATGATGCGGTTTCCATTCCCATTTGCAGGGCGATGGGCCAGCCTAGTTCGTTGAGTCTTTTGAACAGCTCCTTTGATAATCCGGAGAGCTTAAAGCCTTTCAGGTACTGAGTATATCGCTTGCTGTATAGAAATAGGACTGCAAATCCCAAAGCCATAAGGATACGTGCTATAAGTGTGCTTACTCCTGCACCCATTAAACCCAGTTCGGGGAGTCCAAATACTCCGTATATCAGCAGATAATTGAGGATGATGTGCAGACCATTGCCCCATAACAGAATCCACATGGAGGTTTTAGTGTCGGTAATTCCGTCGGCAAATTGCTTAAATGAATTGAATATCAGCACAAATATAAGTGTGGCCAGCAGGACTAGAAAGTACGGACGAATGAAGGGGAGCAGTTCCTCGGGCTGACCAAAACGATGAATGTTGAGGTATACCACAAACATAATAACAGTGATCAGCAATGCTACCAAAGTATTGGCAACGATACTATTCTTTAAAGCTTGTCCCGCTCCGGTTTCATCTCCTTTACCAAACAGACTTCCCACAATGGGAGTCAGTCCGTAGGAGAATCCGGTGCTGAATATGATGGCCAGCATGAACAGGTTATTCACAAAAGAGGCAGCTGCCAGCTCAATAGTGCTGTGGTGCCCCACCATCATTGTGTCGGCAAAGCCAAGAATAATCATGCCCAACTGCCCTATGACAATGGGAATTCCTAAACGTAGCAGTGCCTTATAATGTTCTTTGTATGTTGCAAAGAATTCGGTCATGATTCTTTCTTCGCTCTGTAATGCAGGGTAGAGCAATTCTCGCGTACAAATGCTTTGCAAGCCAGCTCTTTTAACAGATTCGAAGTCACTTTCCGGTAATTGTCCACCTCGTTATTCAAATCTTCCGCCTTGCTTATCAGCTCAAAGAACGCCAGATTTGTGGCAACGTTGAGATAATTAATGTTACTGAATATCTGTTCTGATTCGAACTTATTCTTCACCTTCTCCAGCTCATGCTCATCCACAAGCGTATTCTTTAGTGCCTCAAGCTCTTCCCATATAGCAGCTTCAGCCTGTTCCAAGGAAACACCGGGCGCAGGCTTGCCGGAAATCTGGAAAAGACCGGGTTCTACAGTTCCTGAGATGTAAGCATCAATGGTGGTAAACACCTGACGGTCTTTCACCAAATGCTGAATCAGTCGGCTTGAATTACCATTGCTCAGCACATCGGACAAAATATCAAAAGCATAATAGTCCGGATGCATGCGCTCGGTCATGTGAAAAGCCATGTATAAAGAATCAAGCGGAACGGCACGTTCAACTTCAAGTCGTCTTTCCTCAGTCTGCTTAGGTTCCTGAGGAAGATTTCTTGCCCGGATATCGCGTGCGGGAATAGGACCAAACCATTTTTCTGCAAGGCGAATGGTCTCATCAAACGATATATTTCCCGTAATGCAAAGAATGGCATTGTTAGGTGCATAGAAGTGGAAAAAGAAGTCCTTTACATCATCCAGTGTAGCATTGGCAATGTGCGAGATTTCCTTGCCGATGGTAGGCCATTGGTAAGGATGTTCCTTGAAAGCCAGTGGGCGAACAAGGTGAGACACATCTCCGTACGGTTGATTCAGATAACGTTGTTTGAACTCTTCAATAACCACCTGACGCTGAACGTCAAGGCTTTTAGGGCTAAAGTCGAGGCTAAGCATACGGTCTGATTCCAGCCAGAATCCCGTTTCCACGTTTTGTTTAGGCAGGGAAAGGTAATAGTTGGTGATATCATTGTTGGTCCACGCATTATTTTCCCCGCCGGCCAACTGAACCGGTGCGTCATAATCGGGAATGTTCACCGAACCTCCGAACATCAGATGTTCAAAGAGGTGAGCAAATCCCGTATGTTCCTTGTCTTCGTCCTTGGCTCCTACATTATATAACACGTTGACGGCAACCATCTGTGTGCTTAAATCTTCAGAATGTATCAGTCGAAGTCCGTTCGGAAGAGTATGTCTGTTTACTTCTATCATCTTAATCCAGTACGATAACTTTCATTTTCAGATCTTCTTCGGGGCGGTCGCCGCGGTTGGTCTTTACTTTCTGTATAGAATCAACGATATCCAAACCTTCCACTACTTCACCGAATACTGTGTATTGGTTATCCAAATGCGGAGTTCCGCCTACAGTTGTATAAGCTTTTACTTGCTCCGGAGTAAACTTAAAGTCGGGCATAGAATCTGCCTTTGTTTTTGCTTCGGCAATCAGCTCTTCCTGCAATTCATACAGTCCGTCTTTATCACGGTCCAGTCTTAGCTTTTTAATCTTAGCAGCATTCTTGCTCACTAATGTGTTGAAAACCTCTTCTACTTTACCGTGGTTTATCTGTTGTTCCATGTTCAGAATCTGACCTTGTGAATAAGCTTTTCCTGTAACGATGTAGAACTGGCAGCCACTGGAAGCCTTTTTAGGATTTACCTCGTCACTTTGGCGAGCAGCGGAAAGAGCTCCTTTTTTATGGAACAATTGTGGATAAACAAACTCCGCAGGAATGGTATAACCGGTATCACCTGAACCAAGCATTTTGCCTTTCGCAGCATTTTTTGAGTCAGGATCACCGCCCTGAATCATAAAGTCTTTGATTACACGGTGAAAAAGTGTTCCGTCATAAAATCCTTCTTTTGCAAGCTTAATAAAATTATCACGGTGTTGAGGTGTCTCGTTGTAGAGCTTTATCTTTATGTCACCTAAATTTGTCTGTATCAACAGCATTGTTTCTTTCTGATTTTCCATTTTTTCTTTTTTATTTTGGGAGAACCCCGGTAAAAATACTCCTGCGAACAGGATTGTTACTATCATCAGTAATTGCTTTCTCATAAGAATAAACTGGCTGATTTTGATGCAAAAGTACGATTTTAAGGCTATTAAGCCAAAACAATAAGGCGATAATTAGGACCTTTTATGGAAACTATCACCTTTCTGATATGTGCAATGCGGCAAGTTTGCCTGTTATTGATAGAAAACAGCTGTTCCGCAAGCGGTTACCATCAGCATGCTTCCGTTTGAACCTACTGTTTCATAATCTAAATCAATTCCGATCACAGCATTGGCTCCCATTTTCTGAGCTTGCTCAGACATTTCACTTAGTGCTGCTTCTTTTGCCTGACGCAGAACTTTCTCATACGAACTGGCACGACCGCCTATAATATCGCGTATTCCGGCAAAGATATCTTTGAAAATATTAGCACCGATAATTGTTTCTCCGGAAACAATGCCGTAGTATGTGGCAATGGTTTTACCTTCAATACTGTTTGTAGTTGTTAGTAACATAGCTCTTTATTTTTAGGAATTAATATATAGACAACAAATATATGTTTTTTGTATTAATAAATAATCAGAAACGCAAACAAGATATGAAAATAAATGTTTTCTTTGTATAAGGCTTCATTACGACATGAACAGGAAGATAAAGAAATGGCTGAAAGGTGTTGGCATAGCTCTGCTGACTCCCGTTATTCTTTTGGTGATACTCTTCGTATTGCTATACATTCCCCCTGTTCAGAATGTGTTAAAAAATCAGGCCGTTAAGTATGCTTCGCAGAAAACCGGCATGCGTATTTCCGTTGATAAGCTAAGGCTCTCCTTTCCTTTGGACCTTGCTCTTTACAAGGCAAGCGTTGTTTCACACAGAGATACACTTTTTATTGCCGATAAACTAATTGTTGATCTTGGTTTGCGTCGGTTACTTCACGGAGAGGTGAGGGTGGATGGCATAACTTTGAGTGGCGTTTCGGTTAATTCCTCTAACTTAGTGAAAGGAATCCGTGTTCGTGGCGTATTGGGAGAACTGTTCCTAGCCTCAGATAAGGTGGATTTCCGCCGTGAAGAAGCTTTTATTTCAAGGGCTGTGTTGAAAAATTCCGATTTAAAACTGTCGGTAGTAGACACTACTAAGACACCAAAAGAGAAACCTTCAAAGCCTTTGCGCTGGAAAGTATTCTTTAAACAACTTCAGCTTCGTAATGTATCTTTTCGTCTTGATCAGCCAATTGATACTCTTCATCTTTTAACTAAAGTAGATGAGGCTGTACTTCGGGGTGGAAAAGTGGATTTTCTGAAGAAAATTTATAATGTGAGGCGATTGTCTGTTGCGAAGGGCTCTTTCAATTATGATTCCGGAACAAAGGAACCGTCCAAAGGATTCGATCCTTCTCATATTGCTTTTCGGGATGTTTTTATTTCTATTGATTCTTTACATAATCGTGACAGGGAGTTGCGGGCAACTATCCGACGCATTTCTATGTCCGAACGTTCGGGTATCTATATCCGTTCTTTAACCGGAAACATTATTGCGGACAATCGGGCAATAAAGTTACCCCAAATAATTGTGAATACTCCGCATTCTGAAATTGTGGCAAATGCAAAAGCGGACTGGTTATTGCTTGCTAACCCCAATGAAGGAAGCTTTGTTTCTTCCATTGTTGCGAATATAGGAAAGCAGGATGTTCTGCTTTTTGCAGGCGGATTGCCTAAAGCATTCAGTGATTCTTATCCTTTTCGTGCTATTACTTTCCGTGCTTTGGCGGAGGGAAACATGAAAAATATTCGTTTGTCGCGGTTAACAGCCGACCTTCCCGGTGCTTTCTCTTTCTCTTCCACTGCCGATCTGAAAAACTTATCCAACAAGCAGAACCGTTCAGGAAGAATCGATTTCCGTTTAGCTACCAAAGACCTTGGTTTCCTTGCGACATTAATAAATAAATCGTCCAATGGAACCATACGTGTGCCGAAGGATATGAATCTTCAAGGGAAAGTGGAAATGAAAGGTATGCGTTATCTTGCCGGACTTACACTCAATGAGGGTGAAGGAGAGGTTAAGGCAGATGCAGAATATAACGGAGCACGTAAATCTTATACTGCAAAAGTAGGCATTAACAAGTTGCAGGTTGGCCATTTTCTGCCTAAGGAGCAGATTCATTCACTTACGGCTTCTTTCCAAGTGGCAGGAGAGGGTACAGATATCTTCTCTCCCCGCACTACACTCACCGGTGGGGTTGATTTGCAAGAACTTCGATACGGGAAATCTATAGTTACAGGGCTTTCTCTTCAGGGTAATCTGCTGAAATCATTGGCAAAAGTTACTCTTACCAGTGAGAGTAAGTTGCTGCAAATGGAGGCAAATCTGGCGGTACAACTTCAGAAGAAACTGACGAATGCCGATTTAGTAATGAATGTACGGCACATTGATTTAAAGGGATTGGGGTTAATACCAAGATCGTTAAGGAAGCCTACGCCATTTACACTTATAGCTTTCACGGACAAAGCAAAGACATTGGTAGAACTTCATTCAGGAGACTTGAATCTTTCGCTGAATAGTAGTGCTCCTTTAATGAATCTTATTAAAGAGACGAGTGATTTCTCTACACTCTTAGTAAAACAGATACAGGCAAAAAAGCTTAATCAGCAGGAACTTCGCAAAAAAATGCCTTCTGCCCATCTTCTCTTTTCTGCCGGAAAGAAGAATCCTTTCAGCGAATACCTGGCATTATCAAAGATCTATTTCAGCAATGCTTCGGCAGATCTTCACTCCTCACGTACTGATGGGGTTCAGGGAGATTTCTCTGTTTATTCATTTGAAACAGATAGTGTGTTGCTGGATACCATTCGCTTAACGATAAAACAAGATACAGCAGCTATTCGTATGCATGCGGGAATAATAAATAATGCCGCAAATAAGCAATACGTATTTCAGGCGTATGCCGATGGCACAGTTGGTAATGATAATGCAGAACTGATGCTGAAATACCTGAATGCTAAAGGAGAACTGGGTGCCAATCTGGGTGTTCGTGCTAAGTTGGAGGAAAATGGATTTGCATTTAATGTCTTTCCTGACCAGCCGCTCCTGTTTTTCCGGCCGTTTACTGTAAATAAAGACAATAGGATTTTTATAGGAAATGATGAGCGTATCACGGCCAATCTTGATTTGCAGGATAAAAACGGGATGGGGCTTTTTATTCATTCTATAGATAATCCTCTGACTCAGCAGGATTTAATTGCTGAACTTCGTAATATTGACCTGAAGGAGGTGGTACATTCTTTACCTTATTTGCCGGATATAGGTGGAATTCTGTCTGCTAAAGCTGAATATCTGCAAAAAGAAAATCGGTTCCAGGTTATTGCCGATGCCGGGGTAAAGAACTTTATGTATACAAACCAGCTGGTTGGTAACCTGAGTCTGAAGGCTACTTACCTTCCTGTGGAAAAGAATGTGCATCAGCTGGAAGCTTCGATGGGATATGATGGCAGGGAAGTGCTTACGGCGAACGGCGTATATAATGCGACAAGTACAGGCTCTATGAATGTTCATGCCAGGTTAAAGTCTTTTCCGCTCAGCATTGCCAATCCTTTTATTTCCGATGGGCTGGTCCGGCTTACAGGAGGCTTGAATGGAGAAGTTGCTTTGGAGGGAAGTACACAGTCGCCCCAAATAAATGGTGAACTCAGCGCAGATTCCGCTTCGGCTTATATTGCTCAGATAGGTACGCGTTTGCGGCTTGATGAAAAAACAATCCGGGTGGTCAGCAACAGGCTCACCTTTGATAATTATTCTATCTATGCAGCCGGTAAGAATCCTTTAACGGTTGCAGGAACGGTCGATTTTAAAGATTTGCAGCAAATGCGGGCCGACCTGAAACTTACTGCTAAGAATTATCAGTTATTCAATACTTCCCGCACAGAAGAATCGCTGTTTTACGGGAAACTATTTGTGGATTTGAATACTACGATCCGTGGACCTCTCGATGCTTTGGTTATGCGTGGAAATATGCGCCTTTTAGGTAATACAGATGCTACGTATGTGCTGAAAGACTCCCCGTTGACCGTACAGGACAGGCTGGGTGATATGGTAACATTCGTCAACTTCAACGATTCTCTTCCGGCACCAAAAGAGAAACCAAAACCAGTTTCCTTAAGTGGACTGGATATGCTTATAAATGTTCAGGTAGAACCGGCAGTAAGGTTAAAGGCTGATTTGTCACCCGATAGGGAAAATCGGGTGGAACTGGAGGGTGGAGGAGATCTTTCCCTGCAATATACACCGCAGGGTGACTTGTTGCTTTATGGACGTTACACGCTGAGTGACGGGCTATTGAAATATACATTACCAGTGATTCCGCTGAAATCTTTTGCAATTCAGAATGGAAGCTACGTAGAATGGTCGGGTAACATAATGGATCCGAAAGTAAATTTCAAAGCATTGGAGAGAGTTCATGCTTCGGTAACTAATGAGAACCAGGCCAGCAGGCAGGTGAACTTTGATGTGTCTGTATCTATTAAAAATACACTGAAGGAGCTTGGAATGTCTTTCGACCTTGAAGCACCCGAAGATATGGCTGTGCAGAATCAGCTTTCAGCAATGTCGGACGAGGAACGAAGTAAACTTGCCATTACAATGCTGGTTACCGGTATGTATATGCCTCAGGGCATGGCCTCTTCGGGCTCATCGGGAGGAATAAATATGGGAAGTGCCCTGAATAGCTTCCTGCAGAGTGAGATTTCCAATATAGCCGGGAGTGCACTTAAAAAGGTAGATATCACATTTGGTATGGAATCTTATGAAGAAACAGGTATGGCAGGTTCAGGAAAACGAACCGATTATTCTTATCGTTTTGCCAGAAGATTTTATAATGACCGCATACGGATTGTGATTGGAGGTAAGATTTCTACTGGTCAGACAGTAGATGAAAAGCAATCATTCATTGATAATATCTCACTTGAATACCGGTTGGATACAAGTGGAACCAGATATGTGAAACTGTTCCACAATAAGAATTACCAGAGCTTGCTGGAAGGGGAGATTATTGAAACGGGAGCCGGTGTGGTACTTCGTAAGAAAATGCGCAATTTGGGAGAGTTGTTTATATTCAAAAATAAAGAGAATAAGAAGGAATCGAAATGAAAAAGCTGCTTTATCCGTTACTGATATTGCTTACTGCCTGTTCTACCACCCGTAATTTACCGGAGGGCGAACTCCTTTATACGGGTATGAAGAAGACAGTGGTAGAAAATCGGGATGTCTCGGTGGCAGGTGATGAGGCTTTGGATGAGGTTGATGCAGCATTAGCGAAGGCTCCTAATAATGCTCTTTTCGGTAGCTCCTCCGTCAGGCTTCCTCTGCCTTTTGGACTGTGGATTTATAATGCTTTTCAGCCTTCTAAAAAAGGGCTGGGACGTTGGATTTTTAAACGTTTCGCGTCTACTCCGGTACTGATTTCTACTGTTAATCCGGAAGTCAGGGTAAAGGTTGCACGAAACCTGTTACGAGATTATGGATACTTCAACGGGAAAGTTTCTTATGAACTGATTCCCGGAAAAAAACGTCAGGCAAAACTGAAATATAAAATAGACATGCAGCAACCTTATTTGCTGGATACAGTTATGTATACTCATTATAGTTCAAGAACAGACAGCTTATTGCAGCGGCGATTGGTAGATAAAGTGCTTCACAAAGGCGATCATTTCAGTGTTCTGAAACTGGACGAGGAACGGCAGCGGCTAAGTGGCTTGTTACGCAATGCGGGGTACTATTATTTCCGACCTGAATTGATCACTTTCCTGGCCGACACCATTCAGCAATCGGGGAGGGTGAGTTTGAAAGTAACTCCAAAGTCCGGTTTGTCCGCGCAGGCTCTTCGTCCATGGAATATCGGGAAAAGAAACATCATTCTTAATGGTTTTGACGGAGAAACTCCAACGGATTCTCTGAACTATAAGGACTTGACTATTTTTTATCAGGGAAAGTTGCGGGTTCGTCCTCAGGTTTTGTACAACCGCTTTAAATTAATGCCCGGGGAGCTTTATTCACAACGAAAACAACTGCGCACACTGGAAAATATAAACCGTCTGGGAATTTTTAAATATACAGAACTACAGTTTGTTCCCCGTGATACTACGGCTGAGAATAACCTGCTCGATGTGTGGATGAACGCAGCATATGATCTGCCCCTTGACGGAGAGCTGGAATTGAATGTAACTTCAAAATCCAATGATCAGGTAGGACCGGGTGCATCGTTTACGCTTTCCAAACGGAATGTTTTTGGAGGAGGAGAGGTCTTTACGGCAAAGCTTAAAGGTAGTTATGAATGGCAAACTAATGATCCGATAGGTGGGAGCAGTTCCGTGATTAATTCCTATGAACTTGGTGTGTCTGCTGCACTAACCATTCCTCGCTTAGTACTACCCGGTATGGGATATAAAGAGTTAACTTATCCGGCAACCACCACTTTCCGCTTGTATGCTGATCAGCTGAATCGTGCACGCTACTTCAAACTCCTCTCTTTCGGAGGAAATGCAACGTATGATTTTCAGTCTTCTCGGGTGAGCCGTCATTCAATTACGCCGTTTAAGCTGACCTTTAATGTGCTGCAAAACACAACACAACGCTTTGATTCAATAACACAAGCTAATCCGGCTCTCTATCTCAGTCTGAAGAATCAGTTTATTCCCGCCATGAATTACACCTATACGTATGATGATGCAGTGGTGAGAAGTAAACGGAACCATGTTTGGTGGGAGACCTCTGTTACCTCTGCGGGAAATGTTACCTCGGGTATTTACCGACTGTTCGGGCAAAGCTTTAGTAAGGAAAAGAGACTGCTGGGTAATCCTTTTGCGCAGTTTATGAAACTAACCTCGGAGGTTAGGTATACTTATAAAATCAATGCCCATCAGTTTGTGGTAAGTCGGTTGTCGGGTGGCATTCTTTATGCTTATGGAAATTCCGAAGTGGCACCATATAACGAGCAATTCTATATAGGAGGAGCCAACAGTCTGCGGGCATTTACCATTCGTTCGCTGGGACCGGGAAGTTATCGGCCCGATGCAAGTAAGACATACTCCTACATGGACCAGACAGGTAACTTTAAACTGGAGGCCAACATAGAATACCGGTTCAATCTTCTGGGTAATCTTAATGGCGCACTCTTTCTGGATGCCGGAAATATCTGGTTGCTGAAGAAAGATGAGGCTCGCCCCGGCGGACAGTTTAACCTCTCCCGACTGAGAAAAGATATAGCCCTGGGCACCGGAGCCGGGTTGCGTTATGATTTTTCCTATTTAGTTGTCCGTCTGGATGCCGGAATAGGGATTCATGCTCCTTATATAACCTCTAAAACAGGCTATTACAATATCCCTACATTCAAAGATGGCTTGGGTATTCATCTTGCTATTGGCTATCCTTTTTAAAGTCTATATCTACCTTTTGAACCATTTGTTTCTATATTTGAACTATTTGTTGTACCGTTGTTAAGGATTATTTTGTAAATTTGCATCGTAAAAAAATAGAAATTCTAACAACCCTATTTAATATTTAACAAGAATGAAACCAACATTATTTGTACTTGCTGCCGGAATGGGCAGTCGTTATGGTGGACTCAAACAGCTCGACGGTCTGGGTCCTAACGGTGAAACAATTATGGACTATTCTATTTACGATGCAATCCGTGGAGGATTTGGTAAATTAGTCTTTGTAATCCGTGAAACTTTCGAAAAAGATTTCCGTGAAAAGATTATCAAGAAATATGAAGACCATATTCCTGTAGAATTGGTATTCCAGGATTTGAACGATCTTCCTGCAGGATTCAAATGTCCGGAAGGCAGAGAAAAGCCATGGGGAACCAACCATGCTGTTCTTATGGGTAAGAATGTAATCGACGAACCTTTTGCAGTAATTAATGCCGATGACTTTTACGGAAAAGACAGCTTTGCTGTTTTGGGTAAGGCTCTTACTGAAATGGCCGGAAAGACGAATGACTATTGCATGATTGGTTATCGTGTAGGAAATACTCTTTCTGAAAGTGGTAGTGTAGCGCGTGGTGTTTGTGCAACAGACAAGGATGGCTACCTTACAACAGTTGTTGAACGTACAGCTATTGAACGTATCGATGGAAAAGTTCAGTTCAAGGACGAAAACGGTGAAATGGTTGCTATTGGTGACAATACTCCTGTTTCAATGAACATGTGGGGATTCACTCCGGATTATTTCAAATATTCTGAAGATTTCTTCATCAACTTCCTGAAAGAGAATATTGATAACCTGAAATGCGAATATTTTATCCCATTGATGGTTAACGAACTTATCAACAATGGTACTGCACGCGTAAAAGTACTTGATACAACATCTAAATGGTTTGGTGTAACTTATGCAGATGACCGTCAGTCAGTAGTAGACAAGATTCAGGCTTTGGTTGATGCAGGTGAATATCCAGCAAAATTGTTCTAATCAGTAAGATTTAGAATTAAGGAATTTATATTAGAAAGAGGGCGTCCAAATGTTTTTGGATGCCCTCTTTTAGGTTTTGGCATAATAAGAAACAGCTGAATTCTTGATGTCTTATGTAGTTAAAAGAACTACAACATGTATCCAATTTTTAGCCCAACTCCATTAATCTTAGTGCTTAGATAGCTCATTCTGTTATAAATAAAGCGGCAGAAAACAACATGTTTCTTGTTTACTTGATAATTCAATCCAATTCCACCATAGCCTCCCCAATAGTGCATTGGAGGTGATACATAATTATCTATAGTTCTGGGGCCATTTTTTATAGATTCACTATAGAGTGAATTCGAAGCATCCGATAATATTGAATAACTGATGCCGGCTTCGATAGTAGGGCTGAATTTTCCATTAGGATGAGTATACTTAAATCCTAATTCTCCTGTAGTTATTAGAGTTTTGAACTTAAATTTTTCATAAGTTGTTGACCCAAAAGTGCTAGAATCCCAGATATGGTCATTCTCGAATCTAAGACTTGACAAAGATATATCCGCCTGTATGCTTAATGACTTTATCAGTCGTGGACTGGATATATTAAACTGTCCTCCAATTACAGGCGATAAACATTGAACGGATTTATATTGAACTAATTTTTCCATTCCAAAGGAATAATCTGTAAATTGAGTTCCACTATATAGTGACAAGTTTATTTTTGTAAATTTCTTCTTGTAGTTATTCTCAAACACGATACACTCTAAGCCGGGAGAGCACATTTGTTTGTGATATTTCTCAGTTAATTTAATCATAGACCTACGACCAAAATCTACTTTATCAACGTTATTGGCAATAGCTTCACAATCTCTGAAGGCATAATTCAAAGCTCTTTTGTATTTATCGTCCTTTTTTAATGTGTTATCAATGATCTTATCTGGCTCTTTTGTGAAAGAGATCATTTTTCCATCTTCATCTTTAAGGAAATAGTAATCCAGATTATCTGTTTCATCGGAATAAAAATAGAGATCTTTTATTCCCTTAACCAAATATTCCAGAAAAACATCATAGTTTTTATCCTTTATATTAATAGTCTGAGAGATATAATATTTCGTTTCATCAATAAACATATAGCCGAAAATCTCTTTGGGATAAAAGACTTGCTCTTCAGCTTTTTCCGACTTCTTGAATTTGCATATCTTTGAATTTGTTCTATCTGTTCTGAAATCAACAAGCCCCATTATTGTATCCTTTTCATTGGTAATTATAAACCCTCGCTTATAGTTGCTTTGTGCATTTAGAGTGATTGATAAGCAAAATAGGATAAAGAAAATTGATATATATTTCATGTCAGTCTATTTTAGTTTTGTTATTGTGCTTTTCCAATTTCAATTTTGTGTATTTTTTAATTCAACTGTACCAATATATTTTTCGGAATTGGTTGATTCTACTCCGAAATAGATAGTGGCGGTTGAAAATACAGTCTTTTTAATGTTACGGAAATAGATGGTTTTCTTGTCAGCCGAATATTCGGGTGTTAAATCCATTTTATTGATGGAAGAGGTGACTGATGTGAGTTTAACTTCTCTGTTGAAAGTGATAAATGGATCAGATGTGAGTAAGTTTGTTTTGTTGTCTTTTCCTATATAATCAATTAGCATAAGAACAGGACCGGCCTCTTGTATAATTTTTAAAGTCTTTGATATTCCATACTCAGCATTGAATGTAATTGTTGCAGTACGTTCTTCGGATGTTTTATTTTCATCATATTCAATTAGAAAGTCAGATGATGATTTTGTACATTTAATCCACTCATCTTTGCATTCAAATTCATAATTAACATTAGCCAAAATTGTAACATACAGTCGTCCTTTCGTATCCTTAACAGAGTTATCAGCAATATATGCATAGAAATAGGCATCTTCAGAGTATGTGTTCATTTTAAAATTTATGGTTTTATGAGCCCCACCTCTGGATACAATCTCTTTTTTTACAACAGTATAGCCGTCCTTTGAATAAGTAACCAGTGCGGATCCACCAGATGGCATATTTATTGTGTACTCCCCATTTGGTGAGGTCTTAGTATCTATTTTTCCGGATAATGCATCGACTCCTATTATAACATCAGATAACCCTTTACCTGAAGAATCTGTTATTATACCAGAAATAATGGCCGGATCGCTTGAATCTGATAAAGCGCATGAATTAAAGGATAGTAAGATAAATATCTCAATAATTAGAAAATAAATTTTATGCATACCTTTTTATTTTATTTGCTCTTCAAATATAATAACATTGTTTTAATTTGTATGTATGTTTAGTAAAATATTTTTTTTAGATATACTTAAGGCTAAAAACAAGAAAATACTTATCTTCGTTCTGATATTATAGTGATCTGATAAATAACAAACGGTAAAAGGTTCTTCGTCACTTTAGGTGCAAGCTATTCAGATAAAAGTCTTTATTCATAGGCATTTCAAATGTTTTTCTATCTTGAATATTATGCCCCGTTATCTAAAGTCATGATATTGTCAAAAGTCGTGATAAAGGGAAGTTCTATTGAAATTTCTAACAACCTCTATAATTAAGCCATCTAAAGGTTTGTATCTATCTTATTATCAGAGAATTAGGTGTTTAAAAAGTTGCAGATATGCTTGAAAATCAGTATCTTTAAGCTGACCAAAGCATCAAGACTCCAATGAATCAAAGCATATCTACAGTTGGTAAAGTTACTACAAATAAGCCTATTTACGTCAATGTTAACAAAAAGAAATCAACTATTTCTTTTAAACTTCATATTCCCCATTATCGCCAGGATAGAGTCTCTATAAGTGGGAAATCATATACTGTAGAATTGTCCTGTACCTCTAATAATATCCGCTGTCCGGCCTGTGGTTGTTTGAGTCAAAGCTTACATGGGCACTATATACGCCAACTTCAGGGTTCAGAGATCTTTAATCATTCCCTAACTCTATTGGTCAAAACCCGCAAATTTCGTTGCCGAAATGAGCATTGTCTCCGCAAGGTCTTTAGTGAGGACCATTCCTGCCTGGCTTCTCCCTATGGCCGCAACACTCTGGAGGTAGAGGAACGTATCCGTGAAGTATCTCTAAAAGTCACATCCCGTACTGCTAGTGAGCTTTTACACGGGCAGAACATCTTCTGCAGTCAATCTGCCTGTCTACGGAGTGCTCACAAGGAATTGCCCTCAAAAAGTAGTAATTCTCTACCTGTGGCTATAGGTATAGATGACTTTGCACAGAAGAAAGGGCATATATATGGGAGTGTTATTGTAGACCAGATGACCCATCGTCCCATTGCGGTACTTCCTTGCCGGGAAGGGGATGAATTAGAGCAGTTCTTGCGAAATAATCCTCAGATACAATATATAACCCGAGACCGGAGGCGAAACTTTGTTGAAGCTATTAATCGTATCCTACCCGGTGTTACCCAAATCTGTGACAGATTCCATTTGATAAAGAATCTGGTGGATGCTCTGACGGAAGAAATAGCCTCATTATCGCGGCTAAGTGTACATAACCAAACTTATTCTTATCCCTCCACGGAAGAATGCAGAACCAAAATCATGGAAGCTCTTTATGGCCTGGGGGATGCCAGACATCGACATAAACTGAACCTGTTTGTGCAAGCAGATAGCCTTATCAGAAAAGGAATGAGCATTTCAGAAACAGCCCGCCAATTAGGAGTGCATTCACAGGTTATCTGGCGTTTGGTACGTCACCATACAGGCAAGGATTATATGTCTGCGCAGCAAAAGAGTATATTAAAACATGTCGATGAACTGGCTTTGGAAATCAGCCATGGATGTACGGATATAAAGAAATTGAAGAAGAAAATGGAAAGCAAAATGGATACGATTGCAATCTCGGCTGCCACGATAGGAATCAGAAACAAAATAAAGCAAGAGCTACGGGAAATCAGGAAATATAACAAAAATATAACTGAAAGGAAAAACAAAAAACAAGCATCAATAAGGAGTATACGGAGATTTATATTGAAAGGGGAATCCGCCGTGCAAAGTCTTACTGCTTTATTGAAGAATCCATTAATAAAACAGGTCATAACATTAGGATTGAGATTCAGGGAAATGATAAATGGAAATCCCAAGCAATGGTCTCTGGAAAATTGGATAAAACAGGCTATGGAATGTGATTCAAAAGCCATGAAGACATTTGCTTGTGGAATAAAAGCAGACCAACAAGCGGTGCAAAATGCAATGGATATTTATTTGAACAACGGACTCTTGGAAGGAACTGTCAATAAAATAAAGGCCATCAAAAGGCAGATGTTTAATAGGGCAAGCTATAGACTACTTAATGTCAAACTCATTGCGTTTAAAACCTAATAGCTTGCACCTAAAGTGACGAAGAACCCGGTAAAAAACGTTTTCATCCATCACTCCCTCACTATTTAGTACAACGGGCTGATTAATAGCTTGTTGCAAAGTGATGGATCAATTTCAACCATCACAAAACCATCACAAAAGGGTAAGCGTCTCCGCGATACCATCTTGTCCGTGATGATTTAGCCTTTTATCTTTGTCTTCCAAAAAAGAAGAAAGATGAAAGCATCCGAACTATACACAAAAACAATAGAGGGCTACAAGCAGGAAATTAGTGTCAGTCTTATTACTTTGCGTGATTACTGTAAAACACATCATGTAAATTATAAGGGTATTCAACTCTGGATGTCCAGAAATTCAATTACTGTAGCCCAGTTGAAAAGAGAAATCACTGTGCATTCTGATTCTTCTTCTGATTTTTCGGTTGTCCAAACAGAATCAGGGCAACGGATTTATCCTCTATCTTTTCAGACAGGGGGAGTTCAAAAAGAAGACATCTGTAAGAACACTTATTCATGTGTGAAAGGAGTGAATATAACTTTCCCCGATGGAGTGATTGTTTCGATTAAAGAGATAACCCAGGAAGATCTTAATAAATTTATTCTTTCATGTAATACCCATTAATAGTATGTTTGCACTTACAGAATCCATGAGCTACTATCTCTGTCCTCACTATGTGGACATGCGAAAAGGTATCTATTCTTTGTACCAGTTGGTAAAGTCAGACATGAAACGGAACCCGCTATCGGGAGAAGTTTTTCTGTTTGTAGGTAAGAACAGAGAGTCAATCAAGATCTTGCACTGGGAGAACGGAGGTTTTGTTTTATATCAGAAGAAACTTGAAAGAGGAACTTTTGAGATACCCCGTTTTAATCCTTCCAGCGGTCAGTATGAGATGAAATGGACGACGTTCGTTCTGATAATGGAGGGCGTCTGCATCCGTTCCGCAAAATACAGAAAACGATTCTATACAGATTTAATACGTTGATATATAAATATATAGATAAGTAATAACCTTTATTTTTCTTGGTAATCCTAACAATTATTCGTACCTTTAAGGTATGAATTACAAACGGATTGTTGAACTATTAGAAGATCAGCTCAGACTTTCTTCCGAAAGAGAAAAGGCTCTGCTGGAGCAAAATAGGCAGCAGTCTGCACTACTTCAGCAGCAGTCTGCGCAGATAGAAAGGCTATCTGTACAGACTGCTATTCTAACCGATACGGTCCGTTCACTGGAAGAATCCCTTCTTCAGAAGAAAGGCAACATACAAGTGCTGACCGGTAAGAACCGGGGACTGGGCAAACTCTTGTCCAACAAATCAGAAAAGATAGTTCCTCAAATCAAAGAGGAGGATAAAGTGGAAGAAAAGCCTCGTCCATCACTGAAAGAACGTGGTAACAACAACGCCAAACGTAAAGAGTATTTTGATCTGAAAACCATTATTGATGAGGTTTACCCCAATGATCCCGGCTTTGATAAGGAAAAATCCAAAATCATTAGTTATGTGGACTCTATCCGGTATGAATACATCCCACCTCAGTTTGTCAAACACATCTACCGACTGTACAACTGTTTGTTTAATGAGAAGATGTATACCGCAAAAGCGCCAAGAACTCCGCTGCAGAACTCTAACTACGACGGTTCTTTCATGGCTGGAATACTACAACTCAGATACATCTACTCCATGCCCGTTGAACGAATCATCAAATTGTTTGGCGAGCAGGGATTTGAATTGAACAAAGCTACAGCTCACTCCCTGATTAAGAAATCCGCCTGGATGCTGGATCGTTTGGATGAAGTCTTAAGAAAAACGATTCTTGAGGACAGTTACCTTTGTATGGATGAAAGCTACTATACCGTACTGACTCCAGAGAAAAACGAAAAAGGGAAAGGTGTTCGCAAAGGCTATATATGGGCAGCTCTTGCAAATCAAAAGAAACTCATACAATACTTTTATGAAAAGGGTTCCCGCTCACGTGAAGTTCTGACCAATTATATCGGGGAAGAGTACAAAGGAGCCATCCAATCGGACGGACTTATAGATTATAAAATCCTTGAAACTGATGAATATCCCCATATAATAAGACTTTCCTGCTTTCAACACTGCAAGCGTAAGTTCCTGGATATTGAAGCAGATAAGGATGCCACTCAAATAATAGATGTTATCAATAAGCTTTATAGGAAAGAGCATAAAATCGGGAAGCATTGGAAACCAGACAGGATATTAGAATACAGAAAAAAGTATGCCCCACCCATATTAAAGGAACTCAAAAGAAAACTCTTAAAAATACAATCCAATCCTTCCATGCTTCCAAAGAGCCCACTCTCGAAGGCGATTAATTATACCCTGAAAGAGTATGACGCATTGTGCAATTATATAGACAGACCAGAATATGCCCTTGATAATAATGCCATAGAACGATACATGCGGTACATAAGCTTAAGCAGGAAGAACTCTCTGTTTTGCGGAAGCCACGACGGAGCAAAGAGAACAGCGCTGCTTTACTCACTGGCTTGCTCATGCAGGCTAAATGGAATAAACACGTTCGAATACTTTACGGATATATTAAACCGGATGGCTTATATCAATCCCAATGCATCCGATGAAGTTTATCAGAAACTACTTCCGAATTCCTGGACAAAAGAATAAACCTACTATAAGCCCAGAAAATATTTTATAGGGTATCGCGGAGACGCTTACACAAAAGGCATGAACCCTCACTTTTTCGAGCTCAATAAGTAGATTTTACGCATAATTTGTTTCGAAAAACAAATCAAGCTGAGTTTGGTTCTATTTGGAGAAAAATGGCTCGAAAAAGTGATGGATGACCCCAAAAGTGTGGGTTTTGTGACAGTACAAAAAGCTACCATCACTGGCTAATGCATTATATTATAATATGTTACAAGAAATAGTGATGGAGTGATGGATGCTTTTCGTTTTTTGTAAAATCGTGCAAAAGTGCGATGTAAAAAAACTCCCGCCTGCCTTTTTTGAAACGTAACCGGATGTTGAGCAGACTCCCGCCTGCTTTCCAAAAAAGCAGGCGGGAGTTTGAAGCGTTATTCGCCAATAAATCTCAGCCATTCACCAATGATTTTTATTTATTGGAGAATGGTTTCTTATCTGAAAAGACTATTTATCTGTTCCAACCCAGGTAGCCTTGTGCCAAATGAATTCTAGTGGTCCCTGGCGGTGATTCTTCATCCACCACGAACTGAAGAAACCTTGTAAGGTTCCAAGGGTAATGCCTATTAGTAAAGAAAAAGTAGCTCCGGTGTACTGGTATAGCCCCAAGCCAAAACCATAGTAGATAAATGAACCCAGAATTGACTGGATAATGTAATTGGATAAGCTCATACGACCAATAGAAGAAAAATGAGTCAGAATCTTTTCAAAGGTTCTGGTCTGGAATAACAGTACAAAACCCGAAACGAGGATTAGCATGAAAGCCAGGTTGTTCCATGAGTTAAAGATAGTAAGAAATGGTCTGCGAATGGCTTCACTGTCGAACCACGAAGCTGCGTTGCTCTTAATTATATATAGTGGAACAAAAGCAAAGGCTGCATATATTATAACTTTTTTCCAGAATATCTTACTCTCAGGAGTTACTTTGAATAATGATTTTCGTCCGGCAAGCATTCCAAGCAGGAATAATGACAAGGTCTGGAATACACGTCCGTTCTCCCACGACCATTCCATAACAGCAATTCTACCATTTGAAAGATTGCCTTCTATTGTGTTGAATAATGAATCTTTTGGAATATACTCCGCCATCTTTCCGAAAAGAGCCCATGAAGCGGGGTTTTGCATTTCTTTAGAAGAATCTGATAATCCAGATATCAGATTGATCAGTTCATAAGGTTGAAGCATAAGGAGAATAGCAAATCCCAAAACTACTTTATTGCTGAGCTTTGCAAACGGAATCAGTCCGAATCCGATAATGGCATAAATAGTAAGAATGTCTCCTTGGTAAAATGCAGAGTTAATTGTTCCGAAACCCAGTAGAAGGAGTAACCTCCAGGCAAACCGGCCTCTGAAGTCTTTTCCTATCTTTTCCTGATTGTGTGATTGAATGAAGAAGGTTAATCCGAAAAGCAATGCAAAAATAGCATACGATTTACCGGAAAAAAGGAAAAATAGACTGTCCCAGATTCCTTTATCCAAAGTCTTTAACCAATCTGGAAAATAAGATGGTGAATAGTAAAAATCGAAATGCTCAAGGTTGTGGAGTAACATAATTGAAATAATAGCAAACCCTCTCAAGGCGTCTACTACATAGAGTCGTGAAGAATTTTGATTCATTAGTAACTAGATTTTGTGTGTGTTATTTTGGTCCTCAAAGATAATATACTTTTAGATAGTTTTAGATGCATAAAAATATATTTTAAAATCTGAGTTGCAATATTTATTGGGTGGTGTGTTTTTGATTATAAATTAATATCATAAAACATCTTTCTTGTCAAAGAGGTTTTAACTCAGAGTATCCTTTTAAAAAGAAGCTTTTCTGAAAAGTGTTCACTTCATGTTTTTGTTGTATCTTTGCACTTTAGTAAGATAAGAGACAACAATATATAAAGATGGTTTCAGTAGAAGGATTAAAAGTTGAGTTTAATGCCAGAGCGCTTTTTGATGGCGTATCGTATGTGATAAACAAGAAAGACCGCATTGCACTGGTCGGGAAAAATGGTGCCGGAAAGTCAACCATGCTAAAGATCCTGGCTGGCATACAGACTCCAACTGCAGGTACGGTGGCAGCTCCGAAAGATGTGACCATTGGTTACCTTCCGCAGGTGATGATTCTGAGTGATAAGCATACTGTAATGGAAGAGGCCGAACAGGCATTTGAGCATATCTTTGAACTTCAGGCGGACATTGAACGGATGAATCAGGAGCTGGCGGACAGGACTGATTACGAATCTGAAAGCTATCACAAACTGATTGACCGGTTTACACATGAAAATGAACGCTTCCTGATGATGGGTGGTACCAATTATCAGGCCGAGATTGAGCGTACTTTGGTGGGGCTTGGCTTTAGTCGTGACGACTTTTCCCGTCCTACTTCCGAGTTCAGCGGTGGATGGCGTATGCGTATTGAATTGGCTAAACTTCTACTTAGACGTCCGGATGTACTTCTTCTCGATGAGCCTACCAACCACCTTGATATTGAAAGTATTCAGTGGTTGGAGAATTTCCTTTCTACCCGTTGTAACGCAGTGGTGCTGGTATCTCACGACCGTGCATTTATTGATGCGGTAACTACCCGTACCATTGAAATCAGTTGCGGAAAGATATACGACTATAAAGTTTCTTACTCAAGGTTTGTTGAACTTAGAAAGGAACGCAGAGAACAACAATTGCGTGCTTATGAAAATCAGCAAAAACAGATTCAGGATACGGAAGATTTCGTGGAACGTTTCCGCTATAAAGCTACGAAAGCTGTTCAGGTGCAGAGCCGTATCAAGCAATTAGAGAAGATTGAACGTCTTGAAGTGGACGATGAAGATAATTCTACGCTGAGGCTTAAATTTCCACCTGCTGCCCGTTCGGGTAACTATCCCGTTATTGCAGAGGATTTAAAAAAGGCTTATGGCAATCATGTGGTTTATCATGATGTGAATCTCACTATTAACCGTGGTGAAAAGATAGCTTTTGTGGGAAAGAATGGTGAAGGAAAATCCACATTGGTGAAGTGTATCATGGGAAATATTGACTATGAAGGTAAGCTGACTATCGGACATAATGTTCAGATTGGCTATTTTGCGCAGAATCAGGCGCAGATGCTGGATGAGAGTCTTACTGTGTTCGATACTATTGATTATGTGGCAACGGGTGATATCCGTACTAAGATTCGCGATATTCTTGGTGCTTTCATGTTTGGTGGCGAAGCTTCCGATAAGAAAGTAAAGGTGCTTTCTGGTGGAGAACGTACTCGTCTGGCTATGATTAAGTTGTTGCTTGAACCTGTTAATCTCCTTATTTTGGATGAGCCGACGAATCACCTGGATATGCGTACCAAGGATGTGCTTAAAGAGGCCATTAAGGATTTTGACGGAACGGTGATTATTGTTTCTCACGACCGTGAGTTCCTGGACGGACTGGTTACCAAGGTGTATGAGTTTGGCGGCGGAGTGGTTAAAGAACACCTGGGTGGTATTTATGATTTTCTGCAAAAGAAGAAGATGGATAGTCTCAATGATTTGCAGCGTAAACCAGAATTGTCAGCTTCTCCAACGGCACAGAATAATGAGCAAGAGGTGGTGTCCGAAAATAAACTTTCATACGAAGCACAGAAAGAACTCAATAAAAAACTCCGTAAACTGGAAAAGCAGGTAACTGACTGTGAGAAAGAAATAGAAAAACTTGAAGAAAAAATATCTGCAGTAGAACTAAAAATGACTACTCCTGATGGAGCTTCTGATATGGAACTCTATGCACATCATCAGAATCTGAAGCAAGAACTTGATAATGTGGTGGAAGAGTGGGAATCGGCTTCAATGGAGTTGGAAGAGGCTAAAAGTGAATAAAATGTTTCACGAATAATTTTTGTATAAATAACATTCCCTTTGTGATTTTATTATCTAATTTTGCGTCCAATGTGGAAACAGAGAGTGAATTAATAAAATTATAAAGTATGAAATTTAAAAATTATCTGCCGCTGATGGCATTCTGTTTAATCAGCACAGGGTGGAATTGCGAAGTGAGTGCCCAGTTAGCTCCTGGTATAGACTTTAATAATCTTGATAAAACAGTTTTACCGGGAAGTAACTTTTACCAGTATTCTTGTGGAGGATGGATGAAGAACAATCCGCTGACTGGCGAATATGCGCGTTTTGGCTCTTTTGATAAGCTTGCTGAAAATAACCGTTCACAATTGAAAGGTTTGATTGAAGGACTTGCAAAAGTAAAGAATCAACAGGGAACAGTAGCTCAGAAGATTGGTGATTTGTATAACATTGCCATGGATAGCGTAAAGCTAAATAAAAAAGGAGCAGCTCCAATCAAACCTTATCTGAAGAAGATTGCTTCTTTAAAGAATAAATCGGCTATCTATCCTTTGTTGGCAGAAATGCGTACAATAGGACTTGATCCATACTTTGCCGTTTATGTAAGCGCAGATGATATGAACAGTTCTATGAATATGGTTCATACATCCCAAAGCGGTATCAGCATGGGTGAACGTGAGTATTACCTGGAAAATGATGCTAAAACGAAGGAAATTCGTGATAAATACAAATTGCATGTTGTAAAGATGTTCCAGTTGGTTGGTTATGACAAAGCTTCTGCTCAAAAAGCAATGACAGCTGTTATGGCTATTGAAACCCGTCTGGCAAAGATTGCCCGTACAAAGGTGGAATTAAGAGATCCTCATGCAAACTATAACAAGATGGCTGTTGCTGATCTTAAAAAACAATACCCTTCTTTTGCATGGGATGTTTTCTTCACAGACTTTGGTTTGAAAGGTCTTAAAGAAATTAATGTTGGCCAGCCTGCTTCTATCAAAGAAGTTGTGAATATCATTAATACAGTGCCATTGAAAGATCAGATTGCTTACTTGCAATGGAAACTGATTGATGGTTCTGCTTCTTACTTAAGCGATGCAATCAATGCTCAGAACTTTGATTTCTACAGCACTACAATGAATGGTGTGAAAGTGATGAAACCACGCTGGAAACGTGCTGTATCTGTAGTTGATGGTTCACTGGGTGAAGCTGTTGGTCAAATGTATACAGAGAAATATTTCCCTGCTGCAGCAAAGGAAAGAATGGTGTCTTTAGTGAAGAACCTTCAGGTTTCATTAGGTCAGCGTATTCAGAATCTGGCTTGGATGAGTGATGCTACAAAGGCTAAAGCGCAGGAAAAACTTTCTGCATTCCATGTTAAGATTGGATATCCTGACAAGTGGAAAGATTATTCTGCTTTGCAAGTCAAAAATGATTCTTATTGGGAAAATGTGGAACGTGCAAACCGTTTTGAAATGGCTTATATGATTAATAAGGCAAACAAACCGGTGGATAAAGATGAATGGCAGATGACTCCACAAACAGTGAATGCTTATTATAATCCTACAACAAATGAAATTTGTTTCCCTGCCGGAATTCTGCAATATCCTTTCTTTGATATGAATGCAGATGATGCTTTCAACTACGGAGCAATAGGCGTGGTTATCGGACATGAAATGACTCACGGTTTCGATGATCAGGGAAGACAATATGATAAGGACGGAAACCTGAAAGACTGGTGGACTGCTGAAGATGCTAAGAACTTTGAAACTCGTTCTGCTGTAATGGTTAACTTCTTTGATAATATTGAAGTTGCTCCGGGTGTACACGCAAACGGTAAGTTTACTCTTGGTGAGAATATTGCCGATCACGGTGGTCTTCAGATCTCTTATCAGGCATTTAAGAATGCAACAGCAAGTGCTCCTCTTGAATCAATTAACGGCATTACTCCCGACCAACGTTTCTTCCTGGCTTATGCTGGTGTATGGGCAGGAAATATTCGTCCGGAAGCAATCTTGAGTCGTACAAAATCTGATCCTCACTCTTTAGGAAAATGGCGTGTTAATGGAGCCCTTCCTCAGATTGGCGCATGGTACAAGGCTTTCAATATTACAGAAAAAGATCCGATGTATCTTCCTGTTGAAAAGAGAGTTTCTATTTGGTAAATAGTAGTTTCTTGTTATAATAGTGTAAGAGGTAAAAGCCCGGGAATGGGTTTTTACCTCTTTTTTCTTTTCTCTCTGACTTTAAAGCATTATCTTAGCGGCATAAAACAGTAAGAATGAGAAAGAAGAGGTTTACCGGATGGCTTTTATTGCTAGTCAGCATGTTGGTGCTGATTGTACCGGTATTACCCCATCATCATCATTTTGATAATGAAATTTGTCTGCAGGGTGATGCAGATTCTCCTACAAAACCTCATCATCAGGCTGATGAAGATTGTGATGGCTATTGCATTACCAAACTTAATTTCTCGGTTCCGCATCATGATGTTAATGTTCAGCCCCATTTCTGGCAGGTTGTAACACTTTTCCCGGCTTCTTTTATACACTCATTACTTCCGCCGAAGCTGGAATCTTTTGATCGACTTTCCTTTTATATTGAATCTCTTCATGGTGCGGGTATTTCCCGAACCATAAGTCTTCGTGCCCCGCCCACACTTTAAATAAGTGTGGATTTACTAACTACAATCTGCATGTTTTCTGGCTTTACTGCCAAGTTTAATTAACGAAAAACTGAGATCTGTTGTTTCTGTATATCATGGTTAGAACTCATTTTTAGCTGTGTAAAAGAATCAATTCCTGTTAGTTCTTTGTTCTTTATTTACTAATAGTTTTATAATTATTAGTTCTGTATTAATTTTATAAAAGCAGATATTTCATGATAGAACGTATCATACATTTTTCGATAAAGAATAAATTCATTATCGGATTATTTGTTGTAGCTTTGATAGGTTGGGGAACGTATTCGCTTACCCGTTTGCCTATTGATGCTATACCCGATATTACTAATAATCAGGTGCAGATTATTTCACTAGCACCATCACTGGCAGTTCAGGAGGTTGAAAGTGCCATTACCGCACCTATAGAAGTTGCAGTAGCCAATATTCCTGATATTATTGAGCTTCGCTCTATTTCACGTTTAGGGTTATCGGTTATAACCGTAGTGTTTAAAGACAACGTAGATGTTTACTGGGCACGTCAGCAATTAAGCGAGCGGTTAAGAGAGGCAGAAGAGGCAATTCCTCCCGGACTTGCAAAAACAGAGCTTGCCCCTATTTCATCCGGTTTGGGAGAGATCTTCCAATACCGTCTTGCCGTAGACAAAGGATATGAACACAAATATACCCCAATGGAATTGCGAACCATTCAAGATTGGGTGGTTCGCCGTGAGATGCTTGGTACACAGGGCGTGGCTGACATTAACAGTTATGGAGGTTTTGTAAAACAGTATGAAATAGCTGTAAATCCTGAAAGGCTTAGATCCATGAACCTTACATTAACAGATATTTTCGGAGCTCTCGAAAAAAACAATGAGAACACAGGAAGTGCTTACATTGATAAGAAACCTACTGCATATTTTATTCGCGGTATCGGTCTTGTGAAAACCCTCGAAGATATTGAAAAGATTGTTGTAAAGTCTAATTCATCTGGCATTCCTGTTTTAATAAGAGATATAGCCACCGTGCAATATGGTAATGCTACCCGTTATGGTGCATTTGTTGTTGACACAACAGAAGCTGTGGGAGGTGTAGTAATGATGCTTAAGGGGGCTAATGCTCATGAGGTTATTGATAACGTTGAAACCCGAATTGCATCTATTCAGAAATCCTTGCCAAAAGGTGTAAAAATAGAGCCGTTCCTTAATCGTTCAGATCTTGTGGGACGTGCTATTGGTACTGTTTCCCGAAACCTTATTGAAGGTGCTTTAATCGTAATATTCATTCTCGTATTATTGCTGGGAAATATCAGGGCCGGGCTAATTGTTGCTTCAGTTATCCCGCTTTCCATGCTATTTGCCATTTCGCTGATGAACTTATTTGGTGTGTCGGGTAACCTAATGAGCTTGGGAGCTATCGACTTTGGATTGATTGTGGATGGTGCGGTTATTATTGTAGAAAGCGTGGTACACCGCATTACTCAGGGGAAATTACACAATTCGGGTGTGAAAGTTCTTTCGCAGGATCAAATGGATGAAAGTGTTCTTGAATCTGCCAAACGAATGATGAGCTCAGCAACTTTCGGACAAGTTATTATTCTGATTGTTTACTTGCCAATTATGGCATTGGTAGGCATTGAAGGTAAGATGTTCCGTCCAATGGCTCAGGTGGTTACTTTTGCATTGATAGGGGCTGCAATCCTTTCGCTCACTTATGTACCAATGGCTTCTGCATTGTTTCTCAGTAAAAAGACAGAGCATAAGCAGAGCTTTTCTGATAAGCTGATGGATAAGATACACAAAGCCTTTAATCCTGTCATAGCTTTTGCTCTTAAACGTAAATTGCTGGTTTCCATTTCTGCAATTGTATTGTTCTTGTCCAGTCTGTTTGTATTCAGCAGTTTGGGTGGTGAATTTATTCCCCAACTCGAAGAAGGTGATCTAGCAGCCGGAGTTGTTACTTTGCAGGGAGGTTCGCTCTCAAATACTGTTGAGATGGTTGAGAAAGCAAATAAGATTTTGCTTGATAATTTCCCGGAGGTAAAGCATGTGGTTTGTAAGATTGGTGCCGGTGAGATTCCTACAGATCCTACGCCAATGGAAACAGGCGACTATATTATTACGTTGAAAGATAAGAGCGAATGGACATCGGCTAAGACACGTGAAGAACTGGTTGAGAAGATGCAGGAAAAGCTTATTCCTCTTGCCGGAGTAAAATTCGAGTTTCAACAGCCTATACAAATGCGTTCCAACGAACTCCTTTCCGGTTCCAAGCAAGATGTTGCCGTTAAAATATTTGGTGACGATCTCAATACTTTGGCCGATAAAGCTGCTGATGTGGAAAAGATTATAAAAAAGGTTCCGGGAGTTGAAGATATAAATGTAGAGAAAGTAACAGGTCTGGCACAAATACAGGTAAACTTCAATCGTGACCGTTTGGCACAATACGGACTTTCTATCGATGATGTAAACCGGGTTCTACGTGCTGCATTTGCCGGTAGTCAGGCTGGGGTTGTATATGACGAAGAAAAACGTTTTGATCTGGTTGTTCGTCTGGATAAAGATTACCGCCAGGATCTTGATGATGTAAAGAACTTGTCGGTTGCAGCACCAAACGGAGAACAAATACCTTTTGAACAGCTTGCTGATATATCTATAAAATCCGGTCCGGCTCAGGTTTCAAGAGAAGATACCAAACGCCGTATTACTATTGGATTTAATGTTCGTAACAGAGACGTTGAAAGTGTTATTAATGATGTGACAGCTAAGATAAATAAACAAGTAAGCCTCCCCACAGGTTATTATGTATCTTATGGTGGTCAGTTTAAAAATCTGGAAGCAGCTAAAGACAGACTTGCAATAGCCTTGCCGGTTGCATTGCTTTTAATCTTTGTTTTGTTGTTCTTTACTTTCCATTCTGTAAAACAGACCCTACTTATATACACGGCAGTACCGATGTCTGCCATTGGTGGTATCTTTGCACTGTGGATACGTGGCATGAACTTCTCAATTTCTGCGGGAGTAGGTTTCATAGCCTTGTTTGGTGTGGCTGTGCTTAATGGTATAGTACTTATCTCAGAGTTCAACCGATTGGAAAAGAAAGGTGTTGATGATATAACGGAAAGAGTACTTAAAGGATTGCAAACACGTTTACGTCCTGTTATAATGACGGCTGCTGCTGCTTCGTTGGGCTTTTTACCAATGGCATTGTCAACCTCTGCCGGTGCAGAAGTACAAAAACCTTTAGCTACAGTGGTTATTGGCGGACTTATCACAGCTACTTTGCTTACTCTGATTATTCTTCCGGTATTCTATATCCTGTTCTCTACTCATAGTTTCAGGGCTTTGTTCAAACGTAAATCGACAAAAGTGCTATCTGTTTCGTTGTTTTTACTTTTAGGATCAGCTGCTTTTAATAATGCAGAGGCTCAACAATCAAAGTCAGTCAGTTTGCATGATGCTATTCAATTAGCGTTAGAAAATAATTTATCTGTTCGATCGTCTACATATTCGGTTGATGTGCAAAAGGCATTGAAAGGTGCTTCATTGGATTTAGGTAAAACAAATATTGATATGCAGTATGGCCAGTTTAATTCGTATTCCAA